>NZ_NEGZ01000103.1 GCF_002127585.1 Janthinobacterium sp. GW458P
GAAACAGGCGAGCAAAATGGTGGCGCAATCGGTGCGGATATACAACCAGGAACGACCACATACGGCCTTGAAGTACAAAACGCCCGATGCGGTGCATCGGGCGTTTGTGCAGCAATAAATACTGTCAACCTATTTTAGGACTGGACACTGGACCGAACGGCGGGATTCGAAGACGGAGCGCCCTGAAGGGCGCGCAGGCTCTCCGAATCGCCATTCTGCCGCGCTGCGCGCGGCCCCGTTGGCCGCGCAGCGGCCAACGCCGTCCCCTCATCTCAGGCAGTAGCGGCCAGAGCATGCGCCGGCTTATGCGAGCCCATGCATCGGCCGCCGCTCAGCAAGAAATTCTTTTTTACGCTCATTCCTCCCAACTCCCTTAAAAAGTTGCATAATCTGCAAATGCTGCGCAGAACCTTCATCCTGGCCAGTGCAGCCTATGCCAGCGGCATGGACGGCATGGTCCGGATTACCGAGGGGATACGCAAATGCAGTTACTTCGCCAAGTAAAACTGTCGCGCCGGCTGGCCTTGTTGGTCGCCATCTTTTCGCTGGGTCTGATCGTGTATGGCGGCTGGTCGCTGCGCGTGCTGCACGAACTGAAGGTCAACGGGCCCGTGTACCAGCGCATCGTGCAGGGCAAGGACCTGGTGGCCGACGTGCTGCCGCCGCCGGAATACATCCTCGAATCCTATCTGGTTGCCTTCCAGTTGATGGCGTCCGAAGACAGGGGCGCGCAGGACAGATTGGTCGAACGCCTGAAGGCCTTGAAGGCCGAGTACGACACGCGCCATCAGTTCTGGCGTACCCAGGGTCTCGATCCCGATATCGCCGAAGCCTTGCTGACGCAGGCGCATGCGCCTGCCGTGGCATTCTATGAGACGGCATTCGCGCGCTTCATTCCCGCGCTACAAGGGCAGGACAAGGCGGCCGTGGCCACGGCCATGGCCGCCATGGCAGCCAGCTACGACAGCCATCTGGCGGCCATCAACCGCGTCGTCGACATGACCAGCAAGCGTTCCGGCGCATTCGAGAGCCAGTCGGCCGACAGCGCCCGTTCGGCGACCATACTGCTGGCAGGCTTGCTGCTGGCGTCGCTGGGCGTGAGCATCGCCGGCGCCGTGTTGATCAGCCGCAGCATTACCGGCCCCTTGCAGGAGGCGCTGCGGGCCGCGCAAATGGTGGCGGCCGGCGACTTGAGCAACCGCGTCGACAACCGCTTTTCCGATGAGCCCGGTCAATTGCTGCAGGCGCTCGAAGCGATGAATGGCAGCCTGTCGCGCACCGTGGGCCAGGTGCGCAGCAGCACGGAGAGCATCACCGTGGCTTCGCGTGAAATCGCGGCCGGCAATTTCGACCTGTCGTCGCGCACGGAGGCGCAAGCCAGTTCGCTGGAAGAAACGGCTTCCGCGATGAAGGAGCTGACCAGCACGGTAAAGCAGAATGCCGACAATGCCAGGCAGGCCAATCAGCTCGTGGTATCGGCGTCGGAATTTGCCGTCCAGGGCGGACAGGTGGTCGAACGCGTGGTCGATACGATGGGCGCCATCAACGCCAGCTCGCGCAAGATCGTCGATATCGTCGATGTGATCGACAGCATCGCTTTCCAGACGAATATCCTGGCCCTGAATGCGGCCGTGGAGGCGGCCAGGGCGGGCGAGCAGGGACGCGGTTTCGCCGTCGTCGCCAGTGAAGTGCGCAGCCTGGCGCAGCGCTCGGCCAGCGCCGCCCGCGAAATCAAGGCCATGATAGGCGACTCGGTCGACCGCGTCGATGCGGGCAGCAAGCTGGTGGACGAGGCGGGCGCGACGATGGACAAGATCGTGACATCCGTCAAGCAGGTGGTCGACCTGATGAGCGAGATCGCCGCCGCCAGCCAGGAGCAGAGCCTGGGCATCGAACAGGTCAACCAGGCCATCACGCAAATGGACGAGGTCACGCAGCAGAATGCCGCCCTGGTCGAGGAGGCGGCCGCTGCTGCCGGCAGCCTGGAAGAGCAGGCGGCCAGCCTGGTGCGGGAGGTGGGGGTGTTCAAGCTCGATGCGGGCCGCTGACAGGCTGGCTGGCGGCCAGGGCACTGTTCGGCATGGCGGTTCCTGGACGTTGCTGCGCTATGGCGCGCGGGCCGCTGCCGTGGCTTGCTTATTGCACGTTGCCAGGCTGCCTGTGCATGCGGAAAACGCTTCCAGATAGGTGATGGTTTTCTCGTATTCGTCGATCAGGTAGCGCAGTTGATATGCCACCTCGACAGATTCGCCCGTGCCTTTGTCCCGCAGCCTGTACATATCTTTCAAGAAGCGTTTTCTTCGCGCCAGTTCCGCAGCCAGGCGCGCCTTGCGCTCGGCGGCCGGTGGCAGGGGATACGGCTTGCCATTGATGGACAGGACACCCTCGGGCGTCAGATCCAGGTCCTTGCCGGGAGCGCGAAATTCCACGCTCATGCTGCCATCCGGCTGCACCAGTATCAACAGTTCGTCGGCCTTGCTGTTGGCTGGCAAGGTCAGGGCCAGCACTTCAGGCTTGCCCTTGGGCAGCCAGCGATACTCGAGCTTGACCGGCAACGGCGCCGCGGCCTGTACCGGCAGGTAGAAGCAGCAGCTGGAGGCGCTGCTCATGTAGGGATTCAGGGGATCGGTATCGACAGCGTTGTCGGGATTGCTGGCGGAACTGATGCCCACCTGTATCATGCGCGGGCTGTAGTTCAAGGTACTGACCGATACCTTGCGCTCGCCGGCGCCGGGCGTGTACGCGTGCAGGTTCCGCTCTCCGCGCTCGCTGCCGTCCGTAAGCAGGGGGCGGTGGAACAGGGGGGTAATGCCGAAGGTCGCGATACTGCTGATATAGCCGGTATCGGACGGGCCGGCGCGCGAGTCGCTGTTGCCCGGCGTGTGGTAGAGGTAGCCGATCTCGTCCAGCGATAGCGCGCTGACCATGTGGTCTTGCTGAAACAGTGGCGGTGACGCGTAGCTGTCGCCGTCGCCCATGACTTTGGCGTAGATGGGCCCCGTCCATGGGCCATGGCCGCCAAAGCGCGCGAGTACCACGTACTCGCCCAGCAGCGATTTTACTTTCAGGACATCCTTGGTCTCGCCAGTGACGGGGTCGATGATGGAATAAATGCCCGGAAAGGGATTGGTGGCGACAGGCGACTGCCTGAGCAGGGCAAAGCAGAGTCCGGCAACCACGGCGATGCCGGTGGCGATGACGGTGCTGGTTTTCATGCTTCGTCCAGTCGTTGTTGATGCGTGTTCTGCGTTGCCACAGTGGCGCCGGGGGCGACCCCGTTCATCCGGCAGAACGCCACCAGGTCGGCCGGATAGAAGGGCGCGCCGCGTAGCTGCTGTCGTCGATATCGAGCACGCAGGTGATGGCGGCTGCTTCCCAGGACCAGTAGCCCCAGAACGAGGTGTCGCGCCGGTGGCTGTCGTAATAGGACTCGCGGCGGCTGGCCTCATACCATTGCTGCAGATAAGCGTGCATCAGCGCAGGACGGGCATCCTTTTCTGCCGCGAATATCTTGAGTGTATTGACGTAGGGCAGATGGCGCGTGCACTTTGGCCAGGCGGCATCCCTGCCGGCGGCAAAGCATGCCAGCAGCCGCTCCAGCAAGCCATCCTTTTCATGGTTATTGAAATCGATGACGGGCGCCAGCCGGGGCAGCAGGCTGCCCCGGTCCAGCAAAATGCCGAGGCAGACCATGCGGTTGACCTGCTCGTAGCCGTCGCCGGGCAGGGCGAAGTGGGGAAATCCCTGTTCGGCCTCGCCGGCCTGAGCGTCAAATGCCATGTCATAGCGGGCAAACGCCAGCCAGTAAGCGAGTATCGTGGGATACGCGGCGCGCAACTCGTCGAGCGGGTGGCCGGCGCTGTAGGCGAGGGCGAGCTGGTCGATGCCATCCCAGGCCCGCTGGCGCGTGGCCGTCATGAAATTTTCTGGTGGAATGTGTTGCAGCACGTGCGCCGGCTGTTGCAAGCCGGCTGCCACCATGTCGTAGCACTCGTCCTGGCTTTCCTTGCTTTCAAGGTAGATGGCGTAGGACAGCCGCGCTTCCCTGCGCCGGGCCAAAAAATCCTGTTCGATCAGCGTCTGCATCCTTGTCCCTTGCTGATTATGGTTGCGGCCATGCAACTTCGCTGGTGTAGCGCGCTTCTTTCCGTAGCCGTCGCGCATGGTCGACCAGATCCCCGGGGTACACCAGGGATCTGCTCTGGCTATCGTCCAGGTCGAGCAGGAAAACCGTCGCCCCCGCTTCGAATGCCCAGTAGCCGTAGTAGCCGGCATAGCCTTCCTCGCTGATATTGAGATGCTCGTTGTACCAGCGCGGATGATGTTTCATGGCCGGATACCATTGTTTCAGGTATTTCTGGAGCAGGGCCAAGGTAGCTTCCTCATCCTCCTCATAGAACACTTGCAGCAGGGTGTCATAGGGCCTGGCGATGATGCAGGCGTCGAGTGCTTGTCCATCCTCCACATATCCGTCGATCAATTGCTCGAACAGGCCATCGCGGCCACGATGGCTGCGCAGCACGTGGATGATGCGCAGCACCGAGCGCTGATCGCGCAGCAGGATGGCAATGCTCAGCAGTTGCAAGGTGTCCTGATAGTCGGACAGGACGTAAAACTCTGGTGCTCCCTGATATTCGTAGGGCCCAAACTCTGGAAACTCAAGCGCCGCATCCTGCTGATAGAGTTGATCGACCGCATTCCATTCTTCAAACTTATCCACGATGCCCGCGATGCGCGGCGCCAAGGCCTCGATGGACTCGCCCGCCGTATAGTCGAGCATCCAGATCCAGAGTTCTTCTAAATACAAAAAATGATGGACGGAAGCATTTTCCTGCGCTGAGTCGGCGACCTTTTTGTTTTCCAGTCCTCCTGCAATCAGCGCAAATTGATTGCTGCGCGTTTTGACATACAGTTCTTCATCCAGAAATTGCTGGCGGCGCCGCTCGGTGAAGGGGCGATTGTTCATCTTGTCTGGCTGCCGTCGTGATCGACGCGTAAGGAAGATGCGCTTGCATGGAAAAATGCGGACATTGTTTGGAACTCCGTGTGCTGAGGTAAACGTATCGGTCGTTGATGTCATAACTTGTTTGCAAGATTACACACTAGAAATAGTGATCGAACAAGCGCGATTCAATTGAATCGTGTGCCAGAAAGAAATATACAAAATAGCTACCATGAGCGACGCGATGGCGTGCCGCAGGTGTTTTTGGCCGTCACCGACTTTTTACGTGAACAGGAGCAAGCATGAGCAAGATCAAATACGCAGCCGCTGCGGCCTTATGTGCCAGCCTGTCGCCCGTCATGGCGGCGTCCGCCCCGGCTGCGCCGCCGTTCCTCGATGTGCTCGTCTATCAGTACGCCAATTGCGTCAAACCTGCCTACCATCAGGCCGACCTGCTGGTACAGGACGGGACGGGGCGCTACCAGATCGACGTCAAGGGCGAGGCCTACACGGTCGAACTGCAGGAACGCATGGGCTTTTCGCTGCAGGCGGGCATAGGCGGTCCCGTGGCGGCCGTCGTCAAGCTCGACCGGCCACCCAAGGGACAGTTCGAGGAGCAGGCGCGCTGGCGCGAGCGCTGGCTGCGCGACGTGGCCGAGCGCAGCGGCGTGGCGCTGGACGAGCGTGCGCTTGCGGGCGGCGCGCGCCTGCTGGCCGTCAACAAGGGCGAGATCAAGGGGAACTATGTGGGGCAGTCCCTGCTGGTCGATCCGGCACGGCAGTTGTTCATCGACATGGCATGGCCGAACACGCTGGACATCTATCGCGGTGCCGATGGCGTGCGGCAGGTGCGGCAGGTGCAGGACGACGTCTGGCAACGCATGCTGTCCTGCCCGCCCGCCGCGTGATGCCGGCGGCCAGCGCGCATACCCCTGCTGCATGCATGTGCATACACAAATAGTAATGATTCTCATTTATAATTCATGGCTATGGGGTTGCGATGGGCTGGCGCGGTGGCGCCACGGGTGGTAAAGGAGGGCATGATGGGCAGTGTGTATGGCAACGAGGACATGATCGCGCGTGAGCATCGCGTGCTGATGGGCGAATATGGCCGCGCGCAGGCGCGTTGCAGTGCGCAGCTGGCCGCGCAGGCGGCCCGCATCGCGCAGCTGGAATCGGAACTGATGCGCGCGCGGGCGCAGGTCGTGATCCGCGATACGCGGCTGGCGCTGGCGCGCGACGAGCTGGCCGAACTGGCAGCCAGCGTGCCGGGCTTGCCGACGCGTGCCCGGCTGGCGCGCCGGGTCGAGTGGCTCAGCGAGCGCGTGCAGGACTTGATGCGCGAATTGCTGCGCCTGCAGTGGCTGCCGGCGCCTTCCGTCGTGCCCGCGCCCGCCCCGCAGGGCGGGTTGCTGGCCGGCGTGCGTGAAAAATTGGTGCTGTATGTGGGCAACTATCTGGAGCAGGCGGCGGGACCAGGTACGGGCCGCCATGCCGGCGGCGCCAACGTGGCGCAGTTGGCCATCGAGCAGGCCGGCGGACGCTTCCTCCACCATGCGGGCGGCGGCGACGGGGCCGACGATGTGGCGGCGCTGGAAGCGGGCCTGGTGGCGGCCGACCTGGTGATTTGCCAGACGGGCTGCGTCAGCCACGATGCCTATTGGCGCGTGCATGACCACTGCAAGCGCACGGGCAAGCAGTGCGTGCTGGTGGATCAGCCGCAAGCCATGCATTTCGTGCGCAAGGAAGCGCTGGCCGCTTCTTAACGCCGGTTTAATCCGCCTGGGGCACAATGGCCGTCCATTCGACGTCATAGAAAGCGCCCATGCTGTCCTTGCAAATCGGCCCCCTGGCTTTGCCCACTGGCCTCGTCCTGCTGTTCCTTGCCCTGTGCGCCGCCTACGGCGTGGCGTGGTGGCTGCAGCGCTACCGCCAGTTGCCGGACGCCGGCCCCCTCGTTTCCGACATGCTGATCGCCGGGCTGCTGATGGCGCGGCTGGCGTTCGTGCTGCGCTGGCATGAACAGTATTGGACTGCACCCTGGTCCATCCTGAATATCCGCGATGGCGGCTTCCTGGCGCCGGCCGGCGTCGCCGCCGCGCTGGCCATCGCCGCGTG
>NZ_NEGZ01000104.1 GCF_002127585.1 Janthinobacterium sp. GW458P
GCGCAGGAAACGGTGGCGGCCACGCAGCGCCGCGCCGGGCGCGGACTCGGCGCGCACAGCGACACCCTGCAGGCGCAAAGCGCCCTGGCCAAGGCGGCGCTGGGCGCCAGCCGCGCCGCCGGCGACTACCGCAAGGCGCGCGCGGTGCTCATTTACACCTTGGGCTTGCCAGCCGGCACGGACGTGACCCTGGAAGAGGACGCGGGCGAGGCGGACGGCGGCCTGCGCGAGGACTTGCGGTCCTGGCTGGCCATGGCGCAGGAACGGCATCCGGCCATCCTGGCGGCGCGGGCGCAGCTGGCCGCCGCGCGCGAGCGGGTGGCCGTGGCCCGCTCGGAGGGCCGCCCCAGCGTCGACCTGACGGCGAACATCTACCAGAATGGCCGCCCGAACCAGGGCTTGTCGCCCGCGTCCACGCGTGAAACCCTGGTCGGCATCTCGCTGAACATCCCCCTGTTCGACGGTTTTGCCCGCGGCTACAAGGTGCGCGGCGCGCTGGCGCAGGCCGGGCAGAAGGAAGCCGAGGCGCAGGAAACGCAACAGCAAACCTTGCTCGACCTCGTCAGGACGCACGCGGAAGCGTCGATGGCGCTGGGCAACCTGGCCGCGTCGCAGGACTGGCTGGCCGCCGCGCAGGAGGCGCAAGCCAGCGTGCAGCGCAAGTTCGGCCTGGGCGCGGCCGACATCCTGGAAATGCTGAACACGCAGTCGGCGCTGCTCGAGGCGCGGCAGGAGCGCATCCGTTGCCTGGCGGAATGGCGTTCGGCCCGGCTGCGGCTGCTGGCCAGCGCCGGCATCCTGGGACGCGGGGATTTGGCGCAAGAGGGTGGCGCAAGCGGCGGCAAATCGGGCGCCCCGCCGATGCGATAGTGACTATGATGGAGCACTGGCCTTCCCGCACAGGGAAGGTGTTTCTACGTCGACCAAGGGAGACATCATGCACAGCATCCAAAAGATTACCCCATGTTTATGGTTCAACGGCAACGCCGAGGCGGCGGCCCGGTTTTATACGGAAGTTTTCCCCAATTCCAGGGTGGGACAAATCCTGCGCTACGGCGAAGAGGGCAAGGAAATCCACGGCCAGGAGCCGGGCAGCGTGCTGACGGTGGCGTTCGAGCTGGACGGCCAGACGTTCACGGGCCTGAACGGCGGGCCGCAATTCCGCTTTTCCGAAGCCATCTCGTTCCAGGTCAATTGCGAAACCCAGGATGAGGTGGACCATTACTGGAACCTGCTGTCCCGGGGCGGGCCGCCGGAAGCCCAGCAGTGCAGCTGGCTCAAGGACCAGTTCGGCGTGTCCTGGCAAATCGTGCCCACCATCATGGTCAAGCTGCTGGGCGACCCCGACCCCGTCAAGGCGCAGCGCGTGATGAAAGCCATGATGGGCATGAAGAAGATCGACATCGCCGAGATCAAGCGGGCGTACGCGGGCTAGGCCGGGCCGCGGGGCGGGAGAGCGGGGCGCACGGCAGCGGCGCGCCCTGTCCAAGATGGCCGGCATTTGCTATAGTTCCGGCCATCTTTCCATTGCCAGACTGACCCTGCCCATGACTATCCGCACCAGCACTACCGGCACCATCGCGCCCCGCACCTTCGGCACGCCCCTGTCTTCCACCGCCATCAAGGTCATGCTGCTCGGCTCGGGCGAGCTGGGCAAGGAAGTCATCATCGCGCTGCAGCGCCTGGGCGTGGAAGTGATCGCCGTCGACCGCTACCCGAACGCGCCTGGCCACCCGGTGGCGCACCGCTCGCACGTGATCGACATGAGCGACGGCGTGGCCCTGGCCGCCCTGATCGCGCTGGAAAAGCCGGACCTGATCGTGCCGGAAATCGAGGCCATCGCCACCGACACCCTGGCCGCGCTGGAGGCTGCGGGGCAGATTACCTGCATCCCGAACGCGCGCGCGGCCGTGCTGACGATGAACCGCGAAGGCATCCGCACCCTGGCGGCCGAGACCCTGGGCGTGGCCACGTCGCCGTACCGCTTCGCCAGCAGCCTGCAGGAGCTGCAAGTTGCTTGCCAGGAAATCGGCTTTCCCTGCGTCGTGAAACCCGTGATGTCGTCGTCGGGCAAGGGCCAGTCCAAACTGGATGGCGCCGCAGACGTGGAAACGGCGTGGGCGTATGCGGCCAGCGGCGGCCGGGTCGATACGGGGAGGGTCATCGTCGAAGGTTTCATCGACTTCGATTACGAAATCACCTTGCTGACGGTGCGTGCCGTGGGCGCCTCGGGGCAGATCGAAACGCAGTTCTGCGAGCCGATCGGCCACTTGCAGGTGCACGGCGACTACGTCGAATCGTGGCAGCCGGCGCGCATGGCGCCGCTGGCCCTTGAGCGCGCGCGCGACATCGCGCGCAAGGTGACGGACAACCTGGGCGGCCTGGGCCTGTTCGGCGTGGAGCTGTTCGTCAAGGGCGACATGGTGTGGTTCTCGGAAGTGAGCCCCCGTCCGCACGACACGGGCATGGTCACCATGGCCAGCCAGGTGCAGAGCGAATTCGAGCTGCACGCGAAAGCCATCCTGGGCTTGCCCGTCAATGTGGCGCTGCGCTCGCCCGGCGCCTCGGCCGTCATCTACGGCCAGCTGGAGGCGCCAGGCATCGCCTTCGAAGGCGTGGCCAACGCCCTGAGCGTGCCGGGCGCCGACTTGCGCCTGTTCGGCAAGCCCGAATCGTTCGCCCGCCGCCGCATGGGCGTGGCGCTGGCCACGGCCGACGATATCGACACGGCCCGCGCGCGCGCCGTGCTGGCCGCCTCCAAAGTGAAACCCGTGGCGCAGTAAGCCTGTTTGCCGATACAGCATCATCGACATGGAAGCCGGCGCATGACGGAACTCGATACTTATCTCGCGCAGTACTATCTGGACGAGACGCAACTGGCGGCAGCCGCCGCCCTGGACATGGACGAAATCGATGCCCTGATCCGGGCTGGCCTGGTACCCGCGCCTGCATACGTGGTCGATGGCGGCGGTAATCTGTGTTCCTTCGTCTTTGGCGCCATGGCGGCGCCCGGGTCCAGGGCCGGCCGCTATTTTCCGCCGTCCCAGCTGGGGTGGATCGCCATTGCGCGCCACGCCCTCACCGAAGGGGCGGAAACGGCGCAAGCGCGCCTGAAGGCGCAATTTACGTCGCGCTATGCGGCCGCGCTGGCGACCCTGAACCTGACGACCTGGCGCCTGCGCGACAGTTTCGACGACAGCGGTGCGCCGGTCGCCGACGGTTTACTGGTCCGTACCGACAGCGCCTGGACATATTTTTTGAACGGCACGTTTTCCCTGTGCGTGGCCTACCCCATGTCGGAAGCCCACATCGCCTGGAAAGAAGTGCTGCAGGAAAAGCTCGCGCAGCAAAGCGGCAACGGCAGCAAGACGCTGCTGCCGCAGCGGCAGGCGCAGGAAATGCTTGCCCTGATCGATGCCTATGCCGCGGCGGCCATGCCTTTTTCGCCCGTCGAATATGCCTTGAGCAGCCGCAAGCGCCTGGTCGATGACTTGCGGGCCAACATACGCGTGGCCGAAACGGACCCCGCATGACTGCCGCAGCGACGCAGCACAGCCTGCCGCTTGCCGATGCGGGCGGCGACGAGATCAAGCGCAAGCTGCGCGGCCATATCGCGCGGCGCAACCTGGCCGGCGCCGCCAACGACTGCAAGTGGAACGAGCTGCTTGCCTTCATGCGCGGGCGGACCGACTGGGTGCCGTCGTACCGCTACGGCTCCGTGTCCGGCTACGTGTCGCGCTGGGACACGGAATGGGACTACCACCCGCCGTTCCCGTTCATGGGCGTGGAATGGTTCGACATCAGCCTGTATTCGGAAGAACACGTGGCCATGCTGCTGCCCAAAAAAATCATCGACCATGGCGTGTGGATCGTGCCGGAACTCGAACGCATCGGCTTCGATTTCGAGGTGCGGGACCGGGTGGCGCGCCTCTGGGGCTATCTGCCCCGCAATTATCACGATTTTCCTCCCGCCGACTAATTCAACGACCAATCTCATGCCTGATAACGACATTCCCCAAGTACCGCAGCCGGACGACGCCGTCGTCGGCAAGGAAGCGGGCGCGCAGATGCTGGCCGCGGCCTGCGCCGCGCGCGACGCCTTTTATGCCACCCTGGGCGCGGTAGACACCGACGTGCTGGCGCCGCTGGTCAACCCGGCCTTCATGGGCGGCCCCCGCTGGCCATCGCTGCGCCAGGCCTGGCGCGTGATCCGCCGCGCCGATACCATCATCATCGCCAGCGACGGCCTGAGCGATCCGTTCGAGGATGACGACGACGTGTTCGTGCCCCGCGGCCACCTGCTGGAAGTGTGCATCGAGGCGCCGCTGGCCGCCTTCGACGGCCAGCCAGTGCAGGCATCGTGGCTGTTCGACGTGATCTACCAGGTCAGCCAGAACGTGGCCGACCACGGCTCCATCGATTTGCTGCTGCAGCGCCACGGCAGCGTGTCGATGGTGCTGGACGTGCGCGATGCGCCGGCAGGCCTCGAAGACGGGGAGGAACAGGTGGGCGTGCTGCTGGCCCAGGGCGCAAGCACCATTGCGCCATCGTTCGATACGCCATATGGCGCAGTGATGCTGCTGACGGTGACGGTGCTGCAGCCGGCCGAACTGGCGTTCATCAGCGCGGCCGCCGACAAGGCGCAGTCGCGGCGCGACCTGGCCGCCGCGCTGGCCGCCTCGCCGACGGGGCACTGGAGCGTGGCCAGGCGGCCGGCCGTCATTCCCCGCTAGGTTTTTCGGCCGGCGGCACGGCCGGTGCTGCCGGTTCGGCGGCCGCCGCGTCAACGGCAGCGGGCGCGGGCGAAGGCGGCGGTTCGCGCCACTTGCCCGCCGCCTTCAGCTTGTTCTTCAGCCCCGGCAGGGGAAAGCCCAGCGCATAGGCTTTTTGCGCGTGCGCGCTGGCCTTCTCGTATTCCTTCTTTTTCACGTACATCAGGCCCAGGTTGTACTGGATGGTGGCCTGGTCCGGCGCCATGCGGCTGGCCGCGTCCAGCTGTTCCAGCGCCGGCGCGTCCTGGCCCGTGGCCAGCAGGTAGTTGCCAAACACCATGCGCGCCGTCACGTCCTGCGGCGCGAAGGCGATGGCGCGCTCGAAAAAGCAGCTGACCGTGTAGCGGGCGCCGGGCGGCTGCGCGCTTTTCAGGCGCAAGCCCAGTTTCGCCATCGACGCCAGGGCCCGGTGGTGGTTCGGGAAGTGTTCCAGCGTGTAGCTGATGTCCGCGCCCAGGCTGCCCGTCATGCCTTGCGTGAGCGTTTCCACGGCCCGCGAAAAGTGGAATTGCTCGACCACGGACAGGCCCTCGCGGTCTTCCGCGCTCGTATAGTCGCCGCCCGGCGTGCGCTTGACGTAGGGCGGGCAGCCGGCCGCCGCCACGGCGCTGCCGCAGCCGGCGGCAAGGGTGCAGGCAAGTATCAGGCGTTTCATGCTGTTCTCCTGTGGCTGACCTGGTCCAGCAGGTCGGCCAGGGCGTTGCTGCGGGCTTGCCGCGATTGCAGGGCGATGGCAGCCTGGCTGGCCAGCGGCGCGCGGCCCTGGCGCGCCAGCTCCAGAAAGCGCAGCAGCGCGCGCGCGCAGTCGCTGCTGGACGCCAGCTGGCCGATGGTGTCGATGCCGCAGTGGCGCAGCTTGGCCGCGCTGTCGCCCGCCAGGTCGGTCAGGGCCAGCACGGGGCGGCGGCAGCGCAGGTATTCATACAGCTTGGCGGGAATCTGCGCGTTGCAGTTGGCCGCCTGCAGCAGCAGCAGGCCGTCGGCCGCCAGCATTTCCTGCAGCGCCGCGTGGTGCGGCTGCAGGGGCGCCAGGGTGACCAGGTCGGCGACGCCGTATTTGGCCAGCAGGCCGGCCAGCCATGCATCGTGGCCGGTGGCGCGCAGCACCAGCTGGAACGTGGCGGCGGACAGCTCGCCGTCGCGGCGCAGGCGGGCCAGCGCCTCGAACAGCGGCTGCGGATCGCGCTCGGACGGATAGACCACGCCGCTGTGCAGCAGCAGGAAGCGCCGGCGGCGGCCGCTTGGCCCGTCCAGGCCCGCCGCGCCGAAACCGTCTTCGTCGTAGCCGTTTTCGATCAGCGCAAGGCGCTCGCCGGCCAGGTGGGCCAGGCGGCGCCGGTGCGCTTCGATGGCGCCCGGCGTGGTGCAGACGATGGCCGCGCTGCGCGCCGCGATGCGCTGCTCGATCCATGCGTGCATGCGGTGCAGGCGCGCTTCGGGCGGATACGGCGCCAGCGGATCGCTGTCGTCCAGCATCGGGTCGCGCTGGTCGGCGATCCACGGCAGGCCGCTGAGTTTTTGCAGGGTCAGCGCGATCAGGTGCGCCGTGGCGATCGGATACGTCGACCAGATGGCGTCGGGCCGGTAGGCGCGTATCATCCGCAGGCCGGCCGGCACGGCGCTCAGCCACCAGGAACTCCAGCGGTCGGGCAGGGCCAGGCAGCGCGGATAGCGCCCGGCGATGGCCAGGTGGCGCCCCGCGTCGAGCGCCAGGGTGCGCCGCACGGTGGCCTGCGCGCCGAGCTGCGCCAGCTGCGCGTCGTCCTGCTGCGCATACGCGAACGGACGGGGGCTGAGCACGAGCGGCTGCCAGCCGCATTCGGGCAGGTGGCGCGCAAAGGCCAGGGTGCGCAGGATGCCGCTGCCGCCGGCCAGCGGCGGGAAATGGTAGGCCACCATCAGCACGCGGCGCGGACCGGTCACCATGCGGCGATCCAGTGCGCGCACAGCCGCTCGACTTCGCCGCGCCAGGCGGCGCTGGCGAAGGTGTGGTTGGCGCCGGCCACCTGCGCCTGCGTCCATTGCGCGCGCGCGGCCACGGCGCGCCAGGCAGGATCGCCGTCGAGCAGGGCTTGCCACTCGCGCGCGCCCAGGTCGCCGCCGCTGAGGATCAGCAGCACCTGGCCCTGGAACTGCGCCAGCGCCCGCAGCAGGGCCGGCG
>NZ_NEGZ01000105.1 GCF_002127585.1 Janthinobacterium sp. GW458P
GCGCGCCGATGGCCGCCCCCAGCGCATACGCGGCGATGGCGCCGCCGGCCGCCGCCACGCTGGCGTGCAGCTCGCGCGCCATGGGAGTCAGCAGGCCGGCGGCGATGAATTCGCACAAGCCGAAGGCAAAGCTGCACAGGGAGAGCAGGTAAATGGAGGATGGCAGCGCGGCGGACGGCAGCACTGTGCGCGAGGACATGGTGGACATGGCAGTTCCTGACAATCAAAAACGCCATGCTGCCCCCCGGGCCACCATCTGTAAAATATCTTATTTATATTGAAACAAGACTTTCAAAGTCTCATTCGGCGACGGACAGGCGCAACTGCGCCAGCAGCCGCTCGCGCACGGGAGACGCGCGCTGCGGGTCCCATGCCATGTACAGGTCGAGCTGGCGCAGCGCCTCGGGTGCGCCGCTAGCCAGCGGCAGCATGACGACGCCGGGGGGCAGGCACGCGGCCAGGCTGGCCGGCAGCAGGGCCACGCCGAAGCCGGCCGCCACCAGGCCCAGCACCGTTTGCAATCGGCGCGCCTGCTGCGCCACGTGCGGCACGAAGCCCGCATGCAGGCACAGGCTGGCCAGCTGGTCGTGGAAACCCTGGCCCAGCTCGCGCGGCGAGGCGACGAAATCGTCACCGGCCAGCTCAAGCAGGTCCACCCGCGCCAGCCCCGCGCAGCGGTGGTCCGACGGCAGCGCAATCACGATGTCTTCGCCCGACAGGCGCTCGAGGCGCAGGCCCGGCGTGCTGCGCCCCGGCGCGCGCAGCAGGGCGATATCGACCTGCCCCGCTTCCAGCCACTCGACCTGCTGCTGCGTCGACGCCTCGCGCAAGGTAAATTGCACGGCCGGCGAGGCGGCGCGGAAGGCGCGCAAGGCGTTCAATACGTGGGCATACGGCGTGACGTGGATGAAACTGAGACGCAGATGGCCTTCGATGCCCTGCGCCACGCGGCGCGTGGCGGCCACGCCCTCTTCCAGGCTGGCCAGCACCTGGCGCGCCGTGGCGAGGAAAGCATCGCCCGCAGGCGTCAGGCTGACCTTGCGGTTCGTGCGCTCGAATACGGGATAGCCGAGCGCTTCTTCCAGCCGCAGGATCGCCTGCGACAGCGGCGGCTGCGCCATGTGCAGCCGTTCGGCCGCGCGCCGGAAGTTCAGTTCCTCGGCGACGGCGATGAACTGGCGCAGCAGCCGCGTCTCGATCATGGGCCTTTTTTGGCGACCGCCAGGATATGCCGCGCGATGCCGCGCAGGATGTTGACTTCTTCCGTTTCCAGCCCAGTGCGCGAAAACAGGCGCTTTAAACGGGGCATCAGCTTTTTCGGATTGTCGGCGTCGAGGAAGTCGATGGCCACCAGCGCCTGTTCCAGGTGCGCATACATGCCGTCGACCTGCGCCAGGCTGGCCGCGTCGCCATGGAAACCGACGGGGCTGGCCGCCCGGGCCTCGTCCGACGCATCGAGGGCCGCCACGCGGCACTCATAGGCGACCACCTGCGCCGCCTGCGACAGGTTCAGCGAGGAATACGCGGGATTGGCGGGGATATTGATCAGCACATTGCACTGCTCGACGATCTCGTTGGGCAAGCCGAAGCGCTCGTTGCCGAAGATGACGGCCGCGTGCAGGTCCGTGCCGGCGGCCAGCTGGCCGGCGATGGCGCGCGGGGCGGTGACGGGCGGCGAGAATTCGCGCAGCCGGGCCGACACGGCCGCCGCGTAGTTGCAGCCTTCGAGTGCCTCGGCAATGGAGCCGACGATGCGCGCGCCGGACAAAATATCCTGCGCGCCGCTGGCAAAGGCCACCGCTTCCGCATCCGTCAGGGCATCGGGAAAACGGGGGTTGACCAGCACCAGATCGGAAAAACCCATCGTTTTCATGGCGCGCGCGACAGCGCCAATGTTGCCAGAGCGACTAGTTTCGACAAGAATAAATCGCAGGCGTGTGAAAAGAGACGTGTTGATTTCGGGCAGATTCATTTAAAATAGCGCTATTGCGCGGTATCGATACAGGAAATTTCGGGAAACGGAGCCACAAAACGCTGACTCCAGGCCGGGATTTTAACCACTTCGGCACCGCTCCGCTCTTTAATTCATTCTTGCACTCCATCGTACCGGCGCCGAAAGGCGACGCTGGGCGGTCGCGTGCTTTTAACGGAAGCTCACATGCACCCAATGCTCAATACGGCGATCAAAGCCGCCCGCCGCGGCGCCGCCGTCATCAATCGCGCCTCTTTCGACCTCGACCGCGTCGTCGTCACGGAAAAACAACACAACGATTTCGTCACCGACGTCGACCAGGCGGCCGAACAAGCCATCATCGAGGTGCTGTCCAAAGCCTACCCGGACCATGCGTTCCTGGCCGAGGAATCGGGAGCTTCCGCCAACTCGCACGACGAGAATGAATATCAGTGGATCATCGACCCGATCGATGGCACCACCAACTTTATCCACGGTTTCCCCCAATACTGCATCTCGATCGCCCTCGCGCATCGCGGCGTCGTCACGCAAGCCGTCATCTACGATCCGGTCCGCAACGACCTGTTCACGGCCACCAAGGGCGCCGGCGCCTACCTGAACGAAAAACGCATCCGCGTCACCAAGCTCGATCGCATCGCGAACGCCCTGCTGGGCACGGGCTACGTGGCCGGCAGCGCCCGCGCGCTGGACGAATACCTGAAGATGTACGCGATCATGGGCGAACGCAGCCAGGGCGTGCGCCGCGCTGGTTCGGCCGCGCTGGACCTGGCCTACGTCGCTTGCGGCCGCCTGGACGGCTTCTACGAAAAAGGCCTGAAACCCTGGGATATCGCCGCCGGCGCCCTGATGATCACGGAATCGGGCGGCATCGTCGGTGAATTCAACGGCGAATCGGAGTATCTGTACAAGGGCGACGTCATCGCCGCCAGCCCGAAGATCTTTGGCCAGATGATTACCCTGCTCACGCCATTCGCTTGATGTAGCGCAAGCAGTACCCACGAAAAACCGGCCCTGGCCGGTTTTTTCGCATTCAGGAGCCCAGCTTCCCCGCCACGACGAAACCCAGGGTCATGGCCACCACCATCGCCGCGCCCGTGGGCGTGGGCGGCGTGGGCGACGGCAGGTCGAACCAGCGGCACACCGCCCCCACCAGCAATCCCAGCACGGCGCCGGCCAGCATGACGTTCATGGCGCCTCCCCGTGCCGCCGCGCGCGGCGCTCAAGGTACAGTCCCGTGAGCCAGTAGCCGCAACTGGTCAAAAATACCAGCAGCGCGGCGCCGAGCACGGGCGGCGCCGGCACGGGAATGCGCGCCAGCTGGCACACGAAGCCCACGACAAAGGCCAGCAGCAGGCCGAGGATGACTTTCTTGCAGCGCATGGCTCTGTCCTCGGTCAGAAAGCGAAACAGCTGCAACCGAGCGTGCCCCAGAAACCGGAAAAGTCACTGATCGGCACGGCCGACTTGCGCGCCCGGTCGTGCGCATGCGCATGCACGCCGCAGGCGCCCGCGCACTGGTGCGGCAGCATGGCTTGCGCCGGTCTGGCTGCCGGCCGGTAATGGCCGGGCACCGCGCGCACGGGCGACCACTCGGGCAGCACGGGGATCGCCGGCGGCGCCAGGGCCGTGAATTCCCCCTGGCCGTAGACAACCTTGCCGCCCACCATGGTCAGCACGGACTCGATGGACTTGATGGCCTCTTCCGGCACCGTAAAGTAATCGGCCGACAGCACGCTCAAATCGGCCAGCATGCCCTCGCGGATGCGCCCCTTCTTGCCCTGCTCGCTGGAGAACCAGGCGCTGCCGGCCGTCCACAGTTCCAGCGCCGTGTCGCGCGACAATCTGCCTGCCGCATCCGTCAGGGCCAGGCCGCCCACGGTGCGCCCGGAAACGAGCCAGTACAGCGCCGTCCACGGGTTGTAGCTGGCGACCCTGGTGGCGTCCGTGCCGCCGCCCACGGGCACGCCCGCGTCGAGCATGCGCTGCACGGGCGGCGTGGCCTTGGCCGCCTGCGCGCCGTAGCGCTCGACAAAGTATTCGCCCTGGAACGCCATGCGGTGCTGGATGGCCAGGCCGCCGCCCAGCGCTTTCACGCGGTCGATATTTTTCGGGCTGATGGTTTCCGCGTGGTCGAACAGCCAGTGCAGGCCGCCGAACGGCGTGTCGCGGTTGACCTTTTCAAACACGTCGAGCATGCGGCCGATCGATTCGTCATAGGTGGCGTGCAGGCGGAACGGCCAGCGCTGCTCGACCAGGTGGCGCACGACCTTTTCCAGCTCGTCTTCCATGCCGGCCGCCAGTTCCGGGCGCGGCTCGAGGAAATCCTCGAAGTCGGCGGCGGAAAACACCAGCATTTCGCCGGCGCCGTTGTGGCGGTAAAAATCGGTGCCGTCACCCGGTTGCAGCATGCCCGTCCACTTCTGGAAGTCCTGCAGTTCCGCGCCCTTGTTTTGCGTGAACAGGTTGTAGGCGATGCGTATCGTCAACTGCTCCTGTTGCGCCAGCTCATCGACGACGGCGTAATCCTCGGGATAATTCTGGAAGCCGCCGCCCGCGTCGATGGCGCTGGTGACGCCGAGCCGGTTCAGTTCGCGCATGAACTGGCGCGTGGAGTTCACTTGCAGTTCCAGCGGCAGCTTCGGGCCTTTCGCCAGCGTGGCATACAGGATCATGGCGTTCGGCCGGGCGATCAGCAAACCGGTCGGGTTGCCGGCCGCGTCGCGCACGATCTCGCCGCCGGGCGGGTTCGGCGTGTTCTTGTCGTAGCCGACGGCGCGCAGGGCGGCGCGGTTCAGCAGGGCGCGGTCGTACAGGTGCAGGATGAAGACGGGGGTGTCGGGCGCGGCCGCGTTGATTTCATCGAGGGTCGGCATGCGCTTTTCCGCGAACTGGAATTCCGTCCAGCCGCCGACGACGCGTACCCATTGCGGGTTCGGCGTGCGCAGGGCCTGCTCCTTGAGCATGCGCAAGGCGTCGGCCAGCGAGGGCACGCCTTCCCAGCGCAGCTCCAGGTTGTAGTTCAAGCCGCCCCGGATCAGGTGCAGGTGCGAGTCGTTCAGGCCGGGAATCACCGTGCGGCCGGCCAGGTCGATCAGCTGCGTGGCGGGGCCGCGATGGCGCATCACGTCTTCCATGTCGCCGACGGCGAGGAACTTGCCATCGGCGATGGCGACGGCGGACGCCAGCGGCTGCGTCCTGTCGACCGTGTGGAAACGGCCATTGAGTAAAATCGTGCTTGCGTGCATGGGAACTCCCGGTTCAGGTGAAGGGTACGGCCCCGCCGGCGGGCGGCGGTGGCGCAATATCAATGCAAAATCAATGGCCTTCGCTGGCGTTGAACATGGATTTGGCGTAGACCAAGCCCAGGCCATAGCCGCCGCCGTGCGCCACGGCCGTCGCCACCGTTTCATTGTAGGTCTCGCCGCGGGCCCAGTCGCGCTGCAGCTCCAGCAGGTACTGCACGGAGGTCATCGGCTGCGCGCCCGCCTGTATCATGCGCTGCATGGCCATTGCATGGGCTTCGTCCGAGACGTCGCCGCTGGCGTCGGCGATCACGTACACCTCGAAGCCCTGCGCCAGCGCCGACAGGGCCGGCCCGACGATGCAGACGGAGGTCCACAGGCCGGCCAGCACGATCTTGCCCTTGCCGTAACCATTGACCTTGTCGGCGATGCGCGCGTCTTCCCAGGTGTTCATGGTCGTGCGGTCGATCGGCGCCTGGTCCGGAAAGACGGACTGGATTTCGTCGAAGATGGGGCCGGAGAAGGACTTGGCCGCCACCGTCGTCAAAATCGTCGGCACCTTGAATTGCGCCGCCGCCTTGGCCACCAGCGCCGCGTTGTTGCGCAGCAGGGCCAGGTCGATGGAGCGGGTGGCGAACGCCATCTGCGACTGGTGGTCGATCATGATCAGGGTATGATCGTCAGGGGTCAGCAGTTTTTGGGCGGCGTGGGCGGTGGCGATAGGCATGATGTTTTCCTTAGTGAAAATAATTGAATATGAAAAAAGCGTTCTCTGTACGGCGATCCTGCTCCTGCCCTTGCGTCACGCAGTGCGTGCCGGGCCAGTGCTGTGCAGTATGGAGGAGCCGCCCTGAAAAGAAAAACGGAAAGAATAGCAAGCTATATTCGATTTTTTCGATAATCAACATGGCGCGCACAGGCGCGGCCGACACAAGGAGAAAACATGGGATATGAATTCAGGATCACGGCCAGCCTGACGCCAGGCCAGCGCCAGCACGTCACGCAGCTGCTCGAAGCACGGGCGCCGCGCGCGCCCGGCGCCGCCATGCCGGAGACGGATATCCGGCTGACGGAGGCCGGCCTGTATATCTGCCAGAACCTGCGCCCGGACCCGTGGCACGGACTGGCGCCGCTGCGCGCCTACCTGGACGCCGAGGGCGTGAGCTGGGCCGTCGACGAGGTCGACGACTAGGCCAGGCTGGCGGGGCGAGGCAGCCGGGGCGGCAAGTTGTGGCCCGCAAACCAGCGTCGCGGCCGCCAGGCAAGGCCGGCGCGGGCTAGAACTCTTCCCATTCGTCCTTCCTGGCGTGGCGCTGGCTGTCGCCTGCCTGCGCCTGCGCGGCGCGCGGCGCCGTCACCCTGGCAGGCGCCGCCTTGGCCGCGGGGCGGGCG
>NZ_NEGZ01000106.1 GCF_002127585.1 Janthinobacterium sp. GW458P
GTAGCGGCGCTGCTTGAGGATGGAGACCCGCTCGCCGCCCGCCTCGCCGCGCGCCGCCATCAGCCGCAGGCGCCGGTTGATGCGCCGCGCCGCGCCGCCGTGCGTGCCCGACCACCACAGCCAGGCCCCTTCCACCATCAGGATGCAGGCGGCGAACAGCAGCACGGCAAAGCCGTAGAACACCAGGTCCATGCTGTCTCCTATTCGTAGATGCGGTCGGGGTCGAACACCGTGTCGGGCACGGGCGCGCCGAACATGCGCAGGCGCTCCGTGAAGCGCGGCCGCACGCCCGTGGCGCAGAAGTGGCCCAGCACCTTGCCGGCGGCATCGACACCCGTCTGCTCGAAACGAAAAATTTCATGCATGGCGATGATGTCGCCCTCCATGCCCGTCACCTCCTGCAGGCTGACCAGCTTGCGCGCGCCGTCCGTCAGGCGCGACACCTGCATCACCACCGTCACGGCCGAGCAGATCTGCTGGCGCGTGGCGCGCGGCGTCAGGTTCACGTTGGCCATGCCGACCATGTTTTCCAGCCGCGCCAGCGCGTCGCGCGCCGTATTCGAGTGGATGGTCGCCAGCGAACCCTCATGGCCCGTGTTCATCGCCTGCAGCATGTCGAGCGCCTCGGCGCCGCGCACCTCGCCCAGGATGATGCGGTCGGGCCGCATGCGCAGCGCGTTGCGCACCAGCGCGCGCTGGCTCACCTCGCCCTTGCCTTCGATATTGGGCGGCCGCGTTTCCAGGCGCACCACGTGCGGCTGGCGCAGCGCCAGTTCGGCCGCATCCTCGATGGTGACGATGCGCTCGCTGCCGGGAATGAAGCCGGACAGCACGTTGAGCAGGGTCGTCTTGCCGCTGCCCGTGCCGCCCGAGATCAGGATGTTGACCTTCGCCTGCCCCAGCGCCTGCAGCACCTGCACCATGGGCGGCGTCAGGCTTTTGTAGTCGAGCAGGTTGGCAATCGTCAGCGGCTGCACGGCAAAGCGCCGGATCGACAGGATCGGGCCGTCGACGGCCAGCGGCGGGATGATGGCATTGACGCGCGAACCGTCAGGCAGGCGCGCGTCGACCATCGGACTCGATTCATCGACCCTGCGCCCCACGCGCGAGACGATCTTTTCGATGATCTTCATCAGGTGCGCATTGTCGTGGAAGGTCACGTCCGTCAGCTGCAGCCGCCCGCCCCGCTCCACGTACACCTTGTCGCAGGTGTTGACGAGGATGTCGGACACGCTGGCGTCGGCCAGCAAGGGTTCGAGCGGGCCAAAGCCCAGCATCTCGTGCTGGATGTCGAGCACCAGGCTATGCCGCTCGTGCTGGTTCAGCACGATGCGCTCCTCCTCGATCACGCGCTGCACCAGCAGCGCCAGCTCGTGCTTGAACTGCTCGGCCGTCAGGCGCTTCAGCCGTTCCAGGTCGATACGGTCGAGTATCGTCTGGTGCATGGTTTTCTTCAGTTCCTGGTAGGCGTGCAGCGCCAGCGCGCCTTGCCCGTTGCTGGCGGGGCGCACCGTTTCATTCGCTGCCAGACGTTCGCGTAAAGTCATCTCGGCTCCCATGATGGCTCCCGGCGGGAGCCTTGTCGTACTCCACCTGCCGCCCGTCACGCCTCGCTGCGGCTGAACAGGCGGTCGAACAGGCCGCGGCTTTCCATCACGCGGCGCGCCGTCACCAGTTCCACCAGTTCGGTCAGGCTTCGCGCCACGGCGCTGGTGCGCGACAGCTGCAGCAGCGGGATGCCCTGGTTGACGGAGTCGGTGGCGGCGATGTAATCGTTGGGCACCGTGTGCACCACTTCCGCGCCCAGCGCCTGCTCCAGGTCCGCCAGGCGCAGGCGCCCGCCCTTTTCATAGCGGTTGACGATCAGGCGCAGGCGCTCGCCCGGATAGCCGAGCGAGCGGAAAATGTCGAGCAGGCGGCGCCCGTCGCGGATGTCGGGCAAGGCCAGCTGCAGCACCGGATAGATGGCGTCGGCGTTGTCGAGCGCGCGCAGCGACAGCGCATCGATCTGGCGCCCCACGTCGAGGACGATGTAGTCGTAGTGCTGGCGCGCCACGGCCAGGATGCGGTCCATGTGCTCGGGCTGCATGTCGACCTTGTGCGCGGGGTCGTCGGCCGCCGCCAGCACGCCGAAGTTTGGCGTCACGTGCACCAGGCACGAGGCGAGAAAGGCGCCGTCCATGCGCGCGATCTGCGCGCAGATGTCGGACAGGGTCATGGCCGGCTTCTGGTCCGAGACATACAGGGTGGCGTCGCCGAACTGGCCGTGCAGGTCGATCAGCAGCACCTTGCAGCCGGCCAGGCTGGCCAGCGCGTAGGAAAAATTCGTCGACAAAAAGGTGGCGCCGCTGCCGCCCTTGCACGAGATGAAGGCGAGCACTTTGCCGTCGCGCATCTGCGTCACGCCGGCCTGGATATCGACCCGGTCCATCGCCTCGTGAAAGGCCTTGTGCACCAGCGGCAGCTGCAGCACTTCGCGCATGCCGGCGCGCATGGCGCGGATCAGCACATCCTGCTGCTGGCCGCGCGTGAGCAGCATCAGCACGGCCAGCGGATACTGGCGCGCCAGGCGTTCGAGCAGGTCGGCTTCATCGGCGTCGATGCCGCTGGCGTCGACGATCACCAGCTCGGGCGCCTCGGGCAGCATGCGCTCGACGGCGTCGCGCAGGCCGCTGCGCCGTTCCAGCAGGCGCAGCACGGGCATGCGCGCCGCGCCCTGCGCCGCGATTTCATCGTGCAAGCTGGCGTCGCGGCTAATCATCAAGGCTTTCATCGCACTTCCTCGCTTCTTTCAGGTCTACACAGTCCGCTGCGCCGCCACGCGGCGCTCAGGGACAGGAATTCGGATTGCCCGGATAGCCCAGCGACTCGGCCGCCACCATGGTGGCGCCGTCGGGCAGGCGCACGGCTCCCGCACCGGAGGGAAACATCACCTCCAGCAGCGGCAGGATGGGCCGGTACGGCACGCTTTCGCAGCGCGCGCCAACGCCGGGCACGCACAGGCGCGCGCGCACGAAACGGATGCAGCTGGCGCCATGCGGATTGTCGATGCAATTGATGCGGTTGCGCTGCGGACAGCCTGGCATCACGCCGACCGGCAGCGCCGCCAGCGCCGCGCCGCTGTCGGCCAGCGACAGATAATCGATGCGCACATACGCGTCGCTGATGCCGCCGCCGAGCGGCAGCGCGCCCGGCGCGGCGCGCAGCACGGCTTGCGCGCGCACGGCCTGCAGCGCGCCGGCATTGGTGAAATCGGTGACGGCCGCGCCGCGCGCGGCGCGCCGGGTGATCTCGTGCACCATATTCCACAGATACACGGCGCGCGCCACTTCCAGCATGGCGAACAGGAACAGGAAGAACAGCAGCGCCAGCATGGCGAACTCGACGGCAAAAACGCCGCCCTGGCGCTGCCGCTGGAGAGGCCGGTTAATTAACATAGCGCAAGGTCGCATTCGCACGCAAGGGGATAGGCGCCAGCTGCGGCAGCCACGCGCGCGCCAGGTCGGGCAGGAAGGTGACGGGCATGTCCACGGCAACCTTGATGCGCACCTGCAGCGGCGCCGTCGGGTAGTTGCCGCAGCTATAAAAGTCATCGTTGTAAATGCAATCCACATTGACTTTTTCGCTGCCCATGCCGGGCCAGGATTCCGCCATCGCCTCGACCACCATGTGCCGCGCAAACACGGTGTTTTTCGCCGCCGCATCGGTACTGACCATCTGCGACAGCGGCAAGGTGGCCAGATAGCGCGCCGCATCATGCGTGCTTTTCTGCAAGACCGTGTACGCCAGGAACGCGCGGCCGAACAGCAGCACGACGGGCAGCAGTCCCATGAAGAACACCATGATCAGCGCCAGCTCGATGGCGGCCACGCCGTCCTGGCGACGGGGCCTGCGGCAAGGCGGCCTCATTGCAGCAGCTCCGCGGGACTGCCCAGCGCCTGCTCGGGCACGATGCCGGCAAATTCAGCGCTCAGCATGCCATTGCTGGCCGGCGCCGTCATGAAGAAGCGGCCGATGCCGCGTACCTGGGCCAGCACGTCGCTGCCGGCCGGCACAGGACAGGCCAGCAAGGCGATATGCAGCAGGCGCCGCTGCGCCACGCCCGTGTTGCCGCTCGGCGCAGTCTGGAAACCCAGCGTCAGGTAGGGAGTGCTGCTGGCGGGATAGACGGACTTGGCGGCGGGCGCGGCCGGGGTGGCCGGATACAGCCTGGGCCAGTCGCTGGTGGCAAACGGCAGATAGCCGCCGGGCGGCTTGACGCTGCTGTACTTCGCCGCCCGGGCAAACGACCACAGCGGCCCGTAACTGCCGACGGCGGGCGGCGTCGCATTCGATTCCGGGTCGGCCACGGACAGCAGCGGGTTGCCGGTGCTCAGCGCGCTGGGAGCGTCGGGCGTATTCGTCATCCACCAGTTCGCGGCTGCGTTCGGAAACGGGCGGATGCTCGCGTCGGGCGGCGCCGTGACGGCATCGCAGCCGCTGCCCAGCTGGTTGAAGCGCGCATTGAAGGCTGGCCACAGCGCCGCGGGAAAGGGCCGGTGCACGTGCACTTGCGCGCTGCCGATGCGCGGGAACAGCACGCTGCCCGAGCAGACGAAGGGCAGGATGGCGGCATCGCTGACCTGCGCCGACGCGCCCACCGTCCCCGGCTGGCCCAGCGGATTGAGCACGAAATGCTCGGCCGTGGCGCCCTGCGGGTTGAGCTTCAACAGGTTATACGCCACGCCGCGGCGAAAGCCATATTCGAGCAGTTCGACGGCCGGCAGCAGCGCCGCATTCGCGCGCGGGCTGGCCGCGCTGGACGACAGCGCGCAAATGGCCAGCGGCGTCAGGGTCAGGCCGGTACGCCCGGCGACGGCGCGCGCCCCCGTGTCAAGCGTGCGCAGGGCCGGCGACCAGGCACCCAGGAACGCCGTCGCCACCCGGCCCAGCGCCGGTTCGTTGGCCTGCGTATCGACGCGCACGAACAGCGCCCTGGCGGGATCGGGCACGGCGCCGGCCACATGCCACTCGCTGGCGGACGCGTCGGGCGCTGCCGCGAAACGGATGCTGGCGTCCGACAGGATGGCGCCCTCCATGCGGCGCCGGTACGCGCTGCGGTCGGCCGCGCTGCTCTTGGCCTTCGCCACGGCGTTGGCCAGCCCCTCGGACGTGCCCGCCAGTTCCGCCGCGGCCGCCAGCGCCGCGTTGTCGGCCAGGTTCTGCAGCTCCGTCCTGCGGCCGATGACCTGCCCCACGTCGAGCGCCAGGCCGATAAAGCCCAGCACGACGATGAGCAGGATGGAAAAGGCGATCAGCATCGCCCCGCGCTGGCCCTGGCGTCTATTTGCCATTGCCGCCTCCCAGCATGAATTGCACCGGCTGCGGCGCCTGGCCGTTCGGTTCGACGAACGAGGCGCGGTAGCGCTGCATGACGGCCTGCGCGCTGGGCCCGTCGAGCCCGTCGGCGGGCTGGCGCGTGCCTGCGCTGGCCGGATAGCGCACCTGCTGCGCCATGGCCACGCGCACGGCGTCGCCAAAGCGCCCGTCCAGCTGCGGCGTGCTGCTGTGCGCGCAAGCGGCCAGCAGCACGGCCAGCGGCAGCGCCGCCAGGCGCCGCAGCGATATCAGGAACGAGTTCGGCATGGCGTATCTCCCCGTCTCATTTCAGCTCGAAACCATTGGCCGCGCGCAATGGCGGCACGGGCGGCGGCAAGGATGCGGGCAGCGGCCCTTCCATCTTGCCGCGCAACATCAAGTCCGTGCGCGAGGGCGGCGCCAGCTGCGCCGTCGGCAGCACGACGTCCGCCGGCAAGGGTTTTACCAGGTGCGCGGTAATGACAAACAGCAATTCCGTGCGGTCATGCTGGAAGTCCGTGCTGCGGAACAGCGCGCCGAGAATCGGCACTTCGCTGAGCCAGGGCAAGCCCGTAATGTTGCTCACCTGGTTATTCTTGATCAAGCCGCCGATGGCGTAGCTCTGGCCGTCATACAGCTGCACCGTGGTCGACGCGCGCCGCGTGGTAATGACGGGCAAAATCGAGCGCCCGCTGACGCCGGCGGCGGAAATGCCCACCCCTTCGCGCGACAGTTCCGACACTTCCGGCGCCACCTTCAGATTGATGCGCCCGCCCGCCAGCACGGTCGGCGTAAAGCGCAGGCCGACGCCATATTCGCGCTCTTCCAGCGTGATCTTGTTGTTGTCCTGGCCGACGGGGATGAAGATCTTGCCGCCGGCCAGAAAACTCCCCTCCTGCCCGCTGATCGCCATCACCGTCGGCTCGGCCAGGATGCGCACCAGGCCATCCTGCTTCTGCGCCTCGATGGTCAGCTGCTGGCCATTCGACTTGCGCACGTCGAGCAAGCCGTTGGCCGTGCCGCTGAGGAAGTTCGACAGCAGGGTGGTGGCCCAGCTGCCGGAGGCCAGGCGCAGGGTGGCGCCCACTTCCAGCCGCTCCAGCAGGGACTTCGACACTTCGGCGATCTGCACGGCCAGCATCACCTGCTGCGGCGCGCTGACGTCGAGCATGTTGATGATGCGGCTGCCCGCGCCGCCCGTGCCGGCGCCGGGCGCGGCGGCGGCCAGCGCCGGCTGGGCG
>NZ_NEGZ01000107.1 GCF_002127585.1 Janthinobacterium sp. GW458P
TGACGGCGCAGGCGACCCCGCCCGCGGCGCCCGGCGCCATCCTCGACGCCGGCGCCCTGCAAAACCTGCGCGCCATGCGCCGTCCCGGCCGTCCCGACGTGCTGGGCCGCATCATCGACCTGTTCCACAGCGATGCCCCGCGCCTGCTGGGCCAGCTGGAAGTGGCGGCCGGGGCCAGCGACGCCGGGGCGCTGCAGCTGGCCGCGCACACCTTCAAGTCCAGCTGCGCCAACGTGGGCGCGCTGGGCCTGTCGGCCACCTGCCGTGAAATCGAAGAATATGCGCGCGCCAATGACGTCGGCAGCGCGCTGCGCCATATCCGCGGCATCCAGCAAGAACTCGACCGTGTCCTCGCCGCCCTGGCCATTGAAAAGGAAGCCATATGAATCCCGCCCTCCCCCCGCAAGCAATGATCCTGGTGGTCGATGACGACACCATGACGCGCATCCTGGTGACCGAAGCGCTGGAGCCGGAAGGCTTCCGCATCGAGGAGGCGGCCAGCGGCCAGGAAGCGCTGGCCGCCTTCCAGCGCGTGGTGCCGGACCTGGTCCTGCTCGACGTGGCCATGCCCGGCATGAGCGGCTTCGAGTGCTGCGCACAGCTGCGCCGCCTGCCCGGCGGCGCGCACGTGCCCATCGTCGTGCTTACCGGCAACGACGACGACGCCTCCATCAAGCAGGCGCTGGAAGCGGGCGCCAGCGACTTTATCTCCAAGCCGATGCAGTGGCGGCTGCTGGCGCACCGGCTGCGCTACCTGCTGCGGGCCAGCCGCGCCTTGAGCGACTTGAGCCGTATCCAGGAAAGCCTCAGCCACGCGCAAGCGCTGGCCCGCCTCGGCAACTGGGAGTACCGGGTCGCCGACGGCGACGGCTACTGGTCGCCCGAGCTGCTGCGCATCCTGGGCCTGGAAAGCGACACGGGCCCCACCAGCTTCGAGCGCCTGCTGCAGTGCCTGCCGGAAGACCAGCGCCCCCTGCTGCTCGACGCCTTCATGGCGCTGCACGCCAGCGGCGCCGGCTACAGCCTGGAGCACAAGGTGCGGCAGCCGGGCGGCGCCGAGCGCATCGTCTTCCACCAGGCCGAGGCCGTGCGCGAAGGCCGCCAGGTGCTGCTGATGCGCGGCACCGTGCAGGACATCACCGATCGCAAGCTGCAGGAAATGCGCATCGAATACCTGGCCAACCACGATGCGCTGACGGACTTGCCCAACCGCCAGCTGCTCAACGATCGCACCGGCCAGGCCATCGCCCACGCCCGCCGCACGCGCCTGCACCTGGCCACCCTGATGCTGGACCTCGACCGTTTCAAGTTTGTCAACGACAGCTATGGCCACCCGGTGGGCGACGCCCTGCTGCAGGAAGTGGCGCGGCGTCTGCAGCACGCGGTGCGCGAGGGCGACACCGTGGCCCGCCAGGGCGGCGATGAATTCGTCATCCTGCTGACGGACTTGCCCGACAGCGGCACGGCCGAGGAGATCGCCAAAAAGGTGCTGGCCGTGTTCGCCGAGCCCTTTGTGCTGGGCGAACACACCCTGCACGTGAGCACCAGTATCGGCGCCAGCCTGTATCCGTCCGACGGCGACAGCGCCGACATGCTGCTCAAGACGGCAGACGCGGCCCTCTACAGCGCCAAGGACAAGGGCCGCAACGGCTACCAGTTCTACAACCACAAGATGGGCGTGCTGGTGGAAGAGCGGGCCGAGATCGAGCACGCCTTGCACCAGGCGCTGGCGCAAGGCGAGCTGGAATTGCATTATCAGCCCAAGGTCGATCTCACCAGCGGCAAGGTGTACGGCATGGAAGCGCTGCTGCGCTGGCGCCGGCCCGGCATCGGCCTGGTGCCGCCGGAGCGCTTCATTGCCCTGGCCGAGGAAACGGGCATGATCGTGCCCATCGGCGAATGGGTGCTGCGCACGGCCTGCGCGCAGCTGGGCGTCTGGCACGCCTACGGCTTTGCGCACCTGACGATGGCCGTCAACGTGTCGGCGCGCCAGTTCCGCCAGGTCGACATCCCGCAACTGGTGCGCGAAGTGCTGGCCGACAGCGGCCTGGCGGGCGGCAGCCTGGAACTGGAGCTGACGGAAAGCGTGCTGATGCAAAACCGCGACCTGGTGGTGCTGGCGCTGGAGCAGCTGAAGGAACTGGGCGTCACCCTGTCGCTGGACGACTTCGGCACCGGCTATTCCAGCCTGTCCTACCTCAAGCAGTTCCCCATCGACGTGGTGAAGATCGACCAGTCCTTCATCCGCGACGTGACCGACAGCGTGGACGGCGCTTCGCTGACCCGCTCCATCATCGCCATGGCCAAGTCGCTGCACCTGACCACGGTGGCCGAGGGCGTGGAAACGGAGGGGCAATTGGAATTTCTCAATACCAACCGCTGCGACGCCATGCAAGGCTATTATTTCAGCCGCCCGCTGCCGGGCGCCGAGATGGACAAGCTGCTGTATGCGGGCACCCATTTGCCGCCAGAAAGTTGCCACCCAGAGACTGCGCAGCGCGTGCTGCTGCTGGTCGACGACGAGGAGCATATCCTGTCCGCCCTGCGCCGCTCGCTGCGCAAGGAAGGCTACCAGATCCTCAGCACCACCAAGCCGCAGGAAGCGCTGGAACTGGTGGCCGCGCATGCGGTCGGCGTGATCCTCACGGATGCGCGCATGCCGGGCATGTCCGGCAACGAACTCTTGCGCCGCATCAAGGGCGTCTACCCGGAAATGGTGCGCGTGATGCTGTCCGGCTATCCGGAACTGCATTCCGTCACGGCGGCCATCAACGAAGGTTCCGTGTACAAGTTCATCACCAAGCCCTGGGATGAAACCCTGCTGCGCGACCATTTGCGCGAGGCCTTCCTGCGCTTCGAATCGGGCGTGCAGCGCCCGCCGCTCGGCCCCCATGGCATCGAGGCCGGCAACCGCGCCGCCTGACCGGGGCCGGGCCAAGCCGTGGGCGTAAGCGCGGCGGCGACGCCTGGCGTGCGCGCGGTAGTATATGATGGCGCCTGGAGCAGAGACGATGGAAAGGTTGGCGGCGCACCATGACAACAATAGGCGGGCGATTGCGGCAATGCGGGATCGATGGGGCGCAGGCGGATGCCCTGGAGCACGATAGTGCGAACAAGAAATACGACCGCTTGCTGCGGCAGTTGCTGCTGCGGGGCCTGTGGGCCGACGTCGTCGATGAAGACTTGCCGCAGCCCCGGTGGATCGCACGCTGGCGTGAACTGGGCGGGTCCGACTTTCCCTTCATCAACTCGCCTGCCCTGCAGCGCCTGCTGGACGCGGGCGTCGACGTGCACGACCTGACGGACGTCGTGCGTTCCGCGCAAGTGTTGACGATCTACAATATCGCCCAGCTGATCGACGAGCCCTGCCGCGACCTCGGCTACGACCTGGAGGCGACGCCGGACGTGCAACTGGCGTACATGGCGGACGCCGGCGCGCCGCACCGGCCCGGCAGCCTGCACGACGGGCTGGAGGAAGCGGACCCGGCGGGCCGCCACGGCCAGCCCCGCACGCTGGAACTGCGCCAGTTCGGCGGCTTGCCGGACGACCTGCGGGCGCAGCTCAGCGACTTGCTGGCAAAACAGGCGTGGTCGCAGGCGGCCGTGCTGTGGAAGCGCGCCGTGGGCGGCGAGCTGGCGCACTGCCTGGCGGCCATGCGGCAGCTGGCGCGCCAGCTGTAGCGCATAGTATTACCAGTAGCCGAGCACCTTCCACCACGCGGTGCCGACGACGGCAAAGATCAGCAGTTCCACCACGCACATGATGAAGCCGACCCGCCACCAATTGCCCATCGTCACGAAGCCGCTGCCGAAGATGATGGGCGAGGTGCCCGTCGCATAGTGGGTCAGGGTCATCATGATGGCCGAGCCGGCCGTCATCATCAGCATGAAGGGCACGTGGTACTCGGCCGGGATCAGGTGCAGGCCCACCGTCAGGAAGGCCAGCAGCATGGCGCTGATGTGGGCCGTCGTGCTGGCAAAGAAATAATGCGAAAAGACAAACACCAGCACGAGCACGCCGGCGATCGGCAGCCAGTCCATGCCGCTGGCGACGATGGCGCCCTTCATGCCGGCCGAGAACCAGGCGATCACGCCCGTTTTATTGAGCTGTTCAGCCATCATGACGAGGGCGCCGAACCACACGAGGGTATCCCAGGCGCTCTTTTCCGACAGCACGTCGTCCCAGTCGATGGTGCCGGTGATGATCAGCACGAACAGGCCGACGAAGGCGACCACGGTCGCGTCGAGCGAAAACGCGGGGCCGAACAGCATGGCGGGTACGTTAGCCCACAGCAAGAGCAGCAGGCCGAAGGTGCCCAGCATGACTTTTTCCGGCGGCGACAGCGGGCCCATGCTTTTCAGCTGGGCCTTGGCGTAGGTGACGGCGTCCGGCGTGGCCTTCAGCTGCGGCGGCGACAGCCAATAGATAATCAAAGGCATCAGCAGCAGGCAGACCAGGCCCGGCAGCAGCATGCACAGGGCCCAGGTGGTCCACGTCAGGTGGAAACTCTGGCCGCTGGCCTTGGCCACGAAGTCGACCACCAGCGGGTTGGGCGCCGTGGCCGTCAGGAACATCGCCGAGGTGATCGGATTGGCATGGTAGTTGACGAGAGCCAGATAGGTGCCCACCTTGCCTTCCGTGCCCTTGGCCGGGTCCGAATCGAAGGCGTTGGCAATCGATTTCATGACGGGATGGACGATGCCGCCGCCGCGTGCGGTGTTACTGGGCGTAAATGGCGCCAGCACCAGTTCGCAGATGGCCAGGCCATAGCCGATGCCCATGGTGCGCTTGCCCAGCAACGAGATGAACAGCAGGCCGATGCGGCTGCCCAGCCCCGTTTTCTTGAGGCCGCGCGATATCAAAATTGCCACGACGATCAGCCAGATCAGGGGATTGGCAAAGCTGCTCAGGGCATCCGTGATGGCGCCCTTGGACGAGCTTGCCGTCACTTGCGACAAGGAAACAATCACGATGGCCATCATGGCCATCACGCCGATGGGCATCACTTTTAATATGATCGCCAGTATCGTGGTGAGGAAAATCGCCAGCAAGCCCCAGGCCTTGGGCGTCAGGCCGTCCGGCGCCGGCAGCAATAGCATGCTCACCAGCAAGACCGTGCAGATCAGGGCCGGCACGAGCCGGAATGGCACGGCTTCCTTGAAATGCAGGAACATTTCGCGCACTGTTTTATACATCTTCATTACCTTTCGCTGTGGGTCGGGCATCGCGGCGGCCGGAATCGTGCACGCAGATTCATGGGCTGCGGGCACGACAAACCGCGCCCGCAAGATGACAGATGCCCAACAATTCTGTTCGGCAATATCATACACGGCGGGCGGCCCCGCCCCCCGCCCCATTCGGCGCGTCCGTGCCGCCGATTGCAAAATCGTTGACCTGCGCGCGGCATCGCTCACATAATCGCCCTCATGCCGCCTTACCAAAGAGGAAACCATTGCAAGCACGCAACCATCATATCGACGCCCTGCGCGGCGCCGCCATCCTGTGCGTGCTGCTGCTGCACTTCGCGCTGGCCTATGGCTTGAAGAACAGCCCGCTGTCGGCCTTGCCGGGCTGGCTGTTGAAAGCCGCCTACCAGGGCAATTACGGCGTCACCATGTTCTTCGTCATTTCCGGCTACCTGATCACCGCGACCTCGCTGCGCCGCTGGGGCGACCTGGCGCGCATCGACCTGGCCGCGTTCTATGCCTACCGTATCGCCCGCCTGCTGCCCGCGCTGCTGCTGGCCCTGTCCCTGATCGTGCTGCTCGGCGTGCTGGACGTGCCCTTCTTTGCCAATTCGGACGGCGGCAAGGACTTGCCAGCCAGCTATTTCGTCATCGCCGTCGCTTCCGTGCTGACCTTCTGGCACAACGTGCTGATGCAAAGCGCCGGCTATTTCAATTACTGCCTGAACGTCTACTGGTCGCTGTCCGTCGAGGAAATGTTTTATCTGCTGCTGCCCCTGTCGTGCCGCCTGCTGCGCCGGCGCCTGGCGATCATGCTGCTGTGCGGCGCCGCCATCGTCGCCGGCCCCGTCTACCGCAGCCTGCACGCGGACAACGAGATTTACTTCATGTACGGCTACCTTGCCTGTTTCGACGCCATCGCCATCGGCTGCCTGACAGCCCTGCTGACCCAGCACCGTCAGCCCGGTGCGCGGGCCGGGAAAATCCTGCGCCGGGCGGCCGGCCTGGCCCTGGCGGCCGTGTACGCGCGCGGCATCGGCGGCCATGAAGTCTTTGGCTTTTGCGCCATCGCGCTGGCCAGCGCCGCCTTCATCGCGGGCGCCACGGCGGTCCCGGCGGCCGCCCAGGGCCGTCCCGGGCCGCTGCAATGGCTGGGACGCCACAGCTATGAACTGTACCTGTTCCATATCATCGTGCTGGCCGGCATGCGCAACGTCATCGACAAGGCGGGCCTGGGCTACGCGGAACGGCTGCCGTGGCTGGCGCTCTTCCTGGCGGCGACGGCGCTGGCGGCCGCCCTCGTGGCCCGCTACGTGTCCGAGCCCGCGAATGCCGCCCTGCGCCGGCGCTGGCGCGGCGGCGCCACGGCC
>NZ_NEGZ01000108.1 GCF_002127585.1 Janthinobacterium sp. GW458P
GCGATGGCGCGCGGATCGCCCGAACCGCGCGCCTGGGCCGCGCGGTTGACCGTGTCGGCGGCCAGGCGCACGAACTGCTTGGCGCCCTCGAATTCGCGGTCTTCATTCGATGACGCTTCCGCCTCCAGCCCCAGTGCGCTGCCGGCGGCCGACGCCAGGCCGCTGCCGATCTTGGCGCCCAGCGGGCCGCCGAAATAGCCGCCGATGGCGCCGCCGGCCAGCGGGATGGCTTTCTTGGCCACGCCCTTGAGCACGCCGCCGATGGCTTGCCCCACGGGCGACTTGATGATGCCGCCCGCCACCGAGGCCGCCTTGCGCAGGAAATTGCCAAGAAACTGTTCCAGCTCGGCTTCATTGCTGACCGACAGCAGTTCGTTCGCCAGTTCCATCTCCTCGGCTTCCGAAAACATGGCGTTCGCGCCGCCCTCGCCGCTCCACTCGCCCTGGCCGAACTCGAACTGCTCCGCCTCAAAACCCGACATCTCCTGCCCGTATTCCAGGGTCGTACGATCTATGTCATGCATGATGAGCTCCTAAAAGTTGAAACCTCGGTTGAAACCTCGGTTGACACCTCAGTTCACACTACCGTGCCGGCCACCCTGGCCGTCCGGCTAACAATCGAGCACGACGATGTGCCCGCCCTCACGGCGCCAGCGGCCACCGTCCTGCCTGCGTCCCGGCATGTGCGCCGCATGCTTGAGCAAGCCGGGCGCCAGGGTGCGCGCCGCCTGCAGCAGCGCCGCTTCCACCCGCGCCGCGGGCGCGCCGCGCGCGGCGCCGTCCTGCGCCAGCTGCGTGTTGACGGCATCGATCAGATGCACGACATGGCGCGCCAGTTCGAATTCCTTGTCTTCCGGGCTCAATCCTTCCAGTTCCATGCCGAAGATGCGCGCGGCGCGCTGCCTGAGCGCCTGCGCCGGGCCACCATGCAGGGGCAGCATCGGCGCCAGCGCCTGGCCCAGCAGCCCGCGCAGCGGTCTTTCCAGCGGCGTGCCGCGCAGCTGTCGTCCCGCCGCGGTGGCGTCCAGCAGGCGGGCCAGGAAGGCGTCGAAGCCCTGCGGTGCCGGCACTTCCAGCAATTGCGCCGCCAGCGCCAGTTCATCCTCTTGCTGCAGGGGCAAACTGGCGCCAGCGGGCATTTCCATTTCGGGACGATAGGCAAGCAGACGGCTGGTCATGGCAGGCTCCGGCAAAGACGGCACTGTGGCCCATGCCCTCCTGACGCAAGGGCTATGCCAGCCGTTTTCACGGGTGCTGCAGCCCGGCGGGGCGAACGGCGTTTCGCCGATGGCGAAAAAACCATGGTTTCCGGCGAAGTGGGTTTCGTTATCAAGATGAGCTTTCCGGCAAGCTTAATTTGCGGGAATGATTACGTCGTCTATGCGCCACAATGGCTGCGTTCGCCAAAAAATATTTTTCATTTTAAAAAAATTAAGTTCGCGCTACCTCCCCGAAAACACCGCCAACGCCACGCCAAAACACCTCAAACAGAAACGTAGTCAACACGTAAATAGCTAATTGAAAACGGCTTTTTGAGAGGCAAGCTCTACAATTAGCTGGCTAAATTTTGATTGCTTGGAAGAAACTAAATGAAACACCCAACTTTGCGCCGCGTGCTGGCCGCAACACTACTGAGCCTGCTTGCCGCCTGCGGCGGCGGCAGCGGCGGCCAGAGCGGCTCCGTGCAGAATCCGGACGTGACGGCGCCGTCCACGGGCGGCGCGTCCGGCGACACGGCGGGCGAGACGGTTCCGCCGCCGCCCCTGACGACGCCGCCCGCCGCACCGGCCGTCACCTTTACACGCCAGGCCGCGTCGCGCTTCCTGGGCCGGGCCACGTTCGGCCCCAACATGGCCGACATCGATGCGCTGGCCGCCAGCGACAGCGATGCCTGGTTCCAGGCCCAGTTTTCCAAGCCGCAAACTTTGCACCGGAAATACATCGACGCCATGCTGGCGGCGCAGGCCGCAGGCGGGCAAGCGGTCGGCTTTACGGGGGTCTATGAAACGTTCTGGCAGCAAGGCATCCGCGGCGAGGACCAGTTGCGCCAGCGCATGGCCTTTGCCCTGTCCGAAATCTTCGTCATTTCCATGCAGAACGAGTCCGTGCGGCCGCGCGTGCGCGGCGTGGCCAGCTACTACGACATGCTGGGCCAGCGTGCCTTCGGCAACTTCCGCGACCTGCTGGAAGGCGTGGCCCTGCATCCGATGATGGGACTGTATCTGTCCCACCTGCGCAACCAGAAGGAATCGGCCACGCGCACGCCCGATGAAAACTTCGCCCGCGAAGTGATGCAGCTGTTTACCATCGGCCTGTACCAGCTGAATGCGGATGGCAGCCTGAAACTGTCCGGCGGCAAGCCCATCGACACTTACACGCGCGACGACGTGGCGGGCCTGGCGCGCGTCTTTACGGGCTGGAGCTGGGCCGGGCCGGACCAGAGCGACGCGCGCTTCTATGGCGGCACGGCCGATCCCGACCGCGACTGGAAGCCGATGCAGAACTACGCGGCCTTTCATTCCAGCGGCGACAAGCGCTTCCTGGGCCAGAGCATTGCCGGCGCCAGCAGCGGCCAGGCCGACCTGAAGCTGGCACTCGACACGCTGTTCAACCATCCGAATACGGCACCGTTCTTTGCCCGCCAGCTGATTCAGCGCCTGGTCAGCAGCAATCCCAGCCCCGCCTACGTGGGCCGCGTGGCCGCCGCGTTCGCCAACAATGGCAGCGGCGTGCGCGGCGACATGCAAGCCGTCATCCGCGCCGTGCTGCTCGATCCGGAGGCGCTCGCCCCGATCGGCACCACCTTGCGCACAGGCAAGTTGCGCGAGCCGCTGCTGCGCCTGGCCGGCTGGATGCGCGCCTTCGACGCCAGGCCTGCCAGCGGCCGCTACAGCATTTATTACCTCGACGACCCTTTGAGCGGCCTGGGCCAGAGTCCCTTGAATCCGCCCTCCGTATTCAGTTTTTTCCGCCCCGCCTATACGCCGCCCAATTCAGCCCTGGCCGGCGCGGGCCTGGTGGCGCCGGAACTGCAAATCACGGCCGAACCGTCGGTGACGGGTTATCTGAACTTCATGCAGGAAGCCATCAATAGCGGCGTGGGCGACGGCCGCGACATCAAGCCCGACTACACGCGCGAACTGGCGCTGGCCGCCGACGCGGGCGCCCTGCTCGACCGCATCGACCTGCTGCTGATGCATGGCAGCATGCCCGCCAGGCTGCGCGGCCAAATCATGACCGCCGTCAACGGCGTCAGCATCCCCGCGGCCACGGCCGGCAATGCCGCCCAGGTAGCCACGGCCCGGGCCAACCGCGTCAAGCTGGCCATTTTCCTGACCATGGCCTCGCCGGCCTACCTGGTGCAAAAATAAGATCGATCACATGCAAAACTTACCATTTTCCCGCCGCCGCTTCCTCGGCTCCATGCTGAGCCTGGCAAGCACCACGGCCGCCCCTTTCGCCCTGAACCTGGCCGCCATGGGCAATGCCGCCGCGCAATCTGCCGGCGACTACAAGGCCATGGTGTGCCTGTTCATGGCCGGCGGCAACGACGCCTTCAATACGGTGCTGGCCACCGACCCCACGTCCTGGAATGAATACCTGCGCCTGCGCAATACGGGCGGCGCCGCGTCCATTCACCTGCCCGGCGTGGGCGAGACGGGCGGCGTCCTGCCCGTCGTGCCGGCCACTGCGCAAGCGGGCCGCAGCTTCGCCCTGCATCCCCAGCTGGCGCCGCTCAAAGGCCTGTTCGACAATGGCCGCGCCGCCATCGTGGCCAATGTGGGCACCCTGATCCAGCCCGCCACCCTGGCCCAGTACAAGGCTGGCAGCGTGGCCTTGCCGCCCAAGCTGTTTTCGCACAACGACCAGCAATCGACGTGGCAGTCGGGTGCGCCGGAAGGCGCCAGCGTGGGCTGGGGCGGCCGCATCGCCGACGTGGCCGGCGCGGGCAATGCGAATGCCATGTTCACGGCCATTTCCGCCGCCGGCAACACGGTCTTCCTCAGCGGACGCCAGGTGCGCCAGTTCCAGGTGGGCCAGGCGGGCGCCGTGCCCATCCGCGGCCTGGGCGGCAGCCTGTACGGCAGCACGGGCGGCGCGGGCGCCCTGCAAGCCATCATCAACGATGCGAGCGGCGACCTGATCGAACAGGAACACGTGGCCGTCGTGCAGCGCGCCATCGCCAGCCAGAACATCCTCAGCGGCGCCATGCTGGCGGCCGGCGCGGGCGGCGTGCCCAATCCGCCGCCCTACGTCAATCCGAACACGGGCGCGTCCGGCGTCAACCCGCTGGCCGTGCAATTGCAGACGGTGGCGCGCATCATCGGCGGGCGCGGCGCGCTGGGGGCGACACGGCAAGTGTTTTACGTGACACTGGGCAGTTTCGATACGCATGACCGGCAAAAGGAGCTGCATGCCGACCTGATGGCGCGCCTGGCCCACGCGCTCGCGTATTTCGACGCCACCCTGGCCGCCCTGCAGGGCGCGGACCTGCGGCGCCAGGTGACGACGTTTACGGCGTCGGACTTCGGCCGCACCTTCAGCAGCAACGGCGACGGCACGGATCACGGCTGGGGCGCGCACCACTTTGTCGTGGGCGGCGCCGTGAAGGGCCGCGACATCTACGGCGCCTTCCCCGCGACGGGCCTGGGCCATGAACTGGACGTGGGTTCCGGCGCCCTGCTGCCGACGACGTCCGTCGACCAGTACGGCGCCACCCTGGCAAAATGGTTCGGCGTGGCCGACAGCCAGCTGGCCGGCGTATTCCCGAATATCGGCAACTTCGGCCAGCGCGACCTCGGTTTCATGACGACAACTTAACCGTTCACGGCCACCGTCAGGGTGGCAACATAGCCATCGGTGGCGTTACCCGCCACCGTGGCCATCTGCAAACGGGCGCCGTCGCTGAAGACCTGGTCGGTGGCATGGCTGATCTGCGCCAGCTTGCGCGCGCTGGCCGCATAGCCGCCGGCCCCGTAGGCTTCGTTCAACGTTGCCATGGGAAAGGTGAACTGCGAGGTCTTCAGGCGGTTCGCGGCAGCGGCCGCCCTGTCCAGGCTGGGATAGACCTCGACATGCACGTGCGGCATGCGCCCCGCGTAGCAGCCAGGAAAGATGGTCGTGAAGCGCAGCCTGCCCGCACCATCCGTTTCCTGCACGCCGCGCAAGTAATTCTGCGCCGTCACGCCGGCCGAATACAGCGAATACAGGCCGTCGCGGTCGCAATGCCATAGATACACGGCGTAGCCGGCCAGGCTGGCGCAGCCGCCGCTGGCATTGAGCAGTTGCAGCTCGATGGTCAAAGGCAGACCCAGCGCCACGCCCGTGGCGCCATTAAAACTGGCGCGGATGTCGCTGCGCACGACGCCCGACTGGTTCAGCACATTGATGATGCTGCCGCCATGCGTATTCGTGCCGTCGGCCGGATACGCTCCGCCCGTTTCTTCCGGTATCACCGTGCAGGCGCCCGTGGCGGACGCGGCAGTGCTGGCGGGCATGCCGCCGGCGTCCGCGCCGCCGCAGCCGGCCAGGGGCAAGCCGGCCGCGCCAGCCAGCAGCCAGCGCAAGACCTGGCGCCGTTCTGCCGCCGGTTGCCGCATCATTTCGGGGTCGGGTGCCAGACCGAAGTCATGTAAGTCCATACATATTCCATCAAATGGGGCAAGCCCGCCAAGGCCGGGCTCAGGCTGGCGCACAGGCACAGGACCTGCATGGCCCGCTCCGCGAACGCATTCCTGACGGCAATAGCAAGCTTGCGCTCCATGGTTCAAGCCCTTGTATTGACCAGGTTGCCGCTAGCGGACAGGCCGCCGCCCGCGTTCGCCGCGCCGAGACCGCCCGACAGCGCCTGCAGGAAGCTGCTCAGCTTGGCATTGCTGTCGCCGCTGGCGCCGGCGCTGGCGCCCAGCGCGCCGAGCAGGCTGGCAAAGCTCGATGGCAAGTCCGTCACGCTGCTGTCCGCGCTGTCGCTGCTGCCGCTGCCGGAAGCGGACAGCTTTTGCAGCAGGCTTTGCAGGTCCGACTCGATATTGCCCGGGCCGCCGCGCGCACCGCCGGGCG
>NZ_NEGZ01000011.1 GCF_002127585.1 Janthinobacterium sp. GW458P
CCGCCGAAGCCAGCTCCGGCTCCGGTGCCGCCGCAAGCCGCGCCGAAGCCCGCGCCGGTGCCGCCATCGGCGCCTGCACCGGCAGTCCCGCCGCCGCGCAAGTGGCTGCGCTGGCTGGGCGGCGCAGCCGTGCTGGCGGCCGTCGTCGTCTACATGAACGGCAAGCCGGGCGGAAAAAATGCATCGGCTTGCAATGACGCCATCGACAGCGGCTTGAAACTGGTGGCGAATGGCAGCCTGGACGGCGCCCGCCAGAAGCTGGCGACGGCGCAACTGGCGTGCACGGGCAAGTCCAGCGCCAAGGCGGACGACTTGCAGGCGGCCATCGCCAAGGCCGGGGCCGCCTCCGGCGCTTGCCAGCGCGGCGCGCGCGCCATCGAACGCAATATTGACGGCCATCAATTGCAAAGCGCCGCCAGGAGCATCGCCGCGCTCGACGTCGATTGCGCGGGCGCGGCCAGCGTGGAATCGTTGCGCAAGCAATTGACGCGCCAGCAGGCGGCGGCCGCCTCGGTACTGGTGGGCGTGCGCCAGGCGCTTGACGGCAAGGATGCGGCGGCGGCGCGCAATGGCATCGCCAGGCTGGAAGCGATCGACCGCGAAGCGGTGGAATTGCCGCAATTGAAGGCCGACGTGCAGGCGCTGTCGGCGGCGCCTGCCCCCGCCCCCGCGCCTGTCTCTGCACCGGCCCCCGCACCGGCAGCACTGGAACCGGCGCCCGCGCGCGCGGTCGAACGTCCTGCCGTGGCCGAACGCCGTCCGCTGGAAACGGCACCCGTCGATAGCGGCGCGGCCATGCGCAACGAGATGGCGCAGTCGTTCCTGCGCGACGCCGAGCGTTCTTTGCTGGAAGGCAAGTTCGACGCGGCCAAGACCTATCTGGAAAGCGCGCGCCGCGTCGATCCTGGCAATGCGCGCATCGACAATCTGTCGCGCCGCATCCGCGAGCGCGAACGGCAGGTGCTGCAGACGGAAACGACGATTAAATAGACCGGAGTGAACATGATGAACCACACCACGCTGCGCGCGGCCGCCGCGCTGACGATCGCGGCCATGCTGGCCGGCTGCGCCACGGCGCCGATGAATCCGGAGGGCGTACGCCAGGACACGGCCTACCCGCGGCCCCCAACGGGCGCGACGGATGACGATCCGTGCAGCGTGGGGGCGACGGCGGCGGCCGGCGCGGCCGTGGGCGCCTTGCTGGGTGCCTTGGTCAGCGGCAAGAATGGCGCGCTGAAGGGCGCGGCCATCGGCGGCGGCCTGGCGGCGGCCGGCTGTCTGGCCATCAATGTCAATTCGCGCCAGACCAAGACGGCGGCGCAGGCGGACCGCGACTACATCCGCACGCGCGGCGCCTTGCCGCGCGAGCCGCAAGTGGTGTCCTACACGCCGCAGCTGAGCGCATCGACCGTCAAGCGCGGCCAGCCGTTCAAGGTCAATTCGGTGGTGGAGCTGGTCAACGGCAGCGCGCAAAGCGTCAACGACGTGCGCGAAGAGCTGGTGGTGCTCGACCCGCAGGGCCAGCCATTCAAGTCCGGTTCCAAATCCCTGGCCAGCAACAACAAATCGGGCGGGCGCTTTGAAAACTCGTTCGAGCTGACCTTGCCGGCCGGCGTGTCGCAGGGCGTGTACGGCGTCAAGACGAATCTGTACGTGAACGGCAAGCTGGCCGCCACGCGCGACTTGCGCACGCAGCTGGTGATGCTGGACGACAATAGCGTCGCGGCGCGGCTGGCGCAGCGTTAAGAGCCGACGGCAAGCTGTTCCAGCAGCCACTGCCGGAACACCCGGATGCGGCCGTCTTCTGCGCCCGCGTCCGGCCACACCAGGTGATAGGCATGGCCGGCCGCCACCGGAATGCCGATATCGAACAGGCGCAGCAAGCGGCCCTGTGCCACTTCCTGCTGGATCATGGCCAGCTCCAGCAGGCCGACGGCGCCGCCGTCAAGGACGGCCTGCAGCACGTGGGCAGAATCGCGAAAGCCCACGCAGCGGCTGGCGTCGAAGCCGGCCACGCCGGCCGCCGCCATCCACATGGCCCAGTTCGGCCACACCATATTATCTATCTGGCAATCCACCTGGCATAGCGTCTGGCCCACGAGGTCGCGCGGCTGCCGCAGGCTGGCGCCGCCCGCCAGCAGGGCGGGACTGCAGACGGGCACCACTTGCGTATCGAACAGGCGCACGGCATGTGTGCCCGCATAGGCGCCGGCGCCGAAGCGGATGGCGATATCGACTTCGTCCGTATCGAAATCGCGCACGTCGTCGCTGATATCGAAGGTCAGGGCCACGTCGGGATGGGCGGCGCGCCAGTTCGCCAGCCTGGGCAGCAGCCAGTGGGTGGCAAAGCGGGGTCCAAGCGACAGGCGCAGCGGCGCGCCGCCGCGGTTCAGGCGCTGCGCGCGCGCCACGGCGTGGCGCAGGGTGGCCAGCGCATCGGCGGCCGCGTCGAACAGCAAACGCCCGGCCGGCGTCAGCGCCATGCTGCGGCTATTGCGCGCGAACAGCTGCAATCCCAGCTGCTCTTCCATTTCCTTGACCTGGTAGCTGACGGCGGCCGGCGTCAAGCCCAGCTCCTGCGCCGCGTGCGTGAAATTCAGGTGGCGTGCCGCCGCCTCATAGGTGCGCAGGGCACGGGTGCCGGGGAGCATGCGTTGCATAGATCTTCAAGGAAAATTGAATGGTGGAGTAAAAACTTCTCGTTTTTCAAGGCGCTGGCGATTGCCGATAATGTTTTTCCTTGATGATACACGTGGAGAAAACATATGTCCCTGGCCCAATTGAACGGCCACCGCGCCAGCAGCGCCGAGCTTGCGCCGCTGGCCTTTGCCGGCTACGCCCATTTCACGGCCATGCAGGTGCGCGGCGGCAAGGTACGCGGCCTCGACCTGCACCTGGCGCGCCTGCGCCACGCCTGCTTGGCGCTGTTTGGCCAGGCCATGCCCGACGCGGCACTGCTGGCGCAGCTGCGCACGGCGCTGCAGCACAGTCCGGCAGATTGTTCGCTGACGGCGACCCTGTCCTGTCCCGCGGGCGAATTCGCCGTGGCGGCCGCGCCCGCCATGCCGCAGTTGCTGGTGCGTACAGGCCCGCCGTCGGATGGCCCGCCGGGGCCGCTGCGGCTGCTGGCCGTCGAACATGAACGCATGTTGCCTTCGATTAAACATGTGGGAGAAATCGCCAAGACGTATTACTTGCGCGAGGCGGCCCGGCAAGGGCTGGATGACGCCGTTTTTCTCGATCGTGAAGGCCGGCTCAGCGAAGGGACGATCTGGAACCTGGCGTTCTGGGATGGACAGGCCGTCGTGTGGCCCGTGGCCGCCATGTTGGCGGGCACGACGATGTCCATCGTGCGCCGCCAGCTGGAGCGGTTGGGCCTGCCGCAGCGCGAGCAGGAAATGCGCCTGGCCGACGTGGCTGGCATGGGCGGCGCCGTCGTCATGAATTCCTGGACGCCCGGCGTGCCCGTCACGCGTATCGGCGCCATCGATCTGCCGTCCGCGCCGGCGTTCCTGGCCCTGTTGCGCCGGGCCTACGAGGCGGAAGCCTTGCTGCTGCCGTAGCTTACGCGCCGCCCTGGTACCCATGCTGGCGCCACGCCTCGTAGACAACGACAGCCACCGTATTCGATAAATTCAAGCTGCGGTTGTCCGGGCGCATGGGCAGGCGGATGCGCTGTTCGGCGGGGAAGCCGTCGCGCAGGGCGGGGTCGAGGCCTTTCGTTTCCGAGCCGAACACGAACACGTCGCCCGGCAGGAAGGCCACGTCGCCGAACGGGCGCGAGCCGCGCGTGGTCATGGCGAACATGCGGGCCGGGTCGGGCTGGGTGTCGGCCAGGAACGCCGCCCAGTTCTTGTGCACCTTCATCCTGGCGTAATCGTGGTAATCGAGGCCGGCGCGCTTCATCTTGGCGTCGTCGAGGGGAAAGCCCAGCGGTTCGACCAGGTGCAGCTGCGCGCCCGTGTTGGCGCACAGGCGGATGACGTTGCCCGTATTGGGCGGGATTTCAGGTTCTACCAAAACAACGTGAAACAAAATGCTCTCCTTGGGTCTATCTGTATCTAATATGTCGCTACTCTAATGCGGCGGCGTGCGCGCCGCCACCAATATGCTGACCCTTGCCGCCCCTGCGCCCTTGCAGGCGGCCGCCAGGGCGTTGACGGTGTGGCCGCTGCTCATCACGTCGTCGACGATGCCGACATGGCATCCTTGTAATACATCCGCAGTTTCCGGAGCGATGGCAAACGCGTGCGCCAGGTTGGCTTGCCGCTCGCGCGGCGGCACGCCGCTTTGCGCCCGCGTTTCGCGCACGCGCAGCGCCAGGCGCGGCTGCAAAGGGACGTCCAGCAGGCGCGCCAGCGGCCGGGCGATTTCCAGCGCCTGGTTGTAGCCCCGCTCGGCCAGCCGGGCCGGACCCAGCGGCACGGGACACAGCAGTTGCGGCATTGTCCATGCAGGTTGTTGCTGAATGGCAACATACAGCAGTTGCGCCAGCAGGGGCGCCAGTGCCAGGCGCGCGCCGAATTTCAGCTGCAGCAGCAACTGGTCGACGGGCGCCGCATAGTCGAACGCCGTGACCGTGGCGTCATACGCGGGCCGGTGGCGCAAGCAGCGCCCGCACAGCTGCGCCATCTCGATGTCGGCGAGCGGATTGGCGCACTGGCGGCAGCGGCACCGTGCTTGTCCCAGGTATTGGGCGCGGCAGGGCGCGCACAGCGCTTGCGGGCAGCCGCTGCCGCACAGCGCGCATTGCGCCGGCAGCACCGCGGCGCCCAGCCACAGCTGCAGCGCCTGCCATGCGGCCTCAAGGCGGGGCAGGGCGGCCGTCCGCATCGCGATGGCGTCGTTCCATGTACACTGCCGACATTATCTCACCTCACCCGATTTCACATGCCAGTTCCCACCAGTCCGCCCAAAATGAGTGCGCCCATCGATGCGGTGCAAGTACGCGATTTCTTTTCCCGTCCGGCGCGCATCGCGCCGTCGGATTTCCTGCGCCGCGAAGTGTCGGCACGCATGCACGAGCGCCTGGAACTGGTGAAAATCACGCCCTTGCGCGTGCTCGATGCCGGTTGCGGCCCCGGCGCGGACCTGGCGCAGCTGCACAAGGATTATCCCGCAGCGCAGATCATCGGTCTCGATGCAGCGCAAGCGATGATGCAGGCGGCGCGTGCGCCCGCGTCGAAGCTGGCCGGCCTGAACCAGTTCCTGAGCAAGCTCTTGCCGGCGAAGACGGGCGTGGATTTATTGTGCGGCGACCTGGGCGACCTGCCGCTGGCCGCCAGCAGCGTCGACCTGGTCTGGTCCAACCTGGCGCTGCACTGGCACGCCCAGCCCGACCGCGTGTTTGCGGAATGGCGGCGCGCGCTGCGCCTCGACGGCTTGCTGATGTTTTCCTGCTTCGGCCCCGACACCTTCCGCGAAGTGCGCGACGCGTTTGCCGAGGCGGACCTGTATCCGCACGCCTTCCCCTTCGTCGACATGCACGACTTTGGCGACATGCTGGTCGAGGCGGGCTTTTCCACGCCCGTGCTGGACATGGAAATCATCACCGTCACCTACGACACGGCGGAAAAGCTGCTGGCCGACGTGCGCGCCTTCGGCGGCAACCCGCTGACCACGCGGCGGCGCGGTCTGATGGGCAAGGCGGCCTGGCAGCGCATGCTGGCTGCGCTGGAAAAGATGCGCCGTCCCGACGGCAAGCTGGGCCTGAGTTTCGAGATCATTTATGGCCACGCCTTCCGCCCCGCGCCGCGCGTGACGCGCAATGGCGAGGCCATCATCCGTTTCGATCTGCCGCGCAAGCCGAAATGACAGCATAAAGAAACCGACACTCGGTTGCCATCCACGCTTTGATGTACAACAAGCGTTGCAAAGCGCGCGGCGGCCGGGAGAAGGGCGCGCACAAAGCCGATTATTGCTTGATGGATTCAAGTTTACTTGATTATAATCGTTGATTGTTTGTCAGCTTGTTAAGTAGAAAAAACAAGGGCTGCATACAAAATAAATAAAACAAAGCGAGACTTATTCGAAGTTACTGCATTAGTATAGTAACCATCTTCCATGCATGGCCATATCAGGGCGTGGAAGAAAAACAGGATTCCAGCATGGTTGTTCGTCTGCGTTTTGCTGTGGACGGCCAGCATGGAATTCGCTGGTGCTTGACGCGCATGGCCGGGATTTGGCCGTGTTGCTTTCATGGAGGAGCGGCAGCGGTCCAGTACGGAGAAATCCGCAGCCGTTTAAAATATCTTTATTTTTGGGTGGTTGGGGAAAACATGACACATGCAAAGCGACTTCAATCGTTGCTGCTCGGGCTGTCTTTGACAGCGTTTGGCATCGGGCGATGGGCCACGGCGGCACCGGCTGCCGGCACCTATCCCGGCACCGGCGGTCCCGTGCCGTTTGAAATGAATCTGCAGCCGCCGGCGACACAGATCGCCCATGAAATCTACGATTTGCACACCTGGATGATGATCATCTGCCTGGTGATCTTCGTGGCCGTGTTCGGCGTCATGTTCTATTCCATCTTCAAGCACCGCAAGTCCCTGGGCCACAAGCCGGCCACCTTCCACGAAAGCACCACCGTCGAGATCGCCTGGACCGTCGTGCCTTTCCTGATCGTCATCGGCATGGCCCTGCCTGCCACGCGCACCGTGGTCGGCATGAAGGACACCTCGAACGCCGACATCACCATCAAGGCCACCGGCATGCAGTGGAAATGGGGCTATGACTACCTGAAAGGCGAGGGCGAAGGCATTTCCTTCCTCTCCAACCTGGCCACGCCGCGCGCGCAAGTGGGGGCGCCGGGCGCGCCGCCGACGGAAAAACGCGGTGAAAACTACCTGATCGAAGTCGACAACGAAGTCGTGGTGCCGGTCAACAAGAAGATCCGCATGGTGCTGACGGCCAACGACGTCATCCACGCCTGGTCCGTGCCCGCCTTCGGCGTGAAGCAGGATGCGATTCCCGGCTTCGTGCGCGACACCTGGTTCAAGTCCGACCACGTCGGCACCTTCCGCGGCAATTGCGCCGAGCTGTGCGGCAAGGAACACGCGTTCATGCCCATCGTCGTCAAAGTGGTGTCGAACGACGATTACAAGGCCTGGGTTGATAAAAAACAAAAGGAAATGGCCGCACTGGCTGATGATCCCAACAAGACCTGGACCATCGACGAGTTGAAGGTCAAGGGCGAGAAAGTGTATGCGGCCAACTGCGTGGTCTGCCACCAGGCGACGGGCAAGGGCGTGCCGGGTGCGTTTGCAGCGCTGGACGGCTCTGCCGTGGTGAACGGTCCGAAGGCGGAACAGATTCATGTCTTGCTGAACGGGCAAAAGAGCGGCAAGTTCCCGGCTGAAATGCCAGCGTGGAAACAGCTGTCCGACACGGAAATCGCCGCAGTGATCACTTACACGCGCAATTCCTGGTCGAACAAGGCCGAAGAGAACATCGTTCAACCAGCCGAAGTCGTGGCTGCACGCAAGTAATTAGGAGCCGCATATGAGTACTAGCACGAGCACCTTGGACCACGCCGGTCACGACCACGACCACGCCCACGACCACCCGACAGGCTGGCGCCGCTGGCTGTTTGCCACCAACCACAAGGATATCGGCACCTTGTACTTGTGGTTCTCGTTCATCATGCTGCTGTCGGGCGGCGTACTGGCCCTGATGATACGCACGGAACTGTTTCATCCCGGCCTGCAATTTTTTCACCCAGAATTTTTCAACCAGCTGACCACCATGCACGGCCTGGTGATGGTCTTCGGCGCCATCATGCCGGCCTTCGTCGGCTACGCCAACTGGATGATCCCGCTGCAGGTGGGCGCGTCGGACATGGCGTTCGCCCGCATGAACAACTTTTCGTTCTGGCTGCTGCCGCCGGCCGCCATCCTGCTGGCCACGTCCTTCCTCGTGCCCGGTGGCGCCACGGCCGCCGGCTGGACCCTGTATGCGCCGCTGTCGACGCAGATGGGCCCCGGCATGGACATGGCCATTTTCGCCATGCACCTGATGGGCGCCTCGTCCATCATGGGCTCGATCAACATCATCGTCACCATCCTCAACATGCGCGCGCCCGGCATGACCCTGATGAAAATGCCGATGTTCTGCTGGACCTGGCTCATTACCGCGTATCTGTTGATCGCCGTCATGCCGGTGCTCGCTGGCGCGATTACCATGACCCTGACGGACCGCCATTTCGGCACGTCCTTCTTTAATGCGGCAGGCGGCGGCGACCCCGTCATGTACCAGCACATCTTCTGGTTCTTCGGCCACCCCGAGGTCTACATCATGATCTTGCCGGCCTTCGGCATCGTCTCGCAGATCCTGCCCGCGTTTGCCCGCAAGCCCCTGTTCGGCTATGCGTCGATGGTCTACGCCACGGCGTCGATCGCGATTCTGTCCTTCATCGTCTGGGCGCACCACATGTTTACTACCGGCATGCCGGTGACGAGCCAGCTGTTCTTCATGTACGCGACCATGCTGATCGCCGTGCCCACGGGCGTGAAAGTGTTCAACTGGATCGCCACCATGTGGAAGGGTTCGATGACGTTCGAGACGCCGATGCTGTTCTCGGTAGGCTTCATCTTCGTCTTCACCATGGGCGGTTTTACCGGCCTGATCCTGGCCGTCACGCCGATCGACATCCAGCTGCAGGACACGTATTACGTGGTGGCGCATTTCCACTACGTGCTGGTGGCCGGTTCGCTGTTCGCCCTGTTCGCCGGCTTCTACTACTGGTCGCCGAAATGGACGGGCCATATGTACAACGAGACGCGCGGCAAAATCCACTTCTGGCTGTCGCTGATCACCTTCAACGTGACCTTCTTCCCCATGCACTTCCTGGGCCTGGCCGGCATGCCGCGCCGCTACGCCGATTATCCGGCGCAGTTCACGGACTTCAATATGGTCGCCTCGATCGGCGCCTTCGGTTTCGGCCTGATGCAGGTGTACTTCCTGTTCTTCGTGGTCTTGCCGACCATCCGCGGCGGCAAGGCTGCCCCGGCAAAACCATGGGAAGGCGCGGAAGGCCTGGAATGGACCGTGCCGAGCCCGGCGCCGTTCCACACGTTTGAAACGCCGCCCACCGTCAAATAATGTCAGTGTCACGGGCCGGCGTGTTGCGCGGCCCGCCTTGAATAAAGTAGCTGCCATGACCGAAGTGAAAACTGAGCGTAAAAAACCGAACAACCTGCGTACCGGACTGATATTGGCGGCCCTGGCGGCCTTCTTCTTCCTGTCCGTGTTCGCCAAGCGGCTGTGGCTGTCGTGACGACGCCCGTGCAACAGGAAACGCGCGGCCTGAACCGCAAGATGCTGGGCAAGCTGATCGTCATTGCCGTGCTGATGTTCGGCTTTGGCTATGCCCTGATTCCCGTCTACAAGCAGATCTGCGAAGTGATGGGCATCAACGTGCTGACGCAGAAGGATGGCACGGTCGCCTACGACAACAATACGCAGGTCGACACGACGCGCAGCATCACCGTCGAATTCGACGGCAATGCCCAGGGGCCGTGGCGCTTCCGCCCCACCGTGTCGAGCATGCAAGTTCATCCGGGCGAACTGGTGACCGTCATGTACGAAGTGGTCAATACGCAAAACCGCGTCGTCAATGCGCAAGCCATCCCCAGCTACGCGCCGCAGAGCGCCACGCCGCACTTCAAGAAAGTCGAGTGTTTCTGCTTCAAGCAGCAGACCCTGAAGGCGCATGAGGCGCGGCAGATGCCGGTGGTGTTCTTCCTCGATCCGGCCCTGCCGAAAGAGGTGAAAACCATTACCCTGTCGTACACGTTTTTCGAGATTGCCGGTCTGAGCCAGGCTCAGGCGCCGGCCGTCCAATAGGAGAGTGCCATGAGCGAGCCGCAAGCATCCAAAGCGCAGAAAGCGTCGTTCCTGTATTCGCTGCGGGCCGTCGTGTGGTCGTTTACGGGCTTGCGCCGCAAGAGCGATTTCGATACGGATTCGGCCAGGCTCAATCCCGTGCACATCGTCATCGCGGGATTGCTGGTGGTGGCTTGCCTGATCGGCGTGCTCCTGACCGTCGTTAAATTCGCTGTCTCATGATTTTTTGCTGCATCTATATCTATAACGTATAAAAACCACCCTACAAGTTTTTGAGGAGATGATGATGAGTTCCAACCACGCCGCCGCACCTTATTATTTCGTGCCCGGGCCCTCGCGCTGGCCCCTGCTGGGCGGCGCCAGCCTGCTGCTGACCATGATAGGCGCCTCGGCCTGGGTCAACGACGTGTCGTGGGGACCGTATCTGAACTTCATCGGCATCGCCGGCATCCTGCTGGTGCTGTATTTCTGGTTCGGCGACGCCATCGGCGAATCGGAAAAAGGCTTGTACAGCGAGCGCATCGATCATTCCTTCCGCTGGAGCATGAGCTGGTTCATCTTTTCGGAAGTCATGTTCTTCGCCGCCTTCTTCGGTGCCCTGTTCTATGCGCGCAGCATCTCGATGCCGTGGCTGGCCGACCTCGACCACAAGTTCATCTGGCCCGACTTCGCCGCCCACTGGGGTAATACGGGCCCGGCCGGCACGGTGCAGGAATTCACCACCATGACGCCGTTCTGGATTCCGACCATCAATACGGCCCTGCTGCTGATGTCGGGCGTCACCCTGACGATCTCGCACCACGCGCTGCGCGCCGGCCACCGCGCCATGACGGCCCTGTTCCTGTTTGCCACCATCGTGCTGGGCGCCATCTTCATGGGCTTCCAGGTCTACGAATACATCCACGCCTACAGCGAACTGAACTTGAAATTGACGTCCGGCATCTACGGCGCCACCTTCTTCATGCTGACGGGCTTCCACGGCTTCCACGTGACCCTGGGCGCCATCATGCTGTCCGTCATCCTGTACCGCGTGCTGAAAGGCCACTTCACGCCCGAGCACCACTTCGGCTTCGAAGGCGCCGCCTGGTACTGGCACTTTGTCGACGTCGTCTGGCTGGGCCTGTACGTGGTCGTGTATTGGTTATAATGGCGGGGCAGGGCGCGCGCTTGACGCGTGCGCCTGCACCATAAAAAAAGCCGTACCGGGACATCCTGGGTACGGCTTTTTTCTTAGCGTAAAGAATTTGCCAATCAGACAAGAAGAGGCTTAATGTATGCCCGTGGGCTGGATATAGCCCAGATGATGCGCCAGCAGGATCAGCAAAAACAGGGTGATGGACAGCCCCACGCGCAGGGCCAGCGCCTGCACGGTGCGGTTGCTCTTGCCCTTGTCGCGCATGAGGAAGAACAGGGCCGAGCCCAGGCTGCCCAGGATCAGGATGAAGGCGATGGCAACGAGGATTTTCATGGATGGTAGCGCCAGGCTTGAGGAGGTTTCATTGTAATGCGTATCCGCTTCCATTTTAGATGGATTCCATTTGTTGTAATGTTGCTACTCGTTGCCCTCGGCGTCTCTCTGGCGCAATGGCAGCAGCGCCGTGCCGATGAAAAAATCGCCCGCGCCGCCCGGCTGGAAGCGGGCAACCAGGCCGCGCCCCTGGCCCTGGGCGCCGCGCCCTTGTCGGCCGCCGAGGCGCAAGCGATCGAATACCGTCGCGTTACCGTCACGGGCCGCTTCGTGCCCGCCTGGACCGTGTACCTGGACAATCGCCCCTACCAGGGCCAGGCCGGTTTCCACGTGCTCACGCCATTTCAAATTGACGGTTCCCCCATGCACGTGCTGGTGGCGCAGGGCTGGTTGCCGCGCAACAATGCCGAGCGCACGCGCATCCCCGATTACGCCACGCCGGCCGGCACGGTGACGATCACCGGCATCGCGCGCCTGAACGCGGGCCACGTGATGGAACTGGGCACGGCGCCGCCGCTGGCGCCGCACGCCATCGTACAAAATGCCGATATCGCCCAGCTGGCGCAGGCCAGCGGCCTGGCCTTGCAGCCCCTCGTCATCGAACAAACGGCCGACGGAGCGATGGCGACGTCCGGCCAGCTTCCCGTGCGCGACTGGCCGGCGCCCGACCTGGGCGCCGACAAGCACCGCGGCTATGCCTTCCAGTGGTATGCACTGGCGCTGATGGCCTTTTTATTTTTTGTCTTTACAGGATTTCGACGTGCAAACAAACAACCCTGAAACAATGCAAGACAGTGGCGATAAACAGGCCCAGAACAGCGGACGCTGGAAACTGCTGGCCGTGGTGGCCGTGTGCGCCTTTCCCATCATCGCCTCGTATTTCACGTATTACATCATCAAGCCCACGGGCCGCAACAATTACGGCGCCCTGATCGACCCCCGTTTGCACCCGATTCCCGAGGCGCAGCTGCACGTCACGGAACTCGATGGCAAGGCCTCGCCGCTGGCCCGGTTCAAGGGCAAGTGGGTGATGCTGCAAACGGGCCCGTCCGACTGCCAGGAAGCGTGCAAGAAGCAGCTGTTTGCCATGCAGCAGCTGCGTTTGATGCAGGGCAAGGAACGCGAGCGCATCGAGCGCGTCTGGCTGGTGACGGACGAGCAGCCGCTCGACACCCTCGTGATGCGCGAATTCGACGGCACCAACATGCTGCGCGTCAATAGCGACGCCCTGAAGGCGTGGCTGCCCGTGGAAGCGGGCGGCAAGGCGGACGACCATCTGTACCTGATCGATCCGCTGGGCAACCTGATGATGCGCTTCCCGAAAGACGCGGACCCGAGCAAGGTCAAGAAAGACATCGCCAAGCTGCTCAAAGCTTCGGCGATCGGTTGAGGAGTCTGCATGCCGACGATGCATCTCTCCGCGCTGGCCCAGCTGGGTTTGACGGGCTTGCTGGTGGCGCTGTTGCCGCTGACCATGGTGTGGGTGTCCGCGGACGCCAATAAATACCGCAAGCTCGTATGGATCGCCGTCTTTTTGACGGTCGACCTGATCATGTTTGGCGGCTTTACGCGCCTGTCCGATTCCGGCCTGGGCTGCCCTGACTGGCCCGGTTGTTATGGCTCTGCCAATCCTTTCCTGGCGCACGAGCATATCGTGGCGGCGGAAACCCTGATGCCGACAGGGCCCGTGACGGTAGTGAAAGCGTGGATCGAGATGACGCACCGCTACCTGGCCATGGCCATCGGCGTGCTGATCGTGGCGATGATGGTGCAGGCGTGGCGCCAGTGGCGCAAGAGCAAACGGCAAGAGTTCGCCCCGGCGCTGCCGACGGCGCTGTTCCTGTTCGTCTGCCTGCAGGGCGCGTTCGGCGCCTGGACCGTCACCTTGAAGCTGCAGCCCGTGATCGTCACCATTCACTTGCTGCTGGGCATGGGCTTGCTGGCCATGCTGACGTGGCTGGGCGGGCGCCAGGACCATGCCGTCAAACCCTTGCTGCGCGCCGATGCGGACGCTGCCGTGCTGCGCCCCGTGCGCGCGCTGGCCGTGCTGTCGCTCGTGCTGCTGACCGTGCAGATCGCGCTGGGCGGCTGGGTGAGCACCAACTACGCCACCCTGGCCTGCACGGATTTCCCCCTGTGCGGCGGGAAAGTCATACCGGAAATGGATTTCGAGCATGGCTTCCACCTGTGGCGCGAGCTGGGCAAGACGGCCGCCGGCCACTATCTGCCGTTTTCCGCGTTGACGGCCATCCACTGGGTGCACCGCAATTTCGCCTTCGTCGTGCTGGCCGGCGTCGGCTATACGGTGCTGCGCGCGTGGAAACTGCCATCGCTGCGCGGCACGGCGCGCTGGATCGCCGCGGTGCTGGCCCTGCAGGCGGCCACGGGCCTGGCGACGATTTACCTGAACTGGCCGCTGTCGATTGCCGTCCTGCATAACGGCGGGGCGGCGCTGCTCGTGTTGCTGCTGACCATGTTAAACTACAAGGCTAAATTCCAACTCGATGTTGCGCGGACATCCGCCTCCGCCTCCGCGACAGTGCCCCCGGCACCAGCCAGTTCTTCCCGTACCGCATAAATGACTACTCAGACACTCAGCCGTAAACCTACCCCCCGCATCGCCCAGTATTGGGCGCTGACCAAGCCCCGCGTGACGCAGCTGGCCGTGTTTTGCGCCGTCATCGGCATGTTCCTGGCCAGCGAGGAGTTGCCTGACTGGCGTGCGGTGGTGTTCGGCACCATCGGCATCTGGCTGCTGGCCGGCGCCGCGTTTGCCGTCAATTGCCTGGCCGAGCGCGAAATCGATGCGCGCATGGCCCGCACGGCGCGCCGTCCCATGGCCATGGGTGACATTTCCGTCAAGCAAACGGTCGTATTCGCGCTGGTGATCGGCGGCCTGGGCATGGCGATTTTGTATCACCTCGTCAATCCGCTGACCATGTGGCTGACCTTTGTCACCTTTGTCGGCTATGCCTTGATCTACACCATGGTGCTGAAACCGGCCACGCCGCAAAATATCGTCATCGGCGGCCTGTCCGGCGCCATGCCGCCCGCGCTGGGCTGGGCCGCCGTCGCCAACGACGTGCCGATGCAGGCGTGGCTGCTGGTCCTGATCATCTTTGTCTGGACGCCGCCGCACTTCTGGGCGCTGGCCATGTACCGGCGCGACGATTACGCGCGCTCGGGCTTGCCCATGCTGCCCGTCACGCACGGCATGCAATTTACGCAATTCCACGTCTGGCTGTACTCGATCGCGCTGGCCGCCACCACCTTGCTGCCGTACGCGGTGCGCATGAGCGGCCTGATCTACCTGGTGTCGGCCGTGCTGCTCAATGCCGGCTTCCTGTACTACGCGTGGAAGATGTACCGCCACTACACGGATTTGATCGCGCGCAAAGCGTTTACTTTTTCCATCATCTACCTGGCATTGCTGTTCGCGGCCTTGCTGGTCGACCATTACATTCCCATCGGATCATGAAAAAATACCTGACCCTGTTGTTGGCGGCCGCGCTGGCCGTCGTGCTGGCCGGCTGCGGCAAGCCTGCCGCACCGAAGCTGGAATTCAAGAATACGGACGTGACGGGCCTGGGCTACGCGCGCGAGTTCGCGCTGACGGACCACACGGGCCAGCCGCGCACCCTGGCCGACTACAAGGGCAAGCTGGTGCTGATGTTCTTCGGCTACACGCAATGTCCGGACGTCTGCCCCACCACCATGGCCGACATGGCCCAGGTAATGAAGGAAATGGGCCCGCAGGCGGACCAGGTGCAAGTGCTGTTCGTCACGGTCGACCCCGAGCGCGACACGCAAGCCCTGCTGGCGCAGTACGTGCCGGCGTTCGACAAGCGCTTCGTCGGGCTGTATGGCAGCCTGGAAGCGACGGCCAGGGTGGCCAAGGAGTTCAAGGTGTATTACGCCAAGGTCGAGGGCGAGACGGACAGCAGCTACACGGTCGATCACACGGCCGGCACCTATGTGTTTGACCGCGAAGGCAAGATCCGCCTGTTCGTGCGCCATGGCGAAACCCCGGCCGCCATCGCGCACGATCTTAAACTTCTGCTATCCTGATCCGGTCGCGCCCCCGGGCGCCATCTTCAGGATACGCGGTACATGGATAAACGTTTCGAGCCTCACGCCCGCCTGGCGGCCATCATTTTTCTCCTGATCGGCTGCTTTTTCGTCCTGCGGCCTTTCCTGGCCGCCATGCTGTTTGCCGCCTGCGTGGGCATTTCCAGCTGGCCCCTGTATATCCTCCTGCTCGAGCGCCTGAAAGGCCGGCGCAACTGGGCGGCCGCCATCATGACGCTGTCGCTGCTGCTGGTCATCGTGCTGCCGCTGGCCCTCGTCACCTACAACCTGGCCGATAACGTCTCGCGCATCTATGAGCAGATCCGCGCCGCGCTGGAAGCGGGCGGCCTGCACCCGCCGGCCTGGCTGGCCAGCATCCCCGTGGTGGGCGACACCATCGCCGGCTACGTGGAGCGCCTGCTGGCGGACCGCGAGGAATTACTGAATTTGGGCAAGACGATGCTGGAGCCGGCGCGCCATTTCCTCGCTTCCGGCGGCATCCTGCTGGGCACGGGCCTGGCGCAGACCAGCCTGGCCGTGTTCGTCAGCTTCTTCCTCTACCGCGACGGCCAGCAGCTGAGCCGCGCCCTGATGACGGGCGCCGGCCGCATCATCGGCGACAGCGCGCCGGGCGTGGGCCTGACCATCAGCCGCACCGTGCGCGGCGTCATGTACGGCTTGCTGGGCACGGCGCTGGCGCAGGCGCTGGTGGCCGTGATCGGCTTCCTGATCGCCGGCGTGCCGGCCGTGGCGCTCTTGGGCGTGGCCACCTTCATCTTTTCGCTGATTCCCGTCGGCCCGCCCCTGATCTGGGGCGGCGCCGCCATCTGGCTGTTTTCCGATGGCCAGACGGGCTGGGGCATTTTCATGCTGGTGTGGGGCGCCTTGCTGATCAGCGGCGTCGATAACGTCGTCAAGCCCATGCTGATCAGCCGCGGCAGCAGCCTGCCCTTCCTGCTGGTGCTGCTGGGCGTGCTGGGCGGCGTGCTGGCCTTCGGCTTCGTCGGCATCTTTATCGGTCCGACCCTGCTGGCAGTGCTGTACAGCCTGCTGCAGACGTGGACGGTGGGCGAGACCACCGTGCCGCAGGGCAAGGATACGCTTACCTTGAAAAAAGACTAATCACGTAGATCGGCATCAAGATCGCGTTCCTGCTTGGGGATCACCTTGATGAGCACGATGCGGGGCCCGTTCATCTTCTTGACGACGATGTCGAAGTCGACGAAGGTGATGCGCTGGCCCTGCTTCGGAATGTCACCGAGCTTGACCATGATCAAGCCGCCGACCGATTCCACGTCGTCCAGCCCCAGCTCCTCGTTTTCGATATCGATGCCGAGGATGCGTTCGAGCGAGAAGATGGGCAGGCTGGCCTTGCCGATCAGGGTGCCGTCGCTCTGCTTGAGCCAGTCGTTTTCATTGCGGCGGAATTCGTCGCGGATTTCACCGACCATGGCGCCGAGCAAATTATCCAAGGTGATGAAGCCCAGCGGGCGCTTGCCCTTTTCGCCGATCAGGGCGAAGTGGGGCGCGCCGTCGCGAAAGCGGCGGAACAGTTCCAGTGCCGGCGTGCGCGCGGAAATGATGTCGACGGGACGCAGGAACGGCGTGAGCGAAGTGATCGGTTTGCCCGCCTGCTGGGCAAAGAACAGGTCTTTCAGGTGCACCACGCCCAGCACGTCGTCTTCGTTCGTGTCGAAATACGGGTAGCGGCTGAAGCGGTTGCGCAGCACCGTGTCGAGGTTTTCTTCCAGCGTGCTCGAGGCATGCAGGGCGATCACTTCATTGATCGGGCGCATCAGGTCCGACACCGTCATTTGTTCAAAATCAAGCGACTGCGCCAGGATGTTGCGCTCGTCGCGCGTAAACTTTTCGCCGGGCTGGCTGGTGCGCAGGATCAGTTTCAGTTCTTCGGACGAGTAATGGGCGTCGTGGCCGCCCTTGCCGGACAGGCCCGCCAGGCGCAGCACCCAGTTGGCGCTGGCGTTGAGCAGGTAGATGGCCGGGTACATGGTCCAGTAAAAGCCGTACAGGGGAATGGCGCTCCACAGGCCGACGGCTTCCGGGTTGCGGATGGCCATCGATTTGGGCGCCAGCTCGCCCACGACGATGTGCAGGAAGGAAATCACGCTGAAGGCGACGACGAACGAGACGCCGTGGATCAGCTCTTGCGAAGTGACGCCGATGGCGCCGAACAGCGGCTCGAGCAAGCCGGCAAATGCCGGTTCGCCGACCCAGCCCAGGCCCAGCGACGCCAGGGTGATGCCCAGCTGGCAGGCGGACAGGTAGGCGTCCAGCTGGCCATGCACCTTGGCCAGGATGCGGCCCCGCATTCCCTGTGTCTTGGCGATGGCGCGGATGCGCGTGCGGCGCAAGGTGACAATGCCAAACTCGGCGGCAACAAAAAAACCGTTCAGCGCGACCAGGAAGAGGGCGAGCAGGACTAGCAAGACATTGTGCATGGGGGCGCGGAAGATGGGCTGTAAAAACGACATCTTAAACGACGAAGGCCGGCATAGCCTAATTTAGCCGCGCGCCCCGCCCGTGCAGGCGGGCGCGCGCGGCCGGTCTTGCACGCTTGTTCAGCCTTTGGCCGCCGTTTGCGGCCCGCCGCGCATGGCGAAGACCATGACGGCCGAGACGATGGCGGGAATGGCGACGACGAGGAAAATCGTGCTGTTGGGCCAGTTCAGACGGATCAGCTCGCCACCGAGCACGGGGCCGATGATGGAGCCGATGCGGCCCACGCCCAGGCTCCAGCCGATGCCCGTCGAGCGCAGGGTGGTTGGGTAGTAGCTGGCCGCCAGGGCGTTGACGGCCGGCTGGCCGCCCACCACGCAAAAGCCCGCGATGAAGATGGTAATGAACAGGAAGGCCAGCGACACGTCGGGACGGCCGATCAGGGCAATGGCCACGGCGGCGACCAAAAAGCACGGCAGCAGGATGCGGCGGAAGCTGGAGCGGTCGATCAGCTGGCCCATGACGAGGGTGCCGATGGTGCCGCCCACTTGCAGGGCCGTGCCCGCCAGCACGGCGTTGGCCGTCGACAGGCCTGCTTCCTTGGCGATCGTCGGCAGCCAGTTGGACAGGAAATACAGGTTCAGCAAGTTCATGAAGTTGATGACCCACAACAAAATCGTCATCTTCGCGCGGCCGCCCGTAAACAATTGCAGCACGGGCGCGCCCTTGTGTTCTTTCTCATGCACGAGGTATTGCGTGTCGGGCGTGATGCTCACCGTCGGGTCGATGCGTTTGAGCCACTGGGCCACCTTGTCGAGCTTGCGTTTCTTCAATACCAGAAATTGCATCGATTCCGGCAGCAGGAAGAACATCAGCACGCCGATGACCAAGGGCACCACGCCGCCCACGTAAAACACGGATTGCCAGCCGAAGGCGGGAATCAGCGCGGCGGACAATAATCCGCCCAGCACGGCACCCAGGGTAAAGCCGCACGAGACGAGCATCATCAGGGTGACTTTCTTGCGCACGGGGCTGTATTCGCCGGCCAGCGCCATGGCGTTCGGCATCACGGCGCCCAGGCCCAGGCCGGTGATGAAGCGGATCAGCTGCAATTGCTCGATGCTGGTGGCCAGCGGCGTGACCAGCATGCACAGCGAAAAGAAGATGGTCGAGCCGATCAGCACGGGGCGGCGGCCGAACTTGTCGGCCGTGATGCTGAAGACGAGCGAGCCGACCAGCATGCCCAGCAGGCCCGCGCCGAACACGGGGCCCAGGTTGGCCTTGCTGACATGCCAGTCGGCAATGATGGCGGGCGCCACATAGCCCATGGCCTGCACGTCGAAGCCATCCATGATGACGCACAGCCCGCACAGGATCAGCATGCCGATCTGGAAGGAGCCGATCTTGTTGTTATTGATGAGATCGGGAATATCGATCGTCTTGCCTGCCATGGACATGGTGATGCTCCTGTTTTTTTATGGTGGTCGCGCCCTTCCGGCGAGGGCGGGGCGCGTGTTTGTCTCAGGCTTCATTACAATCTCTTTTGATTGATTATTCAAACGTTATTTTCGAATGGATTTATCAGGTTTCCTTGTAAATCTTCGGGCTGCCCTGGATGGCCGCCAGGATCACATCGAGCGCCGGATGCATGATCTTGCGTTCGTTCGAGATCACATAAAACTGTTCGCGCAGGGACGAGGCGTCGCCCACCAGCACGGCGCCGAATTGCTCCTCGATGTCGGCCGCCAGGCTGGCCGGGGCGAAGAACAGGCCCAGGCCCTTGCGGCCGAAGGCGTTGAGCATGGCGTTGTCCTCGAATTCGCCCACCACGTCGGGCCGCACGCCTTGCTGCACCATCCATTCATCGATGCGCCCGCGCAAGGCGTTGTTGCGCGCGGGCAGCAGGAAGGGCGCGCCGTGCAGGCTGTGCGGGAAATTGCCGCGGTACTGTTCGGCCAGGGCGGGGATGCCGAACAGCTTCATGGCGCTCTCGCCCCACAAGTGGCTGGACACGCGCAGGCTGGCGCCGGCCGGCACGGCGCGGTCCGTCAACACCAGGTCCAGCTTGTGCAGGGCCAGGTCGGCCAGCAAGGATTCGAATTCATCTTCCAGGCAGACCAGCTTGACGGGCTGGTCCAGGCTGCGCGTGGCGTCGAGCATGCGGTAGGCCATCAGTTTCGGCAGGGAATCGGAAATACCCACCGTCAGGCGCATCTTTTCCGCGTCCGCGTCGGCCAGCGCATCCTGCATCTGCTCGCCCAGCAGGAAAATCTGGTCCGCATAGCCGAGCGCCAGCCGGCCCGCTTCCGTCGGCACCAGGCGGCGTCCCTGCGGCTGCAGCAGCGACTTGCCCAGTTCCTTTTCCAGCAGGGCCAGCTGCGTGCTGATGGTTTGCACGGCCAGTCCCAGGCGCTCGGCCGCGCGCGTCACGCCGCCCTCCTTGGCGACCACCCAAAAGAAGTACAAATGGCGGTAATTGAAGCCCGTGGTTTTCATCGCGATATCCTATCTTCTGTTTTTACGAAGTAATACTTCCATTATCTTCCATTTTTAAATGTGTGACATGTCCCTATACTATGTTTCATTAAATCTAGATAACGGGGAACTATCGATGAAGCATTTCAGAGTGTCATTTCTGGTGACATTTATCTGCCTGGGCATTTCCGCCTGGTGGGGTTATACGCACGGTGGCGTGCAGACGATGCTGGCGGCGCTCGGTATCGCGGTGATTCTGGGCGTGATGGAAGTGTCGCTGTCGTTTGACAACGCCGTCGTCAACGCCTCGGTGCTGAAGAACTGGGACAAGTTTTGGCAAGGTCTGTTCCTTGGCGTGGGCATCATCATCGCCGTCTTCGGCATGCGTTTGCTGTTTCCGCTGGTCATCGTGGCGCAAGCGGCGGACCTGGGGCTGATGGAAGTATGGAATCTGGCGTTGAGCAATCCGGAACAGTATTCGATGCACCTGACGAATCACCACGCGGAAGTGGCGGCCTTTGGCGGCATTTTCCTGCTGCTGGTTTTCCTGAACTTCCTGCTGGACTCGGAAAAAGAAACGCACTGGCTGGGCCGTATTGAAGAAAAACTGGGCGCGCTGGGCAAGATTTCGTCGATTTCCGTGATGATCGCGCTCGGTACCCTGATGGCCAGCCTGTCGATGATCGAAGAAGGCCAGAAACTGGTGGTCCTGACGGCCGGCCTGTGGGGCATCCTGACCTACGTGGGCGTCGATGTGATCAGCGGCTTGCTGGAAGGCGATAACGGCGACGGCAACATGGGCGACATCATCAAGCGCGGCGGTATTGGCGGCTTCCTGTACCTGGAAGTGCTCGACGCCTCGTTCAGCTTTGACGGCGTGATCGGCGCGTTTGCCATCACCAAGGATGTCGTGATCATCATGCTGGGCCTGGCCATCGGCGCGATGTTCGTGCGCTCGATGACGGTGTTCCTGGTGCGCAAGGGTACGCTCGACGAGTTCGTTTATCTGGAGCACGGCGCGCACTATGCGATCGGTATCCTGGCCGTGATCATGTTGGTCAGCATGAAGTTCCACATTCCCGAGATCTTCACGGGTCTGATTGGCGTGGCCTTCATTCTCGCCTCGCTGTGGTCGTCGATACGCCACAAGCGCAGGATGGCCCTCGAAGAAGGCCGGCCGGAAGCGCTCGAAGCGGTCAAGGCAGTGTAAAGAATGCGCGGCAAACGACTGCACCCGTTTGTCGGCAAGTTGTAGCAAGCGTCGCCGCCGGCCTGGGGAGTCAGGCCGGTGGAGGACGCCAGGTGTTTGGTCATACACAACCCATATAGGAGCAATACATCATGGCAATCAGTCTGCAAAAAGGCGGCAACGTTAACCTGAGCAAGGAAGCCCCTGGCATTTCGAAGATGATCATCGGCCTGGGCTGGGATGCCCGCGCCACCGACGGCGCCGCGTTCGACATCGACGGCTCCGTGTTCCTGCTGAAGGCCGACGGCAAGGTACGCGCCGACGTCGACATGATTTTCTACAACAACCTGAAGTCGAGCGACGGCGCCGTCACCCACTCGGGCGACAACAAGACGGGCGCTGGCGATGGCGACGATGAAACCGTCGTCGTCGACCTGGCCACGGTGCCGGCCGATATCGACAAGATCGCCGTCTGCGTGACGATCCACGACGCCGAAGCGCGCAAGCAAAACTTTGGTATGGTATCGAAGGCCTACGTGCGCTGCGTCAACGCCAACGGCAACACGGAAATCGCCCGTTTCGACCTGTCGGAAGACGGCTCGGCGGAAACGGCCATGGTCTTCGGCGAAATCTACCGCAACGGCGGCGATTGGAAATTCAAGGCCATCGGCCAGGGCTACAAGGGCGGTTTAGGTCCTCTGGCTGCCTCGTTCGGCGTCGGCGTATAAGTCGTCAATAGCAAGGGCGGTCCGCGGCGCGGGCCGCCGCCATCACCATCATCGTCAAGGAAGGAACAGTTGAATGCCAGTTTTTAATATTACCGGGGACGTCGACCCGTTCCTGCATGTGTCGCTGGCCAAGGGCGAGAAGATTTATTGCGAATCCGATGCGATGGTGATGATGGAAACCAATCTTGAGCTGAAAGGCAAGATGACGGGCGGCATCGGCGCCGCGCTGATGCGCACCTTTGCCAACGGTGAATCGTTCTTTCAGCAGCATATCGAGGCCATGCGGGGCGACGGCGACTGTCTGCTGTCGCCCACTTTGCCGGGCGCGATGCGGGTGCTTGAGATTGGCGCCCAGCAATACATGATCAGCGACGGCGCCTTCGTGGCGGCCAGCTCTGGCGTGGAATTGAAGGTGCGCACGCAAAGCCTTGGCAATGCGCTGTTTGCCCAGAGCGGTGGCTTTTTCATCACCGAGACGGCAGGCAGCGGCCAGTTGGCGGTCTCCGGTTTTGGCGCAATGTCGGAACTGGAAGTGACGCCTGGCAAGGACGTGGTGATCGATAACTCGCACGTCGTGTGCTGGGACAAGCGCCTGCAATACGAGATTTCCATCACGACCGGCAGCAGCGGCGGCTTTCTGGGCAATTTGATCAATAGCCAGACCAGCGGCGAGGGCATGGTGCTGAAGTTTTCAGGCACGGGAAAAATCCTCGTGTGCTCGCGCAACCGCGCGGCCTTCCTCGCCTGGACGCAAAGCAAGCCGGCGTAATCAAGCACTAACTAACTAAACAGGAGCAATGCGTATGTCTGTCAATTTGAGCAAGGGCCAGAAGATTTCTCTGGACAAGGAAGCTGGCACCACCCTGACCCGCATCACCATGGGCCTGGGCTGGGATGCGGCCAAGACCAAGGGTTTCCTCGGTTTCGGTTCGAAGACGGAAGCCGTCGACCTCGATGCCTCGTGCGTCATGTTCGACGAGAACAAGAGCACGTCCGACATCGTCTGGTTCCGCCAGCTGAAAAGCAAGGACGGCAGCATTGTCCACACGGGCGACAACCGCACGGGCGCGGGCGACGGCGACGACGAACAGATCAATGTCGATCTGTCGACCGTGCCGGCGCACGTGAAAAGCCTGGTCTTCACCGTCAACAGCTTTACTGGCCAGAACTTCTCGCAGGTGGAAAACGCCTATTGCCGCATCTTGAATGCGAGCAATAACCAGGAAGTCGCGCGTTTCAACCTGTCTGTGCAAGGTTCCCACACGGCACAGATCATGGCCAAGCTGTACCGCCATAACGGCGAATGGAAGATGCACGCCATCGGAGAAAACGGCAACGGTCGCACCTTTGACGACCTGATGCCGCAAATCTCCGTGCATCTATAAGGAGCAGTACGCAGCGGGCGGGGGACGGACCGGATACCGGCCCTTGTCCGCTGCTCTATATTTAGGAGAGTATGTCGTGATGCGATTGCTGATAGCCTTGCTACTTCCGTGTCTCACGTTTTTCATGCTGGGGCGCCCGCTGGCCGGTGCCGCCGCCTTGATTTTGCAGTGCACTGTGATCGGCTGGGCGCCGGCGGCCCTGTGGGCCCTGTACACAGTAAACCAGCATAAGACGGAGCAGGAACTGGAAGGTGCATTAAGCCGCAGCTACATGCGCAGGCGTAGTCGCTTGATTTAAGGTCGATTGATCTAAATCAACCGGGCGCTTGGAATCCTTGCGCTAAAGCCCGCACGAGCGATCGTGCGGGCTTTTTTGTGGGCGCTCACTTCTTGCAGCGTATCGGCACGTTCACGGAATTGCCATCCGAACTCAGGTTGCGGTACTGCAAATCTTCGCTTTCGATGGCAAAGCTGGGCACGGCGTGCACGTAGCGCTGCTTGCAGACGATGTCGTCGTTGATCAGCTTTCCCGCCAGCATGTAGTCGCACAGGGCGAAGCGCGATTCCTCGTCGTCGAGGATCAGCACGCGCGCGGCACTGTACAGGGCCGATTGCAGCACTTCCGGGCTGCAGTTTTCCGGCCCCGTCAGTTTCAGATGGGTCTTCGTTTGCGTGGCCAGGCGCTGCAGCTTGACGAGGGCCGCGCGCTCTTGCTTACGCGCAAAATTGACTTGCGCATCGTCGCTGGCCAGGCGCAGGGCCAGCGAGGCGATTTCATCGATGGAAATATGCCAGGCGAAGCCTTCCAGGGTGGTGCGGACCTGGCCCGGCATGGGGTCGGCCGCATCGACTTCGCAGCGGTACTGGCCCAGATGGGGCCGGCACAGCACGGGAATGGCAAAGGCCGAGGTGCGCTTGCCCTTGACGAATTTCTGGCTCAGGTCGCCGAAATTCTCGTGCGTGACCGTATCGAAGCGGGCCTGGCCAAAGCCCATCTTGACGAGGTTTTCCTTGCGCTGGCGCGAAAACAGGGCGTCGACGGCGTCGTAGATGTTCTTGTTGAAGATGCGGTCCAGCGGCTGGCGCTCGTCCGACATCTTTTCAAACACGGCGCTGGAATTGGGCGCGTTGGCGTCGATGGAGATGAGGATGAAGGGCTTGCTGTTCAGGCGCGGCGGCACGACGGCCATGTCGTTGCCGTACAGCTGAGTCAGGGCCGCGTCCCACAGGGTTTCCACGCCCAGGTTGTCGGCCGCGCCGCCGTCGAACAGGTGTACGTACGAGGGTGATTCGCGCGACTCGGAACCGAGTTCCGGCACGAAGGTATTTTTCGGACGGAAACGCTCGAAGGTGACGGAATCGAAGACGCCGGGAAAGGCGGCCGAGGTGGCCACGGCCGTTGCCAGGCGGATATCCTGGATGGGCGAATGCAGGGTATTGTAAAAATACTCATAGGAAAACACCACGCGCTTGCCGCCATCGGTGGCGTCCGTCGCGTTGGCCAGGAAGATGGGGCCGTCGTGCGGCAAGTCTTCGTAGGTTTTCTTGTCGTACAGCACATCGTCCAGCACGTCGGACAGGAAGGACGTGCGCGTCTTGTTCGTCAGCAACATCGTCGTCAGGTTGGCGGGCTTTAATATGGTCTGGCCGAAGAAATCCGTTTTCAGCTTGCTGCGCAGCAAGGGCCAGTTCGTCTGCTTGCCGTGCAGCGCATAGTAGCCGCCCGCGATGGCGCCGCCGGAGACGCCGGAGATGGCCGAGGCGCCGCTGACGAGGCCGAATTGCTCCAGCTGCTCCAGCGATGCCGCCGAGAAATTGGCCGCGCGGCTGCCGCCGCCGGACAGGGCGATGCCGATGAAATGGTCGCTGGGCATCGGATTCTCGATGCGCGCCTTGGGCGCGTCGATGCGCAGGCGCGGCGATTCCTGCACGGTAAACGTGCGGTTTTCGACGCCGCTGTTGGGGTGCAGGGCGAGTACCGTGCAGCCGCTCAGCAGCGCAGCGAGGACAAGTGGTGCGGACAAGCGTGGATGCATGCGGGATCTGTGCGTAGTCATTGTTTGGGATACGGACGGAAAACGTGTGCGATTCTAGCAAACTTGTCCATGCTCATGCATGGAGTTGAAGCGCGAGGATGGCCGCGTTATAGCCGGCATGGGCCAGCATGGGCGCCAGCAGCGAACGGCTGCGTTCATAGGCGGCGCCCGCGCACAGGCCCAGCACGAAGACGGGCAGCATGGAGGCCGGCGGATGGACGATGGCGAAGAGGGCCGCGCCGATGCCGATCGCCTGCCAGGCGGGCAGCGAGCGGCGCAGGCCGCCCTGGAGTAGGCCGCGGAAAATGAATTCTTCGCACAGGGGCGCGGCCAGCAGCGCCAGTCCTGCCAGCCATACTGCGTCCCAGCCCGTCCCGGCCGCCAGCGGCGCGCGCGCAGGTGACCAGCCGCAGGCTTGCACGATGGCCAGGTAGCCGATGCCGAAGAGGGCCGCCAGCACCGCGGCTGCCGCGCCCCGGCGCCACGGTTGCCGGCCTGGCCCGATGCGCGGCACGCCTGCCGTCTTGCCGCGCCAGTAGACGAGGCGCACCAGCACATACGTGAGCGCGCCCGCGCTGCCGAAGGCGATGGCCGCGTGCGGCAGCGTTGCACCGGCCGCATCCTTGAGGAGGATCAAGGCCAGTGTCTGCAGGATAAAAAACAGCATGGCGGCGATCAGGCCGTCCGCCGCCGACACCGTGGCCGGCGGCGAGGCGGCCGGGTCGAGCAGGTACGGCAGCTCGTCACGCGCCTTTTGCCACAGCGCCAGGGACAGCGCCACCGTCAGCACGACAAACACCAGCTGCTGCACCACGCTGCCGGCCGCCAGCGCGGCGAGGTACAGGCCGCTCAGCAGCAGGTACAGATACATATATGTGGGGCGTATCTTCGCCGCCGCTTCCGTGGCCAGCGGGTCGCTGGCAAACACGCCCAGCGCCACGGCGATCATCGAATACAGGGGAATGCCGGCCAGGGCCAGCAGCATCAGGCCCGCCGTCTGCCACGACCAGGCGGGCAGCCAGGCCAGCGCCGCGCCGAACAGGATGAGTGGATACAGCAGGGCCAGTACGGCCCACAATTGCGCCTTTTGCCGCAGCGCCCGCTCAACGGGAACGGGAAATGTGTACAGCAGCCACAGCGCGCCGCCTTCCTTGTTCAGTGTCTGGAAGGCCGACATCATCAGCACATAGCTGCCGAGGAAAAAGCCCGTCGATGCCAGCAGGGCGGGGCTGGCCAGCAGCGCGTGCAGGTCGCGCGCCTGGCCGGAAAACAAAGCCTGGCCGCCGAGGATGAGCAGCGGCATCAGCAGCGTTTGCACCATGAAGTTACGGTCGCGCACCAGCAGGGTCAATTCGCGGCGCTGGATCACCGTGCCGATGCGGGCGCGCCACCGGCCAGCGGGCAGCGCCGCCGGAGAGCGCTTGCGGCTCGCTTCGCGCTGGCCCGCGCCCACGACGCCATGGCGCAACTGGCGGCGCAGCATCGCCATGCCCAGCAGCATCATCAGCAGCACTTGCGCCAGCAGCAGGCAGGCGGGCAACAGCGCATCCGCCAGGCTGGCGGCATTGAGCGCGCGCACCAGCAGGCCGGGCGGCGTCCAGCCGCTCCAGGCGGGCATGGCAGCGGCCCAGCCATGGGCAAAGCCGCCCGTGCCCATGCCAAAAGACATGCCCATATACATGGGAAATACCCCGGCCACCGAGAGCAGCGCCTGCAGGTTGCCCAGCCGTGCCGGACTGAGCGACAGGCGCAGGCCCGTATCGACCAGTGTGTGCAGCATGGCGGCCAGGGCCAGCAGGAGCAGGCTGGCCGCCAGCCCGGACAGCGGAGAAAGCCAGCCCTGGCCCGAATACCAGGCGATCATGGTGGTGCTGGGCCACAGGGCCAGCAGGCCGGCCGGATTGACGACCGTGCGCTCGAGCACGCGCGCCCACAGCAGCGTGGCTTTGTCGACCGGCAAGGTGACCAGCCATTCCAGGTCCCAGTCCGGTTTCGACAGTTCGCCCATGCCTAGCGGTAACAACACGCTGACCAGCCACAGCAGCATCAATTGCAGAGTCAGGCCGCCTGCCAGCGCCGCACTGAACGGATGCCCGATGAATTCGGCGATGACCGGCGCCAGCAGGCGTTCGCCCGCCTGCATGCTGCCTTGCGCCTGGCAGGCTGCCACTTGGTCGAGCAGGCAATGCATGTTGAGCACGCCATGGCGCGCCATGGTGCCGAAGGAAAACAACATGGGCAGGAACAGCAGCACGCCCAGCAGCCAGCGGCCCCGCTGCTTGCCCGGCGTGGCGGGGCGGCCCTGCAGGGCCTTCCTGAAGGCGAAGCCGCGGCCGCTGACGTTGAGCAGGCGCTGCAGGCGCAAGCGTGTCAGCAGCCAGACGGCACGCCAGGCGGTCAGCGGCGCCGGCGTCGTGCGGTCGCCGTTTCATCGGTCAGCTGCAGGAAGATATCTTCCAGGCTGCCGTCGCTGGACAGTTGCCGGCGAATCTCGTCCAGGCTGCCCGTGGCCGCCAGCGCGCCGCGGTGGATGATGGCCACGCGGCTGCACAGCTTTTCCGCCATGTCGAGCAAATGCGTGGAAACGAAGATCGTGGTGCCGGCGGCGGCGATGCGCAGCAGCCGTTCCTGTACTTCGCGCGAGGCGCGCGGGTCCAGGCCGTTGATCGGTTCATCAAGGATCAGCACGGCCGGATCGTGGATCAGCGCGCAGGCCAGGCCCAGCTTCTTCTTCATGCCCAGCGAGTAATTGACGGCGAAATCTTCGCCCGCTTCATCGAGTCCGAATTCGCTCAGCAGCCGCGCCGCGCGGGTGGCCGCCTCCGCGCGCGCATAGCCATGCATTTCAGCAACGAATTGCAGGATTTCACGTCCGCGCAAATAATCGTAAAAGACGGGGGTGTCGGGCAGGTAGCCCACCTTGCGCTTGACGGCGGCGCCGTCGCGGTGGCAATCGAGGCCATCGACCAGCACGCGCCCGCCGCTGGGAACCAGGATGCCCATCAGCATGCGGATGGTGGTGGTCTTGCCGGCGCCATTCGGTCCCAGAAAGCCGAAGACCTCGCCTTTTCCCACCTGCAAGGTGAGCGGCTTGACGGCCTCGAACGTGCCGTACTGTTTGGACAAGCCTTCAAAAACAATCATCGTGTATCCCAAAAAAGAGAGCGTGCGGGATGATAGCCCGATACGGCGCCGCCCCAACGCTCCTTGCTGCCTAATGGCGCAGCATCACGCCCGTGGCGATGCAGGCCATGATCGCCAGGCTCATGGCGAGGGCATAGGCTGCCATCAATACCAGCCAGCGGCAGACGGTGGCGAGCTTGCCGCTTGGATACACGCGCCACATGGCCCAGGGCAGGTAGCCGAGCAGCCAGGCGCAGAGCGCGAGGCGGACAATATCGACGGGGATCAAGGTCATGAGCGCCATCGTGATGAAGGCGAAGGCATTCGTATGCAAGGCGAACAGGAAATGCTCGCCATAGCGCCGTCCGCTGCCCAGGTAGAGGATCTTCAGGAACAGGGCGAACAGCGGCATCAGGCCAAACATGGCATAGGGTGCGTAATGAAAAAAGCTCTCCCTTATCAGCTTTTGCTTTCCGGCCACGGGCAGTTGCTGAAAGTCTTGCCACTGATGTGGCAGCGTGGGTGTCTGGCCCAGGATGCTGACCTGCATGCCCGACGCATTGTTGTCCGGAGTCTGACTTGGGCCGTGGGCGCTCGCCTGGGGTTGCTGGCTGTGGACGGTGAGGAACAAGTCGGCGCTGCCGAACTTGAGGATGGCAAAGAACAGGATGCTGAAGGTCAGGTATACGCGCAGCGGTTCCACGTAACGCACGCGGCGCCCCGCAATGTACTCGTTCGTCAGCGCGCCCGGGCGGAACAGCAGCAGGGCCAGGGTACGCCACAGCTTGCCTTCGAGCGCCACATAATGGGCGACAAATTCATGCAGGAATTCGCGCGCGCTGGGCACGTGCACGACGGTGGACTGGCCGCAGGTGCTGCAGAAGTTGCCTGGCGCGTCGGTGTGGCAGTTATGGCAGGTGCTGGCGGGACTTGTGCTGGGTGACACTGTTTTCAAGATGGACTCTTTCCATAGGCGAAAGGGGGAAATGCGCGCTGAAGAGCGCAGCATATGATGAATGAAAACAATGGCAAAAGGGCATTTTTCTCTCGATAGTTGCTTATGAGATACAAAATGCCGGCACCGTTGAGCGGCAGGCAAATACGGCCAGCAGGCGCCGCTCGCCGCTTGGCGTGATGCGCAGGGCGCGGCTGTCGAATTCGCGCTCGGCCCAGCCCTGGCGCAGGGCCAGCTGCAGCAGGGCCGCCCCCAGCGCGCCGCCCAGGTGGGCGCGCCGTTCGCTCCAGTCCAGGCAGGCACAGGCGAAGCGGCGGCGTTGGCGCTGCAGTTGCGGCACGTCGATGCCCAGCGCCGCCATGCTGGCCGCGCCCGCTTCCGACAGGCGATATTCGCCGCCGTCGTCGAGCAGCCAGCCTTGCGCATGCAGCTGGTCGTGCAAGGCGACGGCCACCGTGCCGGCCATGTGGTCGTAGCAGGTGCGCGCGCGGCGCAAGCGGTCCGGCGTGGTGGGCGTAAACGGCGTTGCGGGCACGCCGGCCACCACCAGCAGCGCTTCGAGCGCCTGGCCCACCTCGGCGCTGGCCAGGCGGTAATAGCGGTGCTTGCCCTGCGCCACCATGGTCAGCAATCGATCTGTGCGCAGGCGCGCCAGATGGGCGCTGGCTGTCGAGGCGCCCACGTCGGCCAGCGTAGCCAATTCCGTGGCCGTGCGCGCATGGCCGTCGAGCAGGCTGCACAGCATGCGCGCGCGGGCTGGTTCCGCGATGGCGCCGGCCAGTTGCGCCAGGCCCAGGTCGGCCGAGGGAAACTTGTCTTCCATGATTCGTTCACGGGCGAAGTGTTGTGGTGGAAGGGCCAGCATACTCGTGTCCCCACTTCACTGCAATGGAACGCGCATGCCGCTCGCCGACTTTCTTATCGACCCCGCCGACCCTTTTTCCGCCGTCACCCACGCGGCGCCGTATGACTACTATCGCCGCCTGGCGGACGGCCCGCCGCTGCGTTTCGACGCGTCGCTCGATTGCTGGCTGGCGACGGGAGCCGTTGGCGTGCAGGCCGTGCTCGCGCATCCCGCTTGCCGCGTGCGCCCGCCGGGCTTGGCCGTGCCGCTCAACCTGGCAGGCACGCCTTGCGGCGCGATTTTTGCCGAACTGGTGCGCATGAACGACGGCGAACGGCATGCCGTGCCAAAACAGGTGCTGGCGCGGGCGCTGGGCCGGGTGGATCTGGCGCGCCTGCATGGGCGGGTGATGCAGCTTGCCGGTGACCGCGTTCCCGGCCGCGCCGCGCGGCTCAATGATGCAATTGTTGAACTGCCCCTGTTCGCCATGGCGGACTTGCTGGGCTTTGCGCCAGCGCAATGGCCGGCGCTGGCCGCCTGGACGCGTGATTTTGTCGCCTGTCTGTCGCCGCTCAGCAATGGCGAACAATTGGCCGGCGCGCAGGACGCAGCCTATGCCTTGCTGCGAGGTTTTAGCGTGTTGCTGCGCGAGGCGGAGGCCTTGCCCGGCAGCTTGCTGCACGACATCGTGGCCGGGGCGGATGCCGTCGGCTGGCAGGCGTCTGGCGGCGTGCTGGCCAACCTCGTGGGCTTGCTGTCGCAGACCTGCGACGCCACGGCCGGCTTGCTGGGCAATGCCGTCGTGGCCTTGCGCGCGCAGCCGGAGTTGTCCACGCAACTGCGCGCCGCACCCGGGCGATGGCCGGCCCTGTTACGCGACGTCAGCCTGCGTGATCCCTCGATCCACAACACGCGCCGCTACACGGCGGAGGACGTGCAATTGCACGGCGTGCGCATACCGGCCGGACAGATGATTATCGTCGTGCTGGCCAGCGCCGGCCATGCGGAGTCAGGCTTTGGCCATGGCCGTCACGCCTGTCCCGGCCAGTCCATCGCGCAGACGATAGCCACGGCTTGTTTGCAGGCATGGGCCGATAGCCTGCAAGACTTGCCGCTGGCTTGGAGTTATCTGCCCTCGCTGAACGCCCGTATCCCCGTGTTTATGCAAGGAGCCAGCGCATGATTGCCGTGATTTTTGAAGTCTGGCCCGGCGCCGAAGGGCGCCAGCAGTACCTGGACCTGGCGGCGTCCCTGCGGCCCTTGCTCGACGAGGTCGATGGTTTCATTTCCATCGAACGTTTCGGCAGCCTGAGCGAACCAGGCAAACTGCTGTCGCTGTCCTTCTTTCGCGACGAAGCGGCGCTGGCGCAGTGGCGCCAGCTGGAAGCGCACCGGGCGGCGCAGTCGGCCGGCCGGCAGGGCGTGTTCGACGATTACCGGCTGCGCATCGCCGCCGTCGTGCGCGATTACGGCATGCTGGCGCGGCAGCAGGCGCCCGCCGACAGCCGGCGTCGCCACGGTAATTAGCGTGCCAGCGCGCCCTGCGTAATCTTGACCTTGACCCGATACGCGGGTTCGGCTGCGTTCAGGGCCGGCGGCGTGGCCGGGTCGACGTCGAGCAGGGTGAACGTCAGGTGGTTGACGGTCACGGAACTGGACGCGCCGGGCATGGACTCGGACAGGACGATGTCGGTGGCGCCCGCGCTGTTGAGCAAACTGAAGCTGTAGCTGACGTAGCCTTTCCACACGCACACGGCGCCCTTGCGGCAGCGGCTGTCGTTGACGCGCTCGAGTTTCAGGGTGTCCGTGGCCGTGATGGCCACCTGCTGGCCCGGCGACAGCACGTGGGTGACGCTGCGCGGCGTGTTTTCCGCGTCGCCGGCGCTGCCGGCCGCGCCGCAGCCGGCCAGCACGGCCAGGCAGGCGACGAGCAGGGGCAGGAACAGGCGGCGATACGAGTCATGGAGGTAATGCATGTTTTTTCCTTTCAGGTGGAGCGTCCCCGACGTGGCATCCACGCGTGGGATGAAAATGATAATAGCAAAATGATATTTTTCCGGCGCACCATTGGCGTGCTGCGGATGAATTGATGCGCCGTCCACGCGGCGCGCCGATTACTGCGTAGAATGGCTGTTTTGAAAATCAGGAAACAACCATGAAAAAAACCGACCTGGCCAAGAGCGATGCCAAGAAACTGATGGGAAAGATGAATGTTCCCGGCGCCGGTGCATTCGGTAAGGAAGCGGTGCTCGTCGACCGCCGCGAGCAGCGCAAGCGCGATCAGGCCCTGGGCCTGGTGCCGTTCGCCGTCAAGCTGAACAGCGATCTGGTCTTGCAATTGCAGACCCTGGCCAAGGAGCGCGGCGCGGATCTGAATGAGGTCGTCGCCGAGCTGATCACCAAGGGCCTGGCTGCAGCTTAACGGTCGACAATGTTTATCTGTTGATAAACATCAAAGTTCAAAACTAAAAGGCGCCTTGCGGCGCCTTTTTACTGCGGCTCTGGCTTGCTGTTACACGTAAGCGGCCAGCGCGCCCTTCATTTTTTTCAGCGCCGCCACTTCGATCTGGCGGATGCGTTCGGCCGATACGCCGAACTCTTCTGCCAGGGTGTGCAGGGTGGCGCCGGAACCGTCGTCGTTGGCCAGCCAGCGCGCTTCGATGATGCGGCGCGAACGGTCGTCCAGCTTGCTCAAGGCCGTTTCCAGGCCTTCCGATTGCAGGCGCGTCACTTGCTCCGCTTCCAGCACCTTGGTCGGCTCGCTTTGCTCCGACGACAGGTAGGCGATCGGCGAAAACTTGTCGTCCTCATCGTCGGTCGGCGACTCCAGGGCGATGTCGCGGCCGCTCAAGCGCGTTTCCATCTCGATCACTTCTTCGCGCTTCACGTCGAGCAGCTTGGCCAGCGCGTCGATCTGCTTCGGCGTCATCGCATCGAGGCCGGTCTTGTGGCTGCGCAGGTTGAAGAACAGCTTGCGCTGCGCCTTCGTCGTCGCCACTTTGACCAGGCGCCAGTTTTTCAGGATGTACTCGTGCATCTCGGCTTTCACCCAGTGCATGGCGTACGACACCAGGCGCACGCCCTGGTCAGGGTCGAAACGTTTCACGGCTTTCATCAGGCCGATATTGCCTTCCTGAATCAGGTCGGCATGCGGCAAGCCATAGCCCAGGTAGCCGCGGGCAATCGAGACCACCAGGCGCAGGTGCGACAGCACCAGCTCTTGCGCGGCGGCCAGGTCATTTTTTTCGCGCAGGCGTTTCGCCAGCGACATTTCTTCGGCGTGGGTCAACATGGGCAGACGGTTCACGGCCGAAATATAGGCGTCGATATTGCCCAGATTGCCGGTGAACCCGAGGCCCAGCGCGTTATTCTTGGTCGGAACCAATGCGGACGTTGCGGACATCATAGTCATGTTTTCTCCCTCGTAGTCTTGCTTTGTTCCAGTTGGCCATGTCACACGACAGGGCCCGTTTTTAGTTCGTTCTTGCGTATCCGGTCTTGCACTTTGCAGTTCGCGGCACCATCTATATCTGGCGCTCATGGCGATCCTGCCTGGGTATGTCCATATATTAGCACTCTCTGCTTGAGAGTGCCAATCAGCACATTTAATCGCTCTGATAGCCTATATGCTATGGGTTTTTAATGACTGATATGTAATCTAAAACATCGCGCCGGGCCGCATCGGCACTGCCATGCGCGCCCTTTTCTTGCTTCCCAGCGACAACATACATAGTCTACGGCCGCAAGCTGAAGCGAACCTTAAGAATACTTGCTTAATATCAAGATAACAGCAGTATGGGGTGAGTGTCAAAAAAACAAGGGGCAGTGAGGAATGGCGGCGCGCGTGGCGCCGCCATGGGAGGGAAGGTCAGTTCAGGCGCGCCAGATGGCGCTGCACGCAGAGGAAGGCGCCGGTCAGGCCCAGGCCCGCGCTGACGGCCAGCAGGCCGGCCATCGACAGCGGCGCCAGCGGCACCAGCTGGAATTCGGACGCGTACAGGCGGGCAAACTCGGCAATCGCGGTATTGAGCGGCTGCAAGGCCAGCGCCACGGCGCCCAGGGCCAGCGCGCCGGCGCACAGGCCCAGCAGGGCGCCCGTGTAATAGAAGGGGCGGTGGATGAAGGTGTCGGTTGCGCCGATCAGTTTCGAGATGCTGATTTCATCGCGCTGCTGCATCACTTGCAGGCGGATGGTATTGAAGACCACGGCGATGACGGCCACGCCCAGGGTAATGGCCAGCAGCAGCAGCACCAGGCGCAGCACGCCCAGCAGGGCCGCCAGGCGCTTGACCCAGGCCGAATCGACTTGCGCCGATTCCACGCCGGGCAGGTGGCGCAGCTGTTCCGCCACGGCGTCGACGTCCTGCGCTTCGCTGGCGCTGCTGAAGGCGTCGAGTTTCAGCACATAGCTGTCGGGCAGGGGATTGTCGCCCAGGGTGCTCAGCACGTCGGCCAGGCCGTTCTTGTTTTTCAGGGTGTCGAGCGCCTGTTCGCGCGGGATGAAGACGATTTTCGCCTTTTGCTCGCGCACGATCTTGCGCATGGCGCCGGCCAGGGCCACGGCCTGCTCGCGCGGCGTGTCGATTTTCAGGAAGACGCTGATTTCCGGGTCGACCGACATCTGCTCCGACATGGGACGCACGTTGTCGAGCATGGTCAGGCCGGCAAACGGCAGCGACAGGGCGATGGCGACGACGACGACGTTCAATAAAAAGCCGCCGGGCGACTTGCGCAGATGAATCAGCGCCGAACCGAGGGCGAAGCGGTGTTGACGGAACCAGCCTCTCATGCCTGTTCTCCCTGCGCGTCGTCCGCATCGGGGGCGGGCGCAAAATCGGGGTCGGGCGGGGCGAACACGGGCGCCTGCGTGGCCTTGTCGATGGCGACCAGCTGGCCGTTCTTCAGGTGGATCACGCGGGCGGCGGCGTCGAGCATCTGTTCGTCGTGGCTGGAGATGAGGCAGGTCACGCCCACCGAGTGGAATGCTTTGAGGGCGTCGAGCACCTTGTTGGCGCTGGCGCGGTCCAGGTTGGCCGTCGGTTCGTCGGCCAGGATGATCTGCGGCCGGTTGACGATGGCGCGCGCGATCGAGACGCGCTGCTGCTCGCCGCCCGACAGCGACAGCGGGCGCGCCAGGGCGCGGTCGAGCAGGCCAACCTTGTCGAGCGCGGCGCGTGCGCGCTGCTCGGCGGCCACTTTATGCGCGCCGACGACGAGCAGGGGCAGCATGACGTTGGCCAGGATGGAGCGGTCGTTCAGCAGTTTCTGCTGCTGGAAGATCAGGCCCATGTTACGGCGCAGAAATGGCACGCCGGCCGGCTTGATCTTCGCCATGTCCTGGCCGTTGACGATCAGCTTGCCCGACGTGGGGCGCTCCATGGCGGCGATCATTTTCAGCAGGGTGGACTTGCCGGCGCCGGACGGGCCGGCCAGGAAGACCAGCTCGCCTTTGGCAATGCTCAGCGAAATGTCGCTGAGCGCCACTGCGTCGGGGGAGTATTGCTTGGAGACGTGCTGAAATTCAATCATGTATAGGCTTATCCGAGCAGCGCTTCGACAAATTCGGCAGCCACGAAGGGCTGCAAGTCTTCAATTTTTTCACCGATGCCGATGAAATACACGGGCACGGGGCGCACGCGGGCGATGGCCGCCAGCACGCCGCCCTTGGCGGTGCCGTCCAGCTTGGTGATCACCAGGCCGCTCAGCTGCAGGGCGTCGTCGAAGGCCTTGACTTGCGTGAGGGCATTCTGCCCCGTGTTGCCGTCGATGACGAGCAGCGTTTCATGCGGCGCGCCCTCCATGCCCTTGCCGATTACGCGCTTGATTTTCTTCAATTCTTCCATCAGGTGCAATTGCGTCGGCAGGCGGCCCGCCGTGTCGACCATCACCACGTCGATGCCGCGCGCTTTCGCCGATTGCACGGAGTCGTAGGCCACGGCGGCCGGGTCGCCCGATTCCTGCGAGATCACGGTAACGTTGTTGCGCTCGCCCCAGACCATCAGCTGCTCGCGCGCGGCGGCGCGGAAGGTGTCGCCCGCGGCCAGCAGCACGGACTGGTTGTTCGACTGCATGTGCTTGGCCAGCTTGCCGATGGTGGTGGTCTTGCCGGCGCCATTCACGCCGGAAATCATCATCACCAGCGGCTTGTGGCGGCCCAGTTCGAAGCGCTTTTCCAGCGGCAGCAAGAGCTCGATCAGCAGCACTTTCAGGGCGGCCTTGACGGCGGCCGCATCGAGCAGCTTGTCTTCCTTGACCTTTTTCTTCAATTCCGTGAGCAGGAATTCGGTGGCGTCGATGCCGGCGTCGGACATCAGCAGCGCCGCTTCCAGCTCTTCGTACAGGGCGTCGTCGATCTTCGCGCCGACGAACAGCACGGACAAGGTGTTCGAGGTTTTCGACAGGCCGGCCTTCAGGCGCGTCATCCACGATTTTTTCTCGGGCTCGGCAGCGACGATCACGGGCACGAGCTCGGCTGGCGCACCGCTCAGGGGGACGGCGGGCGGCGTGACGGCGGCGGGCGCGGCGATAGGCTCGACACTGGCAGGCACGGCTTCAGGGGCGGCGGTTTTTTTCTTGAAGAAACTAAACATGGATGTGTGGTGGCGGGTGCTGACCTTAGGCCCGGCGGCGCCGGACACTGTTTCATACCGGCTATTCTACCAGAGCGCGCCCGGCGCTTCATGCATTACTGTTCGATTGGCAACATTGCGCGCCTATCCCCGGAGATCGCCGCAGATATATTGCGATCAGTGCGTTTGCACGGCGTCGGGCGCATGGCGCTGGCGCCAGCTGGCGATGCTTTCCTCGACCTGGCGCAAATCGAGCACGTGCAGGAACGGCGGCGGACGCTTGTGGAGCACGGGGCTGCGCCCGCCCGCCCACAGCTCGGTGCTGGCCGGCAGGCTGGCGTGCAGCTGCTGCAGGCTGTCGCGCGTCTGCCTTGCCTTGCTGGCGCTGGAAAACGACAGCGCGACGATGTCGGCCCGCTGCGCGCCGGCCGCCGCGACGATGTCGGTCAGCGGCGTTTCCACGCCCAGCGACATGCAGTGCGCGCCGGCCGCCACGCACAGCGCCTCGGCCATCAGCAAGCCCAGGCCGTGGCGTTCCTGCGGCAGGGTGCTCAGGACGATGCGCGGCGTGCGCGTGCTGGGACTGCTTTGTTGTGGCAGCGAAAAAATCGCGTGGCGCATCACCGTCTGCAAGGTTTCGCTATACAGATGCTCCTCGTACACGGCCAGTTCGCCGCAGGCCCAGGCCTCGCCTACCATGCCGGTCAGCGGCGCGATCACGTCGACGGTAAAGGCTTTCAGGCCCAGCACGGCCAGCGCCTGGCGCAGGGCGTCGCCCAGTTCCGCCATCCGGTGGCCGCGGCACAGGGCCAGGTAGTGCCCGAGTTGCGGCGCCGCCTGCTGGGACGGCGGCGTGCCGGCGCTGGCCAGCTGCTGCAGTTGCAGGGTGCTGTGCTGCATGATTTTACCCGGACGAAATCCGAGGTCCAGCAAGCGCTTGACCATGCGCAGTTTTTGCACCTGCTCGGCCGGGTAGCTGCGTTCGCCGAAGGCGTCGCGCTGCGGCTGGGGAAAGGCGTAGCGGCGCTCCCAGACACGCAAGGTTTCCTTGGCCAGCCCCGTATCGCGCTCGACATCGCTGATGCTGAAGGCGGAAGGGGGATGCAGTGCTTGCAGGTCAGTATCCATACCAGGGTTTTGCTCGCTTGCGGATGAACGTGGCATGCATTTTACGCCTTTGCCTGTCCCGCACCAAATAGCTGAATCCGATTGGAAAGCGCCTGCGTACAAGTTCCTGAGTGGCGCACGCCCTCATTGACATAGCTCAATATTTAATCGAATATCCTGCTAGGTCGATTTGTCCAGGACAAACTTGATATGGGTGCCATCATGAAGATTGCTGTTGTCGGTGCGGGAATTGCAGGTTTGTCATGTGCGTATCGGCTGGCGCAGGCGGGCCAGGACGTCACCTTGTATGAGGCGGGCGATTATTTCGGCGGCCACAGCCACACGGTCGACGTCACGCTCGACGGCGCCACGCATGGCGTGGACACGGGCTTTCTCGTGTTTAACCACGCCACCTATCCGAACCTGGTCCAGCTGTTCGATGAACTGGGCGTCGCGGCGGCCGACAGCGACATGTCGTTTTCCGTGAAGATGCCGCTGGGTACTGCCGCGCATGCCCGCGTGCTGGAATGGGCGGGCGCCAGCCTGGACACCGTGTTTGCCCAGCGCGGCAACCTGCTGCGCCCCGCCTTTTTGCGCATGCTGCGCGATATCGTGCGCTTCAACCGGCAGGCCAGCGCCCTGGCCACGGCCAGCTTGCCGGCGCCGGCCCTGTCGTTGGGCGAGTTTCTCGACCTGCACGGCTATGACGCCGGGTTCCGCCACTGGTATCTGTTGCCGATGGCGGCCTGCATCTGGTCATGCCCAGCGCGCCAGATGCTGGCCTTTCCGCTGGCCACCTTTATCCGTTTCTGCCACAACCACGGCTTGTTGCAGGTCAGCGACCGGCCCCAATGGCGCACGGTGCGGGGCGGCGCGCGCGTGTACGTGGAAAAACTGCTGGCGGGCATCCCCCAGCAACGCCTCGCGTGTCCCGTGCTGGCCGTGCACCGCCAGGGGCACGGCGGTGCGCGCATGGTCGAGCTGCACACGGCGGCAGGCGTCGCGCATGCCGATCACGTGGTGCTCGCTTGCCACAGCGACCAGTCGCTGGCCCTGCTGGCAGACATCCGCGACGACGAGCGCTCCGTGCTCGAAGCCGTGCGCTACCAGCCGAACCGGGCCGTCCTGCATACGGATGCGTCCTGCCTGCCGCAGCGCCGCCGCGCCTGGTCGGCCTGGAATTACCAGGGCCGGGCGGCAGGGGAAGGCGAGGCGCCGCAAGTGTGCGTGCACTATCTGCTGAACCAGTTGCAGCCGCTGCCGTTCACGACGCCCGTCATCGTCTCGCTCAATCCGCTCGACGAGCCGGACCCGGCCAAGGTGATCGACGAATTTTCCTATGCGCATCCCGTGTTCGATGGCGCGGCCATCGCCGCCCAGGCACGCCTGGCCGCTTTCCAGGGCGCGCAGCACACGTGGTTCGCGGGCGCCTGGACGGGCTATGGTTTCCATGAGGACGGCTTGAAGTCGGGCCTGGCAGTGGCGCAAGTGCTCAATGGCATGGCGGCGGCGGAGCTTGGCCATGCCGCATGAGCCGTCGCCGCCGGCGCAGCCGCAACTGTGCCTGGGCCAGGTGCGCCATGCGCGCCTGCGGCCCCGCGCGCATGCTTTCAGCTACGGCATCTATTATGTGCGCCTGCCCCTGCGCAGCATGGGCGCGCAGGATTTTCCCGCCCGTTTGATTTCGCGCAACGGCACCAATCTGCTGTCCTTCCGCGACCGCGATCATGGCGATGGGGAAACGCCGCTGCTGCAATGGATAGACACCCTGCTGCGCCAGCACGGCGTGACGGATGCGCACGGCGAAATCTGGCTGCAAACCATGCCGCGCGTGTTCGGCTATGTCTTCAACCCCGTCAGTTTCTGGTTTTGTCACCGGCTTGACGGCGCGCTGCGCGCCGTGCTCTGCGATGTGCGCAATACCTTCGGCGAGCGCCACCTGTATCTGCTGGAGCAGGGCGGCGCCATCGCCCATGGCAGCGAATTGCAAGCCAGCAAGATTTTCCACGTCTCGCCGTTTTGCCAGGTGCAGGGACGCTACCGCTTCCGTTTCCTGCGCAATGACGAGCAGGACGGCGAGCGCCACCTGGCGCGCGTCGATTACGACGACCCCGACGGCCCGCTGCTGCAGACGAGCTTGTCCGGCGCGGCGCGGCCCCTGGGGGACGGCGCCATCGTCTATGCCCTGCTGCGCTATCCGCTGATGACCTGGGGCGTGATGGCGCGCATCCATTGGCAGGCGCTGCGCCTGTGGCTGCGCCGCGTGCCGTTTTTCAGCAAACCCCTCCCTCCACAAGAAAAGGTGTCCCGATGAGCTCTGAATCCCTGCCCACCAGCGTGCATGTGCGCAGCGCGTGCCATGACCATGCGCACCTGGACATGCCCGCCTCCGGGCGCATGATTTTGCGGCTGCTGGCGCAACTGAAGTTCGGCGCCTTGCGCCTGCGTACGCCCGATGGCAGCGTCCTGCTGTATGGCGACGGCGGCAATCCCGTTGCCCTGGACTTGCACAACTGGCGCTTGTGCGCGGCCGTCCTGCGCTCGGGTGACATCGGCTTTGCCGAAACGTTCATCGCGGGCGACTGGCGCACGGACAATTTGCCGGGCTTGATCGAGTTGATGATACGCAATCGCGACCAGATCGAGTCCTTGATTTATGGCAACTGGTGGGGCAGCCTGGTGTATAAGCTGCGGCATTTGCTCAACCGCAATTCGCGCGCCGGCAGCAAGAAGAACATCCACGCCCATTACGACATCGGCAACGCCTTTTATCAGCTGTGGCTGGACCCGTCGATGACGTATTCGAGCGCGCTGTTCAGCGAGGGCGCCAGCCTGGAGCAGGCGCAGGCGGCGAAATACCGGCGCATTGCCAGCGAGCTGCAGCTGCAGGCCGGCGAGCGCGTGCTGGAAATCGGCTGCGGCTGGGGCGGCTTTGCGGAAACGGCGGCGCGCGACCACGGCGCCCATGTGACGGGGCTGACCTTGTCGACGGAGCAACTGGCGTATGCGCGCCAGCGCCTGCACGACGCGGGGCTTGCCAGCCTGGCCGATTTGCAGCTGTGCGATTACCGCGACAGCCACGGCCAGTACGACGCTGTCGCTTCGATCGAGATGTTCGAAGCCGTGGGGCAAAGCTATTGGCCCGGCTATTTCGCCTGTGTGGCGCGCAATTTGAAGCAGGGCGGACGCGCCTGCATCCAGACCATCGTCATCGCCGACGAGTTGTTCGAGCGCTACAGCAAGAGCACGGATTTTATTCAACAGTACATTTTCCCGGGCGGCATGCTGCCTTCGCCGGCCGCGTTTCGCCGCGCCGCCGAGGCGCAGGGCTTGCGCGTGGAAGACGCCTTCAGCTTTGGCCTTGATTACGCGGAAACCTTGCGCCAGTGGCGCGCCAGCTTCCTGGCCCGGCGCGCGGCGCTGGAAAAGCAGGGTTTCGACGGCCGTTTCCTGCTGACCTGGGAGTTTTACCTCGCGTATTGCGAGGCCGCCTTCCAGGCCCACAACACGGATGTGATGCAATTTACCCTCGTCAAGGAGTGAGCATGGGCCGCTTGCTTGCCATTGTCGTGTTGTCGTTGGCCATGTCCTGCGCCCTGGCCGCGCCGCCAGGCTTTGTCGCTGCCGACGTGCCCGCAGCCCGCCTGGCGGGCGAAGGCGACTATACGTGGTTCGGCATGCGCATTTATCAGGCACAACTATGGGTGGGGCCGTTCGGCTACCAGGGCGCGGCGTCCGCCACGGCGCCGTTTGTATTGGAATTGCGCTACGCGCGTGCGCTCGACGGCAGGAAGATCGCCGAGGCCAGTTATGAACAGATGCGGAAAATCGGCGCGGGCACGCAAGCGCAGCGTCTGGCGTGGCTGGACGCCATGCGACGCATCTTTCCTGACGTCAAGGAAGGCCAGCGCATCGCGGGCGCCTACCGGGCCGGCGCCGCCCCCGGCGTGCGCTTTTATCTCGATGGCCAGGTGCTGGCCGACGTGCCGGACGGCGACTTTGCGCGCGCCTTTTTTGCCATCTGGCTGTCGCCCGAGTCGACGGCGCCGAAGCTGCGCAGCGCCTTGCTGCAGAACGCGGCCCCGCTGCCATGAACGCCGCTGCCGGCACGCTGACCTTGCCAGCCTTGTTCAGCTATGGCCTGTTCGGCTTGCCGCTGGCCATGCTGGCGCTGCCCATCTATATATATGTGGCGCCGTTTTATGCGCAGCGCAGCAGTCTTGACCTGGCGCAAATCGGCGCCGTGCTGCTGGCGGCCCGCATCGCCGCCGCCTTCATCGACCCGGCCCTGGGCGCCTGGATGGCGCGCGGCGGGCGCAGCTATGCCATGCTGGTCGGCGCGTCGCTGCCCTTGCTGCTGCTGGGCTTTGGCGCCCTGTTCCATCCGCCGTCCCTGTCGCCCGCGGCTACGCTGGCCTGGTTCCTGGCTGCCTTGCTGCTTGTGTATGCGGCGTTCGGCCTGGCCAGCATCGCCCACCAGAGCTGGGGCGCGGCCCTGAGCCAGGCGCCGGGCCTGCGTGCGCGCGTGACGGCCGTGCGCGAGGCATGCGGGTTGACGGGCGTGATCCTGGCGGCGGGACTGACAGCCGTGCTCGGCTATGACGGCTTGTCGCTGGCCTTTGCCGTCTGCCTGCTGGCGGCGGGCGCCTTGCTGCTGGCGCGCGCCCCGCGTCCGGCAGCGTCCGGCGTCACGCTGGCAGCGTCCCGTGGCGGCTGGCAGCTGCCATTTCGCCAGCGCGCGTTTCGCTGGCTGTTTGCCATTTTGCTCATCAACGGCGTGGCGGCGGCCATTCCCGCCACCCTGTTCCTGTTTTTTGCCGGCGATTACTTGCGCCTCGGGCATGACGCGGGCGCTTTCCTGAGCGTCTACTTTTGCGCGGCGGCCGCTTCCATGCCCGCATGGGTGGTGCTGGCCCGCCGTTTTGGCGAAGCGCGCGCCTGGGCCGGCGCCATGCTGCTGGCGGCCACCGTCTTCGTCTGGGCGTATGGCCTCGGCGCGGGCGCCGCCTGGGGCTTTGCCAGTATCTGCCTGCTGTCGGGCCTGGCCCTGGGCGCCGACCTGGCCTTGCCGCCGGCCCTGCTGGCAGCGCTGATCGGCGCCGCCGGCCAGGCGGGCGGGCATGAGGCCGCGTATTTCGGCTGGTGGAACTGGGGCGTGCAGATGAGCCTGGCGTTGGCGGCCGGCATCGCCTTGCCCCTGCTGGCCTGGCTCGGCTATGTGCCAGGCGGCAACGGCGGCTTGCCGGCCTTGTCCGCCGCCTACGCCTTGCTGCCCTGCGCCCTGAAGCTGCTGGCGGCGCTGCTGCTGTGGCGCGCGCCCTTGCAACATATATATAGCGATCACCGGGAGAAGATGCCATGCGCCTCATGAACAACTGGAAACACCGCCTGCCGCTGGCGGCCTTGCTGCTGGCGCTGGCCGCCTGTTCCACGCCGCCCCTGCCTGCCACATATGCGCAGGAATTGCCGAAACTGGACGTGCAGCAGTATTTCAACGGCACGCTCGACGCGCACGGCATCTTCCAGGACCGCTCCGGCAGGGTGGTGAAACGTTTCACGGTGGTGCTGCGCGCCAACTGGCACGGTGACACCGGCACCCTGGACGAGGATTTCACGTATGCGGACGGCAGCCGCCAGCGGCGCGTGTGGACCCTGCGCAAGACGGCGCCCGGGCGCTTCATCGGCACGGCGCCCGATGTGATCGGGCAAGCCGTCGGCGAGGTGGCCGGCAATGCCTTGCGCTGGCAATACGTGCTGGCCTTGCCTGTCGACGGCACGGTGTATCACGTGGACTTCGAGGACTGGATGTTTTTAATGGATGACAAGGTCATGCTCAACCGCGCCGCCATGAGCAAGTTCGGTTTCAGCCTGGGCGCCGTGACCTTGTCCTTCAGCAAGCGTCCTCAGGCGGCGCCATGAATCGCAAGATTGCCAGCTGGGCCGGCAAGCGCGTGTGGATCATCGGCGCTTCCAGCGGCATCGGCGCAGCCTGCGCCACCCAGCTGTTGCAGCAGGGTGCCAGCGTGGCCTTGTCGGCCCGCCACCGCGCCAGCCTGGAGCAGCTATGCCAGGAGCAGCCGCTGGCGCTGGCCTTGCCGCTCGACATCACCCAGCATGCGCAGGTGCGCGCCGTGTGCGCCGCACTGATGCAGTTGTGGCCGCACATCGACCTGATACTGGTAGTGGCGGGCGGCTATCAGGCCATGCGCGCCGACGCTTTCGACCTGGAAGCGGCACAAGGCTTGCTGGCCCTGAATGTGGGCGGCGTCTTCAATTGCCTGGACCAGGCCCTGCCGTGGTTGTTGCGCCAGGGCCGGGGCGGCATCGGCATCGTTGCCTCGGTGGCCGGCTATGGCGGCTTGCCGAAGGCGCTCGCGTATGGCGCCAGCAAGGCGGCGCTGATCAACCTGACGGAATCGCTGTATCTGGATCTGCATGGGCGCGGAATTGACGTGTATCAAATCAACCCTGGTTTTGTCGCCACGCCTTTGACGGCAGGCAACGATTTCAAGATGCCGGCCCTGATGACGGCGCAGGACGCGGCCGCAGCCATGCTCGACGGCATGGAGCGGGGGCAGTTTCATATCCACTTTCCGAAACGCTTTACGAATGTCCTGCGGCTGGCGCGGCTCTTGCCCTACCGCGCCTATTTCTGGCTGATCCGCAAGGTGACCGGCTTATGACTGGAGCAGATATGCAGCAGATGGCGGACGTGGAGTGCGCGCTGGCGCGCCTGGTGGCGTTTTACGAACACCTGAGCCTGGAAAGCCTGGCCCAGCTGGGCGCCGTGTATGCGCCGCACGCCAGTTTTAAGGACCCGTTCAACGAGGTGGCTGGCCATGCGGCCATCCTGGCCATCTTCGAGCACATGTTCGTGCAGGTCGATGCGCCCCGTTTCATCGTGCTCGACCGCATGGGGCAGGGCGAGCAGGCGTTTCTTACCTGGGAATTCCGTTTTCGCCTGAAACGCCGGGTGGCGGGAGAGCAATGTATCCGTGGCGCCACGCACGTGCGTTTCGATGCACAGGGACGGGTGGTATCGCACCGCGATTACTGGGATGTGGCTGAGGAATTGTATGAAAAGCTGCCTTTGCTGGGCTGCGTCATGCGCGTGCTCAAGCGCGCGGGCCGGCGCTAGCGTCGGCTTTTCCGTTTTTAAGCAAAATTTACTCAAAAGAAAAAGAAAATACTGCGCAAGGGCGCTTGGAAAAACTTGATTTCGATCAAAATGTCGTTTATTTGCAACAAATATGTAGAAATATTTAGAAGGCAACATTGTAAGAAATTGTTTCAATTGATGCGGAATTTGCAAGCAAGAGTCGTCCTCATCCATTCCAGGCGGGTACCTGGCGGCGGTGCCGGAAGAACAGGAAAACATTTCTATGTGAGCAATTTAAATTACCGAAAAGTCAGTAATTGTGTTGGTACTCTGACTATTTTTTCGGTGCTTGCTCTGACGTCGAAATATGCGCCTACGCCCCTGAATAATGCGGCAACGCACCAAAATGGCGCGCATTATTTCCCGTTTTCGGACCTCCGGCAGCAAACATTGGCGATGCCGTGTATGCTTCGTCCCGTTTATCCATTATCACCTTACAAATTGCACGCTTTGTCGTGTAAGTCGTGGAGGGCAAATGATGGGTGAAGCATGTTGCCGTTTTAATCATGCGCCTGATACTGTTGCACTAATACAACGGATGTCGACTAGGCATGCGCTATGATGGAATGGTCAATCAGGCCAATGCATTGGTTGGCAAGGGGCACTGGCTCTATCGCGCAGTACGGTTGGCGATGGCCGGGATGCCTGAAAAAGCACTCGGCCTGGTACCGGAAGTAACATGTTGGAACTTGATGGAATGTGAAACGGTCGTTATAGTGCCGCTTCCGGTGCCTTTTGAGCACCGAACCGGCGCACGAAAATACGGTCGTTCTGCAGCCTTCAAGCTTATCGGTGCAATAGCGTGCCGATACCGATATGAATTGTTCCTCTGACCGGAACAGCAATGTGGCAGGTGGAGACCTTGCCCTCACTCATAAAAAGCGCTCTGTTAGAGCGCAGCTCGAGATGCATAGGCTGTATTACTTTTTGCTTCAAAATTAAAGGAAATCGCAATGAAAAAAACTCTGATCACCCTGGCAGTTCTGGCAGCAGCCACCGGCGTAGCCCAAGCTCAATCGAGCGTTGTCATCTACGGTACCGTTGACGCAGGTTTCGTCAGCGAGCGCGGCGGCGTTAACGGCAACGTTAACAAACTGGACAGCGGCGTTGCTTCGGCTTCCCGTCTGGGCTTCAAAGGCACCGAAGATCTGGGCAGCGGCCTGTCGGCTCTGTTCGTTCTGGAAGCTGGTTTCGGCGTTGACACCGGCTCGCAAGGTAAAAACGAAGCCCTGTTCGGTCGTCAATCGTACGTAGGTCTGAGCAGCAAAACGGCTGGTACCCTGACCCTGGGTCGTCAATACACCCCTTGGTACAACACCCTGTCGAAAGTTGCTGATCCATTCGCAGTGGGCTACGCTGGTTCCGCCAAGAACCTGTTCCCATCGAAAGCACTGACCCGCACCAGCAACACCGTGCTGTACACCTCGCCAAACTTCAACGGCTTTGACGCTGACGTGGCTTACACCTTCGGCGAAAAAGCTGAGTCGAACAAAATCGGCCGTCAAATCGGCGCGTCGGTTGGCTACTCGAACGGTCCTCTGAACGCACGTCTGGCTTACAACACCACCAGCAACGACACCGCAACCACCGAAGCTGGTAGCGCACGTAACTGGTTGGCTGCAGCTAACTACGACTTCGCAGTTGCTAAAGCTTACATCGCATACGGTTCCAATAAAGGTAACAACAGCGCTGTAGCTAACAACGCCAAGGAAAACGCTGACGGCACGTTCTCGACTGTCAACTCGTTCAACTACAACACGGCTGCTTACAGCAACGACAGCAACAACATCCTGGTTGGCGCAACCGTACCTGTCGGCCCAGCTGGCACCGTCATGGCTTCGTTCATCCGCACGAACGACAAAGCTTCCACGAACGCTGATGCTGATCAATGGGCAGTGGGCTACTCGTACGCTCTGTCGAAGCGCACCAGCACCTACGCTTCGTACGCTAAAATCAAGAACAAAAACGGCGCAGGCTACACCGTTGGTAACAACAGCAATGTTGGTACGGGCGACAAAGCCTTCAACGTTGGTGTTCGTCACTCGTTCTAATATTCGCGCAAGCGAAGCTTAGTACCGCTGCAGGCATCCCTTCGGGGATGTCTTTAAGCAAGAAAACGCGTCTCCAGGCTAGTCCTGGCGGCGCGTTTTTGCATGGGCGGCGCAGTTATAATGTTGCCGTCACTACAGTAAAGGAATGCCATGTATCCATACACATCGCCGCGCCTGGCCGCCATGCTGGCCGCCCTGGTGCTCGCCAGCGCCACGGGTGCCGCGTTTGCCGCGGCCAAGGGCAAGAAGCCGGCCGGACTCGAGCGCTACGGCGTGGCCGTCTACTCGGACCTGTGCCTGCAAAAGGACAGCGGCGAAATCGGCGGCCAGCGCGTGACCCTGCACCGCTTTGCCGAAGCCGATTCCGTCATCTATGAATTCACGGCCGGCGCCCTGAGCTGGCCCATCGTGGCCAACGACGTCAACCTGGACGCCGCCACGGGCGCCTTCGACTTCACCATTGCCGGCGCCGACGGCGAGGAACGTACCATCGTCGGCAAGTTTTCCAAAGACGGGCAAACCCTGACCCTGGAAGGCGATTACTGCGGCGGCAATGTGCGCATGCCGATGAAGCTGAGCCGCGTGCGCGATTTTGGCCGTCCATTGAAAAATTGCACGCCATGCCCGCCCATGCCGCAGGCACCGGCCGAGGCGGCGCCTGCCGAGCCGATGCAGGAGCACTCACCCACGCCCGCTGCTGCGTAATTTGTTGTCGCTTTGAAATAAAAAAGGCCCGGTATCGACCGGGCCTTGCCATTTTCAGCCTTGCAAGTGGCTTATGTTGCCGCTTGCGCCTTTTCCGCATGCGCGCGGATGGTGGCGAGTGTCGCGTTCGGCGTGATCAGGTTGCCGTCATAGCGCAGTTCGATCAGGGCCGGCAAGCTATGCGCCCTGGCGTGCGCCAGCGCCCGCTGCAGGGCTGGGGCGAACTCTTCTGTTGTATTCACCACTTCGCCATGCGCGCCATACGCTTGCGCCAGCGCCGCAAAGTCCGGGTTGTGCAGGGTCGTGCCCGAGACGCGGCCCGGATAGTCGCGTTCCTGGTGCATGCGGATGGTGCCGAACATCTGGTTATTGAAGACGATGATGACCACGCCCGCCTGGTATTGCACGGCCGTGGCCAGTTCCTGGCCATTCATCATGTATTCGCCGTCGCCGGCAAAGGTGATGACGGTGCGTTCCGGGTGCACGATCTTGGCCGCCACGCCGGACGGCACGCCATAGCCCATGGCGCCGTTCGTCGGCGCCAGTTGGGTGCGCATGCCGCCGTAGCGGTAGAAGCGGTGCGCCCACGAGGCGTAATTGCCGGCGCCGTTCGTCAGGATGGTATCCAGGGGCGCCTGCGCCATGATGTCCTGCGTTACTTGCCACAGGTCCAGCGGCGCCTTGCCGTCCTGGAAGATGGGCGGACGCTGCTGATAAGCGGCCAGCTCGGCCCTGGCTTCGGCCGGTGTATGTTTCCATGCGGAAGCGTCGACGGGGGGCATGGCGGCCAGCATGGCGCAGGCCTGCGGCATGCCGCTGTTGATCATCAGCTCGGCTTGGTAAACGCTGCCCAGTTCCTCAGCATCCGTATGGATGTGCACCAGGCGCTGGCGTGGCACGGGCGCGTCGAACAGGGTGTAGCCGCCCGTCGTCATTTCGCCCAGGCGCGGGCCGATGGCGATGACCAGGTCGGCATTTTTCACGCGCGCGGCCAGTTTCGGGTTGATGCCGATGCCGACGTCGCCGACGTAGTTCGGGTGGGCATTGTCGAGCAAATCCTGGAAGCGGAAGGCGCAGGCGACGGGCAAGTGATTCGCTTCGGCAAATTGTTGCAGGTCGGCGCAGGCCTGCGGCGTCCAGGTGGTGCCGCCCAGCAACACCAGCGGTTGCTGCGCGGCGGCCAGCATGGCGCGCAGCTGTTGCACTTGGGCATCGGATGGCGCCGCCTGCACGCTTTGGTAGGCGCGCGTGTCGGCCACCGTGGCCAGGGAGATAAGCATGTCTTCCGGCAAGGCCAGCACGACCGGGCCGGGGCGGCCGCTGGTGGCCACCTGGAAGGCGCGCGCCAGGTATTCGGGGATGCGCTCGGCGCGGTCGATCTGCGCCACCCACTTGGCCATCTGGCCGTACATGCGGCGGTAGTCGATTTCCTGGAATGCTTCGCGGTCGATGAAATCATTGCCCACCTGGCCGATGAACAGGATCATCGGGGTCGAATCCTGGTAGGCCGTGTGCACGCCGATCGATGCGTTGGTGGCGCCTGGTCCGCGCGTGACGAAGCAGATGCCGGGCTTGCCCGTCAGCTTGCCGTAGGCTTCGGCCATGAAGGCGGCGCCGCCCTCCTGGCGGTTGATGATGAAGCGGATGCCTGAATCGTGCAGGGCGTCGAGCACGTCGAGGTAGCTCTCGCCGGGCACGCCAAAGGCGGTGTCGACACCGTGGATGTGCAGGGCATCGACCAGGATCTGGCCGCCGGTACGGGGTTGTTGCGTCATGTTCGGCTCTTTATATTCTAGTGGGGTGGCAAAGAAAATCGGGCAAGCGAAGCGCATGCGCTGGGTATGCAGGCAGCTTGCGCCATTCTATGTGAGCCGATTTGGCCCGGCTTTTGAAATGGCGACACCGAATTACACAATCCCCCGGCGCGCGAGCGCCGGCGAGCCGCAGCCGTCCCGGGAGCGGCATTTTTGCAGAAACATGCTGCGGCGCGGTACAATGGCGGGTGAAGCAGGCCAGACAGTCGCTGGCCGGCGCAGCAATGCGCTGGCGGGAGGAAGGTCCGGACTCCATAGAGCGGGGTGACGGTTAACGGCCGTCCGTCGAAAGCCGACCCGGCGTACTTGTATGCCGGGGGAGTATAAGGCGAGGAATAGGGCCACAGAGACGAGCGTATTAAGTTACGGTGAAACGCGGTAACCTCCACCTGGTGCAATTTCAAATAGGCACGCGATGATGCTGCTCGCGGAGCGTGCGGGTAGAAAGCTTGAGCGCCCGAGTAATCTGGCGCCTAGAGGAATGACTGTCATAGCGCCAACCTGCAAGGGAAGGCGCCGTAACAAAATCCGGCCTACCGGCCTGCTTCACTTGAATTCTTTGCCCTCCGGCATGCCTGGGGGTGTTCGGCGGCGGTGCTGTTCGCATCGCCGGCACGACCCAAAAGCCCCCGCAAAGGGGCTTTTTTTGTTTCTGAAAGTGCAACGATCAAGATAAAGTTGTATATACAACTAAGATGGACAATTGGTTAAAATTTCTCATTTACAATTAATTGCTGCGTTGCAAAAATAGTTTTCCTGCGTCAGGTCAGCCCCGGAAAACAGAGCCGATACGCGCCATGGGTGATGATTTTTTGCTTTAAACCAAGTCTTTTGCTGTGACTGATTGCTGTTGTGTCTGGATGACGAAAGTATTGTCATGTGTCAACTAACTGTAAAAAATTCAATTTTCTGATTTCGTTTTTTTCGATGTTTACGGTAGGAAAACACATGTGTGCAGATGAGGTACCACATTCACTATCTTTCATAAGTATCTAATTTATCGATATATTTTTATTTGAGACTCCTTCAACGATATGCGCTAAGTCCTTAATTTCATTAATAAAATTCCTGTTTTGCCAATCGGAAACCGCTTGACCACTATCTTTGCTTACTCTAAAGTGGGCAACTGTGTGAAAAAGTGTATTTTTGTGGGAAATTTTCCCTCCCGGCGTGACGCCAAGGCGTCGCAACCCCAGCTCAAAAAGGTCTTCCGTGTTTCAAGGCGCGTCCGCAATCAATCTCGATGCCAAAGGCAGGATGTCTATCCCTGCCAAGCACCGTGACGCGCTGGCGATCCAATGCGAAGGCCGCTTGACTCTGACCAAACACCCTGATGGTTGCCTGCTGTTTTTCCCCCGTCCCGTGTGGGAAAGCCACCGCCAGCAAATCGCCACCTGGCCCATGTCGGCGCGCGCATGGCAGCGCATCTTCCTCGGCAACGCCTGCGACGTCGAGCTGGATTCGGCTGGCCGCGTGCTGATCTCTCCTGAATTGCGCAACGCCGTCGGGCTGTCGCGCGAAGTGATGATGATCGGCATGGGCAGCCACTTTGAAATATGGGATGCCGCCAAACTGGCCGAACAAGAACAGCAGGCGATCGATGCCGGCACCCCCGATGTACTTTCCAATTTTTCTTTCTAAGGCTCCGTAATGACACAACTCACGGTGCCGGAATTTCAGCATCGCACGGTGCTGCTCGATGAAGCGGTCGATGCGCTCGACCTGACGGGCGAGCGCGCGCACGGCATTTACGTCGACGGCACGTTTGGCCGCGGCGGCCATAGCCGCCTGATCCTCTCGCGCCTGGCGCTTGACGCGCGTCTGATCGGCTTCGACAAGGATTTGCAGGCCATCGCCACGGCCGAACAGATCGGCGACCCTCGCTTTGAAATCGTCCATGACAGTTTCGCCACCATGACGGCCAGCCTGGCCGCGCGCGGCGTGCAGCAGGTGGACGGCATCCTGCTCGACCTGGGCATCTCTTCGCCGCAGGTCGACGATGCGGCGCGCGGTTTCAGCTTCCGCAACGACGGACCGCTGGACATGCGCATGGATACCACGCGCGGCATTTCCGCGGCCGAGTGGCTGGCCGTGGAAACCGAGCAGAATTTAGAAAAGGTGATACGCGATTATGGGGAAGAACGGTTTGCTTTTCAGATTGCAAAGGCGATTGTTGCTGGCCGGGCAGTCCAGCCAATTTCAAGCACACGACAGCTTGCCGGCATCGTGGCAGGCGCCGTCAAGACCCGCGAGAAGGGTAAGGACCCCGCTACCCGCACCTTTCAGGCCATACGCATTTTCATTAACAAAGAGCTCGAGGACCTCGAGATCGGTCTGAACCAGGCATATGCCTGCCTGGCGCCCGGCGCGCGCATGGCCGTGATCAGTTTTCATTCGCTGGAAGACCGCATGGTCAAGCGCTTCTTCGCCTCGAAGGCGAACGTGGAGCAGCCTGACCGCCGCCTGCCGATCCGCGCGGTCGATTTGCCGCAGCCGGAAATGAAGCTGATTTCGAAAATGAAGCCGTCCGACGCCGAAATCGAGGCTAATCCCCGTGCGCGTTCGGCCGTGATGCGCGTGGCGCAGCGCCTGCCGCTGGCCGCCCCTGCAAATGGCGGCGCCCGATGACTGGCAAGCTGTGTGTCGTGCTGTCGGCCCTGCTGGTGTGCTGCGGCCTGTCCCTGGTGAACGCGCAGTACCAGTCGCGCCACCTGCTGATCGACCTGGAACGCGCGCAAGCGCTGTCGCGCCAGCTCGACATCGACTGGGCGCAGCTGCAGCTGGACCAGTCCACGCTGGGCAAGCATGAACGCATCGAAGCGATCGCACGGCGCGACCTGAGCATGACGCCGCTGACGGCGGCACGCACGCAATACCTGACGGAGGGCGAATAATGAAGTTGGGCGGTAACAGCAATGGCCGGGTGGCGGCGTCGAAGGGCGTGCCATTCTCGAAGAATCCCGTACTGGCAGTGCGTCTGCCCGTCTGGCGTTCGCGCGTCGTGCTGTTCCTGCTGTTCTTCGCTTTCGCCGGCCTGGGTGCGCGCGCCCTGTGGCTGCAGGGCGTGTCGACGCAGTTTTTGCAAAAGCAGGGCAAGGCGCGCTATGAGCGCACGCTGGAACTGCCGGCCACGCGCGGCAAGATCACCGACCGCAATGGCCAGGTGCTCGCTTCGTCCGTCCCTGTGAAAGCCATCTGGGCCATTCCCGACGACGTGCTGCAGGCGTCGCCCGAGAAAATCAATGCGCTGGCCGGCCTGCTGGAAATGAACGTCAACGAATTGCGCAAGAAGCTCGATTCGGACCGCAGCTTCGTGTACCTGAAACGCCAGGTCGAGATGGATGTAGCCGACAAGATTTCCAAGCTGGGCATCGACGGCATCGACGAGCGCAAGGAATACAAACGCTTTTATCCACAGGGCGAAGTGATGACCCACGTGGTGGGCTTTACCAACGTGGAAGACGTGGGCCAGGAAAGCATGGAACTGGCGCAGCAGAAAACCCTTGTCGGCACCACCGGCAGCCGCCGCGTGATCAAGGACCGCCTGGGCCACATCGTCGAAGACATCGGCTTCATCCACGAACCGCACGACGGCAAGGACCTGACCCTGTCCGTCGACAGCAAGATCCAGTACATCGCCTTCACGCAGCTGAAGGAAGCGGTGGAAAAATTCAACGCCAAGGCCGGCGGCGCCGTGGTGCTCGACGTGCACACGGGTGAGGTGCTGGCCCTGGCCAATTACCCCAGCTACGACCCGAACGACCGCCGCAAGCTCACGGGCCAGCAGCTGCGCAACCGCGTCATGACCGATACTTTTGAGCCCGGTTCGACCCTGAAACCGATTACGGTCTCGCTGGCGCTCGACACGGGCAGGGTCAAGCCGACCACCCTGATCKACACGGGACCGGGCCGCTACACCATCGCCGACCGCACGATTACGGACACCAAACCGCACGGCGTGATCAATGTCTCCGAGATCATCGAAATGTCGTCGAACATCGGCACGTCGAAAATCGCGCTGGGCATGCCGTCGCAGGAAATGTGGGAAATGTTTACCAAAGTGGGCTTCGGCCAGCAGCCGAAATGGGGCTTCCCCGGCGCCGTGGCGGGCCGCGTGCGTCCATATAAATCGTGGCGCCCGGTGGAGCAGGCGACCATGAGCTACGGTAACGGCATTTCCGTGTCGCTGATCCAGCTGGCGCGTTCTTATATGATGTTTGCGCGCGACGGCGACACGATTCCCCTGTCGTTCCAGAAGGTCAATGAACTGCCCGTGGGCCAGCAGGTGATCAAGCCGAAGACGGCCGCCGACATGCGCGCCATGCTCGAACTGGTGGTCTCCGGCGCGCACGGCTCGGCCAAGCGCGCCCAGGTCGCCGGCTACCGCGTGGGCGGCAAGACGGGTACCGCCTACAAGGTGGAAAACGGCCGTTACGCGATGCCGCGCAAATACATCGGCTCTTTCGTGGGCATGGTGCCGATGTCGGCGCCGCGCTTCATCATTGCCGTGATGATTGATGAACCTACCGGCCCGGCACACTATGGCGGCCAGGTTGCCGCTCCCGCTTTCGCGGCGATTGCGACCAACGCGCTGCGCGCGATGAACGTACCGCCCGATTCCTCCGTTACCGAAATCGTGGTCCCGGCCAATGCCGGTCCGGAGGCCATGTGAAGTCACTCATGACCATACAAGACATCAGTTTGTGGATCAAAACGGCTGCCCCGTCCGGGCAGCTGACGTCCGATTCGCGCCGCGTGCAGCGCGGCGACGTGTTTTTCGCCTACGCGGGCGCCACGCATTTCATCGGCGCCGCCGTTGAGCAGGGCGCCGCGGCCATCGTGTTTGACGATACGGGCTTTTCCTGGGACGCTGCCTGGACCGTGCCGCACCTGGCCGTGACCGGCTTGAAGCACCTGGCCGGCCCTGTTGCGCATGCGTTCTATGACCTGCCCGACAGCGCCATGTTCAGCGCCGGGGTGACGGGCACGAATGGCAAGACTTCCTGCGCGCTGTGGCTGGCGCAGGCGCTGGCGCGCCTCGGCAAGACCTCGTCCGTCATCGGTACCCTGGGCGTGGGCCTGTGCAAGCCGCGCGGCGCGATCGAATTCGACGTGACTGGCTACACCACGCCGGACGCCGTGCTGCTGGCGCGAAAACTCGCCGTCATGCGCGACGCCGGCGCGCAAGCCGTCGCCATCGAGGTGTCGTCGATCGGCCTGGACCAGGAACGCGCGGCCGGCATGCATTTCGACGTGGCGATGTTTACCAACCTGACGCGCGACCACCTCGATTACCACGGCGACATGGCGGCCTACAAGGCGGCGAAAGTCAAACTGTTTGACTGGCCGGGCCTGAAAACGGCCGTTATCAACCTGGACGACGCCATGGGCTTGCGCCTGGCGCGCCACGTGGAGGGCAAGCTGGCCGGCGAATTCCCGGTCATCGGCTATACCTTGCAGGATGCGCTGGCTTTGCCTGACCTGCCTGGCGTGCTGATGCTGCGCGCGAGCCAGTTCCGCAGCCGCAATGCCGGCACCGACTTCCACCTGGAATGCCCGCTGGGCGTGGCCTTGGTGAAGACGCAGCTGGTCGGCCATTTCAATATCAGCAATGCGCTGGCCGTGCTGGGCGCCCTCCTGGCGCACGGCACGGGCCTGCGCGCGGCCATCGACGGCATCGAATCCTTGCAGCCGGCCCCGGGCCGCATGCAGCAGGTGGGCGGCCAGGAAGCGCCGATGGTCGTCATCGATTACGCGCACACGCCGGACGCGCTGGAAAAAACCTTGGCCGCCTTGCGCCAGGTGGCGCAGGAACGGGGCGGCCAGCTGTGGTGCGTGTTCGGCTGCGGCGGCGACCGCGATCCGGGAAAGCGTCCGCAGATGGGCGCCATCGCGCAATTGGCCGACCACGTGCTCGTCACCAGCGACAATCCGCGCAGCGAAGACCCGCACGCCATCATCGCGCAGATCGTCGCCGGCATGCGTGCCGATGGCCCGCAGCCGCAGGCCATCGAAGACCGCGCCGCCGCCATCCTGTCGGCCATCAAGCACGCGGCCAAGCCGGACGTGATCCTGTTGGCGGGCAAGGGCCATGAGCCGTATCAGGAAATCAAGGGCAAGAAACTGCCGTTCTCCGACGCCGACCATGCGCAGCTGGCGCTGTCCGCGCGCCTGACCATGATGAGGACGAACTGATGCGCGGCACCCTGACAGAACTGATGCAGGTGCTGCACGGTGCGCAGCTGACGGGCGACGCCGTTTTTGACGGCGTCTCCACCGACAGCCGCAGCGCCCCAGCCGGTTCCCTGTTCGTCGCCCTGCGCGGCGAGAGTTTCGACGCCCACGATTTCCTCGAGCAGGTGGCTGCCAGCGGCGTCGCCGCCGTAGTGGTCGAGCGCCTGCCTGAAGGCTGGGACAGCGCCGAGGTGCCAGCCATCGTGGTGCCCGATACCCTGGCCGCGCTGGGCCGCATCGCCAATTTCTGGCGCGGCCGTTTCAGCCTACCCGTCATCGGCGTCACCGGCAGCAATGGCAAGACTACCGTCAAGGAAATGATTTCCTCGATCCTGGCGGCGGCCTTTGGCGAAGAGGGCCGTTTGGCCACGCGCGGCAACCTGAATAACGAAATCGGCGTGCCATTGACCCTGTTCCGCCTGAGCGAGCAGCACAAGGCGGCCGTCATCGAGATGGGCATGAATCATCCTGGCGAAATCGCGCGCCTGGCGGCGATTGCCGCGCCGACCCTGGCGATGGTCAACAACGCGCAGCGCGAGCATCAGGAATTCATGCATACGGTGGAAGCGGTGGCGCGCGAGAACGGCGCAGCGCTGGCGGCCCTGGCCGATGACGGCGTGGCCGTCTTCCCGTATGGCGATGAATTTACGGCGCTGTGGCGCGAGTTGGCCGGCGCGCGCGCCGTCATCACTTTCGGCCTGTCGAAAGAGGCGGACGTCAGCTGCACGCACCGCGCAGCCGAGGATTTTGGCAGCGACATGTTCGTCAGCGTGCGCGCGCAGGACGGCGGCTTGTGCCAGTTCCTTGTGGGCTTGCAGGCGGCAGGCGAACACAATGTGCGCAATGCGCTGGCTGCGGCGGCATGCGCCGTGGGCACCGGCATTTCCATCGAACATATCAAGCAGGGCCTGGAGACGTTCGCTCCCGTGAACGGCCGCCTGCAGAAAAAACGTGCCGCCAACGGCGCCACCATCATCGACGACACGTATAACGCCAATCCGGATTCGGTGCGCGCTGCCATCGACGTGCTGGCGCAGGCCGCGGCACCGCGCATCCTGGTGCTGGGCGAGATGGGCGAAGTCGGCACGCAGGGGCAGCAGTTCCACGAAGAGATCGGCGCCTACGCCGCCGCCAAAGGCATTGAGTACGTGCTGGCGACGGGCGGCCTGGCGCGCCATCTGGTGAATGCGGCGCAGGCAGCCGCCAGCCAGGAATCAGGCACGGTCGTGGAGTATTTTGAACAGTTCGACGGTTTGCTGGCGGCGCTCGATGCGCGTCTGTCCGGCCGTTCGGATGCAACAGTATTAATCAAGGGCTCCCGCTTCATGAAGATGGAACGGGCCGTGCAGCATTTGATTGGTTCAAACAACAAAAACAAGGAAGCTCACTAATCATGCTGCTCTGGCTCGCTCATTATTTCCAGGACGACATTGGCCCACTGCGGGTCTTTAACTTCATCACATTCCGCGCCGTCTTTGCCACCCTGACGGCGATCCTGATTGGCCTGTGTGCCGGTCCCGCCGTGATCCGCATGCTCACGCGCATGAAGGTCGGCCAGGCCGTGCGTACGGATGGCCCGCAAACGCACCTGAAAAAGCACGGCACGCCCACCATGGGCGGTGTGCTGATCCTGATCGCCATCGGCATTTCCACCTTGCTGTGGGCCGACCTGTCGAACCGCTTCATCTGGCCGGTCTTGATCGTCACCCTGGGCTTTGGCGCCGTCGGCTGGGCCGACGACTACCGCAAGGTGGTGCACCAGGATCCGGAAGGCATGCGCTCGCGCGAAAAATACTTCTGGCAGTCGCTGATCGGCATCGTCGCCGCGTTTTACCTGGCGTTTTCCGTCTCCGTCTCGGAACCGGACGCGGGCCACGTGTGGAATCTGATCTACGCCTGGGTGCAGTCCGGATTTGCCATGGACCTGCCACCCAAGGCCGACCTGATCGTCCCGTTCTTCAAGACCATCAGCTATCCGCTGGGCGTGTGGGGCTTCATTGCGCTGACCTATTGCGTCATCGTCGGCACCAGTAACGCCGTCAACTTCACGGACGGTCTCGATGGCCTGGCCATCATGCCGACCGTGATGGTGGGGACGGCGCTGGGCCTGTTCGCCTACCTGACGGGCAACGCCACGTATGCGCGCTACCTGTTCATCCCGCACATCCCTGGCGCCGGCGAACTGGTGATCTTCTGCGGCGCGCTGGCCGGTTCCGGCCTGGCCTTCCTCTGGTATAACACACACCCTGCGAAAGTGTTCATGGGCGACGTGGGCGCGCTGGCACTGGGCGGCGCACTGGGCACCATCGCTGTCATCGTGCGTCAGGAAATCGTCCTGTTCATCATGGGCGGCATCTTCGTCGTCGAAACGCTGTCCGTGATCATCCAGGTCGTCTGGTTCAAGTACACCAAGAAGCGCTATGGCGCTGGCCGCCGCGTCTTCCTGATGGCGCCATTGCATCACCATTTTGAACAAAAAGGCTGGAAGGAGACGCAGGTTGTCGTGCGTTTCTGGATCATCACCATGATGCTGGTGCTGCTCGGCCTGACCACCTTGAAGCTGCGCTGATGATGTACGACGCTAAAACCGCACTGGTACTGGGCCTCGGCGAATCGGGGCTGGCGATGGCCTTGTGGCTGGCCCGCAGCGGTGCTGCCGTACGCGTGGCCGATACGCGCGAGGCGCCTGAACGCCTGGCCGCGCTGCAGGCCGCCGTGCCGCAGGCGCAGTTCATCGCCGGCGCGTTCACGGCCGACCTGCTTGATGGCGTCGATTTCGTCGCCGTCAGCCCTGGCCTGGCGCCGGGCCGCGAACTGGCGCAGATTGCGCCTGCCGCTGCTGAAAAGAGTATCCCTGTGTGGGGCGAGATCGAACTGTTCGCGCAGGCCCTGGCCGCGCTCAAGGCTGAACGCGGTTATGCGCCGAAAGTCATCGCCATCACGGGCACGAATGGCAAGACGACTGTGACCAGCCTGGTGGGGCTGCTGTGCGAGCGCGCGGGCCTGGCCACGCGCGTGGCCGGCAATATCAGTCCGGCCGCGCTGGACGTGCTGCGCGAAGTGCTCGATGCCGAGCCTGCGCCGCAACCTGTCGCAGAAGCAGACGCCGAAGGCGAGGCAGCGGCGGAATCCGTCGTCAGTACCCTGCCGCAGGCGTGGATCCTCGAGCTGTCCAGCTTCCAGCTGCATACGACGTTCAGCCTGCAGGCCGATGCGGCCACGGTCTTGAACCTGTCGCAGGACCACCTGGACTGGCATGGCGACATGGTTGCCTATGCCGCTGACAAAGCGCGCATCTTCGGCGACCAGACCGTACGCATCCTGAACCGCGACGATGCGGCCGTGATGCGCATGGCCGATCCGCTGACCGAAACGATTACCTTCGGCACGGGCGAGCCGGCGGAAGCCGACAGCTTTGGCCTGGTCAATGAACGGGGCATCTTCTGGCTGGCGCAAGCGGTGCCCAGCGAAGAAGTGATCGAGAAAAAACGTAGAAAGAACGACCCGGCGCCGGAACCGGTGCCGACGATGGCGAAAAAACTGATGCCGGCTGATGCGCTGAAAATCCGTGGCCAGCACAATGCTTCGAATGCGCTGGCGGCGCTGGCCCTGTGCCGGGCTATTGGCCTGCCATTCGCTCCGCTGCTGCACGGCCTGCGCGAATACCAGGGCGAGCCGCACAGGGTGGAGCTGATCACGGCCGTGAATGAAGTCGAATACTACGACGACAGCAAGGGCACGAACGTGGGCGCCACCGTGGCGGCCTTGTTTGGGCTGGGCAAAGCCTTTGGCGGCGCGGAGCAGCGCCTGGTGCTGATCGCAGGCGGCGACGGCAAGGGCCAGGATTTCTCGCCGCTGGCTGAACCGGTCTCGCGCTACGTGCGTGCCGTGATGCTGATCGGGCGCGACGCGCCAGCCTTGCGCGCGGCGCTCGAGCCGGCCGGCGTGGATATCATCGATTGCGCTACCTTGCCGGAAGCCGTACAGCGTGCCAGCAGCCTGGCGCTGGCCGGTGATTGCGTGCTGCTGTCGCCCGCATGTGCCAGTCTGGACATGTTCAAGAACTATGCGCACCGCGCGCAGGTGTTTGTCGACGCCGTGCGCGATATCGCCCTGGAAAACGGACAGGATATCTGATGGCCTTTCAACTGCCCTTCAGCTTCGGTTCCGGCTCGGCTGTCAAGCCGCTGGATGGCCGCGCGCGGCAGTCGAAGATGATGGAGTACGACCAGCCGCTGGTGTGGGTGGTCCTGCTGCTCATGCTGTTGGGCATGGTGATGGTGTATTCGGCGTCGATTTCGCTGTCCGATGCGCGTAAATTTGCCGCCTATACGAACAATTATTTTGTCGTGCGCCAGGCGTTGTTCATCGGCGTGTCGGTCATTGCCGGCGCGCTGGTGTTCCGCATCCGCATCGCCACCTGGCAGAAGATGGCGCCGTGGCTGTTCATCGGCACCCTGGTGCTGCTGGTGATGGTGCTGATACCGGGTCTGGGCGTATCTGTCAACGGCGGCCGCCGCTGGCTGAACTTGCCTGGCCTGCGCCCGCAGCCGTCCGAGCTGATGAAAGTGGTGATGGTGCTGTACGCGGCCGACTACACGGTGCGCAAGCAGGAATACATGCACAAGCTGACCAAGGGCTTCATGCCGATGGCGCTGGCCGTCAGTTTTGTCGGCTTGCTGCTGCTGATGGAGCCCGACCTGGGGGCTTTCGGCGTGATCGTCTGCATCGCCATGGGCATTCTGTTCCTGGGCGGCGTCAACGCCATCTGGTTCGGCGGCATCGGCGCCATGCTGACGGCGATCTTTGTCACCATCATCGCCTTGTCTAAATTCCGCCGCGAGCGGTTTTTTGCGTATCTCGATCCTTGGCAGGAAGACAATGCGCTGAACAAGGCCTATCAGCTGACGCACTCGCTGATCGCCTTCGGCCGTGGTGAGCTGTTTGGCGTGGGTCTGGGCGGCAGCGTGGAAAAACTGCATTACCTGCCCGAAGCGCATACGGACTTTTTGCTGGCCGTGATCGGCGAGGAGCTGGGCCTGGTGGGCGTCTTGGTTGTGATCGGCATGTTCTACTGGATTATCAAGCGGGCGTTCGACATCGGCCGCCAGGCGATCGCCATCGACCAAACCTTTGCCGGGCTGACGGCGAAGGGCATCGCCATCTGGATCGGCGTGCAGACCTTCATCAACATGGGCGTGAACCTGGGCCTGCTGCCGACCAAGGGCCTGACTTTGCCTTTGATGAGTTATGGCGGCACGGGCGTACTGATTAATTGTATCGGCCTGGCGATTTTGCTGCGCATCGACTACGAAAACCGGATCCTGATGCGCGGAGGCCGGCTATGAACAACGCGACGAACTTGAAAACGAATAAACGACTGATGATCATGGCGGCCGGCACCGGCGGCCATATTTTCCCTGGCCTGGCGATTGCGCAGACGATGCGCGCGCGCGGCTGGGAAGTGAGCTGGCTGGGCACGACCCATGGCATGGAGCAGGAACTGGTGCCGAAAAGCGGCATTCCCATGGATGCCATTGCATTCTCCGGCATGCGCGGGAAGGGCCTGGGGCACACCATCCAGGGCGGCTTCAGGATGCTGGCCAGCTTCTTTGCCATCCGTCGTTTCATCGCCAGCCGCAAGCCGGACGTGGTGATGGGCATGGGCGGCTACGTCACCGTGCCGGGCGGCCTGATGGCGCGCCTGAAGGGCGTGCCGCTGGTGCTGGTCAATGCCGACGCGGCGCTGCTGTTGTCGAACAAGACCCTGGTGCCGCTGGCGCAGCAGGTGTGCTTCGGCTTTCCCGCCGATTTCGGCAGTGCCGCCGGCAAGGCCGTTGTCACGGGCAATCCCGTGCGCGCAGAGATACTGGCCATGGCGCCGCCGGCGCCCCGTTTCGCGGGCCGCAGCGGCCCGTTGCGCGTCCTGGTGGTGGGCGGCAGCCTGGGCGCAAAAGCACTGAATGACAATCTGCCCGCCGCGCTGGCGCTGATGCCGGAGGGCGAACGTCCGCTGGTGACGCACCAGTCGGGCAAGAAGAATATCGACGCCCTGCACGCCGCGTATGCGCAGGCGGGCGTGCAGGCCAACGTGGTCGACTTCATCGACGACATGGCCAGGGCGTATACCGAGGCCGACCTGGTGATTTGCCGCGCAGGCGCGATCACCCTGTCGGAATTGACGGCGGCTGGTGTGGCCAGCGTGCTCGTGCCGCTGGTGGCGTCGACCACCAGCCACCAGCGCGACAACGCGCAATGGATGGAAAAACAAGGTGCGGCGATTCATCTGCCGCAGACGGAAATGAGTGCGGCGTCGCTGAGTGCACTGCTGGCATCGCTGAGTCGCGATACCTGCCAGCAGATGGCGCAGGCGGCACTGGCAGCAGGCAAGCGCGACGCCAATGAGGCGATCGCACACGTATTGGAAAAATTGGCATGAGGTTAGCTCTGTGAAGCATAAAGTAAACAATATCCACTTTGTCGGCATTGGCGGCAGCGGCATGAGCGGCATCGCCGAAGTGCTGGTCAACCTCGGCTACAAGGTGTCGGGCTCCGACCTGGGCAGCAATGCGGCGACGCAGCGCCTGGCGAGCCTGGGCGCGACCGTCATGCTCGGCCACGCGGCCGAGAACATCGGCGATGCCGATGCGGTAGTCACGTCTGGCGCCGTCCCGCAAGACAATCCGGAAGTGGCGGCCGCGCGCGCGCGCAAGATTCCGCTGGTGCCGCGCGCCGTGATGCTCGGTGAGTTGATGCGTTTGAAACGCGGCATCGCCATCGCCGGCACGCACGGCAAGACGACCACCACCAGCCTGGTCGCTTCCGTGCTGGCGCAGGGAGGTCTCGACCCGACTTTCGTCATCGGTGGACGCCTGACCAGCGCCGGAGCGAACGCCAAGCTCGGTTCTGGCGACTACCTGGTAGCCGAAGCCGACGAATCGGATGCCTCGTTCCTGAATCTGACCCCGATGATCGAAGTGATCACGAACATCGACGCCGACCACATGGACACCTACGAGCACGATTTCGAAAAGCTCAAGCAGGCCTTCGTGCAGTTCACGCACCGCTTGCCGTTCTATGGCCGTGCCATGCTGTGCATCGATGATCCGCACGTGCGCGCCATCATCCCGTTCGTGACCAAGCCCGTCACCACCTACGGTTTTGCGGAAGATGCGCAAGTGCGCGCCATCAACGCGCGCGCCGTGGGCCTGGAAATGCATTTCACGGTGCTGCAGGAAGGCTATCCCGACCTCGACGTGGTGCTGAACCAGCCCGGCATGCACAATGTGCAGAATGCCTGCTCGGCGATCGCCATCGCGCGCGAAATCGGTATTGCCGACAGCGCCACGCAGCAGGGCCTGGCCGAGTTTTCCGGCGTGGGCCGGCGTTTTACGCGCTACGGCGATGTGGCGTTGCCGAACGGCGGCAGCTTCGCTCTGGTGGACGATTTCGGCCACCATCCGGTGGAGACGGAAGTGACCCTGGCCGCCGCGCGCGCTGCCTATCCTGGCCGCCGCCTGGTGCTGGCTTTCCAGCCGCACCGCTACAGCCGCACGCGCGACCTGTTCGAGGATTTCGTCAAGGTGCTCGGTGCGCCCGACGTACTGCTCTTGTCCGAAGTGTATGCGGCGGGCGAGGCGCCTATCGTCGCCGCCGACGGCCGCGCACTGGCGCATGCGCTGCGCGCGCGGGGCAAGATCGAACCGATTTTCGTCGAGTCCATGACCGACATGGCCGATACCATCATGAGTGTGGCGCGCGATGGCGACGTCGTGCTGACCATGGGCGCGGGCTCGATCAGCGGCATACCGCAACAACTGACAACGTATCAATCCAACACTGTAAAGGCCTGACGTGAACCAAGCTTCAGCTATCGACGTAAAACAATTGGGCAAGGTCGGCGTCCTGTTCGGCGGCCGCTCGGCCGAGCGCGAAGTGTCGCTGATGTCCGGTGCAGGCGTTCTGGCCGCACTGAAAAGCCATGGCGTGGATGCGCATGGCTTCGACACGGGCGAACGCAGCCTGGCCGAACTGGCCGCAGAAAAATTTGACCGCGTCTTCATCGCGCTGCACGGCCGCTTCGGCGAAGACGGCAGTCTGCAGGGCGCATTGGAACAGTTGGGCATTCCCTACACAGGCAGCGGCGTGATGGCCTGTTCGGTCGGCATGGACAAGGTTTACACCAAGATGATCTGGCTGATGCACCAGCTGCCGACGCCGAAGTATGCGGTGCTGGACGACAGCTCCGACCTGGCCAAGGTCGCCGCGGAACTGGGCTTGCCACTGATCGTCAAGCCGCCGCACGAAGGTTCAAGCATCGGTATCACGACCGTCAACGAGGCATCGGACTTCCAGGCCGCCTACGATATCGCTGCCGGCCTGGATGATTCGGTGCTGGCCGAGGAGTTCATCAAGGGCCGCGAATTCACCGTCGCGATCCTGGGCAAAGGCGCCACGGCGCGCGCGCTGCCGCCGATCGAAATCGTCGCTCCGCAAGGCAATTACGACTATCAGAACAAGTACTTCACGGACGATACGCAGTATTTCTGCCCGCCGCAGCTGGACCAGGCGATCGTGGCCGAGATGGAACGCATCGCTCTGGAAGCTTACCGCGCCCTCGGCTGCGAAGGCTGGGGACGTGTGGATGTGCTGATGCGCGCGGCCGACAGCAAGCTGTTCCTGCTGGAGGTGAATACCTCGCCGGGCATGACGGGGCACTCGCTCGTACCGATGGCGGCGCGCGCGGAAGGCACCAGCTATGAAGACCTGTGTCTGGAAATCGTTTCCGGCGCAAGCCTGAAAATGCACAAGGGACAGCGCTGATATGTGGCATGACGCTAAAAGCCTCAATACGACTGCCAACGGCTTGCTGGCCGCGGTACTGGTCGTGTGCGTGGCCGCCGGCGTCTGGTGGGTGTCGCAACGTCCCATGTTCGACCTGCGCACGATCAAGGTGGAAAGCGCGGACGACAAGGGCCTGCGCCATGTGAATTACCTGACACTGCGCAGCGGCACGCAGGGCCGCATCAAGGGAAATTTTTTCACGACCAACCTGGAAAGCGTGCGCGGCGTGTTTGAATCGGTGCCCTGGGTGCGCCGCGCCAGTGTGCGCCGCGAGTGGCCGAACCAGCTGATCGTGGCGCTGGAAGAACACGAGGCGCTGGGTACCTGGGGCGAGGATGGACGCCTGCTGTCGGTCAAGGGCGACGTGTTTACGGCCAATGTGGCCGAAGCTGAAGACGACCATGAATTGCCTGCTTTCGCCGGCCCCGATGGCAGCGAGAAGGAAGTGCTGGCCACCTACGTGCAGCTGGCAAAGTGGTTTGCGCCGTTGAAGATGGTGCCGGAAACCCTGTCGCTGTCGAGCCGCTATGCGTGGACGGTGAAACTGGATAACGGCATGAGCGTGGCGCTGGGACGCGAGCAGAATCATACGACACTGAAGGCGCGGGTCGAGCGGCTGGTGGGCATCTACCCGCAACTGGCGAGCCGGCTGGAAAATATCGACACGATCGATATGCGCTATCAGAATGGCCTGGCGCTCAGCTCCGCCGGCCTGGTAATACCGGCCGAAGGCAAGGATGGCAGGCCGGCGCCAGCGATCAGGAAGAAAAATGGCAGTCCGATTAAAAAACCGACTTGACCGAATCATCAATTAATCAATTAATAGCCCAAAAAACTAGGCGAAAGAAATGACAAAAGACGCGAAAAACCTGATCGTCGGCCTCGACATCGGCACCTCGAAAGTGGTGGCGGTGGTAGCCGAAGTGATGTCCGACGGGCGCCACGAAGTGATCGGGCTGGGCCAGCACGAATCGAAGGGCCTGAAAAAAGGCGTGGTGGTCAATATCGAGGCCACGGTTGAGTCCATCCAGCGCGCGCTGGAAGAGGCCGAGCTGATGGCCGACTGCAAGATCCGCAATGTGTACGCGGGCATTGCGGGCAGCCATATCCGCAGCTTCAATTCCAGCGGCATGGTGGCCATCAAGGACAAGGAAGTAACGGCGACCGACGTGGCGCGCGTCATCGAGACGGCAAAAGCGGTTAACATTCCGACCGATCAGCAATTGCTGCACACGGTGCCGCAAGAGTTTATCGTCGATAGCCAGGAAGATGTGCGCGAGCCTATCGGCATGAGCGGCATTCGCCTGGAGGTGAAGGTGCATATCGTCACCGGTGCCGTGTCGGCGGTGCAGAACATCGTCAAGTGCGTGCGCCGCTGCGGCCTGGAAGTGTCGGACCTGATCCTGCAGCCGATGGCGTCCGCCGATGCGGTGCTCACCCCCGACGAGAAGGAACTGGGCGTGGTGCTGATCGATATCGGCGGCGGCACGACCGATGTGGCGGTATTTTYCGATGGCGCGATCCGCCATACGGCAGTCATTCCCATCGCCGGCGACCAGATCACCAACGACATCGCCATGGCCTTGCGCACCCCGACCGCGGAAGCGGAAGAAATCAAGATCCGCTATGGCGTGGCCAAGCAGGTCCTGGCCGATCCTGGCGAATCGCTGGAAGTGCCGGGCCTGGGCGACCGCGGACCGCGCAACCTGTCGCGCCAGGCGCTGGCGGCAGTGATCGAGCCACGCGTCGAAGAGCTGTTCGCCATGGTGCACCAGGTGGTGCGCGAATCCGGTTACGAAGGCGTGCTGTCATCGGGCATCGTGCTCACGGGCGGCACCTCCATCATGCCCGGCATGGTGGAAATGGCGGAAGACATCTTCCTGAAACCGGCGCGCCTGGGCACGCCAGAGTATCGGGGCCAGCTGGCCGACGTGGTGCGCAGTCCGCGCTATGCCACGGTATTGGGTCTGCTGCTGGAAGCGAAGAAGCAATACCTGCGCGGCCATATCGTGACGCGTCAGGACGGTTCGGTGAAGGCAGTCTGGCAGCGCATGAAAGAATGGTTTTTGGGAAATTTTTAAGGGCGTACTTCAGGCCCGGCAGGTCAGGTTTTTTGGCAGCAACGCAGGTACACACATAACTTTATTTTATATTTAACCGCAGTTTTCAATCTCCAGTTCTCCTACCAATATGAGGCCTGGCGCTTGGAAACCGCATCTGATAGGAGCACATCATGGAGTTCGATATGGTCGATAACACAGCTTTAGGTACCGTCATCAAGGTCGTCGGCGTCGGCGGTGCGGGTGGCAATGCAGTCCAACACATGATCAACAAAGGCATGTCGGGAGTGGAGTTCATTGCCGCCAACACCGACGCACAGGCCCTGTCGACATCGAAGGCCGACAACATCATCCAGATCGGCGATACCGGTCTGGGCGCCGGCATGAAGCCTGCTGTCGGCCGCCAGCTGGCTGAAGAATCGCGCGCACGCATTGCCGATTCGCTGCGCGGCGCGCACATGGTCTTCATCGCCGCCGGCATGGGCGGCGGCACGGGCACGGGCGCCGCTCCTATCGTGGCCGAAGTGGCCAAGGAACTGGGCGCGCTGACGGTGGCCGTGGTCTCCAAGCCATTCTCGTACGAAGGCCAGAAGTGCATGGACATCGCTGACGAAGGTCTGGAGCAGCTGTCCCTGCACGTCGATTCGCTGATCATCATCCTCAATGAAAAACTGGAAGAGATCTACGAAGACGAAAGCATGCTGGAGTGGATGCAGCACGCCGATGATGTGCTCAACAACGCGGTGGCCGGCATCGCCGAGATCATCAACGTACCTGGCCATATCAACGTCGACTTCAACGACGTGAAAACCATCATGGGCGAGCAGGGCAAGGCCATGATGGGCACGGCAACGGCTTCCGGCGTCGACCGCGCGCGCATCGCCGCCGAACAGGCTGTCGCTTCGCCACTGCTGGACGGCATTGATCTCTCTGGCGCGCGTGGCGTGCTGGTCAACGTCACGGCCAGCCGTGGCCTGAAAGGTAAAGAGATCAAGGAAGTCATGGCTGCCGTGCGCGCGTTTGCCGCGCCGGACGCGTCGATCGCGCAAGGTATCGCCTACGACGACGCCATGGGTGACGACATCCGCGTTACCGTGGTGGCCACGGGCCTGGGCCGCGCGAAGAAAAACATCCAGCTGGTACCGCAGCAAGTGCTGCGCACCGGCACCCACAACAGCCCGCTGACCCCGTCGGCTGCCATGGGTAGCGCGCAAGCGGCGACGACGACGGTTGGCGTGGCCACGCCGGCAGCCGGTTTCGACGGCATGAAGGCGCCGGCAGTATGGCGCCGCGAATCGGCTTCCGAGCAGGTGCGCGCGATGGAAAAGAATGGCATGGAAACCTACGATATTCCAGCGTTCCTGCGCAAGCAAGCAGATTAAGGTGATCTGATGTCAGTAACGATGACGGCGGCCTGAGGGCCGCCGTTTTTTTTGCCGTTTGTTGACTTTTGACTTTGCCTTTCCGCCCACTTTCTGCACAAATACGGCAAGTCAGGCATACTATCGCGCAGTGTCGGCATCATGCCGGCAGCATCCTCAACCGACAGTACACAAGGAGTCAACATGACCATCAAGATCGGCGACACCCTGCCAGAAGGCACCCTGGCCGAATTCATCGAAAGCGAAACCGAAGGTTGCGCACTGGGCCCGAACACGTTCAACGTGCAAGACCTGGTCAAGGGCAAGAAGATCGCCATCTTCGGCCTGCCCGGCGCCTACACCCCGACCTGCTCCGCACAGCACGTGCCCGGCTACGTGCAGCACGCTGCCGACCTGAAAGCGGCGGGCGTCGATGAAATCTGGTGCATCTCCGTCAACGACGCTTTCGTGATGGGCGCCTGGGGCCGCGACCAGAAAGCCACCGGCGTCGTGCGCATGATGGCTGACGGCAATGCCGCCTACAGCAAGGCCCTGGGCCTGGACGCCGATTTTTCCAAGTACGGCATGGGCACGCGCTCGCAGCGCTACTCGATGCTGGTCGACAATGGCGTCGTGACGCAATTGAACATCGAGCAAGGCGGCAAGTTTGAAGTGTCGAATGCGGAAACCTTGCTGGGCCAGCTGGCTTAAGCGTTGTTCGCAGCATGAAAAAACGGCGCCTTGGGCGCCGTTTTTACGTTTACTGCACCGACGGTTTCGTTGCCTCGAACATGGCCGCGTCGATGCTGAACGAATAGTCGTCCTGCAGCGCAAAATATCTTCTGGCTTCCTCGGGCGCGCCATCGAACAGGTTGCGGATGGCCGCCACGCGCTCGGTCGGCGTGCGCATGCGCGCCACCCACTCGTCGAACTGCATGGTCAGCTTCCATACGCTGCGCAAGCTGTGCGTGAAACCGGCGCTGTCGAACTTGGCGCCCCATTCGCAGGTGCGGTAGTCGCGCACGTGCGAGGCGTCGCGCAGCATTTCCACCGCCTGCAAGGTGCTGTCGTACAGGGCCGTCTTCGGCGCCACGATATCGACCACCAGCAAGGTGCCGTTCGGGCGCAGCACGCGCCACGCTTCGGCCAAGGCTCCCGCCACGTCGTTCCAGTGATGGGCGGAGAAGCGCGTCACCACCATGTCGAAGCTGGCGTCGGCAAACGGCAGCCGGGCCACGTCGCCCTGCTGCGTGCTGATGTTATGCAGCCCGCGCTGCGCCCTGGCGTGGTCCACCACGTCGAGCATGGGCTGCGCCAGGTCGTAGGCGACGACCGATTGCGCCACGGGAGCGACGGCGAAGCTGGCATGGCCGGCGCCGCAGCCCAGATCCAACACGGCCGGCCTGCCATGGCGGCGCGCGCATTCCTGCATCAGCACCAGGTCGGCCCCTTGCGCGTGGACCGCGCTGCTCAGGTAGGCATTGGCCGTCTTGCCAAACTGTTCGGTAACGACATCGTGCTGCTGCATGGTGTTCTCCTGTTGATGGGTGAGTTCCTGCAGAATAGGGATAAAATTATCCTGTAACAAGACCATAACTTATACTGGTATATCCACTACCATGCATCCTTGTCATGTCGAGCAAACTCGCTGAATTCATCCGCGCACGGCGCGAAGCCGTCACCCCCGTCATGGCCGGTTTGCCCGGTGGCGGGCGCCGGCGCACGCCCGGTTTGCGGCGCGAAGAGCTGGCCCAGCTGTGCGATGTCAGTCCCACCTGGCTGACGTGGCTGGAGCAGGGGCGGCCCGTGTCGGCGTCGGCGAAGATGCTGTCTCGCCTGGCGCAGGTGCTGCAGCTGAGCGCGGCCGAGCGCGCCTATCTGTTCGAGGTGGCCGACAAACATGACCCCAGCCATGGAACAGGCGAGGGCGAGGGCCCTGCTGCCGCCGAGCTGGCCGCCATCGTCGCCGCCATCGACGCGCCCGCCTACATTCTCGACCGCGAATGGAGCGCCGTGGCGTGGAACGGCGCGGCGTCCGCCTTGTTTACGGGTTGGCTGCATGGCAATGGGGCCGCGCCGAATCAGCTGCGCTTCATGTTCCTGGAGCCTGGCGCGCGCGACCTGGTCGTCGGCTGGCCCGAGCGGGCGCGGCGGCTGGTGGCGGAGTTTCGCGCCGATATCGGCCGCCAGGCGGACCAGGCGCCGCTGGCCGGCCTGATCGCGGAGCTGGCCGACGCCAGTGCTGAATTTCGCCAGTGGTGGGGCGCGCAGCAGGTACAGGGCCGCGATGGGGGCGTGCGCCGCTTCCAGCATCCCCTGCAGGGGATGCTCAGCTACCATCAGGTGACCCTGCACCTGGCGCGTCAGCACGAACTGAAGCTGGTGATGCTGCTGTCCGTGTAGTTGCTCCTTTGAAAATGTAAAACGGCCGCGCTTGTTATAATCGGACTGACCGCTTGGCCTTGCCATCCTGTCCTGGCTCCGGCCGTCGCCATGATGACGGTCCCGCTCTTTCGCCAGGAGTCTGTCCTGATATCCCGCAATCCTAACCTGCGCAGCATCTATGTGATGCTGGTCGCCGTCGCCATGTTTTCCTTGATGGACACAGCCATGAAGCTGTTGTCCGCCCATTATCCGCCCATGCAGGTGACGGCCTTGCGCGCGTTGTCGTCCTTGCCGCTCGTTTGCCTGTACCTGCTGTACCGCGGCGCCTTCAAGAATGTGCTGAAGGTGCGCTGGCCGCTGCATGTGCTGCGCGGCGCGCTGGGCGTGCTGATGATTACCCTGTTCGCCTACGGCTTGAAACGCATGTCGCTGGCCGAGGCGTATTCGCTGTTCTTCGTCGCCCCCTTGCTGATCACGGTCCTGTCGGTGTTTATTCTGAAGGAAAAAGTCGACCTGGCCCGCTGGTGCGCCATCGCCGTCGGTCTCCTGGGCGTGCTGGTGGCGCTGCGCCCCGACGGTACCGGCTTCTTTTCGCTGGCCGGGCTGGCCGTGCTCGGCTCGGCTGCCTGTTACGCCATTTCCGCCGTCACGGGCCGCATCCTGAGCCGCACGGACGCCAGCGAAAGCATGGTGTTCTGGCTGATGGTGATGATGGCGGCCGGCGGCGTGGCCCTGTCGGCGCACGAGTGGGTCGACATCCGCCGCGAAGACTGGTGGCTGCTGGCGGGCTTGTCGCTGAGCGGCTTCCTGGGGCAACTGGCCATCACGGAGGCGTTTCGCCATGGCAAGGCGTCGAGTGTGGCGCCGTTCGAATATTCGGCCCTGGCCTGGGGCATGGCGCTGGACTGGCTGCTGTGGCGTGCCTTGCCTGACGAATACACGCTGGTCGGCGCGGCCATCATCATCGGCAGCGGCATTTACCTGGTGCGGCGCGAAGCCGTGCATGCGGAAAGCGAGCATCCATGACGGCCGAATGTGGTTTTTCTGGTGTGGTCCATGCCGCGCCGCAACGAAAATCCGGCAAATAGATATAATCGACAGATGTTAAAACAACGTACTATCAAACAATTGGTCCGCACCATTGGTGTCGGCTTGCATTCAGGAACCAAGGTAGAGCTGACCCTGCGTCCCGCCGCGATCGACACGGGCATCGTGTTTCGCCGCATCGACCTTGATCCTGTCGTGGAATTTCCCGCCAGCGCCATGGCAGTGGGCGATACGCGCATGGCGTCCGTGCTGATCAAGGACGGCGCCAGGGTGTCTACCGTAGAACACCTGATGTCGGCCGCTGCCGGCCTCGGCATCGACAATATGGTGATCGACGTGAATGCGGAAGAAATTCCCATCATGGACGGTTCCGCCTCGTCCTTCGTCTACCTGCTGCAGCAAGCCGGGGTGGAAGAGCAGCAGGCGCCGAAGAAATTCATCAAGGTCATCAAGCCCGTGGAAGTGCGTCATGGCAAGGGAGACGCGGAGAAATGGGCGCGCTTGTCGCCGTACGACGGCTTCAAGCTCGATTTCTTCATCGAATTCAACCACCCGGCCGTCGATGGCACGATGCAGCGCGCCTCCGTTGACTTTGGCGACGTATCGTACGTGCATGACGTGGCGCGCGCGCGCACTTTTGGTTTTATGCAGGACGTGGAAAGCTTGCGCGGCATGGGCCTGGCGCGGGGCGGTTCGCTGGAAAACGCCATCGTGATGGATGAATACCGCATCCTCAACGCCGATGGCTTGCGCTATGAAGACGAGTTTGTGCGCCACAAGATTCTCGACGCCATCGGCGACCTGTACCTGGTGGGCCACCCGCTGCTGGCGTACTACACGGCGCACAAGTCTGGCCACGCGCTGAACAACCAGTTGCTGCTGGCGCTGCTGGAACAGCCGGATGCGTATGAAATCGTCTCGTTCGCCACCAACGAGGCGGCGCCTCAATCGTATCTGCGCCAGATGGAGCGCGAGTGGTCGCTTACTTGAGGGACGCCTCATTAAACCTACTGCGCGGGCCGATTTCCGGCCTGCGATGCTCACTGTGCTCTAGCGCAGTTGCGCTTCTTGACCAGAACTAGGCCCGCTCGCTACGGTTTTCTGAGGTGTCAAGACGCCGCATGGTGTTCTTAATCTTTTGGTTCGCGGTGGTGGCGCACCATGTTGCGCAGCGCTGCGATCAATTGCTCGTTCTGCTTCGATGGCGGCAGGGCCGTGCTCAGTTCTTCCAGGGCCGACATGGCTTTTTCCGGCAACACCAGCGCCCGCGTATGCACGATGGGCGCGATGCTCTTGATGACCTGCACTTTCAGCTTGATGCCTGAAATCTGCCAGCCCTTCTTTTCCAGTTCTCCTTGTAATTTCGGCAATTGCTGTTTGAGCTTGGCCGCCAGCGCCGCGTTCGGCGTAGCCAGTACCAGTTGGCCGCTCTCGAATTGCAGGATGTCGCAATGCTCGAACATCGCCGGCAATGCCTTGGCGCAATCTTTTTGCAGGGCGGCCAGGCGCGTGACGGTGGGCATCAGGGAAGCCATCGTGGCGTTGCCGCGCAGAAAATCGGTTGCGCCCGTGACGGCCGGGCCTGAACGGGCAAAGCCGTAGCCGCGGCGTGGTGCCGGAGAATATGTGGGAGTTCGCATGGCCGAAACATAGCACACTCGCCCGCGCATGACGAGTGCGGCGGCGAGGGCGGCGCAGGCGGGCAGGCCGTATTGCCTTACAGTATGGGAAATGTCCGCACTTTCTGCCATTTGTTTGTCATTAAGCTATTGTTATATGGTGCATTACCCCAACCTTGGCGGGAACGCATGATAAAATCATCGTCTTTTGCCATAGTCGAACTCCGTGCGGTTACGCGATTGTTACTTCGTCGTCACCTACCGAGCTTTTTTTAACGGCGTTTTTTCAAGAATTCAAGCATGTCATTACTGACCCAGATTTTCGGTAGCCGCAACCAGCGGCTGCTCAAGCAATACCAAAAAACGGTACGCGAGATCAATGCGCTCGAGCCGGCCATCGAAAAGCTGTCGGATGCCGAGCTGCAAGCGAAGACGCCTGCCTTCAAGGAACGCATCGCCGCCGGTGAATCGCTCGATGCCCTGTTGCCGGAAGCGTTTGCCGTCTGCCGCGAGGCCAGCAAGCGCGTCCTGCGCATGCGCCATTTCGACGTGCAGATGATCGGTGGCATGGTTTTGCATTTCGGCAAGATCGCGGAGATGGGCACGGGCGAGGGCAAGACCCTGATGGCAACCTTGCCAGCCTACCTGAACGCCTTGTCGGGCAAGGGCGTGCATATCGTGACTGTCAATGATTACCTGGCGCAGCGCGACGCCGAGACGATGGGCCGCCTGTATGCGTGGCTGGGCCTGTCGACGGGCGTGAACATGTCGCAGATGGAGCACAGCGCCAAGCAGCAGGCGTACAACTCCGACATCACGTATGGCACGAACAATGAATTCGGTTTCGACTTCTTGCGCGACAATATGGTCTACGAAGCGCGCGAGCGCGTGCAGCGCAGCCTGAACTTCGGCATTGTCGATGAAGTCGACTCGATCCTGATCGATGAAGCGCGTACGCCGCTGATCATTTCGGGCCAGGCCGAGAACCACACGGACCTGTATCACAAGATCAATGCAGTGCCTGCGCGCCTGACCCTGCAGATCGGCGAAGAAACGCCGGACGGCAAGGGCAAGGTCGAAGTGCCGGGCGACTACACCAAGGATGAAAAAGCGCACCAGGTGCTGCTGACGGAAGCGGGCCACGAAAAGGCCGAAAGCATCCTGATGGAGATGGGCCTGTTGCCGGAAGGCGCGTCGCTGTACGATTCGGCCAACATCACCCTCGTGCACCACCTGTATGCGGCCCTGCGCGCGCATGCGCTGTACTTCAAGGATCAGCACTATGTGGTGCAGAACAATGAAGTGGTGATCGTCGATGAATTCACGGGCCGTCTGATGACGGGCCGCCGCTGGTCCGACGGCCTGCACCAGGCCGTCGAAGCGAAGGAAGGCGTCAAGATTCAGAACGAGAACCAGACCCTGGCCTCGATCACCTTCCAGAACTATTTCCGCATGTACGCCAAGCTGGCCGGCATGACGGGTACGGCCGATACCGAAGCGTACGAATTCCAGGAAATCTACGGCCTGGAAACAGTTGTCATTCCGCAAAACCGTCCGCTGCAGCGCAAGGACCGCCAGGATCAGGTCTATAAATCGTCGGCGGAAAAATACAACGCGATGTTGAACGACATCCGCGACTGCTACGAGCGCGGCCAGCCCGTGCTGGTGGGTACGACCTCAATCGAGAACTCGGAACTGCTGTCGGGCATCCTGACCAAGGCCGGCTTGCCGCACAACGTGCTGAATGCGAAGCAGCATGCGCGCGAAGCGGAAATCATCGCCCAGGCAGGCCGTCCGAAAGCCATCACCATCGCTACCAACATGGCCGGTCGCGGTACCGACATCGTGCTGGGCGGCAACGTGGAAAACCAGATCAAGTTCATCGAAGCCAATCCTGAACTGAGCGACGCCGACAAGGCAGCCCAGTCGCAGACCCTGCGCGACGAATGGCAATCCTTGCACGACCACGTCGTCAATGCTGGCGGCTTGCACATCATCGGCACCGAACGCCACGAATCGCGCCGCGTCGACAATCAGCTGCGTGGCCGTGCCGGCCGCCAGGGCGATCCGGGTTCGTCGCGCTTCTACCTGTCGCTCGACGACGCGCTGCTGCGCATCTTCGCCGGCGACCGCGTGCGCGCCGTGATGGACCGCCTGAAAATGCCGGAAGGCGAACCGATCGAGGCAGGCATCGTGTCGCGTTCGATCGAATCGGCCCAGCGCAAGGTGGAAGCGCGCAACTTCGACATCCGCAAGCAATTGCTGGAATACGATGACGTCGCCAACGACCAGCGCAAGGTGATTTACCAGCAGCGTAACGAGCTGCTGGAAACGACCGATATTTCGGACATGATCGCTTCCCTGCGCCACGGCGTGTTCACCGACCTGGTGCACCAGTACGTGCCCGAAGAGTCGGTGGAAGAGCAGTGGGATATCAAGGGCCTGGAAAATACCCTGTCCGGCGAATGGCAGCTCGACTTGCCGCTGCAGCAAATGCTGGAAGCCGATTCGACCTTGACGGACGAGGAAATCCTGGAAAAAGTGCTGGCCGCGGCCGACGCCGTGTACCAGTCGAAGATCGACATCGTCGGCAAGGAATCGTTTGGCGGCTTCGAGCGCAATGTCATGCTGCAAAGCGTGGACAGCCACTGGCGCGAACATCTGGCGGCGCTCGATCACCTGCGCCAGGGCATCCATCTGCGCGGCTATGCGCAGAAGAACCCGAAACAGGAATACAAGCGCGAAGCGTTTGAACTGTTTGGCCAGATGCTCGACATGATCAAGAACGACGTCACGAAACACGTGATGACGGTGCGTATCCAGTCGCGCGAAGAAGTCGATGCGGCCGAACAGGCGATGCAGCAGTCGCACGTGGAAAACGTGCACTACCAGCACGCCGAATTCGACCCGAACGCGGCGCCGGAAGAACTGCTGGCGCCGACGGCTGGCGACGGCAACGACCAGTATGTCGACGACATGAGCGTGAGCATGGGCGTCAAGGTTGGCCGCAATGATCCATGCCCATGCGGCAGCGGCAAGAAGTACAAGGCTTGCCACGGCAAGCTGGCGTAAGGCCTGCTTGACAGCCTGAACAAGAACGGAGACTGCGGTCTCCGTTTTTTTTGCAGCAACGTGTGGCCGGCTGCTCAGGGAAAGGCCCAGTACTGCGGCGCCTGCGAGGGAATGCCTTTCAAGCCGCCGCGGTTTTTTGCGCGCTGGCCCGTCTTGATCAGGGTGGCGATGTCGGTCAGCAGGACGCGGTTGCTGGCAAAGTAATCGTGGCCCATGAAATTCATGATGACGGCCGAGGCATCGACGAGTTCCATGCCGGGGATGCCGACGACGGGGCCGCGGATGTCGCCTATCCTGTCCCAATCGGCAAAATTGTAGGAAGCGCGGATGGCCTTGTCGTTCGCGGAGGCGTACAGCGTGGCGGGAAGCTTGAGGCTGGCAAAACGGGGAGCGATCTGCTCGCGGAAGATATCGGCATTGATGTCCGGCGCCGCCAGCACCACCTGCTTGAACTGGGGCAGCAGGTCGGGGCGCTTTTCCAGCAAGTTGGCCAGGGCCACGGTCATCGGGCGGTTGCCCATGCTGTGGGCGATGATATAGATATCGGTGGCGAAAGCGTGCTCCGCGAAGTCGGCCAGGAAGGCCTGCAGGTGCGTCTGGGTCCATTCGGCGGCGTTTTCATCGAACTCATAGCCGGCCAGCGTGCCTTTTGATGGCCAGCTGTAGAACACGGGCAGGGCGCCGATATCGAGGTCGACGGCCATCTGCGCCGTGCGCCTGGCGGCGTCGTCAAAGGAATTGCTGTAGCCGTGGATGTAGACGAAGGCGGCGTGCCGTTCCGGCGCGGCCCGTAACCTGGCCTTGACGGTGGCAAGAAAATCCGCGCGCGACAGGCGTGTGCTTCCCTTGATTAGCACGTATTTTTGCGCATCGTCGCCGGAAAGGATGTCGTACCAGGGCGGCAGCGGCAGCTCGCCCGGCGCTCTTTTTTCGGGAATGCTCACCTGCACGCTACCGTAGCTCAGGTAGGGGGGCGTGCGGTTGGGCTGCCAGCCATAATTGTTGCGCTCTGGCAGGTACTTCCTGTCGGTGGCGTAGTACACGGTCACTTGCGTGGCAGCCGCTCCCCCATTTGTCCTGACGGGGGAGGAGGCTCTATCAATGGCGGAACCGGCACCTGCGGCCGCGCTACCGAGCTTGCCGAACAGCCCGCCCAGGCCCGCCCCGGACCACGAACTGGTCCAGGGCGTGTTTCGTGGCGGTGCCGTATCGCCGGGAGGCGCGGCTGCTGTCGCGGGCCGCGCGGCATCCTTGGGCGGCGGCGAGTGAGCCCGCGGCAGCGTGTCGGGCGTCTGTTCAGCGGGTGCGGGAGCGCGGGCGGCGTCGGTGGGACTGGGCGGTGCCGTGCATGCGGTCAACCAGGTAAGCAGGCAAAGCAGGTACAGCAGGAACGATAAGCATGACAGGCACGACAGGCACGACAGACCTGCGTCGCTGCGCTGTGTTGTGTATGACTTGCCATGGGCCATGACATTCTCCCTGGGCGGCGCTTACCAGACGCATAGTGGCCTGTTCCCCCATCTTAGCGCCGCCAGCCGGCATCAATCTGATAAATCGCAAGTCTGGCCACGCTAGTTGCCCGTCCCGCCGCCGCCGGTGCCGCCGCGACTATTCACTTGCCGCTTGTTCACCTGCGGCGCGAAGGCGCTACAATAGCGCTTCCATTTTCCCTAGCAGAAGAACTCATATGGCCGTCAATTCTCCCAAGCCCGTCGCCGCCGACTTGAAAGCCGTCGCCGGCATTGAAATCGGTGTCGCCGAAGCTGGCATCAAGAAACCCAACCGCAAGGATTTGCTGGTATTGAAACTGGCGCCGACGGCCACCGTGGCCGGCGTGTTCACCCTGAACCGCTTCTGCGCCGCGCCCGTGCAAATCTCGAAAGCCAACCTGGCCGCCGTGACGGCCGGCGCCGCACCGATCCGCGCGCTGCTGGTCAATACGGGCAACGCGAATGCGGGCACGGGCGATTCGGGCCTGGCCGACGCGCAGGCCAGCTGTGCTGCGCTGGCCGAGTTGCTGGGCTGCACGCCGCAGCAAATCCTGCCGTTTTCCACGGGTGTGATCCTCGAACCCTTGCCCGTGCAGCGCCTGGTCGCCGGTCTGCCGCAAGCCGTGGCAGCGTTGACGCCTGACAATTGGTTCTCGGCCGCAGAAGCTATCATGACCACCGATACGCAGCCGAAAGCGGGCTCGCGCACGGTGACCATCGGCGGCCACGCGGTCACCCTGACGGGCATCAGCAAGGGCGCCGGCATGATCAAGCCGAACATGGCCACCATGCTGGGTTTCCTCGCGTTCGACGCCACCGTGGCGCAACCGGTGCTGGACCAGCTGGTGAAACAGGCGGCCGATAAATCGTTCAACTGCATCACCATCGACGGCGACACGTCCACGAATGACTCGTTCATGCTGGTGGCCACGGGCGCCGGCAGCCTGGTCGTCGATTCCATCGATTCGCCGCACTATGCGCAACTGGCGGCGGCCGTCACCGAACTGTCGACTTTCCTGGCGCAAGCCATCGTGCGCGACGGTGAAGGCGCCACCAAGTTCATGACGGTGACGGTGGAAGACGGCCGCAACGTGGAAGAGTGCCGCAAGATCGCCTATTCCATCGCCCATTCGCCGCTGGTGAAAACGGCCTTTTTCGCGTCCGACCCGAACCTGGGCCGCATCCTGGCCGCCATCGGCTACGCAGGCGTGGATGACCTGGACGTGGGCCAGTTGAACCTGTATCTGGATGACGTGTGGGTAGCCAAGAATGGCGGCCGCAACCCCGATTACCAGGAGCAGGATGGCCAGCGCGTGATGCAGCAAAGCGAAATCACCATCCGTGTGAAACTGGCGCGCGGCGATGCCACGGCCACGCTGTGGACGTGCGACTTGTCGCATGACTACGTGTCGATCAACGCCGACTATCGCTCATGATCGGCCTCGATCAATTCCTGAGCCGCGCCGAAGCCTTGCTGGCGAGGGTGGAAGCGATCTTGCCGCAGGCGGCGCCCGCGCCGGACTGGAACAGCTTTGCCTTCCGCTGGCGCCGGCGCCCGGGCGCCGTGCCATGTCTGCAGGTGGTCGCCCACGTGTCGAACATCGCGTTGGACGACTTGCACAACATCGGCACGCAAAAGGCCCAGATCGAGCAGAATACGCGCCAGTTCGTGAGCAGCCGTCCAGCCAATAACGTGCTGCTGACGGGCGCGCGCGGCACGGGCAAGTCCTCGCTGATCAAGGCCTGCCTGAACCAGTTTGCCAACCAGGGCTTGCGCCTGATCGAAGTGGATAAAGCGGACCTGGCCGACTTGCCCGATATCGTCGACCTGGTGGCGGCGCGCCCCGAGCGCTTCATCATCTTTTGCGACGACCTGTCGTTCGAAGAGGGAGAAAGCGGCTACAAGGCGCTGAAAGTGGCGCTCGACGGCAGCATCGCCGCGCAATCGGACAATGTGCTGATCTACGCCACCTCGAACCGCCGTCACCTGATGCCGGAACGTATGTCCGACAACAGCAGCTACAAGACGGACGATGATGGCGATCTGCACCCTGGCGAGACGGTGGAAGAGAAAATCTCGCTGTCCGAGCGCTTCGGCCTGTGGCTGTCGTTCTATCCGTTCAAGCAGGATGATTATCTTGATATCGCCGCGCACTGGCTGGCCTCGTTCGGCTGCACGCCGGAGCAGATTGCCGCGGCGCGCGGCGACGCCCTGCGCTGGGCCTTGCAGCGCGGTTCCCGTTCGGGCCGGGTAGCCTGGCAATTTGCGCGCGATTATGCTGGGAAACTACCTGCGGGAAAGTTGCCGCTATGAGCGAAGTGAAAGTGAAACCGGTGGACGTGGCCGTCGGCATCCTGATGAAGCCGAACGGCGACGTCTTGCTGGGCCAGCGCCCGGCCGGCAAGCCGTATGATGGCTATTGGGAATTTCCTGGCGGTAAGGTCGAGCCGGGCGAAGCCATCCTTGACGCCTTGAAGCGCGAGTTTGTCGAAGAGCTCGGTTTGCATATCGACAGCGCCGAAGCCTGGTGCGGCGTCGAATACGTATATCCGCACGCTCATGTGCGCCTGCATTTCTATATCAGCCGCGACTGGCGCGGCGAGCCGCAAAGCCTGGAAGGGCAGGCGTTCGCCTGGCAGGGCACGGTCGGCGTGGAACCTTTGCTGCCCGCCACCATTCCCTTGCTGGAATGGCTGGACGAGGTGCGCCGGGAATCCCTGGCTGCCGCCTGAACGTGACTGGCGCCAGGATGCAGCCTTTGCGCTGCGCTGGCGCAAGCCGGTTTCATCCTTCCCTTGCATCGGCGATGTTTTGCGCTACAGTGCTTGCATGACGTACTGGGGGAATTCGCATGGCGCTGACCCTGACCTTCACCGATACCGATGAATTGCTGCTCGCGGCGCTGCATAAGCGTGCCCGTGCGCATGGACGCAGCATCGAGGAAGAGCACCGCGATATTTTGCGCAGCGCCTTGCGGCCGTTGCCGAAGCGGCCGCTCGACGACATCTTGCGCGCCATGCCGGATGTGGGACTCGACACGGATTTCCACCGCCGCTCCTGACGCGCCATGCCCGGCTACCTGCTTGATACGGATGTGATCATTGCCGCGCGCAAGGGAGACAGGGCGCCAGCGGGCGTGGCCGCCTTTTTTGAGCGGAGCGCGCCGGAAGAGCGTTATGTGCCGGTGCAGGTGATCGCCGAGTTGCGTGCAGGCATACAACTGAGTTGGCGGCGCGAAGCGGCGCTCGAAGCGCTGGCCCTGGAAGGCTGGCTGGAAGCCGTGCTGGCGGAGTATGCGCCGCGGCTGCTGGACTTCGACCTCGATTGCGCCCTTGTCTGCGCCCGCCTGCAGGATGGCGGCAGCCGGGTGCGGGACGTGGACAGGCAGATCGCGGCGATGGGTATCGCCTATGGCTTGACGGTAGTCAGTGGACGGCTGGTCAACTTCGTGGCGCAGGGGCTGCGCCTGGAAAATCCGTTTGCTTGAAGATTACTGCGGCTTGTTGTCTTCGTCCGCCAGCGGATCTTCGAACGGGTCGGCGGCGGGAATCGTGTATTTTTCCTCGGCCCAGGCGCCCAGGTCGATCTGCTTGCAGCGTTCCGAGCAGAAGGGGCGGTATTTGTTGGCCTCAGTCCATTCGACTTTGGCGGCACAGGTAGGGCAGTTAACGACGGTCATGGCGATTACAGTTAAAAATTACAGAGTGTGAGCTCGAATGGTACATCGTCTTCCAGCGGCTTGGGTTTCAGGTCGCCGCCCTGGGTGGTGAAGCGTACCCACAGCATGTATTTGTTGGCGGAAATTTCCGGGATGGCGCCGCTGCTTTCGTCCAGACTCAGGCGCAGCATCTGGTACACCTTGCCTTGCAGCATTTGCTGGTAGCTGCCGCCATTGGCGATCAGCTTGACGGGGCCGCCGGAATCGCGCAGCAGGCGCAATACCAGGGCCAGCGCATCGAACAGGGGCGCCAGCGGGGCGAACCAGGCGTGGATATCGGTCAGGCGCTGCTCGCAGCTGCGCTTTTGCCAGGCAAAGTACGACGGCAAGTCGAATTCACAGGCGCCGCCCGGGATGATGGTGCGGCCGCGGATGCTCATCAGCCATTCATTGTCGCGGATATTCTGGCCCGTCTTGCCTTGTGCCGCCACCAGGGCGCCGCTAACGCTGTCGAGTTCGCCCAGTATGGCGTCCAGGGTTTCCGGTTCTACATTCGGGTTGCTGCGGTAGCCCAGCAGGCTTTGACGCTGGCGCTCGAGTTCCTGCAGCAGGTCTGACTTCAGGTCGGCGCGGCCCGCCACTTCGAGCATGTCGAAAATGGTTGCCAAAGCGACATGATGCTGCATTGCATGCTCTTGCTGGATGAAGAACTTGAATTTGTCGTACAGGTCTTCCAGCCGCAACAAGGTACGTATGCGTTCGTTGAAAGGGTATTCGTAGACAATCAAAATAATTCCCTTAAGTAAGGACCTGCAAACAATCCCGTGATTTTGAACCAAGCGTCGACAAATTACAAACGTTGCGACCCGATTCCAGCCATTCTTTTTGAAAATGCCAGATATAAATCGTGCAACTGGGCAATCTGCGGCTCCAGGGCCGCCAAATCGCCATTGTTGTCGATGACATCGTCCGCCGCGGCCAGGCGCATGGCGCGCGTGGCCTGGGTGGCCATGATGGCTTTGACTTGTTCTTCCGACAATCCATTGCGCGCCATCACGCGCGCTATCTGCAAACTCTCCAGGCAATCGATGACCAGCACGCGGTTGACTCTTTCCACCCAGCCGCCGGACTCGACCAGCAGGGGCACGGCAAAGATCACATAGCTGCCCGTCGCTTCGGCCGCGGCCGTCAGGGTGGCCTGGCGGATGCGCGGGTGCAGGATGGCTTCCAGTCTGGCCTTGGCGGCCGCGTCGGAAAAGACCAGCTTGCGCATTTTTACGCGGTCGAGGGCGCCGCGCGCATCGGCGTAGTCGGGGCCGAATTCCGCGACCAGGGCCGGCATGGCCGCGCCATCGGGTGCCGTCAGGCTGTGGGCGATCTGGTCGGTGTCGACGATGGCGGCGCCGCGCGCGGCGAACAGGTCGGCCACCGTGCTCTTGCCGCAACCGATGCCGCCGGTGAGACCCACGCTGAAATAGGGAGCGTCTTGTACTTGCATGTTGTTATCCATTCGGGATGCGGCACCGGTCAGCCGGGCAGGCCAGGCGTGAGCCGCGACAGGGAGGTGCCGTACAGCAGGGCGATGAAACCCGCGGCCGCCAGGTAGGGGCCGAACGGGATCGGATTGTCGCGGGCCCGCTTGGCAAACAGGATCAGGCCGATGCCGACCACGGCGCCCACCAGCGACGACAGTAATATGATGGTTGGCAACATGGTCCAACCGAGCCAGGCGCCTAGCGCGGCCAGCAACTTGAAGTCGCCAGCGCCCATGCCATCCTTGCCTGTCGCCAGCTTGTAGGCCCAGTACACGCTCCACAGGGCCAGGTAGCCGGCGGCCGCGCCGATGACGGCGTCCTGCAGGGGCACGAAAGTGCCATTGATATTGACCAGCAAGCCAGCCCACAGCAGGGGGAAGGTCAGGTCGTCGGGCAGCATTTGCGTATCGGCATCGATGAAGGTCATGGCGATCAGCAGCCAGGCAAAGACAAGCGTGGCGAGCCCCGTCCAGCCACTGCCGAAATGCCAGACGAGTACGGCCGACAGCGCGCCCGTCAGCAATTCCACCAGTGGATAGCGGACGGAGATGGGCGCCTGGCAGGCGCTGCATTTGCCGCGCAGCAGCAAATAACTGATGACGGGAATGTTTTCCATGGCCGTGATGCGGTGGCCGCAGGCGGTGCAGTGCGAATGCGGCAGCATCAGGTTGTAGCGGTCCGTGTGCGGCAGCGGCTGGCCCGTTTCTTCCGCCACGTAATTGTCGGATTCGCGCTGCATCATTTTCGGCATGCGGTGGATCACCACGTTCAGGAAGCTGCCGACGATCAGGCCGAACAGGGCGGCGGCGAGCGTGACGGGCAGATTGCCGGGGGCGGCGAACAGCAGGGTATCTTGCAGCATGGTGAACTTGTCTGAGGGGATGAATGTTGCCGTGCAAACATTGCCTGGCACTGCAGCAGTGTAAAACATCCGCCGGCGCATGGGGGCGTTTTACGTGGACATGTCTTCAAATCACGGCGCCAAGCTTAAAAATCGGCAAATACAGGGCGATCACGAGGGCGCCGACGAGTACGCCCAGCACCACCATCAGCGCCGGCTCCAGCAGCGCAGTGATGAGGGCGACGGTCGCTTCGATTTCCCCTTCGACGATCTCGGCGGCGCGCGACAGCATGGCGTCCAGCGCGCCGGACTCTTCGCCGATGAGGGCCAGCTGCGTCAGCAGGTCGGGGAACACGCCGCTGTGTTCCATGGCCAGGGCCAGGCTGCCGCCGGCGCGGATGTCGCGGTCGATGCGGGCGGTCGCCTCCTGGTACAGCGCGTGGCCGGAAGCGGCGCCGACCAGATCGAGCGAGTCGAGCAGGGGCACGCCGGCGGCGAACATGGCGGCCAGGGTGCGCGTCCAGCGGGCAATGGCCGCCTTGCGCAGCAGCGGGCCGGCCAGCGGCAGGCGCAGCGCCTGCAGTTGTGCCTGCCGGCGCAGGGCCGGCGAGCGGCGCCAGGCCAGGCGCAGCAGCACATAGGCCAGCACCAGTGCCGCCAGCAATGCCAGCCAGTAGCGCAGCAGGAAGGCAGACAAGCCCATGACCACCAGGGTGGGCAGCGGCAAGGGCGCGCCGAAGCTGTCGAAAACCTGGCGAAAGGCGGGCACGACCACGCTCATGATGATGGCCGTGACGACGATGGCGACGAGCACGATGACCAGCGGATACATCAGCGCGCCGCGCACCTGCCGCCGCAGGGCGATGGCCTTTTCCTGGTGCGTGGCCAGGCGCGCCAGCAATTCCTGCACGATGCCGGCCTGCTCGCCGGCCGCCAGCAGATTGCAATACAGTTCGTCGAACAGCAGGGGAAACTGGCGGAATGCCTGCTGCAGGCTGCTGCCCGCTTCTATGTCGTGGCGCAAGTGCCGCATCAGTTCCGTGATGGCGGGCTTGGCGTGGCCCTTGCCGGCGATGTCGAAGGCGTGCAGCAGCGGCACGCCGGCCGCCATCATGGTCGACAGCTGGCGCGTGAACAGGGCAATATCCTTCTGCGTGATGGCCTTGCCCGGCGCGGCGCGGGCCGCGCGCACGCGCGTGGCCAGGATGCCCTGGCGCCGCAGCGCGAGGCTGGCCGCCGCTGCGTCGGCTGCGCGCAGCATTCCGTCCACGGGCTTGCCATGGCGGTCCGTTCCCTTCCACGCAAACTGACGCTCGGCCGCCATGTGCGCCTCCTGCTGCCACTGTAGCAGCGGCAGGAAAAAACACCAGCAGCGCTGGCGCCACGCTTGATCTGGCTCAGCCCTTTGTGGCTTGTACTTCCGTCTGCACGACAGCCTGGGCCTTGACGTCGGCCGTCGCTTCCTCGTTGCTTTCCGAACCCTTGCTGATGCTTTCGCCATCGTCGCGGCGCAGGGTCCAGAAGGTCAGCGAGGACAGCACGGTCAAAGCGGCCAGCGTGAGGAAAGCGTGGTGCAGCGCCGTGCTCAGCATGGCGCGGTCCGATTGCGGCATGTCGCCCAGGTACCAGCCCGTGATCAGCGAGCCGAAGGCCAGGCCAAAACTCATCGACAGTTGCTGCATGGAACTGGCGATGGTGCTGGCCATGCTGGAATCGCTATTGTCGACGTCGGCATACGCGATGGTGTTCATGCTGGAAAACTGCAGCGAATTGAAAAAGCCCAGGCACAGGCTGATGGCGACGATCATGTATAGGGGCGTGCCCACGCCCACCAGCGAAAACATGGCGATGGTGATGCCGATGAGCACTGTGTTGACGATCAGCACCTGGCGATAGCCGAAGCGGGCCAGCACGCGCGCGGAAATGAATTTCATGCCCATGGCGGCCGCTGCCGACGGCATCATCAGCAAGCCCGACTGCCAGGCGGGCAAGCCCAGGCCCAGCTGGTACAGCAGCGGCAGCAGGAAGGGCAGGCCGCCCACGCCCAGGCGCGTGACGAAGCCGCCCACCACCGAGACGCGGAAGGTGCGGATCTTGAACAGGGTCAGGCGCAGCAGCGGGTGCAGCACTTCGCTCGAATGCCAGGCATACGCGGCCAGCAGGCTGATGGAGATGAACAGCAGCACGGCGGCCGAGGTGGGGTCGATCTTGTGCTCGCCGAATATTTCCAGCAGCCAAGACAGCAAGGCGATGCCCGTGCCGAACAGCACCAGGCCGATCAGGTCCAGCGGGCGCGGCTTGTCGCCGTAGTAGTCGGGCATGTAGCGGTGCGCCAGGTACAGCGCCGCCAGGCCCACGGGTACGTTGACGAAGAAAATCTCGCGCCACGACAGCCAGTGCACGATCAATCCACCCACGGTGGGGCCCAGCAGGGGGCCGATCAGGGCGGGGATGATGACGAAATTCATGGCCGCCAGCAATTGTGACTTGGGAAAGGTGCGGATGATGGTCAGCCTGCCCACCGGCATCATCATGGCCGCGCCCACGCCCTGCAGCAGCCGCGCCGCCACCAGCATCGGCGAATTGACGGACAGGCCGCACAGGATGGAGGCAATGGTGAAGATGGCAACAGCGGCGGAAAACACGCGCCGCGTGCCGAAGCGGTCGGCCATCCAGCCGCTGATGGGAATGCACACGGCCAGGCTCAGGATATAGCTGGTGACGACGGCTTTCAGGCTCAGCGGCGTCACGTGCAGGCTGGCAGCCATGGCGGGAATGGCGGTGTTGACAATGGTGGAGTCGAGTTGCTCCATGAACAGGGCGGTGGCGACCACCCAGGGAAGGTAGCTTTTAATCGGGGAACTGGTCATGGATGCGAGCCTGGGGAGGAGAAACGGAGCCGACAGTGCGGTGGATTGTCACATAAATGGCGCTGGCGTGCCGCCCGCGCTGTCCATTTCGCCCTCGTATCGACGGAATAGTCCATGGAACATTTGTTCTATGGCAATAGATCCCAGGCACGGCTAGCATGTGTTTCCTGACATCTCCGGTCTCTTCCTTCCTGAAAAGTTACCTCAAATGAAAAATGTACTTACGTTTCTTGTCCTGGGCGCGGCCCTGTCCGCATGTGGCGGCGGCAGCGGTGGCGGCGCGCCTGAGACACCGGCGACGCCGCCGGTCGTGGTGACGCCACCCGTTACCCCCGCTGACAGCGTGACGCTGGCGTCGGAAGCCGTGGCCAAAGAGGCCGGCCTGAACGTCATTGCCGGCGCCGGCGCCGATGAAAGCGTCTATGACGTGGCTGCCGATATCGGCGACACCTGGCGCATCACGTTTGACCGCGTCAAGAAAACCTATGCCATCCGTGTCCTGTCGACGCAGTTCGGCTTGAGCGACCGCAGCGGTACGTTCAGCGCTACCACCGCCGGCAATCTCACCACCTACACGGCAACGGATTTCAGCGTCACCGTCGATGCGCGCACGCGTCTTCTGTCGGGCAATATCAAGCTGGGTAACATGGCGTCGACCGTCAGCGGCACCGGCTACACGGTGGGCGATGTCGCCCGGCTGGCCGGCAGCTATATTTTCCTGGGCGCCATGCGCAACGCATCGAATGGCGCTGACCGTTTCAATCCGAAAGGCAGTTTCAGGATCGCTGCCGACGGAGCGGCCCGACTGTGCAATGGCGGTGTTTTCGATGCCCAGGGCGTCTGCTCGGCCGTGCCGGGCTTGCCGCCGCCGGAAGGCGCGGATTTGACGCTGGTCAAGGATGCGAAGAACGGCTTGCTTGTCGCCCGCCAGGGCGGCCAGGACTTCGGCATCGTGCACGTGCATGCGGGGGACCGGGGGCTGGCGCTGTTCATCGACCGCTATAGCCGGAACCAGGAAAATGTCCTGCGCGTGGGTACCATCGTGGCGGCCAAGCAACAGAAGATTGGCACAGAAATCAATGGCAGCTATGCGTGCGCGGAGCAGGGCGGCACGACGGGCAAGATCGATATCGCCGGCAATGTGGCGACCATCACGAACAATGCCAGCGGCAAGGTACACGGGGAAAACGTGAGCTTGAACAAGCTGGGCACGGGGTCCCAGGCCGTCGAATTCGACGGCGTCGCCGTATTCAAGGACCCGGCCGACGCGCTGGCCGATTACGCGATGTTCATGCCCGTCTCGTCGAGCATGGCGGTGCAGTTCTCGACCGACCGCTCCTTCCTGACGAGCTGCCTGAAAAAGTAAAGCCTAGCGCGGGAGTGCGTCGAGCGCCGCCAGCAGCGGAAGCGTCGCGTCGGCGATGCGCTCCAGGCTGGCCTCGCGCAGGGCGGCGGTGTCCACCGTGTGCACCGAGTCCAGCCCGGCCCAGCGCAGCAGCGCCGAACACGCGGCGGGCGTGTCGAACATGCCGTGCAAATAGCTGCCCAGGATTTGCCCGTCACCCGATACGGCGCCTTCCGGCCGGCCGTCGATGACGAAGGCCGGCTGCCGCAATGCGGTGCCATGCGACACGCCCATGTGGATTTCATAGCCGGCCACGGGCGCGTCTGCCGCGCCGGCAAATGCGCAATGGCCGCTCACCTGTTGCAGGCGTTTGTCCGTCGTCAGATCCGTCAGCATATCGAGCAGGCCCAGTGCCTTTGACTCTCCCGCCGCGCCTTCCACGCCCAGCGGATCGCGCACGCTTTGCCCCAGCATCTGGAAGCCGCCGCAGATGCCGAGCACCTTGCCGCCGTAGCGCAGGTGCTTGGCCAGGTAGGCGGGCCAGCCCTGCTGCTGCAGCCAGGCCAGGTCGCCGCGCGTGTTCTTGCTGCCGGGCAGGATCACCAGGTCGGCAGGGGGAATCGGTTGCCCTTGCTGGATGAATTGCAGGTCGATGCCAGGGTGGGCGCGCAGGGCGTCCACATCCGTGTGGTTGCTGATGCGCGGCAGTTGCGGCACCACCACCTTGAAGGCGCCCCGTTCGGTCTGCATGGCTTCGACCGCATCTTCCGCATCGAGGAACAGGCCTTGCAGATAGGGCAGCACGGCCAGCACGGGCTTGCCCGTCTGCTGTTCCAGCCACTCGATGCCGGGCGCAAGCAGCGAGATGTCGCCGCGGAAGCGGTTGATGACGAAGCCGATGATGCGCGCGCGCTCGCTGTCGGACAGGCAGGCCAGGGTGCCGATGATGTGGGCGAAGACGCCGCCCCGGTCGATGTCGGCGACGAGGATCACGGGGCAGTCGACGGCTTCGGCAAAGCCCATGTTGGCGATGTCGCGCGCGCGCAGGTTGACTTCGGCGGGGCTGCCCGCGCCTTCGACGACGACGGCGTCGTACTGCTGGCGCAGGCGCGCATACGACTCCAGCACGGCGCCCATGGCGATGGTTTTATACTGTTGGTAATCGCGCGCATCCATTTCGGCGCGCACCTTGCCGTGGATGATTACCTGCGCACCCGTGTTCGAGGACGGTTTTAGTAGTACCGGATTCATGTCCGTGTGCGGCGCAATGCCGCAGGCCAGCGCCTGCAGCGCCTGGGCGCGGCCGATCTCGCCGCCGTCCGCTGTCACGGCGCTGTTCAAGGCCATGTTTTGCGGCTTGAACGGCGCCACCGTCACGCCACGGCGCTTCAACAACCGGCACAGGGCTGCCACGACGGTGCTCTTGCCCGCGTCGGACGTCGTGCCCTGTACCATCAGGGCGGGGAAGGGAAGCTTCATGCCTGCTGCTCCTGCAGATGTTGCCAGCGCGCGATGATGTCGCTGATCTGGCGCAGCCCTTCGGTAATCGCCGCCGGGCCGGGCGACAGGATGTCGGGCGACTTGATCTCGAACAGCATGTCATTGCGTACGGCGGGAATCGCATCCCAGCCCGGGCGCGCCGCCAGTTGCGCCGGCTGGAACTTCTTGCCGCACCAGCTGGCGAGGATGATGTCGGGCGCGCGCCGCACCACCTCCCGCGGCTCGGCGATGATGCGTTCCTTTGCGCCCGGCTGCACGGACAATTCCGGGAAGGCGTCCGCGCCGCCGGCGATGACGATCAATTCCGCTGCCCAGCCGATGCCGCTCATCAGGGGATCATTCCACTCTTCAAAGTAAATCAAGGGCTTGCGCGTCCAGGCTGCGGCGCGGGCGCGGGCGGCGGCGATGTCGGCGCGCAGGCTGGCGACGAGCTCGCGGCCTGCCTCCTCGCGCTGGACCAGCGCGGCCAGCACGGCGATCATGCGCAGGATGCCGTCCACCGTGCGCTGGTTAAACTGGTGCACTTCGATGCCGGCCTTGACCAGGTCGCGGCAAATGTCCGCCTGCATGTCGCAAAAACCGATCACCAGGTCAGGCCGGACGGCCAGGATGCGCTCCAGATTTGACGAGGAAAAACCGCTGATCCTGGTTTTTTCCTCGCGTGCGCGGGCCGGGCGCACGGTAAAGCCCGAGATGCCCGCGATGACGTCTTGGGCGCCCAGCGCGTACAGCGTTTCCACGGCCTCCGTCGACAGGCAGGCGATGCGCTGGTAGTGACTCGCTGCGTGGCTCATTGCGCGCCCTTGGCTGCGGGAGCGGTACGGCGCTGGCGGGCCGCTTCCAGCTGCTCGCACATGGCGGCCGTGCCTTCGATCATGCGCGGACCGGCGCGGTTCAGCAGGTCGCCATTGAGGCGCAGCAGATTATTCCTGCGTACGGCCGTCATCGACGGGAAGGCGCGCCACATGGCCAGGCCGCCCTCGCTGCGCGGGTCGCTCTTTTCGCTGGTGCCGAAAATGACTTCCGGGTCTTCCTGCAGCACGCCTTCCGGCGTGACGACGGGCGCCACCACCTTCATCGCGGCAAACACATTCTGGCCGCCGCAGACGCGCATGGAGTCGCTGATGATGCTCGCGCCGCTCAGCGTATACAAAGGTTTGTCCCACACCTGGTAAAACACGCGCACGGGCGGACGCTGCGCATATTGCGCCGTCAGGCTGGCCAGTTTGGCGCGCAGTTGGGCGGCGGCCGGTTTGGCGATTTTTTCCGTTCCCATCAGCTGGCCCAGGCGCTCCATGCTGTCGGGAATGTCGGCCAGCTTGCGCGGTTCGCTGTGATAAATCGGCACCTTCAGCTGGCGCAGCATGGCGATCTGGCGCTCGGCGCTGCCGTGCATCCATACGACGATCAGGTCCGGCTTCATGGCGATGATGCGCTCCATGTCGTACTGGCGGTTGTCGCCCACCTGCGGCAGTTTCTTGGCCGCTTCCGGGTAGTCGCTATAGCTGACGACGCCGGCGATTTTCTCGCCGCCGCCAGCGGCGAACAGCAGTTCCGTGACGTGCGGCGCCAGTGCCAGTATGCGCTGGGCCGGCTTGGCCATGGTGATGGTATTGCCGTCGTCGTCGCGCACGGTGATGGCGGCATGCGCCTGCAGCGAGACCAGTCCGGCCAGCAGTAGCGATATTTTCAGGATTTTCATGTGTGCTTCCATGTAGTGAGGGCCTGCTGCAGGCGCAGCCAGGCGTGTTCGTCGGGGGGCAGGCCCAGGCGGGTGCCGTGGGCGGCGTGGCGGAACAGGCGCACCCAGATGCCAGATTCCGCCATGTGGCGCCAGAGCGCCTCGGCGCGTGCTTCCGGCCACCACTGGAACAGCGCCGTGCCGCTGCTGGCAATGCCGTGCGCGGCCAGCAGCTGGCGCAGGCGGGCGCCTTCGCCGCGCAGGCGCTCGCGCATGGCGTCCTGCCAGTGCGTGTCCGTCAGGGCCGCCAGCGCTACCTGCTGCGCCGGGCCGCTGACGTTCCACGGTCCCAGCATGTCGGCCAGCTGTGCCAGCAGCGCGGGATGGGCGGCGACAAAGCCCAGGCGCAGACCCGCCAGGCCAAAGAATTTACCCACCGAGCGCAGCACGATCAGACCCGGCTGGCCCGAGTGCGGCCCCAGGCTGACTGGCGCTTCCGTATCGCCAAACGCTTCATCGACCACCAGCCAGCCGCCGCGCGCGGCCAGCTGGCCCGCCCATGCCAGCAGCAGTTCGGGGGCGATGCGCTCGCCCGTGGGATTGTTCGGATTGCAGACGACCATCACGTCGCAGCTGTCCGCGGCCTCGGCCAGCTGCGCATATGGTACTTGCCGCAATTGGTGGCCGTGCTGGCCCCAGTGGTGTGCGTGTTCCGCGTAGGACGGTGCGGCCACCACCACGCGCGATGGCGCGCGCAGCCGGGGCAGGGCCTGGATGGCGGCCTGTGTGCCTGCGACGGGCAGCATGGCAGGCGCGTCGTAGTACGCGCAGGCGGCAGCCGCCAGCGCGGGATCGGCTTCCGGCAGCCGGTGCCAGGCGTTGGCGTCGGGTGCTGGCGCTGCATACCAGTGCGGATTGATGCCGGTCGACAGGTCGATCCAGTCTTCCAGGGGCCGGCCATACGCGCGCGCGGCGTCGCGCAGGTTGCCGCCATGTTCAAGCAAGGTATTTTCCCCTCAAGTAGTACAGCCCGGCCAGCAGGGCCACCAAGATCAGCCACAGCACTGCCGTCTCGGCCACCAGGCGCCAGGCGCGGTCGATGTCGCGCGCTTCGGCGGGACGGCCGGCGCCCAGCGGCGGGCGGCGTTCCAGCTCGCCGTCATAGATGGCGTCGCCACCAAGAGCCAGGCCCAGGGCGCCGGCGCCGCTGGCCATCACGGGACCCGCATTCGGGCTGCCCCAGGCGGGGGCCTGGCTGCGCCAGCAGTGCCATGCGCGCTTCTTGTCCGCCATGCTCTTGCCCAGCAAGACATACGACAGGGCCGTCAGGCGCGCCGGCAGGTAATTGAGGATGTCGTCGATGCGCGCGGCGCAGCAGCCGAACCAGTCGTAGCGCGCATTGCGGTAGCCCCACATGGCATCGAGGGTATTGGCCAGCCTGAAGAGCACGGCGCCGGGGCCGCCCGCCACGGCAAACCAGAACAGGGTGCCGAAGACGGCGTCGTTGCCGTTTTCCAGCAGGGATTCCGTGCTGGCCTTGGCCAGGCTGGCCGCATCGGCGTTGGCCGTGTCGCGGCTGACGATGCGCGCCGTCAGCAGGCGCGCGTTGTCCAGGTCGTCGATGGCCAGGGCATCGGCGATCGGCTGGTTGTGGTCACGCAGGCTGCGCAGGCCCAGGCACAGATACAGCAAAAAAACGTGCAGCGCCGCACCCGAGAGGCCGCACAGCCAGCAGGCAGCATAGCTGATGGGCAGCACGGCCAGCGTCCATGCCAGCGCGCCGCGCAGAAAACGCCCACGGCCCCGGTTCAACCGGCGCTCCAGCGCGCTGGCGAGGCGGCCAAAACCCACCAGCGGATGCCAGCGGCGCGTTTCTCCCAGCAGCATGTCGAGCAGCACGCCGGCCGTCATCAGGGCGGCCAGCATGGGCAGCGACAGGCCGCTCAGCATGGGCCGCCTTTCAGGTGCAGGGGCAGGCCGGCGGCGATAAAGACAACCTTGTCGCACACGGCCGCCACGGCCTGGTTCAAGCGGCCCGCTTCATCGGTGAAGCAGCGCGAGATGGCGCCGTAGGGCACGATGCCCATGCCCACTTCGTTCGAGACGAGCACAAGGTTGCAGCCGGTGTCTTCGATTTCGGCCAGCGCGTACAGCAGATGCGCGCGCTCGCTGTGGAACAGCTCCGGCAGGACGATGTCGCCCACGTCCGGATATGTCTCGCCGCTGGAAAACATCAGATTCGTCAGCCACAGGGTCAGGCAGTCGACCAGCAGCAGGCGGCCGGGCCGTGCCTGCCGAAGGATGGCGTCGCCCAGCCGCAGCGGCTCTTCCACAGTGACCCATTCTGCCGGTCGCTGCGCCCGGTGATGCGTGATGCGCGCGGCCATCTCGCCGTCGCCCGCCTGCGCGGTGGCGATGTAGATCACCTCCTTGCCGGACTCGCGGGCCAGCTTTTCCGCATGGGCGCTCTTGCCGGAACGGGCGCCGCCGAAGACCAGGGTGCGCGTCATGGCGCTGTTACCACTCGGTGCCGATTTGTGCGCCGATGCCGGCCGCGTACGCATGCTTGACGACGGCCATCTCGGTGACGGTGTCGGCGATCGCGATCAGTTCGTCGGGCGCGCCACGGCCCGTGATGACCACGTGCTGCATGGCCGGGCGCTCCAGCAGGTCGGCGATGACCTTGTGCACGTCGAGGTAGTTGTACTTGAGGGCGATATTGAGTTCGTCGAACAGCACCAGACCGTAGCTTGGGTCGGCCAGGAAGGTCTTCGCCTGCTCCCATGCCAGTTCGGCTTTCTCGATGTCGCGCTCGCGGTTTTGCGTTTCCCAGGTATAGCCTTCGCCCATCGCATGAAAACTGATTTCATCGGGGAAGCGGCGCAGGAACTTTTCTTCACCGGTCGACATGGCGCCCTTGATGAACTGCACCACGCCCACTTTCATGCCGTGGCCCATGGCGCGGATGGCCATGCCGAAGCCGCTCGAACTCTTGCCTTTGCCATTGCCCGTGTTGACGATGATGATGCCGATTTCCTTGTCCGCCTTGGCGATGGCTGCATCGATGATGGCCTTCTTTCTCTCCATGCGCACGCGGTGGCGCTCGTTTATAGCTGCGGTATTGGCTGCGGTTTCCGCGTCGACGTGTTTGCTATCGCTCATGTTTGATCCTCTTTCGGTATGAATATCTTGCGTTTGCCGTGTTCGATGATTTCGATCGGGTGGCCAAGGTAGTGGCTCAGGAGCGATGCCTGCATCACATCGGCCACGGGGCCGGCGAGCGAGCCGCCATCACCCATCAGCAGCAGTGCGTGGGTCGAGACGCTGTGCGCCAGGTTCAGGTCGTGCCCCACCATGACGACGGTTTTGTTCTGTTCGCGGCATAGTCTCGCCAGCAAGCCCATGACGCTGACCTGGTGCGCCAGGTCCAGCGCGTTGGCCGGCTCGTCCAGCAGCAGCAGGGGCGTATCCTGCGCCAGCATGGCGGCGATCGCCACGCGCTGCCGTTCGCCGCCCGACAGGCTGCGCACGTCGCGTTCGGCCAGGTGTTCCACTTCCATCGATGCCAGCGCCGCCAGGGAGATGCGCTGGTCGTCGCTGCCCTCCCAGTAATGATTGTCGTGGTATGGATGGCGCGCCGACAGCACCGTTTCGATGACGCGGTACGAGAACGCATCATGGCGCGCCTGAGCCAGGAACGCCCGCTCACGTGCCAGGTCGGCCAGAGGCCAGTCCATCAAGGCGCGGCCCTGTATCGTCACGTGGCCGGCATCCGGTTCGCGCAGGCCAGCCAGGGTACGCAGCAAGGTGCTCTTGCCGGCGCCATTGCGGCCGATGACGCTCCAGCATTCTCCCGCCTGGATGCGCCAGTTGAGGTTATCCACGAGGCAGCGCGCGCCTGCTTTCAGGCCAAGTTGGTAGGTGCGTATCATATTGATTTCATGTGCGGCGCAGCCGGTGCAGCTGGTACAGGAAGACGGGCGCGCCTATCATGGCCGTGACGACGCCCACTGGCAGCTGCAACGGCGCCAGCACGGTGCGCGCCAGCGTGTCTGCCAGTACGAGGAAGGTGCCGCCTGCCAGCGCGGCGGCGGGAATCAACAGGCGATGATCGGGGCCGCAGGCAAAGCGCAGCGCGTGCGGCACGATCAGACCGACAAAGCCCACGCTGCCGGCGCTGGTGACGGCGCTGGCCGTGAGCAGGCCGGAACAGAAGAACAGGCCCTTGCGCAACGCGCCCACGCGCACGCCCAGCGTGCTGGCCGCTTCCGCATGCAGGGCCATGACGTTGAGCGAGCGGGCGCTGCGCAAGGCGAAGACCAGGGCGCCGGCCAGTACCAGCCAGGGCATCAGGCGCGCGGGGGCGCCGGCCAGGTCGCCGATCATCCAGAAGACCATGCTGCGCAAGCGGCTTTCGGGCGCGATCGACAGCATCAGGGTGACGATGGCCATGCAGGCCGAGGCCAGAATGACGCCCGTCAGCAGCAACAGCGAGGCGCCGCCTTCAGCCGCCGCGCCGCCGCGCAGGTCGCGCCGGGCAAACAGGTACAGCAGCATGGACACGCCGACGGCGCCGGCAAAGGCGGCAGCGTCGACCACCCATAGCGCGCACATGAACAGCAGCGCGGCCAGCGCGCCGACGGAGGCGCCGGCGGAAATGCCCAGTACGTACGGGTCGGCCAGGGGATTGCGCAGCAGCGCCTGCATCATGACGCCGGCCAGCGACAGCGCCGCGCCCGTGACAAAGGCGGTCAGCGCGCGACCCAGGCGCAGGTCGAGCAGGGTGGCGGCGATGTTGTCGGTCTTGCCTTGCACCAGATGGAGCAGGGCGGAAGGCAGGTCGGCGAGCGGAATCGCGATCGAACCGATCATGCCGGAGAAAATCAGGCTGGCAATCGCGCACACGACCAGCACGGTGATGATCACCGTGGCGCGGTGGCGCATATTGCGGAAAAATGGGTGCATGTACTGCCTTAAAATCGGGAACCGCATCTGCGGGCGATGGCGGCATGCCATCGCCCGCAGCTTACATCATTACTATCTGCTTATTTCGAGCCGTAACGCAGGCCGACGAAGAAGTTGGAGCCGGCGGTATTGTAGTTACGGGCCAGTTCATACTTCTTGTCAGTGATATTGTTCCAGCGCGCCAGCACCGACCAGTCCTGCGCCACTTGATAGGTGGCGAACAGGTTGACCAGGCCATAACCGCCAAGGCTGGTCGTGTTGGCAGGATTTTCAAAACGCTTGCCCGACAATTGCCATTCGGCGCCCGTGTTCAGTTGACCGATGCTGTAGTCAGCCGCAAAGTTGGCATGACGCTTGGCGCGGCGCACCAGCGATTTGTCCAGGGTTTGATCACGCGGATCTTGCAGGTCGATATTGCCGCTGAAGCCGAAGTCGCCAAACTTGCGGCGGCCGGTCAAGGTGATGCCTTCCAGCAATGCCTTGTTGACGTTGTAGGCGCAGCCGAACGGATGCGTGGCCACTTCAACCGGGCAGGTGTCCGCATAGATCAGCAAATCGGTCACGCGATTGTGATAGTACACGGCGCTCAGCTGTGTCTTGCCATCGTCATAGCGCAGGCCGACTTCAGCGTTGCGGCCTTTTTCGGGACGGTTGCTGGCGATGCCGTAACCTGGGTAATACAGTTCATTGTAGGTAGGCTGGCGGAAGCTGGTGCCGTAGCTGGCGGTGGCGCGCAAGGCATTATTGATCTGGTAGCCGTAACCAAGGCTGCCTGTGTTGGTCGAGCCGGTTTCCGACATCTTGTCACGGCGCAGGCTTGCGCTGAGCAGGTGCTGGTCGCGCTTCATGGTGTAGGACGCTGCCAGCGACTTGGTGTCGCGCGCACGATTCAAGATTGGCTTGGCGCTGGAGACAACTTCTTCCTTGCGGTAGCTGGCCAGCAACTGCAGCGTATCGGCGCCGATAGTAATATCATTTTGCCAATCGAAAGTCGATTGCTTGGTTTCCAGATGGCTTTTGCCGGCTGCGCCCGCAGCGGTGTCCTCGTTGGCCTTGTCGCGTGCTTCGGCAACTTGTACCTTGCTGTGCCAGCCTTGAACGAATTCGTTGTTCATGAATACGCCGATGTTTTCCAGCTTTTGATTGCTGCGCGTATCATAGCCAGGGCCGTTGTCGTACTGGGCCTCAAGCTTGCTGTTCATGAATGCCAGGCCCAAGTCATGTCCCTTGGCCAACTGGAAGCCAACCTGGCCAGTGACGCTCTTCTTGTCGTAGCCGTCTTTGTCTGCGTTGTAAGAGAAATTGCCTGGTTTGGTGGCCGAAAAACCGTCGCTTTTTTCCTTGCTGACGTTCAACGAGTAGCTCAGGCTGTTGTAGCCACCGGTTGCTCCCGAAACGCTGGCATCATATTGGCGCGTGGCATCGCTGCCAAAGCCGACCGATGCGCCAACCACTGGCGCGCCGCTGCCTTTTTTGGTGAAAATCTGGATGACGCCACCGATGGCATCGGCGCCGTACAGGGTGCTCAATGGACCGTAGACGATCTCGATGCGGTCGATATTTGCCAGTGGAACCGGGCTCCAGTTGGCGGTGCCCAGGGTCGAGGAACCGATGCGGACGCCGTCCACGAGAACGATATTCTGGGTGCTGTTTGCGCCACGGATGTACACCGATGCCGCTGTGCCTGCACCGCCATTGCGGACGACTTCGATGCCACGTTGTTTTTGCAGCAACTCGGTAACCGATCCCGCACCCGAACGCGCGATCTCTTCGCTGGTGATGATGGCCGTATTGGCCAGCAATTCGCTGGTTTTTTGCGGTGTGCGGGTTGCGGTAACGATCACCGGATCGAAGGTGTCGGGCGTGGCTTGGGCGAAGGCGGCAGGCGCGGCAATGGCTAGCGCGAGCGACGTGAGCGTCGCGCGGCGGGAAACAGCATGGGTCATGATAATTTTCAGTAAGTAATATGCAACCAGCCGACGTCCCCGTAGGCCAGATTGAACAGAAGTGGGAACTGAGATTGACGATCGAAGACGGCCATGGGCCATTCGGATCGCGAACATCCCCGTTCGCACACTTCCACCTGTCCTGGCCGGTATCCGGGCTGGCAAGTACGGCTATCCCACCTTCCCATGCTCGATGATTGCAAGCACAGTGGTTGTCAGAGATAGCTTGTCGTCCGCTTCCTGTAGAGAGGGGCGACACTTGCTTACCGTTGCGGGGGCAGCACACGTTCGCCGCGAGCGCGGCATCGTGTTTCCCGTTTAACTGCGCTCATGGACATGAGCGCGGGCACCAAAACCCCGCCATTATACGTGCAGCAGGCGGGGACTGAAATGGTCGGCTGGACGATTCGATATCAGAAATCGACGACGACGGTCGCACCATAGGCGATTTTGTGGGCGGAATGGGCGGCCAGCAGGGCTGTTTCCTCCAATGGCAGGCGTGCTTGCAGTGCCGACAACAGGCGGATGGTGCCCGCATGGCAGATGATGAGCACTGTTTCGTGTTGTTCGCGCAACAGATCGCCTAAAAACGCATCGACGCGGGCGGCCATCGCCAGCACATTTTCGCCGCCGCCGGGGCGGTACCAGGCCGGGTCGGCGGCCCAGGCATCGATGTCCGCGCGCGCAATCGCGTGCCAGGGCTGCATTTCCCATGTGCCGAAATCCATTTCGGCCAGCCGGGCATCAAAGTGTAGTTCGCTCGCTGGCAGATCCTGCGCCAGGGCCGTCGCCAGGCCGGCGCAGCGGCGCAGCGGACTGGCGTAGAGTGGCACATCGGCCGGCAAGGTCACCTGCAGGCTGGTGCGCACGGCGGCCATTTCGTGCGGCGCCACCGCCACGTCGCTGCGGCCATAGCAGGTGCCGCTGGTTACCTGCGGTGCGGGGTGGCGAACGAGAATCAGGCGCATGGTGTTAATAGAAGAAGCGTGTGGGCGGCTGCAAGCTGGAAAGGATGGCCAGGTAAATCGCCACTTCCGCCACCTGCTGCACGGCGCCCAGGCAGTCGCCCGTGTAGCCTTGCAGGCGGCGCTGGCATTTGCGGCCCAGCCAGAATGCGGCCGCTGCCCCAGCCACGATGGCAAAGGCGAGCGCCGCCCAGTCAAATATCCCCAGCACGCCGCAGGCGATGGCCGGCAGCAGGGCGCAGACGGCGGCGATGATGAATTCTCCCGTCGTCATTTCCTGTGCCATCGGCTTGGATTTTCCTTCATCGCGCGCATAGTCCATGACCCAGATCAGCGAGACGGCGGCCAGACGCGAGAGCGGATGGGCGATGAATAGTGTCGCCACGACGATGTGTGGCGGCAGCGAGGCCAGCGCCGTGCACTTGATGGCCAGCAGGCAGATGATGCCGATGGCGCCATACGCGCCAATGCGCGAGTCCTTCATGATTTCCAGTACCCGCTCGCGCGTCAAGCCGCCGCCGAAGCCATCGCACATGTCGGCGAAACCGTCTTCATGGAAGGCGCCCGTCAGGTAGATGCCGGCGGCGACGGCCAGCAGCACGGCCGCCGCCGAAGGCAGGAGCCAGCTGGCCAGCAGATACACGGCGCCACAGATGGTCGCCACCACCGCGCCCACCAGCGGAAAGTAGCGTGAAGCGTGCTGCAGCCAGGCCGGCTCGAAACCCACCCAGCGGGGGATGGGCAGGCGCGTAAAGAACTGCAGCGCGATGAAGAAGAGGCGGCACTGGTGGACTGCGGCGGAAACGGGGTTGGCCATGGTCAGTGTGACGTGGACTTTTCGCTGACCTGGGCCGAGGCGAAGGTGGCCATCTCGCGCATGAAGTTGACGGCCGCGTGCAGCAGCGGCAAGGCCAGCGCCGACCCCGTGCCTTCACCGAGGCGCAAATCGAGGTGCAGCAGCGGACGCGCTCCCAGGCTGGCCAGCAGCTGGCGATGGCCGTTTTCATCGGAGCAGTGCGAAAACACGCAGTAATCGAGGATGGCCGGCCGCAAGCGCGCCGCCACCAGCAGGGCGCTGCTGACGATGAAACCGTCGATCAGCAGAATCATGCGTCGTTCGGCCGCTTTCAGCATGGCGCCGGCCATCATGGCGATTTCGAAGCCGCCAAACGTGGCCAGCACGTCGAGCGGCTCATGGACTGTCGCGTGATGGGCGACGGCCGCTTCGATCACCTGCTGCTTGTGCAAAATGCCCTCCTTGGACAGGCCGGTGCCGGCTCCCACGCAGTCGGCGACCGGTGTTTGGGTCAGCTTGTGCATCAGGGCGGCGGCGGCGGTAGTGTTGCCGATGCCCATTTCGCCAAAGCCCAGCACATTGCCGTCCAGGGTGGCGGCCAGGTCCATGCCCGCCTGCATGGCGGCCAGGCATTGTTCCCGGCTCATGGCAGGTTCTTGGGCAAAGTTGCGGGTGCCGGGAGCCTGCTTGCGGTCGAGCAAGCCGTCGCGCGGACCGAAATCGTGGTTCACGCCTGCATCTACTATATAGAGGGCGCAATTGTTCTGGCGGGCGAAGACGTTAATGGCGGCGCCGTTGCCGAGGAAGTTTTCCACCATTTGCCAGGTCACACTTTGCGGATAGGCCGAAATACCTTCCGCGACGACGCCATGGTCGGCCGCAAAGACGATAATCGCAGGTTGTTGCAGTGCCAAGTGTGTGCTTTGCTGGATCAGGCCGATCTGCCGGGCCAGGGTTTCCAGTAGTCCGAGGCTGCCCAGCGGCTTGGTCTTGCTATTGATGGCATGTTCGAGGGCGCTGGCCAGGGCGGGATTGGCGGTGGGGGCGATGTGTGGGATAGGCATGGGAGTCAAGGTGAATGCGGCAGGGTATTGTCGGCACTACGATATCACACAGCAATATTTGTCCAGCTGCAAATTAGCCCTTGCGGGGCGTGCGGGGCAGGGCTATAATTCGCCCCCTCGCTGAACGACGCATGCAAATGCTGAGTGAGGTGGGTAAAAAAGAAGGTTGACGGATTTAGCGAAACGCTTCATACTCTTCCTTCTTCGCAGCTGACAAACACAACGCTTTGTCGATAGCGCGAAAGCAGTACCGAATACAGTTCTTTAACAATTAACAGTCGATAAGTGTGGACATTTGATGCAAGTGCAGCGCCGATCTTCGGATTGCCGAAACGCTTCATACTCTTCCTTCTTCGCAGCTGACAAACACAACGCTTTGTCGATAGCGCGAAAGCAGTACCGAATACAGTTCTTTAACAATTAACAGTCGATAAGTGTGGACATTTGATGCAAGTGCAGCGCCGATCTTCGGATTGGCGTCATACTTAAAATATCAAATGTTCACAAGAAATAATGAAATAGGCGCTACGAAAGTAGTGGCCTGTCAGTTTTTTGAGTGAGCAAATCTTTTGCAATGYAAAAGATTTGGATGGTAGTGATACTGTCCGACCTGTCAGAAATGACATTAAACAGAGATTAAACTGAAGAGTTTGATCCTGGCTCAGATTGAACGCTGGCGGCATGCCTTACACATGCAAGTCGAACGGCAGCACGGAGCTTGCTCTGGTGGCGAGTGGCGAACGGGTGAGTAATATATCGGAACGTACCCTGGAGTGGGGGATAACGTAGCGAAAGTTACGCTAATACCGCATACGATCTAMGGATGAAAGTGGGGGATCGCAAGACCTCATGCTCGTGGAGCGGCCGATATCTGATTAGCTAGTTGGTAGGGTAAAAGCCTACCAAGGCATCGATCAGTAGCTGGTCTGAGAGGACGACCAGCCACACTGGAACTGAGACACGGTCCAGACTCCTACGGGAGGCAGCAGTGGGGAATTTTGGACAATGGGCGAAAGCCTGATCCAGCAATGCCGCGTGAGTGAAGAAGGCCTTCGGGTTGTAAAGCTCTTTTGTCAGGGAAGAAACGGTGAGRGCTAATATCYCTTGCTAATGACGGTACCTGAAGAATAAGCACCGGCTAACTACGTGCCAGCAGCCGCGGTAATACGTAGGGTGCAAGCGTTAATCGGAATTACTGGGCGTAAAGCGTGCGCAGGCGGTTTTGTAAGTCTGATGTGAAATCCCCGGGCTCAACCTGGGAATTGCATTGGAGACTGCAAGGCTAGAATCTGGCAGAGGGGGGTAGAATTCCACGTGTAGCAGTGAAATGCGTAGATATGTGGAGGAACACCGATGGCGAAGGCAGCCCCCTGGGTCAAGATTGACGCTCATGCACGAAAGCGTGGGGAGCAAACAGGATTAGATACCCTGGTAGTCCACGCCCTAAACGATGTCTACTAGTTGTCGGGTCTTAATTGACTTGGTAACGCAGCTAACGCGTGAAGTAGACCGCCTGGGGAGTACGGTCGCAAGATTAAAACTCAAAGGAATTGACGGGGACCCGCACAAGCGGTGGATGATGTGGATTAATTCGATGCAACGCGAAAAACCTTACCTACCCTTGACATGGCTGGAATCCCCGAGAGATTGGGGAGTGCTCGAAAGAGAACCAGTACACAGGTGCTGCATGGCTGTCGTCAGCTCGTGTCGTGAGATGTTGGGTTAAGTCCCGCAACGAGCGCAACCCTTGTCATTAGTTGCTACGAAAGGGCACTCTAATGAGACTGCCGGTGACAAACCGGAGGAAGGTGGGGATGACGTCAAGTCCTCATGGCCCTTATGGGTAGGGCTTCACACGTCATACAATGGTACATACAGAGCGCCGCCAACCCGCGAGGGGGAGCTAATCGCAGAAAGTGTATCGTAGTCCGGATTGTAGTCTGCAACTCGACTGCATGAAGTTGGAATCGCTAGTAATCGCGGATCAGCATGTCGCGGTGAATACGTTCCCGGGTCTTGTACACACCGCCCGTCACACCATGGGAGCGGGTTTTACCAGAAGTAGGTAGCTTAACCGYAAGGAGGGCGCTTACCACGGTAGGATTCGTGACTGGGGTGAAGTCGTAACAAGGTAGCCGTATCGGAAGGTGCGGCTGGATCACCTCCTTTCTAGAGTTTGCACGAAYCAGKTAAMTGRTTCACGCATCAAATGTTCACACTTATCGGCTGTTAGTCAAAGAAGAAACAGTAGTCGTAGWAGYWCCGCGTTGGGGCTGTAGCTCAGCTGGTTAGAGCACCGTGTTGATAACGCGGGGGTCGTTGGTTCGAGTCCAACCAGCCCTACCAGCTAATTAGTAAAATCTCAGGGGGATTAGCTCAGCTGGGAGAGCACCTGCTTTGCAAGCAGGGGGTCGTCGGTTCGATCCCGTCATCCTCCACCAAGTACTTTGAAAGTGCAAACGTAAGCCGGTCAGTGACTCAGGTTTAGRTTTGATCTTTTAGCGATCAAAGCTGTTTCGTTCTTTAACAATCTGGAAGAAGTAAAGATTATTTATTGATCGGTTTRCCGTAAMAMRYRAATCGATGGGTAATGATTGTATGTATCAACAAACAAGCAACAACGTTGTACTTTCTTATCCCTGTAGCGCTCTTTGAKKAYTTCGRTMWTCAGAGGCTAACGTTATAGGGACAAGCGAATAAGTGCACATGGTGGATGCCTTGGCGATTACAGGCGATGAAGGACGTAGTAGCTTGCGATAAGCTGCGGGGAGTGAGCAAACACACTTTGATCCGCAGATTTCCGAATGGGGCAACCCA
>NZ_NEGZ01000109.1 GCF_002127585.1 Janthinobacterium sp. GW458P
CGTCGTCGCGTGCATTGGCCGCCAGCAGGGCGCGCATGGTGGCGACCGTATTGTGGTAGGTGGCGCCAAAACGCGACAGGTGCTGGCGGTACGGCGCTTCATCGAGCCACTGCGCCAGTCCTTGCGCCAGGTCGATCACGGGCGCCGCGCCGGCCGGCGGCACGGGCATCGCCGCCGCGCTGATGGCCGGCGGCAGGGCCGGCAGACCCTGCGCATGGCGGCGGTGCACGCGCGCGATCAGGGCGATGGTCTGCGGCACGTCGAACGGCTTGCTGATGAAATGGTTCATGCCCGCTTCCAGCGCCGCTGTCTGCTGCGTCTGGAATGCCCCCGCCGTCAGCGCCACCACGGGCAGGTCGTGGAACTGCGGCAGCTGGCGCAGCGCGCGCGTGGCCTGCAAGCCATCCATGACGGGCATCTGCACGTCCATCAGCACAATGTCGACATCGTCGGGGTGCTCCAGCAGCCAGTCCAGCGCCTGGCGTCCGTCGCAGGCGAACGAGGGCAGGGCACCCTGGTCGCGCAGGATATGGTTCACCACGTCCCGGTTGATTTCGCTGTCGTCGACCACCAGCACGCGCACGCCGGCGAGCTGGCGCGCTTCCAGCGCCGCGTGGCTGGCATCGAGGCCGGCCGCTTCGGCGCGCCGCTGGCGCGCGTCCATCGTCGCGTTGTACAGGCTCGAAGCCGTGACGGGTTCGTTGAGGATGGCATCGGCCGGATTATCCGGATCGGTGTGGCGCCGCGCGGGCGCCGTGGCCGGCGTGCTGCTGTTTGCCAGGATGACGACGGGGCAATCCTGCGGCGGCAAGTGCTCGCGCAGCGCGCGCGCGACGGCTTCGCCATCCATGTCCGGCAGGTGCGCGGCCAGCAGGACGACGCCGGGGCGCGCGTCCTCGGCGCAGTCGAGCGCGTAATCGAGCGCCGCTTCGCCGCCAGGGACCGCATGCACGCTCCAGCCCAGGCCCTGCGCCACGGCGCTGACCACTGCGCGCGTGGCGGCGTGGCCGTCGGCCAGCAGCACGTGCAGGCCCTGCATGTCGGGCACGCAGCGCGGCCGTGCGGGCAGCAGTTGCAGCGGCGCCGTGAAACTGAATTCGCTGCCCTGTCCCAGGGCGCTTTTCAGGCTCAGGGCGCCGCCCATCAGGCGCACCAGCTGGCGGCAGATGGTCAGGCCCAGGCCCGTGCCGCCGAAGCGGCGCGTGGTGGAGGTATCGGCCTGGGTGAAGGCGGAAAAGATGGTTTCCTGCACCTCGGGAGCGATGCCGATGCCCGTGTCGCGCACACTGAAGCGCAACACGGCGGCGTCGCCTTCGCGGCTCTCCAGCGCCGTGTGCAGCTCGACCGAGCCCTGCGCCGTGAACTTGATGGCGTTGCTGGTGAGGTTGACCAGCACCTGCTCGAGCCGCAGCGCATCGCCCAGCGCATGGTCGACGCCGTCCGGCAGTGGGCCGATGCGCACGGCGATGGGCTTGTCATGCACGGCCACGCCCATGCTGGCGGCGATCTTTTCGATCACCTCGGCCAGGCGGAACGGCGCCTGTTCGATGTGCATATGGCCCGCTTCGATTTTCGACACGTCCAGCACATCGTTGATAATGCCGAGCAGCGACTGGCCGGCGGCGCGGATCTTGCGCGCCATCAGCAGCGCCTCGCCATCGAGGCTGCCCCTCTCCAGCAGCCAGGCCATGCCGAGGATGGCATTGAGGGGAGAGCGGATCTCATGGCTCATGTTGGCGAGGAATTCGGCCTTGCTGCGGTTGGCCGCCTCGGCCCCGTCGCGGGCCAGCAGCATGGCTTCCTCGGCCTGCTTTTGCGCGGAAATATCCTGCACGAAGATCAGCGTTGCCGGCCCATCCTTGAGCATCACGCGGGCCGTCGTCTTGAGGACGGGCACGGGCCGCCCCTGCTTGTCCAGGCCGACGGCTTCGAATACCTGCTCGCTGGCGGAATCGGCCTCGATCAGCGCCTCGCTGCTCGCCAGCGCCGCCTGCGATTCTGCCGTGAGCATGCTGCGCCACGGCAGGCCGCTCAAGTCATCCTCGAGGGCGTAGCCGTGCAGGTGGCGGTAGCGGGGATTCGAATAGACGAAGCGGCCATGGCGCAGGATGGCGATGGCCAGCGGCGCATCTTCGATCAGCGTGCGAAAGCGCGTCTCGCTGTCCGATACGGCCTGCATGGCCTGGCGCGCGCTTTCCTGCTGCGCGTGCCAGGCGGCCAGGTGCCGCCGGCGCCGCTGGCTCCAGTACAGCAGCGCGCTTCCGGTGGCGGCCAGGATGGCAAAGAAGATGGCATAGCCGACGGCCTGGCGCCGCAGCGGGGCGGCGATGGCCGCTTCCTCGCGGCTCAGGCCGATGATCAGCGCGCGGTCCATGTGCAGCGCCGGCGGCGCGATCGTGGCCATGGCCATCGTGCGCGGCGGGCTGGCAGGCTGGCCGGGCACCAGCACGCCGTCGAGCACCGCCGATGGCTGGCCGCTGTCGCGCAGGCGCCGCAGGAAGCTGCCTGGCACGTCCAGGTTGCTGCCGTCGACGGCGCCCTTGGCCGGGTAGTTGAGGAACTGGCGCCCGTCGCCATGCAGCACCACGGCCCACACGTCGGCCGCATACATGGCGGTGCGGAACTTGCCCGTGAAGTATTCGGGGTCGAAAGTGGCCATCACCAGCCCCGCGAAGCGGCCCTGCCGGTCCGGCACCATGCGCGCCGCCGTCATCACCAGGTCATTCTTGAACGAGCGGAAGGGCGGCGACAGGTACAGCATGTGCGCGTCGGGCGCGTCGCGCACGGTCTGGAAGTAGCCGCGGCGCGAAAAATCCTGTTGCATCAACTCCGGGATATTCGTGGCCAGCGGCTTGCCGCTGGCGTCGAGGACCAGCATGGTGCGCACGCCGGGCATGGCGTCGACCAGGGCGCTCAGGCGCCGGGGCAGGGCCTGGCTGGCGCCCGTTTCCGCCGCAGGACCGAGGAAGTCGCGGATCACGCCTTCGAGCACCAGGTTGGTGGCGGCCAGGTCGACTTCGATATTTTTTGCCAGCAGCGCCGTGAGCACCTCCAGCCGCTCGCGCTCGGCCGCCGCATGCCGCGTCGTTTCGGCAAGGTGCAGGTAAGCCAGGGTGGCGCCGATGATCAGCAGTCCGAGGAGAAAAAAAAGCCACTCAATCAGTCGTCTGTGCACTGCGTCGCCACCTGGTAGTCGGGTCATGTGACGATGCTATACCGGATATGGAAGAAGAACAACTTTTCCCGGTAACTACTCAGCCGATAGTGTGGTCAATTTGTCGAAGTGGCCCGCTGTTTGCCCCGCGCCGGCCAGCGGCAGGCAGAGGCTGAACACGGCGCCCCGGCCTGGCGACGATTCCACCGCGATGCGCCCGCCCATCAGGACAGCCAGGTGGCTGGCGATGGCCAGCCCCAGGCCCGCGCCGCCGTGGGCACGGCTGGGCGTGTCGTCCGCCTGCGAGAATTTCTCGAAGATGCCGGCCTGCTGCGCCTGCGCGATGCCGACGCCCGTGTCGCGCACGGCGATGCGCAACTGGCCCGCGTGGCGCGCCACGCGCACGTCGACGCGGCCGGCGGGCGTGAAGCGCAGCGCGTTGTCGAGCAGGATGGCGAGCAGGCGCACCAGGCGGGGACGGTCGCAAACGAGGTGCGACGGCGCGTCCGCGGCGGCGCTCCAGTCCAGGGCGATGCCCTGGTCCGCCGCCCGCTGGCGGAACGGCGCCAGGGCCTGGGCCAGCACGCCGGACAGCGGTTCCGGCGCGCATTTGAGCTGCAGCTGGCCGCCCTCGAGCGCGCTCAGCTCCATGGTTGCCTCGACCAGCGACAGCAGCTGGCGGCCGCTGGCGCGTATGGCATGCGCGTGGCCGGCCAGTCCGGGCTGCTGCTGCAGCTGCTCCAGCAGCAGCTCGGAAAAGCCGAGGATGCCGTTGAGCGGCGTGCGCAGCTCGTGCGACATGTTCGACAGGAAGCGCGACTTGGCTTCACTGGCGGCGATGGCCCTGGCGCGGCTGTCGATCAGGCGCCCGATCAGCAGCACCAGCGCGGCCCACGACAGCACGATCAGCGCGCTGGTGACGGCCGCCATCAGCAGCGCCTGGTCGCGGCGCGAGCCGTAGTCGGCCAGCACCGTGTCGCGGTCCAGGCCGATCAGCATGTAGAGCGGATAGTGCGCCAGCTTTTCAAACGCGTAGTAGCGCAGGGCGCCGTCGATGGGGCTGCGCTGCAGGAAGCTGCCGCGCGTCTTGCCGCGCATCTGTGCGAACAGGGCGCTGTCGCCGACGTCCTGGCCAATGGTGTTGACGCTGCCGACGCGGCGCGCGCGCAAGACGCCATCGGTGCCGATGAGGGCGATGGAACTGTTCTTGCCCAGGTCGACCTCGTCATACAGGCGCGTGAAGTAATACGGGTCCATCGACGCCACCACCACGCCCTTGAAGCTGCCGTCGGGGTGATTGATGCGCCGCGTCAGCTGAATCGACCACTTTTTCGACACGCGGCCCAGCACGGGCTTGCTGATGTACAGTTCGCCGCTGTCGCCGCGCACGTGCACCTGGAAGTGCTCGCGGTCGGCCAGGTTGGTGGGCTTGAACGGCTTGCTCGTCAGTACCGTGTCGCCCCGCTCGTTGACGATGGTAAACAGGTTGTACAGGGGGCCGGGATTGAGTCCCTGCTGCAGGTCGGTAACGATGTCGAGCTTGTCGCCCAGCGCGTTGTAGCGGCCGCGCAGGTAGGTGACGGCCTGGTCAGCCCCTTCGATGGTGCGTATCGCATGTTCGTCGAAGACCCGCGCCATGCTGCGCGCATCGCGCTGGGCGTCGGCGACGGCGCGGTCGCGGGCGTGGTCGAGCTGCAGCAGGGTCACGGCCCACAGGCCGGCCAGCAGCAGTGCCACGAAAACCGACAGGACGATGCGCGTGTCGAGCCGCTCCCAGGGCAGGGCTTGCCATTTCAATGGTGGTGTGATGTCGTGCCGCATGCCGCCTCCCACAGTATGTCTCCCCTGACCGCCGCCGCGAGGGCGGGCGTAGATCCGGGCCGCATTACTCTCTGCGATCAATTATATCGAATATAAATGATTTTATCGATTAAATTGAATTATTTGTGGTAAGTGTTGCATTTGGTCACTGTCGCTGTGATTCAGCCTGGCGTGCCAGCCACTGCTCCACCAGTTCGCGCAGCTGGGCCGCCGTGAAGGGCTTGGACAGGTAGTCGTCCATGCCGGCGTCCATGCAGCGCTGCCTGTCGTCGTCGGTGACGCCCGCCGTCAGGGCGATGACGGGCGTGCGCACCGCGCCGCTGCGCAGTTCGCGCGCGCGCAGGGCCAGGCAAGCCTGGTAGCCGTCCATGACGGGCATCATGCAATCCATCAGCACCAGGTCGTAGCGCCGCGCCGCCAGGGCCAGCAAGCCCAGCTCGCCGTTTTCCGCCGTATCGATGGTGTAGCCGCGCCCGCCCAGCTGCAGGCAGACCAGCTGGCGGTTCAGCGCCGTGTCCTCGACCAGCAGGATGCGGGGCGCGGCCGCAGCCTCCGGCTCCGGCGCCGCTGCGGGGGCGGACGGCGCCGGCGGCGCG
>NZ_NEGZ01000110.1 GCF_002127585.1 Janthinobacterium sp. GW458P
GGTGGCCCGTCAGGAAATTGTCCAGGCCGCGTACTTCCTGGCCCAGTCGCAACAGGGTTTCCAGCAGGTGCGAGCCGATGAAGCCGGCCACGCCCGTCACCAGCCAGCGCCGCGGCGCATGCGCCAGGCGCGCGCAAGCCTGGCCATACGCGCTGTCGCCGGCGGCCGGAATGCCCGGCGCGGCAGCGGCCAGGCCGGACTGCGGCGCAGCGCGATCGCCGGCCGCCATCACAGCCGCCACACGCGCAGGCCGCCGTCTTGCAGCTGGCGGGGGTCGAAATGCGACTTGATATCGATGAAGCAACCGTTTTCCAGCACCTTGGCCTGGTAGTCGGCTAGCGGACGGGCCAGCAGCGCCTCGTGCGACACGGCGCTGATGATGGCTTCGGCCCGCGGCAGCTGTTCCCAGCTTTCCAGCGACAGCCCGTATTCTTCCAGCGCCTCGCGGCCGTCGGCGACGGGGTCGTGCACGTGCACCTGCACGCCGTACGATTGCAGTTCGCGGATCATGTCGACCACCTTCGAATTGCGCAGGTCGGGGCAATTTTCCTTGAAGGTCAGGCCCAGCACATTCACGTGCGAGCCCTTCAGCTTGAAGCCGGCGCGCACCATTTCCTTGATGGTTTTTTCCGCCACGAACTTGGCCATGCCGTCGTTGATGCGGCGCCCGGCCAGGATCACGTGCGGGTGGTAGCCCAGCATTTCCGCCTTGTGCGTCAAATAGTACGGGTCGACGCCGATGCAGTGGCCGCCCACGAGGCCGGGGCGGAACGGCAGGAAATTCCATTTCGTGCCCGCCGCCTGCAGCACTTCCAGCGTGTCGATGCCGATGCGGTCGAAGATGATGGCCAGCTCGTTCATCAGCGCGATGTTCAGGTCGCGCTGCGTGTTTTCGATGACCTTGGCCGCTTCGGCCACGCGGATGCTCGAGGCCCGGTGCACGCCGGCCGCGACCACGCCTTCGTACAGGGCCGCCACCTGCTCCAGCGTGGCGCCATCGTCGCCCGCGACCACCTTGCGGATGCTGTGCAGGGTGTGGTCCTTGTCGCCGGGGTTGATGCGCTCGGGCGAAAAACCCACGTGGAAGTCTTCCTTCCAGCGCAGGCCCGAATGCCGTTCCAGCAGGGGAATGCAGATTTCCTCGGTGGCGCCCGGATACACGGTCGATTCGTAGATGACGATGGCGCCGCGCCGCATGTGGCGTCCGACGGCCGCGCTGGCGCCGGCCAGGGCGGAAAAGTCGGGATTGTGCGCGCTGTCGACGGGCGTGGGCACGGCCACGACGATGAAATCGGCCAGCTGCAGCTCGGCCGGATCGCAGCCCACGCTCAGCCATTGCGCCGCCAGCAGCTGTTCCGTGCTCACTTCGCCCGTGGGATCGACGTGACGCCGGTAACTTTCCACCTTGCGCGCCGACAAGTCAAAGCCTATCGTGCGCTGCCGCTTGCCGAACGCCACGGCCAGCTGCAGGCCCACATAACCGAGCCCCACCACGGCCACCACATCGCCCCCCTTGCTTTCCACCTTGCTGTCCATATGCCTGTGCTCCGAATGGTTGCGGCCGGACTGTCGCCGTCCGGGAAATTCTACGGTCGCAGGCACGGCCATTCTTGAGCAGGAACAAGAAACACGGAGCGGACGCCGTCCGCCGCGCCATCATTCGGCGGCCTGTTGAGCGCAATCAATGAGCGCACAGGCCATCTTTTTAAAGTAGGCCATGCCGATTCCTCGTGCATGCCGCAACCGGAGACTTCCATGGCCCGATTCCTGTCACTTACCTTCCCCGCCCTGCCGGCCGCCGCGCTGTGCTGCAGCCTGCTGCTGCCCGTCCTGACCGGCTGCCACGGCACGCAGAACAGCGACACCCTGCTGGCCGACGCGCAGCAATACCGCCAGAAGGGCGAGGCGCGGGCCGCCATCATCCAGCTGAAGAACCTGCTGCAGAAAGACCCGGAAAACGCGGCGGCGCGCCTGCTGCTGGGCAGCATCTATATCGATACGGGCGAAGCCCTATCTGCAGAGAAAGAATTGCGCAAGGCGAAATCGCTGGGCCTGGCGCAACAGCAGGTGATGCCCCTGCTGGGCAAGGCCTGGCTGATGCTGGGCCAGGCCGACAAGGTTCTCGCCGAGATCGCCGACGATGCGGCCCTGCCGCCGGCCATGCTGGCCCTGCGCGGCGACGCCCTGCTGGCCCTCGAACGCCGCGACGAGGCGCGCACCGTGTATACGCGCATGCTCGAAGCCCACCCGGAGCAGGTCGAAGCGCTGCTGGGGCTGGCGCGCATCGCGGCGCTGGAGCAGCAGACGACGACCGCCGAGCTGCTGCTGGCGCAGGCGCTGAAAAGCGCGCCGTCCAGCATCGACGCCCTGCGCCTGCAGGGCGACCTGCAGCGGCTGCAAGGCAAGGACGACGCGGCGCGGCTCACCTATATGCACATCCTCAAGCTCAAGCCCGACAATACCCAGGCCCACATCGATCTCGCCAACCTCGACATCGCGCAAAGCCGTTTTGCGGAAGCGGGCGCGCAGCTGGCCTCGGCGCGCCGCACGGCGCCCAACAGCCTGGGCGTACTGCAGGCGCAGGGCTTGCTCGATTTCCGCCAGGGCAAGCCGAAGGCGGCCCTGCAATCGTTGCAGCTGGTGCTCAAGGCGGCGCCCGACCACATGCCGTCCATCCTGCTGGCGGCCGCCGTGCAGCTGTCGCTCGGTTCGCCGCAACTGGCGGAAGGTTATCTGCAGCGCTTCCTGGCCGTCTATCCCAAGCACCTGTATGCGATCAAGATGATGGCGTCGATCGAGCTGATGCGCAACAGGACGGACGCCGCCATCGAGCTGCTCCTGCCCGCGCTGTCCGCCTTTCCCGACGACGTGGAGCTGCTGTCGCTGGCGGGCGAGGCGCACTTGCGCGCGCGCCGCTACGACAAGGCCACGGCCTACTTTGAAAAGGCCAGCAGCCTGGCGCCGGACACGGCCAGACTGCATGCGGCGCTGGGCATCAGCCGCCTGGGCATGGGCGAGAACGGCCGCGCCATCAACGAGCTGGAGCGGGCCAGCATGCTCGACCGGGGCACGCCGCAGGCGGGCACCATGCTGGTGATGACCTTGCTGCGCAACAAGCAGAACGACAGAGCCCTGGCCACCGTCAAGATGATGGAACAGCAGCAGAAAGGCACGAATCCCCTGCTGCTGAACCTGAAGGGCGGCGTCTACCTGGCCTTGCGCGACTTGCCGGCCGCGCGCGCCAGTTTCGAGCAGGCGCTGGGCATGGACCCCGTCTACCTGCCCGCCCTGAGCAACCTGGCGCAGATCGACCTGGCCGAGAAAAAGCCGGAACAGGCGAAAATGCGTTTCGAGCGGGCGCTGGCGAAAGCGCCGAAAAATGCCGACCTGAGCGCCGCGCTGGCCAAGCTGGCCGCCTCGCAGGGCAACACGGACGAGGCGCGGCGCTGGCTCGAGCGAGGCCACCGCGACAATCCGGACGCCGTCGCGCCGGCCCTGCTGCTCAGTAATTTCTACCTGAAGACGGGGGCGCCGGACAAGGCGCTGGAACTGGCGCGCACCCTGCAAGCGGGCCACCCGGGCGACGCCGACGCGCTGGCCCTGCGGGCGCAGGTCGAATACAGCGCCGGCCAGGCGCAGGCCGCGCTCGACAGCTACAGCAAGCTGGCCAGCATACAGACGACGTCGGCGCCGCTGCAGATGCGCATCGCCAGCCTGCACCTGGCGCTGGGCGACCATGCGGCCACCTTGCAGGCCGTCAAGCGGGCGCAGGCGCTCGACCCCACCCTGCTCGACGCCCGCGTGGTCGAAGTGGCCATGCTGCTGGCCCTGAACCGCCAGCGCGAGGCGCTGGCCGTGGCGCGCAAGGTGCAGGAGCAGCAGCCGAAGCTGGCGGCCGGCTACAAGCTCGAGGGCGACGTGCTGATGGAACAGAAACTGCCGCAGCAAGCCGTCAAGCTGTACGAGCACGCGTTCCAGATCAGCCGCATCGGCGCCCTGCAGGTACAGCTGTACCGCGCCATGCAGGCGGCGGGCCAGGCGCGCGAGGCGGACGCGCGCATGGCGGCCTGGTTGAAGGACTATCCTGACGACCTGCCCACGCGCAACTACCTGGCCGGCACCAAGCTGGCGGCCAGGCAATACCGCGCCGCCATCGAGCAGTTCCAGTACATCGTTGCCAAGGACACGGGCAACGTGGTGGCGCTGAACGACCTGGCCTGGGCCTACCAGCAGGAGCGCGACCCGCGCGCGCAGGCGACGGCCGAACAGGCGCTCAAGCTGGCGCCGGACAACCCTGCCGTGCTCGACACCCTGGGCTGGATCGTGCTGGAACAGGGCGACGTGAAACGCGCGCTCACCGTGCTGCGCAAGGCGGCGGGCCTGGCGCCGGCGTCGCCGGAAATCCAGTACCACCTGGGCGCGGCCCTGGCGCAGTCGGGCGACAAGCCGGGCGCGCGCAAGCAGCTCGAGCAACTGCTGGCCGCCAACAAGGAGTTCCCGCAGCGGGCCGAGGCGCAGGCCTTGCTGACCCGGCTCTAGGCCATGCGCGCAGCCTTGCCCAGCCTGGCGGCGCGGCCGCTGGCCCTGCTCGCGGGCGCGGCCTGCGTGCTGGCCCTGCGCCACTATCCGCTCGAGCACGGCTGGCCCGGCCTGCTGTTCGCCATCATCCTGCCCGCGTATTTCCTGCTGCTGTGCTGGCGTCCCGCCAGCTGGATGTTCTGCCTGCCCGCCCTGCTGCCCGTGCTGGACCTGGCGCCGTGGACGGGCTGGTTTTTTCTGGAAGAAATCGACATCCTGCTGCTGCTGACGGTGGCCTGCGGCTACTGGCGCCTGGGCGGCCCGCCCCAGCCGGCGGCGGCGCGGCTGTCGCCGGCGGCCCGGACCTGTCTGCTGCTGTGCAGCCTGGCCTGGCTGGCGGCGCTGCTGCGCGGCGTGCTGCCGCTGCCGGCCAGCGACCTGAATGCGTGGAATACCTACCTGAGTCCCTACAACAGCCTGCGCCTGGGCAAGGCCTGGGCCTGGAGCATGCTGCTGCTGCCCCTGCTGCTGCGCGACGCCGGCGCCGACGGCTTGCGCCGCCATGCGCTGCCCGGCATGCTGGCGGGCCTGGCCATGGTGTCGCTGTTCGCCCTGTGGGAAAGGGCCGTGTTTCCCGGCCTGCTGAACATGTCCAGCGACTACCGCATCACGGCGCCGTTTTCCGCCATGCACACGGGCGGCGCCGCCCTCGACGGCTACCTGGCCCTGGGCCTGCCGTTTGCCGCCCTGTGGCTGGCCCGCGCGCGCAGCCGCTGGCAGGCGGCGCTGGCCCTGCTCCTGCTGGGACTGGCGCTGCATGCGGCCCTGACGACGTTTTCGCGGGGCCTGTACGCGGCCATCCTGGCCGGCGTGCTGCTGTTCCTGTGGCAGGCGCTGGCG
>NZ_NEGZ01000111.1 GCF_002127585.1 Janthinobacterium sp. GW458P
CCGCCGGCCAGCACCAGGCGCGCCGCCGGATACGCCTGGCGCACGAGGGCGAAGGCGCGCACGGCGCTGGCGTTGTCGTACAGGGCTTCCAGGTGGCGCGCGACGAGGATGCGCGGCCCGCCCGCCGGCGCCGCCTCTGCCGCGGCTGCGGCGGGCGCAAAGCGGGCCAGGTCCACCACGTTGGGCACGATGTGTGCCGTGAGCCCGTGCTGCTCGAAGAGGCGGGCCAGGAAGGCCGAGGGCACGACGATGGCGCTGGCGCGGCGCAGGCTGAGCGACACCAGGCGCGGCGCGCGGGCGAAAAAGGCTGCCGCCTCGCCGCCCCGGTAGTTGAGCAGGGCCGGCTTGCCTTTCAGGCTGGCGATCCACAGCGCGGGCGCGGCCTGCAGATGCCAGGACCAGCCGGAATTGGCCATGATGTGGAACAGGTCGACCGTATTGGCGGCGCGCGACAGCCGCCACAGGTGCACCGGCAGGCGCAGCGCGGCGCGCAGGTAGCGGATGCGCGCCAGCCAGGGCGGCAGCACGGGGCCGTTGACGGCCAGCAGCTGCACCTGCGCGCCTTCGGCATGCAGCAGCGCCGCCAGCTGCCGCGTCTGGTTAGCCATGCCGCCGGCCGGCGGCGGCATGGGACCGACCAGAGCGATGCGCAGGCCGGACAGCTTCATGGCCGCATTTCCTGCGGCAGGTCCGGCGATCCGGCCGGCGCCGTCACGCGCGCATATACGTGCGCATAACGGGCCACGCTGGCGGCCCAGCTGCGCTCCGTTTCCACGAAGGCGCGCGCCTGGCGCCGCAGCGGCGTCCAGCTGTCGGGCGCCAGCAGCAGGGTCAGCACCGTCTGCGCCAGCGCGCCGGCGTCACCGGCGCGAAACAGCAGGCCCGTTTCGCCATGGGCCACCAGTTCGCGGTGGCCGCCCACGTCGGACGCCACCACGAGCCGGCCCTGCGCCATCGCCTCGAGCGGTTTTAATGGCGTCACCAGCTCCGTCAGGCGCATGGGCAGGCGCGGGTAGACGCAGATGTCGAGCAGCTGGTAGTACGCGGCCACCTGCGCATGGGGCACGCGGCCGGCGAAGACGACGGCGCCATCGACGCCCAGCTGCGCCGCCAGCGCGCGCAGCGCCGCTTCCTGCGGGCCGCCGCCGGCCAGCAGCAGGCGCAGGGCCGGCTGCGCGGCCAGCATGCGCGGCATGGCCTGCAGCAGCAGGGCCAGGCCCTCGTAGGCGTAGAACGAGCCGATGAAGCCGATCACCAGGTGGCCGTACAGGCCCAGTTTATGCGCCAGCCAGTGGTCTTCGGGCGCGGTGGTGCTGAAGGCGCCCGCATCGACGGCGTTCGGGATCACGGTGATCTTATGCGCGGGCACGCCGCGCGCGCGCAGTTCGCGGCGCAAGCCTTCGCAGATGGTGGTGACGGCGTCGGCGCGGCGCAGCGCGTGGTTTTCCAGCGCCCGCGTGAGCCGGTAGCGCAAGCCGCCGGGCCGGCTGCTGCCATGGTCGGCGGCCGCGTCTTCCCAGAAGGCCCGCACTTCGTACACGACGGGGATGCCCAAGGCGCGGCCCGCATTCAGGGCGGCGATGGCGTTCAGGGCGGGCGAATGCGCGTGCAGGATGTCGGGCCTGAGCCGCCGCGCCAGCCGGCGCAGGCGCACGGCCAGTCCCACGATGACGGCCGCCTGGCGCAGCACGGGCAGGCGCGCCCACCAGCGGCGGCTGGGCGCCGTGCGGTAGAAATGCCAGCCGTCGACCAGCTGCTGCGCGCCCTCGGACGGCCCCTGCTTGGCGCCCGTCAGCTGCACGGTGTGCCAGCCCAGCGCCCGCTGCTGCCGCAGGATGGCCAGCGTGCGGAAGCTGTAGCCGCTGTGCAGCGGCAGCGAATGGTCGAGGATGTGCAGGATGCGCATGGCCTATCCTATCGTCGCCAGGGGCGCCGGCGCGGGCGAAGGCTGCGCGCCGGCCGGCAGCACCTGGCGCAAAAAGGCGTCGAACATCAGGAGCGACCAGAGCGGCGCGCTGTAGTCGCGCCGTCCGGACGCATGCTGCTCGAGCAGCTGGCGCACATAGTCCATGTCGAACAGGCCGCACTGCGCCAGCGTGGGACCCAGCAGCCGCTGCTGCAGGCGCTGGCGCAGCGGCCCGCGCAGCCAGGCGGCCAGCGGCACGGAAAAGCCCATCTTGCGGCGGTACAGCAGTTCGTCGGGCAGCAGCGGACGCAGGGCCTTCTTCAGCAGGTATTTGCCTACGCCGCGGCGCAGTTTCAGCGGCGGCGGCAGGCCGGACATCCACGCCACCAGTTCATGGTCCAGCAGCGGCGAGCGCACTTCCAGCGCGTGGGCCATGCTGGCCCGGTCCACCTTGGTCAGGATGTCGCCGGGCAGGTAGGTCTTCAGGTCGAGGTACTGCACCTGCGACAGCGGATCCTGCGCAGGGCTGGCCAGCGCGTGTCGGCGCAGCACTTCGACGGCCCGGTAGCCTTGCAGGCTGCGCCGCAGCTCGGGGCTGAACAGGCGCGCGCGCATGGCGTCGCCCAGCAGGCTGACGCCGTGAAAATACGCGTCCGTCGTGTCGCGCGCCAGGCCTTCGAAGGTGGTCCTGGCGCGCAGGAAGCGCGGCGCCCGGTCGGCCTTCGGATACCAGCGCCCGAGGGCGCCGAACAGCGACTGGCGCAGGCCCGCCGGCAGCAGGCCCCTGAGCTTTTCCTCGCGCGTGTGCAGGCGGTAGCGCCGGTAGCCGGCCATGCTTTCATCGCCGCCGTCGCCGGACAGGGCCACCGTGACCCGCTGGCGCGCCAGCTGGCACACGCGGTAGGTCGGCATGGCGGAACTGTCGGCGAACGGTTCGTCGTACAGATTGGCCAGCAGGTCGATCAGCTCGAAATCGTCCTGCGCCACCTGGCGCGCGTGGTGCAAGGTGCCGTAGCGGCGCGCCACCAGGTCGGCGTAGCGCGCCTCGTCGTAGGCCGGGTCGCCGAACGAGATCGAGCAGGTATTGACGGGCGCGGCGCTGGCGCCGGCCATCAGCGCCACGACGGCGCTCGAATCGACGCCGCCGGAGAGAAAGGCCCCCAGCGGCACTTCGGCCACCATGCGGATGCGCACGGCCTCGCGCAGGCGCGCCAGCAGTTCGTCGGCCAGCTGCGCCTCGCCCGCCGCGGCATGCGGCGTGAACGGAATGTCCCAGTAGGGCCGCGGCGCGGGCAGCGGCCGGCCGGCGCGGATCGAGAGGGTATGCCCGGGCGGCAGCTTGCGCGCCTGGCGGAAGATGCTGCGCGGCTCGGGCACGTAGCCGTAGGCGAAATACTCTTCCACGGCCAGCGGATCGAGGTCGCGCGGCATGGCCGGATGCGTGAGCAGGGCTTTCAGTTCGGAGCCGAACAGCAGGGTGCCGTCGTCCGCCTCGCCGTAATACAGGGGTTTCACGCCCAGGCGGTCGCGCGCCAGGAACAGCAGGTGGCGGCGGCGGTCCCACAGGGCGAAGGCGAACATGCCGCGCAGGCGCTGCACGCACTGTTCCCCCCATTGCTCCCAGGCGTGGACGATGACTTCCGTGTCGCTGCTGGTGCGGAAGGCGTGGCCGAACTGGCGCAGCTCGGCCATCAGGCTGCGGTAGTTGTAGATTTCGCCATTGAAGACGATGGCGATGCTGCGGTCGGCGTTGAACAGCGGCTGCTGGCCGCTGGCCAGGTCGATGACGGACAGGCGCCGGTGCGCCAGTCCCAGTCCCGGTTCGCGGTGCAAGCCCCCTTCATCGGGGCCGCGGTGGCGCAGGCTGTGGTTCATGCGCGCCAGCAGGGCAGGATCGATGTCGCGCTGGCCCTGCAGGTCGAAGATGCCGCTGATGCCGCACATGGGATGCCTTTCAGGGATAGGTGGACAGGGGCGAAGGCTGCGGCGCGCCCGTCAGCCGGTCGTACACGGCCAGGTAGGCGCCGGCCATGGCGGGCAGGCTGTGTTCGGCCAGCACCAGGCGCCGCCCGCGCGCGCCGTGGCGGGGACCGAGCTCCGGCATGCTGTAGTAGTCGAGCATGGCGTCGGCCAGCATGTCGGGCGAGCCGGGCGGCACCAGGGTGCCGTTCCAGCCTGACTGCACCAGTTCCACATTGCCGCCCACCTGGGTGGCGACGATGGGCAGCCCCGTCGCCATGGCTTCGAGGATGGTGTTCGAGCTGCCTTCGGCCAGCGACGGCAGCACGAACAGGTCCATGGCCCGCAGCAGCTGGGCCACGTCGTCGCGCGCGCCGGGCAGCCAGGCCAGGTGGGCCGCGCCGGCCTGCTGCAGCAGGGTCAGGCAAGCCTGGCGGCAGGGGCCGTCGCCGACGAGGATCAGCCGCAGGCGCGCGTGGGCGCCGGGCTGGGCCAGCAGGAGCAGGAAGGCCTGCACCAGCGACGCATGATCCTTGACGGCCGCCATGCGGCCCACGCTGCCGATGACGAAGGCGCCGTTGCGCAGGAAGCCGGGCGGGCCGACGGCCGCCGTCGGCCCCAGGCGCGGGTGGAAATGCACGCTGTCGACGCCGTTGCCGATATGCGTGACGCGCTCGGGCGCGGCGCCGATGACGTCCACCAGCCATTGCCCCAGGTCGGCGCTGACGGCGATGAAGTGGTGCACGAAGGGCAGCATGCATTTGCGCAGCAGCCGGTATTTGCGGCTGGTGCCGTGCAGGTCGCTGATGTCGCGCCCGTGTTCGCCATGCACGCGCAGGCGCACGCCGGCCAGCCAGGCCAGCAGCTGGGCTTCGATGCAGCCCAGGTTGCGCGTGTGCACCATGGCTGGCTGCAGCCGCTTGAACACGCGGTACAGGCGCGCGTAGTGGCGCCAGTCCTTGCCTTCGCGCTTGTCCAGGCTGATCACTTCCACGCCGGGCGCCGTCAGCCGCTGGCGGAACGCCGTGGCGTTCTTCAGGCAGACGATGGCGTGGCGGTAGCGCTCGGGCGGCAGGTGGTTGAGCAGGTTCACGAGGCCGTTCTCCAGGCCGCCCACGTCGAGCTGGTGGATCACGTGCACGATCAGGGGCCGGGCGTCGCCGCCCGCCGCGTGGCCGCTGGGCAGCTCAGGCGCCATGGGGCGGCTCCTGCAGGCGGCGCACGATGGCCGGCAGCGCGGCGCGCAAAAACGCTTGCAGCGCCGCGCGCGGCGGCGGCGCCAGCTCGTCGTAGGCGGCCATGACGATGATTTCCGCGCCATCCTGGCGCGTGCCCAGCAGCTTGGCTTGCGCCAGCAACAGTTTCACGAGGACGGGTTCTGCCGTGGCGACGCCGCCCTGGCGGTAGAAGCGCCAGACGAGCAGCCGTTCGCCGCCGTGCGCCAGCACGCTTTCGCGCACGGCCAGCGGCCCGCCCGCCA
>NZ_NEGZ01000112.1 GCF_002127585.1 Janthinobacterium sp. GW458P
TGTACGTCATCTCGCCTTTTTCAACCTGCTCGACAACGCTCAATTTAAAAGCCAGGCTGTAATCTCGCTGACTGCGTCGAAACCCTTGTTCCATCGGACACTCCTTCTCTGTAACGAAAAAGTGTCAACTTATTCCAGGACGGGTCAGAAGGATAAAAAAAGCCGCACAGTTATGAACTGTGCGGCTTTTTTACTGTGGGCAGGCTTATTTTTTGGTGTAGGTGTTCAACCAGTCCAGCACCGTGTGATGCCACAGCAGCGAGTTGGCCGGCTTCAGCACCCAGTGGTTCTCGTCCGGGAAGACCAGCAGCTTGCTCGGGATGCCGCGGCGCTGCAGCGCCGTGAAGGTGCCCAGGCCTTGCGCCGTGGGGATGCGGAAGTCCAGGTCGCCCTGCACCACCAGCATCGGCGTCTTCCAGTTCTTCACGAAGTTGACGGGATTGAACTGCTCGTACTTGGCCGGCGCGTCATAATAGGTGCCGCCGTTTTCCCACTCGGTGAACCACAGTTCTTCCGTCGCGTAAGCCATGCCGCGGTTGTCGAACACGCCGTCGTGGTTGACCAGGCACTTGAAGCCGTCCGGCCAGTTACCGGCGATCCAGTTCATCATGTAGCCGCCGTAGGACGCGCCCAGCGCGCAGCTGCGCTCGCGGTCCAGCCACGGGAATTTCTTGGTGGCCGCTTCCAGTCCCTTTTGCAGGTCGAGCAGCGGCTTGCCGCCCCAGTCGCCGCTGATGGAATCCGTGAACTTCTGGCCATAGCCGGTGGAACCGTGGAAATCGATGAAAACGGTGGCGTAGCCGGCGCCCGCATACACTTGCGGATTCCAGCGGTAGCTCCAGCTGTTGCCGAAGCTGCCCTGCGGGCCGCCATGCACGAGGAAGGCCACCGGATACTTTTCGCCGGCCTTGGCATTCCATGGCTTCATGACGTGGCCGTAGACGGTTTCGCCATCCGCGCCCGCGAACGAGAATTGTTCATATTCGCCAAAGCGCACGTTGGCCAGCGCTGCCGCATTCTGCTTCGTCAGCTGGACCATCGGCGCGTTTTCCGACTTGGCGTCGAGCTTGCGCGTGTACAGCTGCGCGCCCGAGGCCAGGTTCGCCTGCGCCAGCACGATGGTATTGCCGCGCACGTCGAAGTCGCCCACGGCGCCTTTGCCCGTCAGCGCGTTGACCTTGCCGCTGGCCGCGTCGATGTGGAACAAACGGTGCTGGCCCACGTCGTCGGCGGCGACGAGGAAGGCCTTGCCGTCCGGCGTCCAGCGGAAGTCGGCCACGGAACGGTCCCAGTCATCGGCGACGGTGCGCTTCTTGCCCGTGGCGACGTCCATCAGCACCAAATGAAAACGGTCCGCTTCAAAGCCAGGCCTGGTCATGGCGACGTAGGCCAGGGTGCGGCCGTCGGGCGAGTAGGCGGCTTTCGCGTCCCAGGCCGGATTGTCGGCCGTGAGGTTACGCGGCGCCTGGCCGCCGGCGGCCGGTATCGTGTAGACGTCGAAGTTGGTCGACCACGATTCCGTGCGGCCGGCCACGCGCACGGAGAAGGCCACCGTCTTGCCGTCCGGGCTGAAGTTGTATTCGCCGTTGTCGCCGAAGGGCTTCGATGGCGCGTCGCCATCGAGGGTGCCGCTCAGGCTCACGGGCGCGGCGCTGACCTTGCCGGTCGCGTCGATCGGCGCCGAGTACAGCGCGTTGCGGCGGCCGTCGGCCCAGGTATCCCAGTGGCGCACGAACATCTGGTCGTAGACCATGCCGGTCGCCTTGTTTTTCGCTTTTTCATCGAGGCGCTTCTTGGTGCAGGCGAGGTCCGCGCAATCGAGGAACACGCCCATGCTGAAGGCCAGGCGGTCGCCCTGGGGCGACAAGCGGTAGGTGTCGACGTCCAGCGGCAGGTCGGTGACCTTAGCCGCTTCGCCGCCGTTCAGGGGCAACTGCCACACTTGCGAGGAGCCGGAGCGGCTGGACAGGAAGTAGATGGCGTCGCCGTTCGGCGACCATTGCGGGTCGCCGGCGCTGGCCTCGCCGCGCGTGAGCTGGCGCGGCGCCGCGTTCGGCGCGCGCAGGTCGATCAGCCACAGCTGCGTATTGCCGCGATTCTTGTCCAGGTTGGTGCTGCGCACCGTGTAGACGACGCGCGTGGCGTCCGGCGACAGCACGGGGTGACCCACGCGTTCCATGGCCACCATGTCTTCCACGGTGAAGCCGCGCGGCGCGGCCAGCGCCGGTTCTGCAGCAACGGCGGTGGTGGCCATGGCGGCACTGAATGCTCCCAAGAGCAGCAGACGTAAACTCATTCAAACTCCCGATTCTGATGACGACGTTATCGATATGGTATTGACGTGGCCGGCTGTATCGCCGGCAGCCCGCCATCATAGCAACAAAGACGCGCCTGCTGCGGGAGTTGACCGGCGGTTAGCAGGCCGGACTTGCCAGTTGGTCGAGCGCCACGTGGCCCCGGAAACCGCCCAGGCTGGCGGCCGGCAAGCCCGCCTCGATGGCGTGGGCAAAGCGGATGCCGGGGTCCTGTTCCAGCGCCGCCAGCACGCGCGCCACCTGCGGATAGTCGCTTAGCCGCGCCAGCTGCAGCGGTTCGGCCCAGCGCGCCGTGGCGGCCAGGTAGGCGTCGGCAATCGTCGGCGCGGCATCGGAGGCCAGCCAGGCGCGGCCATCGAGCAGGCGCTCCAGGTGCGCCAGGCTCTTGTTCACCTTCTCGACGGCCATCTCGCGCCAGACGGCCGCGCGCGCATCGCCTTCTGCCGCGCGCGACGCCTGGAAGGCGGGCATGAAGGCCGCGTGGAAGGTCGTGTGCAGGAAGGACAGCACGCTGTTCAGGCGGTCGCCGGCGGGCGTGCCCTGCGCAAAACCCAGGCTGCTGGCCGGTGCGCGGGCGGCGATATGCAGCAGGATCGCCATGCTTTCGAGCAGCGGCGCGCCTGTGTGCGTGAGCAGGGCCGGCGTCTGGCCCAGGGGATTGATGGCGAGAAAGGCCGGATGCTGCTTGCTGGCCGGGTCGCGCGCTTCGACGCGGGCCAGGCGATACGGCAGGCCGCTCCATTCGAGGGCGGCGATGGCGGCAAACGAGCAGCCGAACGGCACGCTGTAGATCAGGGTGGTTTCCATGCTGGAGTTCCATTCAGGTGAGGGAAGGGCAGTCTAATCGCGATAGTTACTATTTGGAAGAAGGCAGAATAATGTGGTATAGGTACATTTTTTATACCAGATAGGGCATGCACATGAAAGACAATGTCTCCGGCTGCGCCGTCGAAGAAGCCATGCGCTTGCTGGGCGGGCGCTGGCGCGTAGTGCTGCTCAGCTATCTGATGGCGGGGCCGAAGCGCTTCAGCGAAATCCGCCGCGCCGTGCCGAATATCTCGCAGCGCATGCTGACCCTGGACTTGCGCGCGCTGGAAGAGGCGGGCTTGCTCACGCGCACGGTCTACGCGGAAGTGCCCGTCAAGGTCGAGTACCAACTGACGGACGAGGGCCTGCGGCTGCGCGAGCTGGTCGAGACGCTGCGCGCCATCGGCCTGCGCCTGCGCGGGCAGGCGGACGGGGGCGGCGCCTTTCTCGCGCCCGATGCCGTGGATGATAGTTCTCTATAGAAACAGCTGTTTTTATGTAAAGTGCTAGACTGCCGGCTTTTGATCACTACTTTTTGACACCCATGCGCCTGACTACTCTCGCCCTGACCGCCGCCGCCCTGTTCGCCGCCTTGCCGGCCCAGGCCGCTACCATGCCGACATTCGAACACATCCAGGCCGCCGTGCAGGCGGGCGTGGCCAAAACGCAAGCCAGGATGCAATCGTCGATACCGGTTCCCATTCCCGTCAAGGCCACCAGCCTGCAGGGTTGCCAGGATTCGCAGGAAGTGCCGGGCGAGGTGGTGTGTCTGATCGGCATGAGCGCCGGCATGCGCGACGCTTTTATGGTCTTGCCGTTGCGTAAAGAAAACGGTACCTGGGTCGGCGTCGAGCGCAAGGACGCCAGGTTCGCGGGACCATCGCCGGCCGAGGCGCAAGCGATGATACGCGCCTGGGCCAAGGAAGAAGTGGCGCGCAATCCGGAAGCGGCCAAGGATGTGCAGATGCAGGAAGCGCAGAGCACCATGCAGGTCAAGGCCGTCAATGAATGCGACGTCAAGCGCAAGACGGGCTATCTGGCGTGCGACACGGAATTGAGCGTGCCTAGCCGTCCGGAAGCGATCAAGACGGAACTGACCTTCATGCTCGAAGGTGGCGCCTGGCGCTACGTGCCGCGCTAAGCCGTCGGCGGCCGGACCGCATCTGCAGCGGCGGCGCCCCAGCCGCCGCGTCCCGCGCCGGCGCCAGGCAGACCCTCTTCTCCTCCTGGCGCCAGCGTCCCCACGGCACGCCTGAGCTGTCCCATCATGGCAAGGGCGCCGTTCTTTCCCGCAGTTCAAGTCAGTGTGCTTGCCCATGCAGTCGCCGGCAGCCATGACGCATCCATCCTCCACCATCGATTGGCCGGGCGCATGCAGCCGTGCGCACGTGCGCAGCGAAGTCACTCGAGATGAATCGTTATATTCGACAACCTTCCGTATTGCATTAATGAAAACGATAGAATTGGTGATTATTGTCGCGTTTGTTGTGGTTTTTCAATATAAATTAATATATTTGGTTTAATCGTTTGATTTTGGCGTATGATGTTGTTAATTCGCAAGTAAATGCTGCGATTTTGAATGTCTGGAGAGACGCCATGCTGAAAAAAATAGCGAGTAGCGAGCTGGTATTGGGAATGTATGTCGAGCGTCTGGGGCGTTCCTGGCTCGATACGCCATTCTGGAAGCGTTCCTTTTTGCTCGAGTCGCAGGCTGACCTGGAACGCATCCGCGCGGCGCGCCTCTGCGAAGTGTGGATCGACGTGGCGCGCGGGCGGGCGCCGGTGGAAGCGGCGCCGCCGGCGGCC
>NZ_NEGZ01000113.1 GCF_002127585.1 Janthinobacterium sp. GW458P
GCCCGGCGTGGCCACGGCGCCGCTGACGGCGGAAGCGCCGGGCGCCCCGGGCGGCGCGCCGACGGCGCCCACGCAAAAGGAATCGACGACGAATTACGAAGTCGACAAGACCGTGCGCTACGAACAGAAATCCATGGGCGGCCTGCGCCGCCTGTCCGTGGCCGTCGTCGTCAATTACCGCCGCAGCTTCGACAAGGATGGCAAGGTCACGGTCAAGCCGATTTCCCCGGCCGAAATGGTCCAGATCAACAATCTGGTCAAGGAAGCGATGGGCTACAACAAGGAGCGCGGCGACAGCTTCAGCGTGGCCAACTCGCCGTTCGACGGCATCGACCGCGCGCCGGAAGGCAAGCTGGAGTGGTGGCGCGACCCGGCCAACTTGCCGCTGGCCAAGGAATTGGCGAAATTCCTCATCACGGCCCTGATCCTGTTGTACATTTTCATCAAGATCGTGCGCCCGATGCTGCGTCCCGTGATGCGCAAGATCGACGATTTCGGCGCCCCGCCGCCCGTCATCGAGCCGGAGCTGCCGAAGACGGAAGAAGAAAACGAGGTCCTGCTCAGCGAAGCCGAGCTGGAAGAACTGGAAGAAGACACGGCGCGCGGCTACCGCGAAAACCTGGCCATGGCCAGGAAGCTGGCGCAGGAAGACCCGCGCGTGGTGGCCAACGTAATCAAAGCATGGGTGGGCAATAATGAGTGAGACAACGGGACTGCAAAAAGCGTCCATCCTGATGCTGGCCCTGGGCGAGAGCGAAGCGGCCGAAGTGATGAAATTCCTCGGTCCGCGCGAAGTGCTGAAACTGGGCGCCGCCATGGCCACCATGAAGGGCATCGCGCACGAGCAGGTGGTCGAGGTGCTCGGCGACTTCCGCGCGCAGACGGAACTCAATTCCACCGTCGGCCTCGATTCGGACGAATACATCCGGCAAGTCCTCACCAAGGCGCTGGGCGACGACAAGGCATCCGTGCTGCTGTCGCGCATCCTGGGCGGCAAGGACGCGTCCGGCATCGAATCGCTGAAATGGATGGATTCGCAATCCGTGTCCGAGCTGATCCGCAACGAACACCCGCAGATCATCGCCACCATCCTGGTCCACCTGGAGCGCGACCAGGCGTGCGAAATCCTCGGCCACTTCACGGACCGCCTGCGCAACGACGTGGTGCTGCGCATCGCCACCCTGGACGGCGTGCAGCCGGCCGCCTTGCGCGAACTCAACGATGTGCTGACGAAACTGCTGTCCGGTAACGAAAACATCAAGAAATCGTCGCTGGGCGGCGTGCGCGCGGCGGCCGAGATCCTGAACTTCATGAGCGGCGAGCAGGAAGGCTCCGTCATGGACAATATCAAGAACTACGACAATGACATGGCGCAAAAGATCATGGACGAAATGTTCGTGTTCGACAACGTGATCGATATCGACGACCGCGGCATCCAGCTGCTGCTGCGCGAAGTGCAGTCGGAAATGCTGATCATCGCCCTGAAAGGCGCTTCGCAGGAGCTGCGCGACAAGATCTTCAAGAACATGTCGCAGCGGGCCGGCGAGATGATGCGCGAAGACCTGGAATCGAAAGGCCCCGTGCGCCTGTCGGAAGTGGAATCGCAGCAGAAGCAGATCCTGCAGATCGTGCGCCGCCTGGCGGACGAAGGGCAGATCGTATTAGGCGGAAAAGGCGAGGATTCGTTTGTCTAACTTAATTCCCAAAGAGCAACAAACCGCCTACCAGCGCTGGGAAATGACCTCGTTTGGCGACGAGCGGCCCAGCGTGGTGGCGGCGCGCAAGCTGCTCGAGCCCGATCCCGAAACGGAGCTCGATGCCTACGGCGAGCCGCACGAGGAAGAACTGGCGCCGCCTCTGGAATACCCGACGCAGGAAGAGCTCGACGCCATCCGCGAGGAAGCGCGCGCCACCGCCTTCGACGAGGGCCGCGCGGCCGGCTATGCGGAAGGCCATGCGGCCGGCCATGCCGACGGCCATGCGCAGTCGTACGCGGAAGGCAAGGCGGCCTCCGCCGTGGAGCTGGCGCACCTGCAAACCATCGCCGTCGACTTCGGCACGGCCGTGCAGCAGGCCGACGAACTGATCGCCAATGAAGTGATGGAACTGGCCCTGCAACTGGCCAAGGGCATGCTCAAGTCAGCCTTGCCCGTGCGCCCGGAGCTGATGCTGCCGCTGGTGCGCGAAGCCATCGAATATTTGCCAGTATTACAACAACCGGCCTTGCTGATGCTCAATCCCGACGATGCGCAAGTGGTGCGCGACGGCATCGGCGACGAGCTCGACAAGGGCGGCTGGCGCGTCATCGAAGACCCGAGCGTGGAACGCGGCGGCTGCAAGATCGATACGGCCAGCAACCAGATCGACGCGCAGACGTCCACGCGCTGGCAGCGCCTGATGCATGCGCTGGGCAAAGACCTGGACTGGCTGGCGCCGTGAGCGAGCCAGTCAAAGGCCCGGCTGCCCATGCGGCGCGCTGGCGCGCCTACCTGAACGACTGCACCGCCGTGGTCGGCTTCGTCGAGCCGATGCAGGTGTCGGGCCGGGTCACGCGCGTGGCCGGCCTGGTGATGGAAGCCGTGGGCCTGCGCCTGGCCGTGGGCGCCGCCTGCACCGTGCCGCTGCCCAATGGCGGGCGGGTCGAGGCGGAGGTGGTGGGTTTTGAGGGCGACCGCCTGTTCCTGATGCCGCAAAGCGACGTGGAAGGCATCGTGCCCGGCACGCGCGTGTTTTCCGTCGAACCGGCCATCCCCCGCCCCGGCAGCGTGGCGCATCCGCGCCGCCGCCCCAGCGACCGCGCGCGCCACCTGCCCGTGGGGCCGCAACTGCTGGGCAGGGTGCTCGATGGCGCGGGCCGCCCGCTGGATCAGCTGGGGCCGCTGCACACGAGCGACAGCGCCCCCATCAACGTGCGCCCCGCCAATCCCCTGGGCCGCGCGCCCATCGTCGCCACCCTGGACGTGGGCGTGCGCTCGATCAACGCCATGCTGACCGTGGGCCGCGGCCAGCGCATGGGCCTGTTCGCCGGTTCCGGCGTGGGCAAAAGCGTGCTGCTGGGCATGATGGCCCGCTACACGGAGGCGGACGTCATCGTCGTCGGCCTGATCGGCGAACGCGGGCGCGAGGTCAAGGAATTCATCGAGCAGATTCTCGGCGCCGAAGGCCTGGCCCGTTCCGTCGTCGTGGCCGCGCCGGCCGACACGCCGCCGCTGATGCGCCTGCAGGGCGCCGCGTATGCGACGGCAATCGCCGAACACTTCCGCGACCAGGGGCAAAACGTGCTCTTGATCATGGATTCGCTGACCCGCTACGCCATGGCGCAGCGCGAAATCGCCCTGGCCATCGGCGAGCCGCCCGCCACCAAAGGCTATCCGCCGTCCGTCTTCGCCAAGCTGCCCGTGCTGGTGGAGCGGGCCGGCAATGGCGAGGAAGGCGGCGGCTCGATCACGGCCTTCTATACCGTGCTGACCGAGGGCGACGACCAGCAAGACCCGATCGCCGATTCGGCGCGCGCGATTCTCGACGGGCATATCGTGCTCAACCGGCGCCTGGCCGAGGCGGGCCACTACCCGGCCATCGACATCGAACAGTCGATTTCGCGCGCCGCCCACTCGATCACCACGCATGAACACCAGCAGCAGGCGCGCAAGCTGAAACAGCTGTATTCGCGCTACGAGCGCAGCCGCGACCTGATCAGCGTGGGCGCCTACAGCGCCGGCACCGACCCCGTGCTGGACCAGGCCATCGCCCTGCATGAAAAAATTGAAGCCTTCCTGCAACAGCAAATCACGGAACGGGTCAGCATGGACGAGAGCTTGGGGCAACTTACCGCTCTATTCGACTGATTAGGGCTTGCGCACCGGGAATATAATCAGCCATGGCCTCTCCTTCCCAACTTGCAACCCTGATCGACCTTGCCCAGCGCGAGACGGACGATTGCGCCAAGCGCCTGGGCGCGGCCCTGAAAGCGCTCGACGATTGCCGGCAAAAGCTCGACATGCTGTCCGGCTACCGCGACGACTATGCCCAGCGCTTCGAGGCCACCATGAGCAACGGCATCACGCCCATGGCCTACCGCAACTTCCAGGCCTTCATGGTCAAGCTTGACAGCGCCATCCTGGGCCAGCAGCAAGTCGTCGAGCATGCGCAGGCGCGCAGCGAGAATGAAAAAATGCGCTGGCAGGCGGCCGAGCGCAAGCGCATGTCGTACACCACCCTGAACAACCGGGCACAGGAACAGGCGCTGAAACTGGAAAACAAGCGCGACCAGAAAGCAATGGATGAGCACGCGGCTCGACAAGCCTATTACAAACGCTAAGCAACACTGAGGCAGCATCATGCAAACCCAGCCAACCCCGATTTCCCAGATCGTCTCGCCGAACGCCACGCCCGGCCCGGCCAACCGCGCCCAGCAGCCATCCGGCGGCGGCGACGGCGACTTCCAGCGCACCCTGAACCGCCAGCTGGAACAGCGCCAGGCCAGCCGCAATGTTGCGCAGGCGCAAATGCAGCCCCAGCCGCCGGCAGCCCGCCCGG
>NZ_NEGZ01000114.1 GCF_002127585.1 Janthinobacterium sp. GW458P
CCGGGCGGCCAGGTGGCCACGCAGAATGGCGGCGGCGCGGGCAGCATGGCGCCGGCCGGCGCGCGCCCGGCCTCCGGCATGCGCCCGTCCAGCGGACGCTGGGCGCGCCAGGGCCACAAGATCGTCCTGTACGGCGTCTGACATCATGGCCATCGGCGCTTATGCTGCCTGGATGCTGGCGCAGGAGGCGCGCTCGCTGCTGACGCGGCTGGCGCGGCTGGAGCCGTTCGCACTGATCGAGCCGACGGTGCTGGCGGCCGCCCTGATGCCCAGCGCCCAGTCGGCCATCGAGAGCCAGCTGGTGCAGGGCCGGCGCGAATTGCGGCGCATGGTGGCCCAGTTCCAGCACTGGCTGCGGCGCGAAGCGGCCGGTGGCGCCAGCATGGCCACCGCCGCCGAGGCGCAGCGCCGCTTCACCTTCCTGCGCCTGAAGTTCAACGCCGCCTTGACCCAGTTCGACCTGTTCAACGAAGTCATCACGCAGCGCAGCGAGCACAAGACGGGCGTATGGCTGGCCGGCCTCGACATCGTTGCCGCCGACGCGCTGGCGCTGCCCGGCGACGTCTACCAGGCGCCGCCCGTGATCTGCTACCTGGACCGGGGTCCGGGCGCCGCCATCCGCCGCGCGCGCACGCGCCTGCCGGGCGGCGGCGACAATCCCGTCGCCATCATCCGCCTGCCGCGCGAACGCATGATCGGCAGCAGCATCGCCTCGTCGCTGGTGCACGAGGTGGGGCACCAGGGCGCGGCGCTGCTGGACCTGGTGGCCTCCTTGCGGCCCGTGCTGCAAGCCATGCAGCACGGCGGCAGCGGTCGCGTACATGTGTGGCAGCTGTGGGAGCGGTGGATTTCCGAGATCGTGGCCGATTTCTGGTCGCTGGCGCGGGTCGGCGTGGCCGCCACCCTGGGCCTGATCGGCGTGGTCAGCCTGCCGCGCGTGTTTGTCTTCCGTCTCAATATCGACGATCCCCACCCGGTGCCCTGGCTGCGGGTGCGCCTGAGCTGCGCCATGGGGCGGGCCTTGTATCCGCATCCGCAATGGAGCCGGCTGGAGCAGCTGTGGCTGTCGTATTACCCGCTGACGGGCCTGCCGCCAGCCCGGCAGCGGCTGCTGGAGCAGCTGCAGGCCAGCATGGCGGCCCTGGTCGGCTTGCTGGTGCAGCACCGGCCGCCCGCCTTGCGCGGCGGCTCGCTGGCAGAAGCCATGGCCGTGCAGGCGCGCCAGCCGGCCATGCTGGCTAGGCTGTTCCGCAACTGGAACCTGGCGCCGGGGCAGATGTACCAGGCCACGCCCACCCTGGTGTTTGCCGTGCTGGGCCAGGCGCGCGCCAGCGGCACCTTGAGCCCGGAAGATGAAAGCGAGCTGCTGGGGCGCTTGCTGACCCACTGGGCCTTGCGCAGCACCCTGGACACGTCCGAGCTGTGCGCCGATGTCGTGCGGCATGGCCGCCAGCCCGGCAGGCCGCTGCCGCCCCTGGCATCCCGTTTGATTATCCATTGAGGAGAATGACATGAGCAGCAAGATGAGCAGCAAAAGCAGGGGGGCGGGCCAGGCGGGTCCGAAACAACACGGCGGCAGCATCGCCGTCACCGTCCACGAGCACGATAGCGGGACCATGGTCGTCAATGCCGCCATCAGCCTGTACCGGGGGCTTGATGCGGATTGCCATAATTTCAATCCCGCCACGTGGATAGCCGATCCGGCCATGCTGGTGGGCGTGCGCTGGACGGACGGGCGTGGCTGCACCGTGTTTGCCGACCTGGCGACGGGCAGCTACGTGGGGGTGTATGGCAATTTCCCCGTCACCGCGCCCCAGTGCGTGACGGTGCAGGCCGGCTGCAGCGCCGTGCTGTGCTTCAAGCCCCAGCTCAACCCGCAGGTGGAACTGGCGTTTGAAACGGCCGATTGCCACCCCAGCGACTGTCAGTTCGGCAGGGTCGGCGACCGCGCCATCGCTACCGTCTCGTTTGACGGCGATCAAAGCGCGGATGGGCGCGACCAGGTGCAGGTGCTGGCCGCCGCGCCCTGGGTGCCCATGCGCGGTGCGGTGAACGCGTTTTCCACGCCCGTGCGGCGTGCCGGCATGCACCGTTTCGCGGCGCAGATGATGCTGTCGCAGCGGCCGGAACTGCGCAGCGCCATGCCCGTGCCGGAAGGCCTCAGTCCGAACGCCATGCTGGCCGTGGACGCCGAGTACGAGACGGAAGAGCGCCAGCCGCAGCCGATCTCGGGCAACGTGGGCGTGTCGCTGACGCGCACGGAAACGGAGCCGACCGAGGACTTGCCGCTGTGGACCCTGATACGCAACAGCACTGAAGCGATGTCGTTTACGAATTACCTGCATTTCATGGACAGCCTGTTTTGCAGCGACCTGGCCAATGTGCGCGGCTTCGAGCAGGAACGCTTCGTGAAAAAGGCCGACATGTTCCAGCAGCTCAAGCAGCGCCGCGCGCTGCCGTTCTCGGACGCCGATTCCTACCGCGTGCTGAAGGTGGCGACGGAAGCGTTCGTGATGGTCAATTGCGGCGTGCTGAACCAGCCGCTGGCCTTCAATCCGGCCGAGGACAATGCCTACCTGGACCGGCGTGACATACCGCAGGGGCGCGACCTGGAAACCGTGCTGCGCAACGATTACCTGGAAAACATCGACGGCTTCCAGACCTTGCCCTACCTGGCCGTGATCCGCCGCAAGCTGCCCGACATTCCCATCAGCATCCCACGGGGCCAGGAAGGCGAAGTGGACCTGTGCTTTGGCATCATCCAGGAAAAGCTGGCCAATCCTTGCCTGCTGGAATTGATCTGGTCGTACTGGCACGAAGAGGGCATGCTGGTGCAGACCATGAACGCCATCACGCAGCGCTTCCAGAACCTGCGCGCGCCCGGCGGCGGCCTCGATCCCCTGTCGAACACGGAAATCGACATGCTGCGCCCCCTGAATAACTTGCTGTGGGGCTATACGCAAGATGAACAGCACCGGCTCACCGTGGTGCGTCGCAATTACGAGTACGACCACCATTACGGCGTGCGGCTCGACGGCAAGGCGGTCCAGCATTTCCGGCCGGCCGACAGCCGCTCGAAGTTCCTGGAAGCCTTTCATCACCTGCTGCGCCTGCTTACCTCGTTCTATAAGCAGGACGACGACACCACGGTCAAGGCGGATGCCTTCCCTGTGCTGAATGCATTGAAAGAGATCCACCTGATCCTGTCGCAGGGCGCGCACAACCAGTTCGGCGATTTGCCGTCGACGGCGCGCATCGAGATGCTGATGCAGCAATGGATGCTGGCGCGGCCCGAGTTCCGCGAATTTTTGCCCACGCGCGTGATGGTGGCGTATCCGGAGCCGTGGATGGACCGCGTTGATGCCATGAAGAAACTGCAGGGCTGGACGGACACGAGCGTGATGCACTTCCGCAACCTGGCCATCTTCGGCGAGCAATTGCTGCTTTCCGTGCGCTACGGCAACTGGAGCGATATCTACGAGCCGACCCAGGCCTTCAACTGGGCACGCTTCTGGCGTCCGCAAGTGCAGGGCTACATCCATGGCTACCGTGCCGCCACGGGTGTCGACTTGTCCGTCGACAGCAGTGACCCGGTGGTGGAAGCGACCATGCCGTCGGTGCTGCTGCGCCAACGGCTGAGCCAGCAGCTGCGCAGCGTCTAGGACGGGGGCGGGGCGCGTGCATGCTCGACTTTACCAGTGCCCTTTACCTGGGCATGCGGCATCCGGCGTTTCTTCTGCCGCCGTGGCACAGCTTGAGCCTGGGCAAGCCGGCCGCGCTGCGCGAGCCGCCCGGCGCGCCGGCGCTGGCGGCGCAACTTGCCGCATTGCAAGGTTGCGAGGCGGCCTGCCTGCTGCCGTCGACCTTGCACCTGTTCTGGGACCTGTTCGGCATGCTCGCTGGCGAGCGGCTGGTGATCCTCGTCGACGGCGCCAGCTACGCCATCGCGCGCTGGGGCGCCGAGCGGGCGCAGGCCCTGGGCTTGCCGCTGCAAGTGTTTCCATCTGGCGAGGTGGCCCAGCTGCGGCGGCTGGCGGCGGCCTGGAAGGACAGGACGGGGCGGCGTCCGCTGATCCTGGCCGATGGCTATGTGCCCGGCTGCGACGGCGCGCCGCCGCTGGCCGCCTATGCGGCCATCGCGCAGCAGGGCGGCGGCTATGTGCTGCTCGACGACACGCAAGTGCTGGGCGTAGCGGGGGCGCAGGGGGGCGGCTCGGCGCGCCAGCACGGCTTGCATGGCGAGGCGCTGATCATCGGCGCCTCGCTGGCCAAGGGCTTCGGCGTGCCGCTGGCCGTACTGGCGGGCAGCGGCGGCTTGCTGCGGCGCTTCATGGCGCACAGCCAGACGCGCGTGCACGCCAGCCCGCCGTCGGCGGCCGTGCTGGCGGCGGCGCAGCGGGCCCTGGCCCTCAATGCGCGGCAGGGCGACGCGCT
>NZ_NEGZ01000115.1 GCF_002127585.1 Janthinobacterium sp. GW458P
CGACAGCCGGCGGGCGCGGCGGAACAGCAGGCGATGATACAGGCGGCGGCGCAGGCGGCCGTGGCCGCCCAGCTGGCGCAAATGCCGCCGCCGGCGCCGCCCAGCCTGCCGCCGGTCATGGCGCCCGACAACAGCCAGATCCAGGTGCTGCGCAACGCGCCCGCGCCGCAGATTGCGCCCGGCGTGCAGCAGGGCTACCAGGCCCTGAATGGCGGCCAGCTGGGCGCGGCGCGCCAGCAGTATGAAGCCGTGCTGCAGCAGGACGCGGGCAACCGCGACGCCCTGCTGGGCCTGGCGGCCGTGGCCCAGCGCGAGCAGCAGGGCGCGCAGGCGGCGTCGCTGTATGTGCGTTTGCTCGAAATCAATCCCGACGATGGCGAAGCGCTGGCCGGCCTGATCGGCCTGCGCCAGGGCGACGTGGAGCAAAGCGAAGCGAAATTGAAAGCCATCCTGGCCCGTTCGCCCGACAGCGGCCCCGTACTGTTTGCGCTGGGCAATGTGTACGCCAAGCAAAGGCGCTGGAACGAGGCGCAGCAACAATTCTTCCGCGCCTACAGCGCCGCGCCCGGCAACCCCGACTATGCCTTCAACCTGGCCGTGGGGCTGGACCGGCTGAACCAGCCGAAACTGGCCGCCACCTACTACCAGCGCGCCTTGAGCCTGGCGCAAACGGCGCCGGCCGCCTTCGACCGGGCCGTGGTGCAGGCCCGCCTGCGCGACCTGGGCGGCGCAACCGCGGCGGCCCCCGCGGCCGATCCCGCCGCACCCGTCATCATCAAACGTCAGGAATAAGCGGTACATGGCAGAACAGGCAAAACTTCCTCTCGGCANCCGGCACCCCCGACTATGCCTTCAACCTGGCCGTGGGGCTGGACCGGCTGAACCAGCCGAAACTGGCCGCCACCTACTCCCAGCGCGCCTTGAGCCTGGCGCAAACGGCGCCGGCCGCCTTCGACCGGGCCGTGGTGCAGGCCCGCCTGCGCGACCTGGGCGGCGCACCCGCGGCGGCCCCCGCGGCCGATCCCGCCGCACCCGTCATCATCAACCGTCAGGAATAAGCGTTACATGGCAGAACAGGCAAAACTTCCTCTCGGCAAGCTGCTGATCCAGAAAGGCGTGATCAGCGAGGACCAGCTGCGCATCGCCCTGATCGAGCAAAAGCGCAGCAGCGAGCCGCTGGGCAAGCTGCTCATCACCCTGGGCTTCGTCACGGAAGCGACGGTGCGCGAAGCGCTGAGCGAAAACCTGAAACAGGTGAGCGCGGACCTGTCCAGCCTGGTGGTCGACGCCATCGCCCTGAAGCTGATCCCGAAGGACGTGGCCAAGCGCTACCGCGTCTTTCCCATCGTCTACGAGCGGCAGGCGGACAATCTGATCCTGGCCATGGCCGACACCAGCAACATCGTTGCGCTCGATCAAATCAGCGCCATGCTGGTCAAGGGCATCACGATTTCCACCGTGCTCGTCAACGAATCCGATATTTCGCGCGCCATCGACCAGTACTATGGCTTCGAACTGTCGATCGACGGCATCCTGCACGAGATCGAGACGGGCGAAGTCAATTACCAGAGCATGGCCTCGCCGTCGGACGAGTACAGCCAGCCCATGGTGCGCCTGATCGACGCGCTGCTGGCCGACGCCGTGCAAAATGGCGCGTCCGACATCCATTTCGAGCCGGAACAGTCGTTCCTGCGCATCCGCTACCGCATCGATGGCATCCTGCGGCAAATCCGCAGCCTGCACAAATCGTACTGGCCGGCCATGGCCGTGCGCCTGAAGGTGATGTCGAACATGAACATCGCCGAGGCGCGCGCGCCGCAGGATGGGCGCATCAGCATCAAGTTTTCCGGTAGGCAAATCGATTTCCGCGCCTCGGCGCAGCCCACCACGCATGGCGAAAACTTCGTGCTGCGCGTGCTGGACCGGCAGAAAGGCATCGTCCCGCTCGATGCGCTGGGCCTGGCCGAATCGGAATTGAGCCTGCTCAAACTGATGATCGCGCGGCCGGACGGCGTGATCCTCGTGACGGGCCCGACGGGCAGCGGCAAGACCACCACCCTGTACTCGATCATCAACCACATCAACACGGAAAGCGTCAACATCATGACCTTGGAAGACCCGGTCGAGTATCCGATGAACATGATACGCCAGACTTCCGTCAACGATTCCGTCAAGCTGGGCTTTGCCGACGGCATCCGCTCGATGATGCGGCAAGACCCGGACATCATCCTGGTGGGCGAGATCCGCGACCGCGAAACGGCGGAAATGGCGTTTGCCGCCGCCATGACGGGCCACCAGGTGTATTCCACGCTGCACACGAACTCGTCCATCGGTTCCATCTCGCGCCTGCTCGATATCGGCATCCTGCCCGACATCATGGCCGGCAACATCATCGGCATCGTGGCGCAGCGCCTGGTGCGCCGGCTGTGTCCGCATTGCAAGGACAGCGTGCTGGCCGACAGCGTCGAGCGCCGCCTGCTGGGCCTGGCGACGGACGATGCGCCCGTGTCCATCTGCCGCGCCGTCGGCTGCGAGCGCTGCGCGCACCAGGGCTACAAGGGGCGGCTGGCCATCATGGAAATCCTCAAGATGACGGCCGAACTCGATGAATTGACGGCGCGCCGCGCCAGTGCGCGCGAGCTCAAGGCCGCGGCGCGGGCGGCCGGCTTCACGGCCCTCGTCGACGACGGCATGCGCCGCGTGCGCGAAGGCGTGACCACCCTGGAAGAGGTGGCGCGCGTGGTCGACCTGACGGATAGGCTCAGCTGATGGCGCAATATGTCTACCGCGCCATGGATGCGGCCGGCGCCCTGATTCCCGGCAGCATGGAGGCGGCCAATGTGCCGGACCTTGAGGCGCGCCTGCACCGCATGCAGCTTGACTTGATCGACTGCAAGATCACGGGCCAGTACCTGGTGCTGCTGGGCAAGCGCGTCATCCACCGCCGCGACCTGATCAACTTTTGTTTCCACATGGAACAATTGACGGGCGCGGGCGTGCCCATCCTTGAAGGCTTGAACGACTTGCGCGAAAGCACGGATCATCCGCGCCTGCGCGAAGTCGTCACGGACCTGATCGAAAGCATCGAGGGCGGCCTGCCCCTGTCGGGCGCGCTGGCCCAGCACGGCGACATCTTCGACGCCACGTTTACCAGCCTGATACTGGCGGGAGAACAGAGCGGCAAGATCGCCGACGTCTTCAAGAACCTGTCGGAGAGTTTAAAATGGCAGGATGAGCTGGCCTCGCAGACGCGCAAGATCGTCATGTACCCGATCATCGTCGCCCTGGTGGTGGCGGCCGTGACGTTTTTCCTGATGATTTACCTGGTGCCCCAGCTGACGGCCTTCATCCGCAACATGGGCGGCGAGCTGCCGCTGCACACGCGCGTGCTCATCGCCGTGTCGAACGTCTTCATCGACTACTGGTATCTGCTGCTGGCCTTGCCCGTGCTGCTGTTTTTCGGCCTGCGCGCGTGGATACGGCGCAGCGAGGCGGCGCGCTACGCCTGGGACGGCCTGAAGCTGAGGCTGTGGCTGGTCGGCCCCGTGCTGCACAAGATCATCCTGGCCCGCTTCGCCACGTTTTTCGCGCTGATGTATGCTTCCGGCATCACGATTCTGGAATGCATCCGCCTGTCCGAAGGCATCGCCGGCAACCAGGTGGTGGCCGCCGGCCTGCGCCGCGCGGCCCAGCTGATCAGCGAAGGCCATGGCGTCACGGCCGCCTTCCAGCACACGGGCATCTTCCCGCCGCTGGTGATCCGCATGCTGAAGGTGGGCGAAGCGACGGGTTCGCTGGACACGGCCTTGCGCAATGTCAGCTATTTCTACAACCGCGAAGTGAAGGAACTGATAGAAAAAGTGCAAGCCATGATAGAGCCGGCCATGACGGTCATCCTGGGCCTGCTGCTGGGCTGGATCATGCTCTCGGTGCTCGGTCCCATCTACGACACCATCAGCACCATGAAAACCTGAGGCCGCCGTGTTCCGCAAACAATTGCTCTATCTCACCAGCGACGCGCTCTGCGCCTACGACTGGGACCACGGCATGCTGGGCCCCGGCCAGGTATTTCCCGCCAGCGCCGCAGGGCTCGACGGTTTCGCCGCCTGGCTGGAAGACCCGCAGGCGCGCAGGCTCGACGTGCCCGCCTACCTGCTGACCGACCTCATCGAGGAGGACTTCCAGCACCAGCTGCTGCCCCATGTACGGGGCAAGGCGGGTCGCGCGCTGCTGGAGCGGCGCAAGCAGCAGTTGCACCGCGACACGCCCTACCGCGGCAGCACCCTGCTGGGCCGCGAAAGCGAAGGCCGGCACGACGACCAGGTGCTGTTCTTTGCGCTGACCAACCCTTCGCTGCTGCAGCCGTGGACGGAAGCGCTCGAACACTTGCGCGTGCCCGTGGCCGGCATCTATTCGACCAGCCTGCTGAGTATTGCCCTGGTGAAAAAACTCGCGCTCGCGCACGAACACCTGCTGCTGGTGACGCAGCAATCGGGCGGCTTGCGGCAAAGCTATTATGAAAAGGGCCAGCTGCGCTTTTCGCGCCAGACGGTGGCCATCGCGCTCGACGGCGTGGCCGTGAATATCGCGCTGGAAACGGAAAAAACCCGGCAATTTCTCACCAGCACGCGCATGCTGGCGCGCGGCGACGTCTTGAATACCGTCATCCTGGCGCCGGCCGCGCAGATCGCCAAGCTCGAACTGCTGTGCGATAACGGCGTGGAGGTGGCCTACCACTTCATCGACCTGCAGCTGGCGGGCCGGCGCGTGGGCTTGAAGCAGACGCCGGCGCTGGCCGACGAATTGCTGCTGACCTTGCTGGGCAAGCATCCGCCGCCCAGCCACTACCCGCCCGGCCCGCTGGCCCGCTACTACCACTTCCAGCGCGCGCGCAAGACGCTGTATGGCGCCAGCGCGCTGATCGGCGCGTCGGCGGCCCTGTGGTGCGTGATTAACTTGCTTGGCGGCATCGCCGACGGGGCCGGCACGCAGCGGCTGCAGCAGGAAACGGCGTCCTACCAGGAGCGCTACCGCAGCGTCATGTCGACCCAGCCGCCGGCGCCGGCCAAGACGCAGAACATGAAAGTGGCCGTGACCCTGGGGCGCATGATCGCCAGCCAGGCGCCCGAACCGGGCCGCCTGCTGGGCGTGCTGAGCGCGGCGCTGGACCAGGCGCCGCAGATCAAGCTGAGCCAGCTGCACTGGAATGCGGGCCAGGCGCCCGCGCGCGCGGCCGGCGGCCAGCCGGCGCAGCGGCAGGG
>NZ_NEGZ01000116.1 GCF_002127585.1 Janthinobacterium sp. GW458P
TTCCGCCGTCAGCGGCGCCGTGGCCACGCCGGGCGGCTGGTTCGACAGCGCGCCGGGCACGCCGGACGGGTTGGCATTGCCGGCGCCCGTCGATTCGCTCGTCTGCTGGCTGCGGATGGTGGACGCTTCCGGCGGCGAGTTCGGCTTGTAGGTTTCGGCCGCCTGCTCGCTTTGCGAAAAATCCACGTCGGCCGTCGCTTCGGCGCGCACATTGCCTTCGCCGACGATGGGCAGCAGGATCGATTCGACCTGCTTGATCACGCTTTGCTGCAGCTGCTGCACGTATTTCAGCTGGTTCGGGTCCAGGCTTTTCACGCCGTTGGCGCGGTCCTTGTCCTTTTCCTGGTTCGACAGCAGGGTGCCGGCCTGGTCGACCACGGTGACATTGATCGGCAGCAACTCCGGCACGCTCGACGCCACCAGGTGTACGATGGCGCTCACCTGCAATTGGTCGAGGCCGCGGCCCGGGTGCAGGTTCAGCAGCACGGAGGCCGTCGGTTTTTGCTGGTCGCGCACGAAGACGGACGGTTTGGGCAGGGCCAGGTGGACGCGCGCCGTGTCGACGGCGGACACCGATTCGATGGATTTGGCCAGCTCGCCTTCGAGCGCGCGCTGGAAATTGACCTGTTCCAGGAATTGCGATACGCCCAGCTTCTGGTTTTCCATCAGTTCGAAGCCCACGTTGCCGCCCTTCGGCAAGCCTTGCGCGGCCAGTTTCAGGCGCGCATCGTGGACTTGCTCGGTGGGCACGAGAATGGCGCCGCCGCCTTCGGAAAACTTGTGCTTGATGCCCAGCTGGTCCAGCGAAGCCGTGATGGCGCCGCCGTCGCGGTCCGTATAGTTGGAAAACAGGACTTTGTATTCAGGCGGCTGGTTCCACATGTACAGGGCCACGCCGATGGCGATCAGTGCCGCCACGCCCAGGCCGCGCAGGAAATTCTTGCCCATCGGGGTCTTGGCGAAGGCTTGCACGGATTCCACGGGCGAGCGGGCGGGCGCCGGCTCCGGTGGTATGCGGTTCACATCGATTTCTTCGGCTACAGCCATGATTGCCTTCCAGGGCGCGTGGTTTGACGGGTATTGGGTGGTGCGTGGGGGCCGCTTCCTGAGGAGGAGGGGGCGATATGCAGAATTATCCGCCACTGTCACGCGCTTCAATCGTCCAAATAGAAGGCGCTTTCGCCGCCTGCTCGGCCGAGCGGCTGGCGTTGGCGCTGGTATTGTGGAACCCTGGCAACATGTGACGGAAGATATTGTACCCGTCGTTGCCTTGCAGGCTAGAGTTTTGTTCTCTGGGTGCAACAGGCAGGAATTGACCAGAATCGGGAGGCAAAGTGAAAACAGGCGGTATCGATAGCAGCAGGATCGAAGCGATGATCGCGCAACTGAAGTCGGCGGCCACGCGGCCGGAGGCGAAAATACCGGCGATCCAGACCGAGGCGCCGGCGGCCAAGGTGAACTTCGCCGACGCCTTCAAGAGCGCGCTCGATTCCGTGAGCGGCGCGCAGAAGGCGTCATCGGCGCTGGGCCAGCGCTTTACCATGGGCGACGAGAAAGTCAGCCTGTCGGACGTGATGGTGGCGATGCAGAAGTCGAGCATCGAATTCCAGGCCACGGTGCAGGTGCGCAATAAATTGGTTTCTGCATATCATGACATCATGAATATGCAAGTTTAACGTCTCGCCAAAGCTACTGCGCGGCGCGCTTTGCGGCCTGCGATGCCCGCTGTGCTATAGCACAGCTGCGCGTCTCGGCCGCAAATCATCGCCGCTCGCTACGCTTTTGCGAAACGTTAAGCTTTGACTCCGGATTGAATTAACCCAGTCCCGCCATCCTGGCATTGCGCTCGCGCTCGAGCCGCGTGATATAGCGCTGCACGTGCGCCAGCATGCTGCGCGGCAGGTCGACGAACTGGCAGCCGAGGCGGCGGTTCAGCTTATTGTTGAGCAATGTCATGTCCAGCGAGTTGCGAATTTGCAAAGTCGCGGTGACAATGCCGACGTCGGGCAAGTCGATGCGGCAGCCCGGGTAGTCCCTGCCGATGGTTTCGCCCAGCATCAGTTTATTGTCGAGGATGGCGATGCCGCCGCAGCTGATGTCGGCCAGCGGAAACAGGGTGTCGGCGCCGCCCAGCGAGGGCGGCAGGGGAATCGAGACGCGCACGGGATTGCTGACAGGCGTCGTCATGCGGTAATACTCGCGCCGCTGCAGGCGGATCAGTGTTTCTGGAATGGCAATTTTCAGGGCGGGCGTGCCGCCATAGTTGCACTCTTCCACGAGGGCGCTGGCAAACAGGATGCGGATCTTGTCGAGCGAGGTTTCAAACGAGATGCCGGTGGCGGCCACCATGCGCCGGTTCTGGTCGGCGTTTACGGAGCGGTCGAGGATGACGGTATTGTGCTCGGCATCGACTTCCAGGATCGAAGTGACGCACACATCGGATTCGCCATGGATCAGCATGCGGATCAGCTGGTTCTTTTCGCTGATGCCGCGCAACAAGGCGATGATTTCCCGCCGTGATTCCACTTCAAAGTCGTGCCAGTTTTCGAGGCCGGAATCCATAATATGTGCTTGCATTGATGCCTGTCTATGTATCGATGGGAAGAAAGCTGGTGTCGGGCGGCGGCGGGATGGGGCCGCCATTCGCAGATTCAATATGATATAACCAGGCCAGCAGTTCCGCAATCGCCCGATACAGGCCAGGCGGAATCTGGCGGTCCAGGTCGACATCCATCAACAAGGCCACCAATTCCTTCGATTCATGCACGAAGACGCCATGTTCGCGCGCCGTGCTGATGATCTGGTCCGCGATCAGGCCGCTGCCCTTGGCGACCACCTTGGGTGCCGCCGCGCCGCTCTGGTAGGCCAGGGCGACGGCCGTCTGCGGCACCTTGCGCCTGGTGTCGTCAAGCATCGCCGTCTCCCGCCGCCGGTGGCGCGGCAGTGTCCTGGCCGGCGATCGTCAACGACGCCAGGGGCCAGCCGGCCGCGGCTAGCGATGCTTCCAGCCGCGCCGCGTGCCGGCGCAGTGTCTCGGCGCTGCCTTCGCTGCCGGCTTGCAGCTGGATGGCGACCCGGCCGCCCTGCAGCAGCACATGCGCGGCCAGGTCGCCCAGCAGGGGAAACTGGAAGCGCACGCTGCTGCGCCAGGCCGCCGCTTCCTCGTTGCCGTCACGGCCCTCGTGCTGCCCGCCTTCCGGCGCATCGCGGCTGATATCCCACTGCATCTTCTGGCCCGCCCAGGCTTCGCCTTGCCACTGCACGCGCGCCTGCTCATGGGTGTGTAGTTGTAAATTGATTAATTGCGCCGAGGCCAGGTCGGTGCCCGTCTTTGCCATCTCGCCCGGCGCGGCCTTCTGCATTTGCGGCTCCAGCTGCAGCGAGGCCAGCGCGCGCTTGCCTTCGGCCCATTCGGCCACGTGCGATTCGTAGAACAGGCCGCTGCTGCCGACTGCCTCCTGCAGTTTTTGCGCCACCTGGGCCGGATTGGCCCCCGGCGCGGCCATCAGCGGCGTCTTGCCGACCAGCGCCACGGGCGCGCCGGGCGCGCTTTCCGCCTGGCTCAGTACGCTACTGATGGCGCGCGCGGTGGTGCTCAGTTCCGGCGCGGGCGTGTCGCCGGCCAGGTCGGGCAGCAGGTTGGCCGGCGTCAGCGGCGCCCGGCTGAGCAGGGTGG
>NZ_NEGZ01000117.1 GCF_002127585.1 Janthinobacterium sp. GW458P
CCGCCGCCGGCCTGGCCGCCGGCAGCGGCGGCGCCATCGTGCAGCGCCAGCAGGCGCTGGCCCAGCTGCGCCAGGTGGCCGATTTCTTCCGCCGCACGGAGCCGCACAGCCCCGTCGCCTACCTGGCCGACAAGGCCGCCACCTGGGCGGAGCTGCCGCTGCACCTGTGGCTGCGCGCCGTCGTCAAGGATCAGGGCACCCTGGCGCAGCTCGACGAGATGCTGGGCATGGACGGCACGAACGGATGATCGTCCTTGCCGCTTCCGTGCTACTCTGCCAGCATGTTCAAGATGGCCTGTTTATCCGCCGCGTTCTGCCTGTCCGCCGCCGCCAGCGCCGCGGCGTGGGCTGGCGCGCCGCAGCCGGTGGTGCTGTATGGCGACGACGATTATCCGCCGTACTCGTATGTCGAGCACGGCCAGCTGAAAGGCATCTACACGGAGATCGTGCGCGTGGCCGCGCAGGCCATGCCGCAGTACCAGGTGCAGCTGCGTCCCGTGCCCTGGAAGCGGGGCTTGCTGATGCTGCAGACGGGCCAGGCGTTCGGCCTGTACCCGCCGTATTCCTGGCGCAGCGAGCGGCCGTACGTGCGCTACTCGGTGCCCCTGCTGATGGAGCAGCTGGTGGTGCTCTGCAACGCGGAAGTGCTGGCGAAACGCGCGCTGCAGCAGTGGCCCGCCGATTACGGCGGCCTGCACATCGGCGTGAACGCGGGTTTTTTGCCGGGCGACGCGGCAATGATGGCGGCCCTGCGCGCCGGGAAGGTCGTGCTCGACCCGGCCAAGGGCACGCGCACGAATCTGCTCAAGCTGATGCGCGGGCGCATCGACTGCTATGTCAGCGACCGCCTGTCGGCGCAATGGGAGCTGCAGCGCATCCGGCGCGACGGCCAGGCGGGCGCGCCGATGCAGGCCGTCCACGAAACGGCGCAGCTGGCCAGCCAGCAGGGCCACCTGGGATTTACGGCACGCCAGCCGGACGCCTACCCCTACCGCGATGATTTCATCGAACAATTCAATGCCGCCATCGCGCGCATGCAAAGCAGCGGCGAGATCGGCCGCATCGTCGAGCACGCATTGCTGCCCTGATTTCACCCACTGGAGAAGACCATGGAAAAACTGCTGTTCCTGTGTGTGCTCGTGCTGGCCGGCTGTGTCGGCCGGCCCGATAATATCGTCCCTGTCGGCAACTTCGACACCACGCGCTATCTGGGCAAATGGTATGAAATCGCGCGCCTCGACCACTCGTTCGAGCGGGGCCTGAGCCATGTGACGGCCGATTACAGCCTGCGCCAGGATGGCGGCCTGAAAGTGCTCAACCGCGGCTATAAGGATGCGGACGCGCGGTGGAAAGAGGCGGAAGGCAAGGCGTATTTCGTCGACAGGAAAGACGTGGGCTATCTGAAAGTGTCGTTTTTCGGCCCTTTCTATGGCTCCTATATCGTTTTTGATCTGGACCAGCAAAATTACAGCTATTCCATGATCAGCGGCCCCGATAAATCGTACTTGTGGTTGCTGTCGCGCACGCCGACCATGGACCCCGCTGTGCAGCAGCGCCTGATCGAGAAGGCCAGGGGGCTGGGTTTCGATACGTCCCAATTGATCTATGTGAAGCAAAACTGAGCTTGTTTGCCTGCCGCCCGCTCGTGGCGGCGTCGCGTCTTCTGGTTGTTGCTTTTCTGCATGTTATTTCTTGCAATACCATCCTGATTCACTCACAATCAGCACCAAAGTAGTGCGTGCGTGTCGCCTTGGCGCCGGGCACAGCTGCGTCCCCTCCCCACTCGCGTTTGTCTGGTGGCAAATGCTTGCTATAGTGATTTGTAGCGGCGGCAAGCTGGCGGCATCCGTGCATAGTGCTTTCAAATAGGAATCTCGCAATGAAAAACCTCAAGATTGGCGTGCGTCTCGGTGGCGGTTTTGCCGCTGTATTGCTCTTGCTGACTTCTTTGACCGTGGTGGGCATCGTGCAGATGCAAAGCGCCAGCCAGGAAACTGATCAGCTCGTCAACGTGAAGGTGCGCAATGAGCGCCTGATCGGCGAATGGACCAAGGTCATCGAGGTTAATGCGGCCCGCACGGCGGCCGCCTGGAAAGTCAGCGACCCGGAACACCAGAAACAATTTGAGAAGGAAATGGCGGTTTCATCCGCTCGCGCCACGGAAATCCAGAACGAGATCGGCAAGAGCGAACTGAGCGCGGAAGAGCAAGCGCTGTACCAGGAAGTGTTGAGCACGCGCAAGGCTTACACGGAGGTGCGCAAGGACGTGTTCAAGGCCAAGACCGCGGGCGACCTGGAACTGGGCAAACGCCTGTATGACGGCGACATGGCCGTCAAGCGCGACATTTACTTGGCGGCGCTGAAAAAACTGGCCGTGCTGGAAGCCAGATTGCTCGATGAAACGGCCGGGCAAATCCGTGCGCGCTATGAAAACGGCCGTTTGTTGCTGATTTCGCTGGGCATGGCCGCCATGCTGCTGGGCATAGCCTGCGCCTACTGGATCACGCGCTCGATCACGCGCCCCATCACGCGGGCCGTGCAGGTGGCGGAAGCCGTCTCGGCAGGCGATCTGACCAGCCATATCGTGGTGGAAAGCGGCGACGAGACGGGGCAGCTGATGCATGCGCTGAAAAACATGAACGACAAGCTGGTGAGCATCGTCGGCCAGGTGCGTTCCGGCACCGATTCCATCAGCACGGCGTCGAGCGAAATTGCCGCCGGCAACATGGACCTGTCGTCGCGCACGGAACAGCAGGCCAGTTCGCTGGAAGAGACGGCGTCGTCCATGGAGGAGCTGACGTCCACCGTGAAACTCAATGCGGACAACGCGCGCAGCGCCAACCAGCTGGCCATCGACGCTTCGCAGATCGCCAGCAAGGGCGGCGCGGTAGTGTCGGAAGTGGTCAGCACCATGGGCTCGATCAATGATTCCTCGCGCAAGATCGTCGACATTATCAGCGTCATCGACGCCATCGCCTTCCAGACGAATATCCTGGCCCTGAACGCGGCCGTCGAGGCGGCACGCGCGGGCGAGCAGGGCCGTGGCTTCGCCGTGGTGGCGTCCGAAGTGCGCAACCTGGCGCAGAGGTCCAGCCAAGCCGCCAAGGAAATCAAGGGCTTGATCGACGATTCCGTGCAAAAAGTCGAGGCCGGTTCGCAACTGGTGGACAAGGCGGGCCGCACCATGGATGAAATCGTGGAAAGCATCGGCCATGTGACGCAGATCATGAACCAGATCACGGACGCCAGCGACGAGCAGCGCACCGGCATCGAACAGGTCAACCAGGCCATCGGCCAGATGGACCAGGTGACGCAGCAAAATGCGGCCCTGGTGGAGCAGGCGGCCGCGGCAGCCGAATCCATGCAGGAACAGGCGGCCAAGCTGGCCGACGTGGTGGGCGTGTTCAAGCTCGATGCTTCGCAGCAATATGTTGCCGCCAGTGCCGCTCCCGCTATGGCCCCGACCATGACCGCGTCCGCGCCGGCGCGGGCGCCGGTAAAATCGGCCGCGCGGCCCGCCATCCGGCGCACAGCGGCCCCGGCCCCGGCCCCGGTCGTGGCCGC
>NZ_NEGZ01000118.1 GCF_002127585.1 Janthinobacterium sp. GW458P
GGGGCCGCCGGCGGAGCCGCGCTGGCCACGATAGGCCGTGGCAACGGCGCGGGCGGCAACGACGGTGCTGGCGGCCTGGACGGCTGCAACACGGCGGCGGGCGGCGCCGGCGTCAGCCAGAGCGTGCCCAGGCGCACGACGGCGGCGCCGCCATTGCCCAGCAACAAATACAAATGCACGTGCCCGGCCTGGATGGCTTTTTCCGTCGTGACGCGCACATAGCGGCGCCCGCCCCGCTCCAGCGGGCTGATCGTCAACCCCTGCAAGGCCGGGTCCATGGCGACGCCGCCGCCCCGGTACACATCGGGCGACGCCAGGCGCACGGCCACGCCGCTGGCCTCATCGGGCGCCAGGGCCGTCAGCTCGATCTCGGCCAGCAGGGGCTGGCCCAGGTGCGACAGCACGGCCATGTCGCCCAGTTCGGCCGCCACGGCAGGCGGCGCGGGCAGGCTGGCGGCGGCGCACGCAATCAGGGACCAACGGGGAAAGGCGCTACTCGGCATGGACTGGTCGCTTTGACGGTAAATAAAGGGAACTCGTCCGTCTTTAACGGCAGGAAATCGTAAAAATATAGGGAAAATGATGCAATACAGCATCATCCTGTGCCCTTTGGGCGTCTGGAGTACACTCGAATGACCTCCACCGATGAAAGGGATGCCATGAGTAGCAGAATCGAACGCGACAGTTTCGGCCCGATCGACGTACCCGCCGACCGGCTTTGGGGAGCGCAAACGCAGCGCTCGCTCGAACACTTCCATATCTCCACGGAAAAGATGCCGCCCGAACTGATCGCCGCCCTGGCCACCGTCAAGCGCGCAGCCGCCCACGTCAACCTGGACCTGGGATTACTGGATGGCAAGAAAGCCATCGCCATCACGCAGGCGGCCGATGAAGTGCTGGCCGGCAAGCATGATGGGGAATTCCCGCTGGCCGTCTGGCAGACGGGGTCCGGCACGCAAAGCAATATGAACATGAACGAAGTGCTGGCCAACCGGGGCTCGGAGCTGATCGGCGGCTTGCGCGGCGCCGAGCGCCTGCTGCACCCGAACGACGACGTCAACCTGGGCCAGTCCTCGAACGACATCTTTCCGACCGCCATCCATGTGGCGGCCGCGCTGGCCGTCGCCAACACGGTCCTGCCGCCGCTGCGCCAGCTGCGCGCCACCCTGGATGCGAAGGCCGCGGAATTTGCCGACATCGTCAAGATCGGCCGCACCCATTTGCAGGACGCGACGCCCTTGACCCTGGGCCAGGAATTTTCCGGCTACGTGGCGCAGCTGGACTTTGCCGAGCACATCATCACGGCGGCGCTGCCGCCGCTGCTGCAGCTGGCCGCCGGCGGCACCGCCGTGGGCACGGGCTTGAATGCCCACGTGGAATTTGCGGACCGCATCGCCGCCGAGCTGGCGCGCCTGACGGGCCAGCCGTTTGCCAGCGCCAGCAACAAGTTCGCCGCCCTGGCCGCCCACGATGCCCTGGTGGCCGCCCATGGCGCCTTGAAAACCCTGGCCACGGCCCTGATGAAGATCGCCAACGACGTGCGCTGGATGGCGTCCGGCCCCCGCTCCGGCCTCGGTGAAATCACGATCCCCGAAAACGAGCCGGGCAGCTCCATCATGCCGGGCAAGGTCAATCCCACCCAGTGCGAAGCGCTGACCATGCTGTGCTGCCAGGTGTTCGGCAACGATGTCGCCATCACGGTGGGCGGCGCCTCGGGCAATTTCGAGCTGAACGTCTTCAAGCCCTTGATCGCGCACAACTTCCTGCAAAGCGCGCGCCTGCTCGGTGACGGCATGCGCAGCTTCGACGAGCATTGCGCGCACGGCATCGCGCCGAACCGTGCTCGCATCGCCGAACTGATGGAACGCTCCCTGATGCTGGTCACGGCCCTGGCGCCGCACATCGGCTACGACAAGGCGGCGCAGATCGCCAAGCAGGCCCAGCACGAAGGCACGACCCTGAAGGAAGCGGCGCTGGCCCTCGGTTTTGTGACGGAAGAGCAATTCAGTGCATGGATCGTGCCATTGGAAATGACGCAGCCCAACAAAAGCTGACTTCCACCCTGCATTGCTGGCGGCTTCAGGTAAACTATGACTTAGTTGAGGTCGTCATCAAGTGTTGAAAACACATCATTGCAATAAGGGATACAATGCAAAAAGTAAGCTTTGATTTAACATCCGAGTTCGTCGAGCTGAACCAGCTGCTCAAGCTGGTCGGCTTGTGCGACAGCGGTGGCGCAGGCAAGGTCATGGTCGATAGCGGCGTGGTGAAGGTCGATGGCAAGAAGGAATTGCGCAAGACCGCCAAGATCCGCAGCGGCCAGGTCGTCAGCGTGGGCGATGTCCGCATCACGGTCGTCGGCCCCGTTTGATCCCGGCATGGGGCGCGCGAGCGGCCCCATGCGCCTGGCCAGCACCCCGCCCGTCCGGCTGCCCACATCAAGCTGCAACTATTCGCTATTGCCATCTTTTATCGATTGCGGAAGGGGAGCGCCATGGACCATCCCGAACAAGGTACGCGCAGCCAGGAGCGCCTGATCGGCGACTTGCGCCAGGTCATAGAGAATGCGGAAGAATTGCTCCGCAACACCAGCAAATACACAAGCAGCCTGTACCAGAATGCCCGCGCCCGGCTGGAATTGGCCCTTGTCGCGGCCACGGCCGAGCTTGCCAAATTCGAAGAAGAACAAGTCACGCGCATGATGGACGCCACGCTCGCGGCGAACGCCCTGTACCGCGACCAGACGGGCGAAGCGCGCGTGCTGCGCGCCTTCGACTAGCCGGGCGACATGTCCGTCAGCACGGCCTGCGCCAGCCACTGGCGCAGGTGGCCGCCCAGGTCGAAGGCCGGGTCCAGCTCGAACGCCGCATCCAGTGCGGCGCCGAAGGTGTGTCCCTGCCGCAACGCCAGCAGGGCCGCATAGGCGGCCTCGTCCAGCGCCTGCGCCTGCGCCTTCCAGTGCGGGCGGCACACCAGCGCATGGCTGGCCAGCTGCAGTTGCTGCGGAAACACGCCCTGCCCCTCCCCCTCCTGATGCGCCAGCCACAAGGCATGCACTTGCCAGCCTGACGCCAGCAGGGTGCAGGCCGGATGCAGGGTAAAGCGGCGCGCCTCCAGCTGCTCCGGCCCCAGGGCCGCCAGCGCCTCGGGCGGCACGCCCTGCGCATCGGGCGCGTAATGGGCCAGGTGCAAGGCCCATTCCAGGCGCGCCATGTCGGGCAGGTAGGGCAATGCGGCCGCGTGCGGGAAAGTGGCGAGAAAATCGGCGAAACGGGCGCCAAACTGGTTCAAGTCGGCGCTGTCGGACCGATATTGCCGCCCGTACGCGCGCGCCAGGCCGCCAAAGTAGGCCTCGCCCACCAGCGCCAGCACGACGGGATAGGCGTGCGCCAGGGTACGGCTCCAGGTGGCGGCCAGATTGCCGCGGTAGAGTGAAAAACGCTCCAGCGCCGCCGCGCCGGCGAACGATGGCGGCGGCGCCGTGCCTTGCCCGGCATCGAGCAGGGCCGCGGCAAACGCTTGC
>NZ_NEGZ01000012.1 GCF_002127585.1 Janthinobacterium sp. GW458P
GAGGCGGCGGCGCTGGTGGCGGGTCTGGCGGACGACGCCGCCGCGCTGCCGGTGCCGGCCTGAGCCTGCCGCAAGGCCGGCCGGCGCGCAGGCGCAAAACTTCGTACAATAAGCGTGTTTTGCCTTTTCAAACCGGCCACGGCCCCATCCAGGAACATCCATGCATCTCTCGAACTGGCTGCTTTTCTGCAGCGTCGCTCTGCTCGTCACGTTTTCGCCCGGCCCCGCCGTCCTGCTGGCCATTTCGAATGCCATCGCCGTCGGCCCGCGGCGCGCGATGATCAGCAGCATGGGCAACGGTTTTGGCCTGTTCATCATTTCCGGCGTGGCCATGGCCGGCATGGGCGTGGTGCTGGCCACCTCGGCCACCGCCTTCATGCTGCTGAAACTGGCCGGCGCCCTCTATCTCGTGTACCTGGGCGTCAAGCAATGGCGCAGCAAGACCAGCATCGTGGCCGACGCGCCCGTGCTGCAAGGGGCCGCGAATCCGAATTCCTTCTGGAAACTCTTCCGCCAGGGCTTGACGGTGGCGCTGACGAACCCGAAAGCCATCCTGTTCTTTTCGGCCCTGTTCCCGCAATTCATCACGCCGGGCGAACCCGTGGCCATCCAGTTCACCGTGCTGACGACCTCGTTTGTCGCCTGCGCCATGCTGGCCCATCTGTTCTACGCCAACCTGGCGCGTTTGCTGAAAAGCCAGCTGGCCACGCCGGGCCGGGCCAAACTGTTCAACCGCATCTCGGGCGGCGCCTTCGTGCTGCTGGGCCTGAGCCTGCTGCGCCTGCGCGCCAAGGCCGCGTAACGTCACTGCGCTGACAGAAACGCCTCGATGCTGGCCGCCAGGGCCAGCGGCGTTTCATTCATCGGATAGTGTCCCGCGTTGGCCAGCACCTGCAGCCGGGCCTGCGGGTACCACGCCAGATACGTGCGGCGCATCAGGGCCGCATCGAAACGGGGGTCGTGCTCGCCCACCAGCGCCAGCAAGGGCAGTTTCGGCGCCGCCCGCATCACTTCGCCGCTGAAATCCGTGCCGCTCCACGCCAGGAAACTGGCGGCGAACGCGGCCTGATCCGAACTTTCCCACGAGTATTGCGCCTTCCAGTCCAGCCAGGCCGCGGGCAAGCGCCCGCCCGTGCTGCGGGCGATGATGGCGCGGCGCGCCGCCACGCTGCCGCTGGCGTCGAGAAACAGTTGCCGCGCCGCCCCGTCGAAAGCCACGCCGCAGCTGGGAACGGGCGCCACGGCCACCAGCTTGCGCAAGCGCAAAGGCGCCAGCAAGGCCAGCTTTTCCAGCGCCATGCCGCCCATGGAGTGGCCGACCACGCTGAAAGTGGCCAAGCCCAGCGCATCGGCCAGCGCCAGCGCGTCGCGGGCCACTTCGTCCATCGAGTAATCGCCCTGCGCGTCGCGCATGCCGCCGTAGCCGCGGTTGTCCATGAAGACGTAGCTGAAGGCGGCGCCATCGAGGGCCGTTTCCATCGGCGCGAACGCCTGCGCGTCGCCAAACCAGCCGTGCAGGACGATGACGGCGTGGGGACCATGGCCCACGCGGTGACAGGTATTGTGCATTTGCATCCTTGAATGAGGGAAAGCCTGCATGGTAGCGATGCAGGCAACGGCCCGCCTTCGATGCCAGGTCAAATACTGTAGAGTACGGGCCATGGATGATTTTTATACGGAAGTGCCGCGCGCACTGATCGCCACCGCGCGCGATTACGCGGCCGGCGAGCTGTTTCCCGAGCATCAACATGCGCGTGGGCAATTTGCCTATGCGGCGCGGGGCGCCATCAGCGTGCACACGCCGCAGGGCAGCTGGCTGGTGCCGCCGCAGCGCGCCTGCTGGGTACCGGCACAGCTGTCGCACGGCATGCGCATGCACGGGGGCGTGGCCATGCACAATGTGTTTATCGACGATGCCGCCATTGCCCGCAGCCGCTTGCCGCCCCATTGCCAGGTGCTTGAGGTGTCGCCGCTGCTGCGCCAGCTGCTGGCCGAAGCGGTGGCCGTGGACGCCTTGTATGCGGCAGCGTCGCGCGCCGGAAGATTGATGGCCCTGCTGCTCGACGAGATCGCCGCTGCCAGGCCCTTGCCCCTGAGCGCGCCGCTGCCGCAGGACGCACGGCTGGCGCGCCTGTGCATGGAATTGCTGCGGCAGCCAAGCCTGGACAGCGGCCTGGACGCGATGGCGGCGCGGGCCGGCATGAGCCGGCGCACCTTTACGCGGCTGTTCCGCGCCCAGACGGGCCTGGGATTCGCCCAATGGCGCCAGCAAGCGTGCCTGCTGGCCGCCATCGCACGCCTGGCCGACGGCCAGGCCGTCACGCGCATCGCCCTCGACCTCGGCTACGCCAGCCCCAGCGCTTTTACAGCGGCCTTCCGCCGCATGCTGGGCCGGGCCCCCAGCGACTATTTACGCTAGGAAATCATCGTGGCGATGCGGCGCACCAGCGCCTGCGCCAGTTTCTGCATCTGGTAGCCGTCGACGAAGCCGTGGTGGGCCTGCACGGAAAACGGCACCCGCATGCGGTCGTCCGGCGGCGCGGGGCGAGGCGGGAAAACCGTCGATGCGGATCAATCGGCGGCACAGGCATGCATGCCGTCGTCCAACTGCGCCAGGAATCGCGCGACGGCGTCCCTTTGATCCGCATCAAGCGTTACTCGTCACTGCGACTTGACGGCCTGGTGCGCAGATCCAGAAAAACATGCCCCAGGATTTTTTTGCCGGGGATATCGACGATAACCGTCAGATAAGTCTCATCGTGGGGAACGGGAATGCCGATGTGTTGAAACTTGCCATCTGACGACTCATAAATATGGACGACCTGCCAATTCCAGTCCACAGCATCGCCAAAGTCACTCCCGATGACCAGATCGGCATATGCCCAAAGATCGACGACTTCCCTGGCGGTTTCAGTCACCTTCAGCATAGGCGCATGAAACGTGTTTTGGTATTCGTCATTCGACAGTAAATGTGTTTTCATTTTTTATCTGCAGTTGGCCGCCGGCCGGGATAGCCCGGTCGCCAGCCTCCCTGTATCGGGAGGCATGTTGCGCCGGATTGTTAGCAGGCCTGATTGATCTCGTCGTCCAGCATATTGGCGAACAGGTCGAAACTCAGGATACCCGTGCCGATGCACGAAAACACTGTCGTGCCCGCCGCATCCTTGATCGTCAATCTCTCGGTCCAGTCATTCTGATGCATGCACTGCAGGCTGGCGCCAGGCCAGGTGACGCCGTCCACATGCAAGCCCTGCGCCGACAAAGCCAGTTCCTGTGTCTTCACTTTCAGGAAGTTACCGAACAAGCGCTTCTTGTACACGTCGCCACTGCTGATGTAGCGAAAACTCACGCGCTCGCCGTCTGCAAGCTTTTGCTTTAATACGGGCATGCGGTATTCCAGGTAACGGGAACGAAACGCGTCCATAAACTCGTCAAAGCGCTTGAGTTCTCCGGTGGCCCATATCCATGGCTGGTCGGCGCCCGTGCGGTAGGCAAAGTTATTGATCATGCCGGCCATGGCAGTGGAGCCGCCGGCAAACAGATACAGGTCTTCGATATCGGCAAAGGCAGCGTAGCTGCGAATGCCGTCCAATTCATGCACCACACCGTCTTCATGCAATTCAAAACGGCTTTTCCGCCGCTTGAGCATTACCGCGCGCATGACCAGCACCAGCACGGCGAGCAGCAATAGAAAAGCCGCTGAACCATAAAGAATAGTCAAATTGCTGTGCGTGCCCAGCCTGGCGCCATTGCGCAATGTCATGGCCTGCGTATCGGTCAGTGTTTTCTGAGGTATGGTCGTGCTCAGGTACAAGACAAAACCTGCCACTGCCGCCAGGATCGCCGCAAATACCGCAAAGAGCATCGGTACCGTCTTGCCATGAAAATATACAGCGAGTGCTTTATTGGTTTGCGGGATACTAAAATTGCCCATGTAATCTTCCTGTTAAATGATAGAGAGTTTTAAAAACCCGGATGCCGATATATATTCGGGCCGGATTGTCTCCTATCTATTGCAGGAATGGCCACACGCACGCACATTCAATACTAATTTCTTATAATAATGCCCCTGATTACTGGCCGACGGCAGTTATTATCTGGCATTGCAGAATCTCCCGGGCCGCCTCGGCCACGCCTTCTTCCAGCTCGGCAGCCGTTGGCGCGAGGGCGAAGCGCTGCAATTGCCCGTCCACCGCGGCAGCCAGCCCGGAGGAATGGCGCACGATGCCCAGCAGAACAATGTACTTCCACTGTTCATCGTCGCTGGCCAGCACCGTTTTGACATAGGGAGCCAGGCGCGGACCGATGCCGGCCAGGTAAGGCAGGAGGATGGCGGCCACGGGCCAGTTGGCGTCCTGCACCCACTCGAGGATCCGCGGCATGGCGGGACGCAGCTCTTCCCAGCGCAAGGCGGTCAGGGCTTGCGCGTTCTGCGTATCGTGCTTGTCGCGCGGCAATGGCAGACTCATGCGAGGCGTCCCGTCATGCGGCGCCACCGCGCGCCAGGCCCCGCTGCACCTGCCACGCCAGCGGCAAGGTCAGCAGCAATACGGCCGCCAGCGCCAGCAAGGCCGTGGGCACGCTGGTATGGTCGCCCAGCGCGCCGAACAGCACGGGCGCCAGCGCCCCGCCGCCGATGGTGCCCGTGTAGAACAGGGCGAACGCATGCTCGCGCTTGCCCGGTTCGGCCAGTTCCGGCACGACGCCGTACAGCACGGACGAGGTGCCGTTCAGCGCCAGCCCCAGCAGGGGCAGCATGGCCATGACGCCGGCCAGCGGCAGCCACAGGGCCGCGACGATCAGCAGCGAGGTCATCGATTCCGTCAGCCACACGGTTTTCATCATGCCGATGCGCGCGCCCAGGTAGCCGCACAGCAGCTTGCCGAAGGCGCCGCCCACGAACAGCAGGGATAAGGCCACGCCGATGCCGGCCGTGCCTGCACCCTTGCTTTTCAGCAAGAACGGCAGGAAGGTGAGAAAACCCATGCGCACGGCGCTGTCCAGGGTGCCCGTGGCCAGCAGCGCGCGAAAACTCCCTTTCGAGCCGCTGCCGGCGATGGTCTTGCCCGCCTTTTTGGTCCCGGTTTGCAGTTCGCCGGGTTTCGGCAGCAGCCACCACAGCAAGCCGGCGGCCGCCAGGCCCAGCAGCCCCAGCAGGGAAACGCCCGTTTGCCAGCTGCACGCGAGCAGCAGCAAGCCCATCAGCGCGGGTATCAGGGTCTTGCCGATATCGCCGGCGAAATTATATTGCGACAAGGCCTCCTTCACGCCGCCGCCCGCTTCGTGCGTGTCCGTGACGATGGACGAGGCCAGCGGATGCTGGGTGCTGGCGCCCAGGCCGCCCAGCAGCAAGGCGATCAGCAGCACGGCCAGGCCGCCCGCCTGCCCCGCGACCAGGTAGGCGACGCCGGCCAGCGCCGTGCCGCCCACCAGCATGCGTTCGCGCCCCCAGCGCTTCGCCATGCGGCTGGCCAGCAGCTGGAAACCGGCCATCATGCCCGAATACGAGCCGCGCAACAGGCCCACCATGGCATAGCTGATGGCAAACTGCGCCTGCCAGATGGGCAGCAGCACGTAGATGACATCCGTCAAGCCGTCATGCACGGCATGCGCGCTGCAGGCGGCAAACAGCGAGCGGCGGCGGATGGCTTTGTCGGATGGCTTGGCTTCGGAGGACAGGGCGGCGGCGGACGGTTCGGTCATGACTGTGCATGCAGGAAATCAGGAGGCGACCAGCTTACTACAAATTGCAAATTAGCATCTTTGCCGCCCGCCACTTCCGTGCCAGCCCCGCCATGGTCGTCCCTGCGTGTTGTTGCGCTACAAATTACGCTGCGCGGGCGCCATGCCATGGTATAACTATGTGCAATTGCCATCAAAAGCGGTGCGACCATGACGTCCTCCAGCGACACCTCAGGCCCATCAGGGAAAAATGCAGGCTGCAGCCAATGCCGGCAAGCGGCGCCGCTGGGCTTCGATTTCACCTTTGCCTATCAGCCCATCGTCGAACTGTCCACGCGCTCGATCTTTGGCCATGAAGCCCTGGTGCGCGGCCCCAACGGCGAATCCGCTTACTCGGTCTTGTCCCAGGTCAATGACGAAAACCGCTATGTCTTCGACCAGGCTTGCCGCGTGCGCGCCATCGAGGGCGCGGCCCTGCTGGGCATCGGGGAATATCTGTCCATCAACTTTCTGCCGAACGCCGTGTACCGCCCCGACGCTTGCATTCAGGCAACTTTAGCCGCCGCGCGCGAGCACAACTTTCCCATCCGCCGCATTATCTTCGAGGTCACCGAGGGCGAAGAAGTGCGCGACCGCCCCCACCTCGTCAACATCTTCCATGAGTACCGGCGCTTCGGTTTCCAGACGGCCATCGACGATTTCGGCGCCGGCTACGCGGGACTGACCCTGCTGTCCGAGTATCAGCCGCACATCATCAAGATCGACATGGAACTGGTGCGCGGCGTCGAGGCAAGCGCGCCGAAACAGGCCATCGTCAAGGGCATCATCGGTATTTGCAGCGAACTCGGCATTCAAGTCCTGGCCGAGGGCATCGAAACGGCCGCCGAACGCGATTGCCTGCGGGTGATGGGCATCGACCTGATGCAGGGATATTTATTTTGCAAGCCGGCGCTGATGGCCATAGGCAAGATCGATCCCGCAGCGTGGTGAGCGGCAGCCACCACGCCCGGGCCTGCCCGGCTGCTTACTTGCCCATCGCATCCTTCTTCATGTCATCCTTCTTCATCTCGTCCTTCTTCATCGCGTCTTTCGCCATGGCGTCTTTTGCCATGCCATCCTTGGCCATGTGATCCTTTTTCATGTGTTTCTTCGGCATCGGCTTGTGCATGCCGTCCTTGCCCATGGCGTCCTTGTGCATGGCGTCGGCCGAGGCATCCTTGGCCATGGCGTCTTTCTGCATGGCGTCCTGGGCAAAGGCGGCGCCCGACATGAGGATGGCGGAAGCGATGATGGCGGCGAAGGTGGTAATGGTGGTTTTCATGATATGTCCTTGTCTCTGGGTTAAATGGGCAAGATTGCCCGGTGGTAAAGCTATTGCTGTGCTACAGGGTGCTGCTTGCTGCCGAATAGAAGGAAGGCCGGGAGGTGGTCAGGGCCAGGCGCATTGCCGCAGGCAGTACGACTGGTACGACAAGGCAATGCAACGCCGCCCTGGCCGGCTCCCCGGCCTTCCTAGGAGCCGCCGAACCAGTTATATCCCTGATTCTCCCAATACCCTCCCGGGTAGGTGTTCGTGACGAAAATGGCCTGGATGTGCTTGGGGTTCTTGTAGCCCAGCTTGGTCGGCATGCGCAGCTTCATCGGGTAACCGTATTTCGGCGGCAATTCCTTGCCGTCGTAGGTCAGGGCCATGATGGTTTGCGGGTGCAGGGCCGTGGCCATGTCGATGCTCGTAAAATAATCGTCGGCGCACTTGAAGCCGATGTATCTGGCCGTCGTGTCGGCGCCCACCCGCTTGAGGAAATGGGAAAACGGCACGCCGCCCCACTTGCCGATGGCGCTCCAGCCTTCCACGCAGATGTGGCGCGTCACCTGCGTTTGCTGCGGCAGGGCGCGCAGCTGCGGCAGGGTCCACGGCTTTTTGTCGGCGATCAGGCCGCTCAGTTCCAGGCGCCAGGCCTCGCCATCGACCTGTTCCACTTCATCCTCGCCGTAATAGGCATTGAAGGGAAACGGCCGCGTGATCATGGAGTCCGGGTAAGTCGGCGCCAGTTTATTCGGGTCGAACAGCCAGCCCTGCACCCGGTCGTTCATGCGCGACACGGCCATCAAGGCTGTCTCGATGGCGGACGGGTCGCTGGCGTTGCAGCCCGTCAGCAGCGACAGGCCGCCCAGGGTCAGGCTGCGCTGCAGGAACAGACGCCGCGACGGCTGTTTGATCTGGCGCAAGGCGTCGGCCAGCATGGCCTGTCCCCGTTCTTGCACGATGATGGTTTTTTTCATGCTCATCTCCTTAGCGGCCGCGCAGCATGGCGACCAGGGTGCGCGGCACCAGCGCCACCATCAGCAGGTGCACGCCGACAAAACCCGTCAGCAGCGCCATGGCGATGAAGTGGACCCTGCGCGCGCTCTCGTAGCCGCCCAGCAGCTCGCGCAGCAGCGGGAATTGCACGGATTTCCATAGCACCAGGCCGGACAGCACCAGCACGATGCAATCCAGCATGACGAACAGGTAGGCGGCGCGCTGCACCATGTTGTAGCGGCGCGGGTCCGCATGGGCCAGCTTGCCCTTCAGCGCGGCGACGAAATCGGCCAGCAGCGCTCGCGGCGAGAGGGGAAAGAACTGGCGCCGCAGCCGTCCCGAGACGATATTGATGACCAGATACAGCAGCCCATTGCCCACCAGCAGCCACATGGCGGCGAAATGCCATTGCAGGGCGCCGCCCAGCCAGCCGCCCAGGGTCAGCGCGCGCGGCAGCTCGAAGGGGAAGAATGGCGCCGCGTTGTAGATGCGCCAGCCGCTGGTGGCCAGCACCACCACGGCGATGGCGTTGAGCCAGTGCGTCAGGCGCAGCCAGGCCGGATGGATCACGTTCATTTGCCCGTTCATCACATGACTCCCTTCGCGCACGATGCCGTGCTGACGGCTTGCAGGATGGCGCTGCTGTCGGCCCGCTGCACGAAGGCGACGATTTGCAGGTTTTCCGGGCGCCAGCTGGCCGGCAGCTGGACTTCGCGGCGCAGGCGGGCGCGGCCTTGCACCAGCGCAAGCGGCCCCAGCCACAGGCGCACGGCCGCATCGTGACGCAGGGTGGCGCCCCGGTTTTCGCCGCGCAGCACGGTCGAGACGATGGCGCTTTCGCTGACGGCCACATACAGCTGGCCGCCCGTGTGCGCGTCCGGCGCGCTGGCATCGGCTTGCAGCAGCAGCTTGCCACCCGGCCCCGGCATGGCGGACAGGCCAATGGTGACGGGCGCGGCGGTCGCGTTGATGCGGCCGATGGCCGCCGGCAGCTGCGCCTGCCAGTCCCGCAATTCCATGCCGCCGACGAAAAACTGCGGCGTGTAGGCCGTATGACGCCGCTGGCGGCGCAGCAACTCGGCCTGGCGCGCGTCGAATTGCGGCTGCGCCAGCGGGTCCGCCCAGCCGTTCTGGTCCCAGTAGGTGACGTGCAGGGCCAGCGGCACGACCAGGCTGTCCGCCCCCGCCTGCTGGCGCAAGGCGTTCAGGCGCCGGTCGGCGGGCGGGCAGCTGGAGCAGCCTTCGCTGCTGTACAGCTCTACCAGCGCCGCCGTCCGCGCACCGCTGTTGACGTCGCAGCGCCGGCCGGCCGCCAGCTGCGCGGCGCTCGGCCCCGCCGCGGCCAGGGCGGGAAGTAGAAGGATTGCCAGGCGGCACTTGATGTCCATGGTCTTTCACCGGTATATTGATATGAGAAACGTGCTTGCCTGTCAATTCGCCGCGTTGGACGGATTGGTTACAGCCGCCGGCAAAATAAGTGAGATTTATTTTTTTCAACGCCTGTCACCAAAGGCCCGCATGCAACGAATACCTGTCAGTAAGCAGTTGCATGGCGCGGAATTGCGGCTGCATGGCCTGCTGCTGCGCGGACTCGATGGCGATGCGCAGGCTTACCGTAATTTCCTACAAGCAACCAGTGCCCATCTGCGCGCCTTCTTGCGGCGCCGCCTGCAGCGCTGGCCGGACGAGGTGGAAGACCTGGTGCAGGAATGTTTATTAGCCATCCATAACCAGCGACTGACGTATGACACGGGCGTGCCGCTGACGTCGTGGATCCATGCGATCGCGCGCTACAAATTGATCGACTGGCTGCGCCGGCACGGGCGGCGCGAGGCGCAGCACCAGCCGTATGACGAAGAAGATAGCGCGCAGCAACTGTTTTCCAGCGCCGATGCCGAGGCGGCCGAGGCCAGCCGCGACCTGGGCAGGCTGCTGGCCACCTTGCCGGCGCAGCAGCGCGATGCCATCGTGCATACCAAGCTCGACGGCTGGTCCGTGCGCGACACGGCGGCCGCCATGGATATTTCGGAAGCCAGCGTCAAGGTGGCCGTGCATCGCGGCCTGAAGGCGCTGGCGGCCCATTTAAGGACTGAAGGAATTGCATCATGAAAACCGATGACTTGATCGCCATGCTGGCCAGCGGCCCCGACGTGGCCGCCGCGCCGCCGCCCNGCCGCGTCCACCCTGGGCGCCGGCCTGCTGGCCAGCGTGACCCTGATGGCCATGCTGCTGGGCGTGCGCCCCAACCTGGACCAGCTGGCGCAGCTGCCCGACTTCTGGATCAAGGTGGGCTTTGTCGCCTGCATCTGCCTGGCGGCCTGGCAGGCGAGCAGCCGCCTGTGCCTGCCGGGCGCCGCTACCCGCGCCCTGCCCCTGCTGGTCGCCATGCCCCTGCTGCTGATGTGGACCCTGGGCGCCATCGTCATGCAGGAAGCCCCGCCCGGGCAGCGCGCCGAACTGTTCTGGGGCGCCACCTGGCGCAGCTGCCCGCTGCTGATCGCCATGCTGTCCTTGCCCATCCTGGCCGCCGTGCTGCGCTGCATGCGCGAACTGGCGCCCACGCGCTTGCGCCTGGCGGGCGCCGCCGCCGGTTTTGCCGCCGGCGGCGGCGCCGCCCTCGTCTACTGCCTGCACTGCCCGGAGCTGGCCGCCAGCTTCGTCGGCTTCTGGTACGTGCTGGGCATGCTGGTGCCCACGGCCATCGGCGCGGCCATCGGCCCGAAAGTGCTGGCCTGGTAAGGCAATGACATCCTTTTCGAGGCAGTGAATCCGTTTTCTTCCCCCGTGCGTATAAGCCAGGCAGCCTGCAGTTTCTTGGACTTGCCTGTCAACGCAAACACAAAATCGGGAGAATCGAAATGTCTTTGTCACGCTCGAAAACCGCACTGGGCGCCGCACTCCTGGGCAACCTGCTCGCCGTTTCCTTCACTTTGGCCATCGCGCCGGCCGCCCACGCGTCCAGCCACCGCGAAGCGCCGTTCATCACGCAAAACCCCAAAGTCGACGCCACCGACTTCTATATGTTCCGCAGCTACGAGGCGGGCCGCGGCGCCTACACCACCGTGGTGGCCGACTACGTGCCGCTGCAGGACGCCTATGGCGGCCCGAATTACTTCACCATGGACCCCAACGCCCTGTACGAAATCCACATCGACAACAACGGCGACGGCAAGGAAGACCTCACCTTCCAGTTCCGCTTTGCCAACACCATCAAGGATGACCAGTTCACCGTGGGCGGCAAGAAAGTCTCGATTCCGCTCGTCATCAATGGCGGCGCCATCGATTCCGTCAATCCGCCGGGCCTGAACGTGCGCGAAACGTATACCGTGACGGTGGTGCGGGGCGACCGCCGCGGCGGCACGAGGAGCAGCGTGACCAACGCCAGCGGCGGCGGCACGACGTTCGACAAGCCCGTCGACAATATCGGCAACAAGGCCATCCCCAATTACGCCGCGTATGCCGCGCAGCACGTCTACACGGTCAACATCCCCGGCTGCGCCGCGCCGGCGCGCCTGTTCGTCGGCCAGCGCAAGGACCCCTTCGTGGTGAACCTGGGCGAAACGTTCGACTTGATCAACATCAAGGCGCCCGCCACGGAATTCGCCGCCAATGCGGAGTCCGCCGCCAGGGATGACCTGGCGCGCAAGAACGTCACGGCCATCGAGATGGAAGTGCCGACCGCCTGCCTGACGGCCGGCAGCGACCCTGTCATCGGCGGCTGGACCACGGCCAGCCTGCGCCAGGGACGTTTGCTGAACCCGGCGCCGGGCGCCATTCCCGCATCGAAGGAAGGCGGCGCGTGGGTGCAGGTGTCGCGCCTGGGCATGCCGCTGGTCAATGAACTGGTCATCGGCCTGAAGGACAAGGACCGCTTCAACGCCAGCAAGCCGGCCGGCGACGCGCAATTTGCCGACTATGTGAAAAATCCCACCGTGCCGGCCCTGGTGGAAGTGCTGTTCGGCTCGGCAGGCGCCAAGGCGCCCACCAACTTCCCCCGCAACGACCTCGTGGCCGCCTTCTTGACCGGCATCAAGGGCGTGAACCAGCCGGCGACGGTCGTCGCCTCGGAAATGCTGCGCCTGAACACCTCGATCGCGCCCACTGCCCCGGGATCGCAAAAGCGCCTGGGCGTCATCGACGGCGACAACGCGGGCTTTCCGAACGGCCGCCGCCCCGGCGACGACGTGGTCGACGTGGTGCTGCGCGTGGCCATGGGCAAGCTGTGCACCTTGAACATCGGCTGCGCCCCGTCCGACGCCCCGGCCGGCGGCCTGCACTTCACGGACGGCGCCTTCGTCGATGAAACCTACTTCACGGCGGGTTTCCCCTACCTGAAAACCCCCATTGCCGGTTCGCCGCAACTGTAAGCCAACGAGGAGAACGCGATGAACAAGCTCCATGCACTGGGCGCCCTGGCGCTCACGGCCCTGCTGGCCGGCTGCGGTGGCGGCGGCAGCCACGACGGCCACAGTGGCGACAACGGCGGCGTCAATCCCCCGCCCGCGGCCATGCCCGACGCCTTTTATGCAGCCGTCAGCGACATCATTCTGAACACCAGCGATGACAAGGAAGGCGTCGCCACCGACGCCATCATGGCGACGTCGCCGGAAGACACGGAAGCGGCGGCGCTGTAGCCTCACGCAGGCGCCGGAGCGGCACCGCCCGGCGCCTGCGCCCTTTCACATCGATACGGAAACGTCCGCGATGAAAACACCGATTTCCCTGCTGTGCGCCTGCCTGCCCCTGCTGGCCGTGGCCGCCCCCTACACGCCAAAGGACGGCAGCGCCGTCATCGAGCAGCTGCCGCGCCGCGCCGATGCCGCGCAGCGCGAACTGCGCGGCCTGCGCCAGCAATTGAATGCCACGCAGCAAGACCTGGCCCTGGCGACGGGCCTGGCGCAGCGCTACATCGCGCTGGCGCGCAGCGAAACGGACCCGCGCTACCTGGGCTACGCCCAAGCGGCCCTGGCGCCCTGGTGGCGGCAGGCGGCGCCGCCCGTCCCCGTGCGCCTGCTGCGCGCCACCATCCTGCAAAGCACCCACCATTTCGGTCTCGCCCTGCAAGACCTCGATGCCGTCCTCGCGCAGCAGCCGCACGACGCCCAGGCCTGGCTGACGCGCGCCACCGTGCTCAGCGTGCAGGGCGACTACCCGCAGGCGACAGCGGCCTGCGCCCGGCTGTCGGCGCTGACCGCGCAGCTGGCCACCGTCACCTGCCTTGCCAATATCGCCGGCGTCACGGGCCGCGCCGCCGCCAGCGAGCGCTTGCTGGGCCTGACCCTGCAAAGGAGCGCCGGCACGGCGGCCGAACTGGAAAACTGGGCCGCCACCCTGCTGGCGGAAATGGCCACGCGGCGCGGAGATTCAACGCTGGCCGAGGCCCGCTACAAGGCGGCGCTGGCGCGGCAGCCGCGCGACAGCTATCTGCTGGGCGCCTACGCCGACTTCCTGCTGGACCGCCAGCGCCCGCAGGACGTCGTCGCGCTGTTGCAGGACCGGCAGCGCATCGACGCCCTGCTGCTGCGCTACGCGCTGGCCCTGCAATCGCTGCCCGGCCGGCAATCGGCGTTCCAGGCGGCGAAGGCCGAACTGGCGGCCCGCTTCACCGCCGCCATGCAGCGGGGCGATACCGTACACCAGCGCGAGCAAGCCCGTTTCGCCCTGTTTTTGCAACACGATGTGCCGTCCGCCCTGCGGCTGGCGCAGCAGAACTGGGCCATCCAGAAGGAAGTGCCCGACATGCGCATCGTGCTCGAGGCGGCCCTGGCCGCGCGCGACTACGGCGCCGCGCAACCTGTGCTGGCGTGGGTGGCGGCGAATGGCGTGGAAGACGTGGCCCTGCAGCGGCTCGCCAGGCAACTGGGCCCGCAGGATGGGCAGAAAATCAGTTTTATCAAGAAAGCAGGTGTACTGTGAAACGCTGCCTGTTCATCCTGTTCCTGTGCGCCTGGCTGGCCCCCGCGCACGCGCACAAGCCCAGCGACAGCTACCTGAGCCTGGCCGTGCACGGCCGGCAGCTCGACGGCCAATGGGATATCGCCCTGCGCGACCTCGATTTCGCCATCGGCCTCGACGGCAATGGCGACGGCGCCCTGACCTGGGATGAAATCCGCGCGCGCCACGCGGCCATTGCCGCCTACGCGCTGCAGCGCCTGCAGTTGGCCGGCGACGAGGGCGCGTGCACGCTGGAAGCGGCCGAACAGCTGATCGACCGCCACACGGACGGCGCCTACAACGTGCTGCGCTTTGCGGCCACCTGCCCCGGCAACGCCGCGCCAGCCAGTTTGACCATCGGCTACACCCTGTTCGCCGACCTCGATCCGCAGCACAAGGGGCTGCTGAAGATCAACAGCGACGGCGCCACGCAGACGGCCATCTTCGACCCGGACAACCCGCGCCAGACGATCTCGCTGGCCGCGCCCGAGCGCCTGGCGCAGTTCGGCGCCTACGTGCAACACGGCATCTGGCACATCTGGATAGGCTACGACCATATTTTGTTCCTGCTGTCGCTGCTGCTGCCGGCCGTCCTGCTGCCCGGCTTGCGCGACCAGCAGCCAGGCTTGCAGGCGGCCTTCCATGATGTGCTGAAGGTCGTCACGGCATTTACCCTTGCCCACTCCATCACATTGAGCCTGGCCAGCCTGTCGCTCGTCTCGCTGCCGTCGCGCTGGGTGGAATCGGCGATTGCCGCTTCCGTGATCCTGGCCGCGCTGAACAACCTGCTGCCCCTGTTCCGCGGCAAGCGCCCCGTGGCAGCCTTCGCCTTTGGCCTGATCCACGGCTTCGGCTTTGCCAGCGTGCTGCGCGACCTGGGCTTGCCCCAGTCCTCGCTGCTGGCCAGCCTGTTCGGCTTCAACGTGGGCGTGGAACTGGGCCAGCTGGCCATCGTCGCCGCGTTTCTGCCCCTCGCCTGGCTGCTGCGCAAGACCTGGCTGTACCGGCGGGCGCTGACCGTCGGGTCGCTGGCCATCGCGCTGGTGGCGGCCGTGTGGCTGGTGGAGCGCGTGGCCGATATCAAGCTGATCAGCGCATGAATGAGGCTATTCATTAGCGCAGCTAATAAGATCATGCCGATTACAAGGGCTTATCAACGAGTCGCGCAAGGCTTAGAGTAGCTCCTGTCAATAAGCGAAGGAGCCAGCCATGGAGCACGTCACCCTGAACAACGGCATCAGCATGCCCGTCGCCGGCTACGGCGTCTTCCAGATTCCCGACCCGGCCGAATGCGAACGCGCCGTGATCGCTGCCATTGCCGCCGGCTACCGCCTGATCGACACGGCCGCGTCCTATCTGAACGAGGCGGCCGTCGGCCAGGGCATCGAGCATGGCAGCGTGGCGCGCGAAGAGCTGTTCGTCACCAGCAAGCTGTGGGTGCAGGACACGGGCTACGAACGCACGCGCGACGCCATCGAGCGGTCGCTGCGGCGGCTGCGGCTCGATTACCTGGACCTGTTCCTCATCCACCAGCCGTTTGGCGACGTACATGGATCGTGGCGCGCCATGCAGGATGCGTATCGCAGCGGCAAGCTGCGCGCCATCGGCGTGAGCAATTTCCAGCCCGACCGCCTGATGGACATCATCGCCTTCAACGACATCGCGCCCGCCGTCAACCAGATCGAAGTCAACCCTTTCCACCAGCAGGCCGACAGCGTGGCTTTCATGCGCGAGCACGGCGTGCAGCCGCAGGCGTGGGCGCCGTTCGCCGAAGGCCGCAACAACCTGTTCAACAACGAGTTGCTGCTGGGCATCGCCAGCAGGCACGGCAAGTCCGTCGGCCAGGTCGTCCTGCGCTGGCTCACGCAGCGGGGCGTGGCCGTGCTGGCCAAGACCGTGCGCCGCGAGCGCATGGCGGAAAACCTGGCGATTGACGATTTTGACCTGGACGAAGCGGACATGGCGGCCATCGCCGCCCTGGAAACGGGCGTCAGCAGCTTCTTTTCGCACCGCGACCCCGCCATCGTCCAATGGATGGCCGAACGCAAGCTTGATATTTAAGGGAAAACACACATGCCAACAAACGATACAAGCACGGGCCGCCGCGGTTTCCTGCTGGCGGCGGGCAGCCTGGCCGCCATGCCATTGATCGGCTCGGCACGGGGACAGGCGGTGCGCGCTACGGTGGAGGGCCGCCGCAAGCTGGGCCAGCTGGAAGTGTCGGGCATCGGCCTGGGCGTGCAAAACATGAGCCGCACTTACCAGGCGATAATACCCGGCCGTCCCGAAATGCATCGCATCATTCGCACGGCTTACGAGCAGGGCGTCACCCTGTTTGACGCGGCCGAGGCCTATGGCCCGCACGAGGTGGAGCGCATCCTCGGCGAGGGCGTGGCGCCGTTCCGCAACGACGTCGTCATCGCCACCAAGTTCGGCTGGAATATCGACCAGCAGACGGGCGAGCGCCGTCCCGGCACCAACAGCCGTCCCGATCACATCAAACTGGTCGTCGACGGCATGCTCAAGCGCCTGCGCACGGACCGCATCGACTTGCTGTACCAGCACCGCGTGGACCCGCAAGTGCCGATCGAGGACGTGGCCGGCGCCGTGCAGGACCTGATGCGCGATGGCAAAGTGCTGCACTGGGGCCTGTCCGAGATGGGCGTCAATACCCTGCGGCGCGCCCATGCGGCCCTGCCCGTTTCCGCCGTGCAGAGCGAATATTCGATGCTGTGGCGCGGACCGGAAACCGGCGTGCTGGCCCTGTGCGAAGAGCTGGGCATAGGCTTCGTGCCGTGGAGCCCGCTGGGCGTGGGCTTCCTGGCGGGAGCCATCGACGCCAGAACCCGTTTTGCCGAGGGCGATATCCGCCAGGTCGAATCGCGCTTTGCGCCGGAAAACCTGCCGCACAACCTGGCGCTGGTGGCACTGGTGAAGACGTGGGCGGCGCGCAAGCAGGCCACACCCGCCCAGATCGCCCTCGCCTGGCTGCTGGCGCAGCGGCCGTGGATCGTGCCCATCCCCGGCACGACGCAGATGGCGCACCTGGAAGACAACCTGGGCGCGGCTGGCGTGCGTCTTACGTCAGCAGAACTGGCCGAGCTGAACCAGGCTGTCGCGGCGATTGAGGTGCAAGGCGCCCGGCTGCCCGATGCCGTGCAGGCCTACTCGGGCGTGGAAGCGGCAGTGCGGCCTGTCCTCAGGGAAAACCGATAAACACCTGCGGCACGGCCTGCGTCAGCCACACGCCATTGTCGGACACATAAAACACATGGCCCTGCGCCTGCATGGCGGCCGCAGCGACCGTCAGCACGACGGGCTTGCCATGGCGCGCGCCCACGGCCACGGCCGTTTCGCGGCTGGACGACAGGTGCACGTGCTTGCGCGCTCCGGGCAGCAGGCCGGCTGCGCGGATCGCCTCGAGAAAACGGCTGGCCGTGCCGTGGTACAGCATGGCGGGCGGCGCGGCGGGCGGCAGGGCGAGATCGACGGCGGCCAGCGAGTGCCCCTGGCTGGCGCGGATGCGCAAGCCGTCGCCGCTGATGGCGTAGCGCGCCTTGCTGTCGCGCGCCACCACCTCATCCAATTGTTCACGGGAAAGGCGGCGGCCATGCTGGCCCGCCTGCGCCAGCAGCTGGGCTATGTCGGCCCAGCCCTGGGCATCGAGCGCGAGGCCGATTTTTTCGGGGGCGTGGCGCAGTATGAGGGAAAGGAATTTACTGGTTTGTACTAATTGATCTGTCATGCCCCAGTTTAGCGTTGTCAGAACGCATATGACAAGGTCAGGCGCGCGGAACGCGGTTCCAGCGGATGGAAATGGCGGTCGGCCACCCCGTCTTGCGCCTCGCCGGGCAGCCGCGACGCGTAGTAATAATCGATGTCGCTGGCGCGCTTGTTGAGCAGGTTGAACACGTCGAGCGACAGCCGCATCCTGCGGTTGAACTGGTAAGCGAGGCGCGCATACGCGAGGGTGGTCGAGGCCGACCGCGCGCTATTGTCCTCGATCAAGGGACGGGGGCCGAAGTAGCGCAGCTGCAAGGCGCCCGACCATGGTCCCCGGTCCGTCACCGTGACGCCGAACGAGGCCGCCGTGCCGATCGCGCCCGGGATGAAGTTGCCGGCCGCATCGTTCTGCGTGTAGCGCGAGCGCGAGACGGCCAGGTCCAGGTCGAACAGCAGCCACGGCGCGGCAACATAATGGTTGTTCCACTCGACGCCGTGGCGGCGGCTGGCGCGGCTCGGCTGCGTGCCGCCCGCGTCGCCGACGAACAGCAATTCCGACGCGACGTCGAGCCGCCACAGGGCCAGCGAGCTTTGCAGGCCCGGCAGCCATTCCGTGCGCGCGCCCAGTTCCATGCCCCTGGTCGGCACGAGAGGCGTGACGGGAGCCGAAGGCGTGCCGTCGGGCAAGCGCGTCTGCGTCGCGCCCCGCGCATCGTTGCTATGGAAACCCTTGCCGTAGTTCACGAAGAATTCCGTCTGGCGCCACGGCCCGAGTATCCATGACAGCTTCGGCGACACCAGGTGCCCGCTTGCCGCGCCGCTATTGCCTTCCACGCTGCTGGCCACCTTGAAACGGTAGGCGTCATAGCGCAGGCCCGCCACGGAACGCAGCCAGGGCAGCCATTGCGCCGTGTTTTCGCCGTACACGCCGACGCTGGCCTCGCGCACCCGGTCTTCGCGCACCGTGGCTTGCCGGATGCGGTCTACCGTGCTGTACAGGCCCACGGGCGACAGCCGGTCGACACGGCCCTGCACGCCCAGCTTGTTGCGCATGGACAAGCCTGCCAGCTGCGTGGTCCAGCTTTCGCTGGCGTTGACACCGGCCACCGCGCGCCGTTCGCTTTGCTGGAACTGGTCGCCGGTGGCCGGACTGGCCAGGAAATACGTGAAGTCGCTATTGAGTTCCAGCTGCGAGCCGATCAGGTACGCGTCCAGCTCGAACAGCCGGTTTTCCGTGCGCCGGAGCAACGCGTAGGACAGGCTGGCGCGCGAGGTGTCGCCGCCGTCGCTGGGCGCCAGCGAGCCGAAGCGGCCGATCAGGCCGGATTCGACCGCGCGCAGCGGCACCTGGTCGGTAGCGTTCCAGCTGTTTTTATAGGCCATGGCCGTCACGCTGAAGCCGTCTTCCGGGCTGCCCTGCCTGTAGCGCAGCACGCCGCTCACTTTACGCACGCGCTCCGGCACGTCCCAGGGGCCATTGTTGCGGTTCAGTTCCAGGCCGACCAGCAGGATGCCGGGGCCGGAAGCGACGGAATCGGCCACGACGGCCCGCACATAGCCGTGCTGGCCCAAGGACACGCTGGCCTGGCCTTGCGGCAATCTGTCGGCCAGGCGGATGCGCGCGCTGCCCGCTGAGGCGAAATCGCCTTCGCCGGCGAAATACGGTCCCTTTTTGTAGTCGATGCGCTGCACCAACTCGGGAATGAGGAAATTGAGGTCGGCATAACCTTGCCCATGTGCATGCGTGCGCATGTTGACGGGCATGCCGTCGACGTAAGTGGCGAAATCCGTGCCATGGTCGAGGTTAAAGCCGCGCAGGAAGTACTGGTTGGCCTTGCCGTCGCCGCTGTGCTGGGTGACGATGAGCCCTGGCACGAACTCCAGCAATTCCCCCGTGCGCAAGGCGGGCCGGTTGACGATCAGTTCGCTGGTGATGACGCCCTGGCTGGCCGCGTCCGAGGTGCCGACGGCGTTGTCGTAGTGGCCCGTCACGCGCACGGTGCGCGACGCATCCGTGGACGATGGAGCCTCCGGCGCGGCCCCCTTGCCGGCGCCGGACAGCAGCAGCAAGGCACAAGCTGCCAGCTGTTTGCGTTTTATCAATGGCATCGCGCCTCCCCTTTTTATGATGTCAGTACAGGCTCCTATGGGATATATACGCGGCACGCTGGCTGCCTGGATTCAGCATTTTCAAGGAGCGACCGTGGATCTGAGCGACAGCGCCGGCAAGGCGACAAAAACCGCCACGGCAGCCGTGCGCAAGCGCGACGTGCTGCCCTACATCCTGCTGTTCATCCTGCTGGCCGGCCTGCTGGCCGTACTGGCGGGCGCCCTGCTGCCACCGTATTACCAGGCCGTGCCGGCCCTGTTGTGGAGCCTGGGTTTCTGCGTCAGCGGCATGCTGCTGGGTTTCCTGTTCGGCATACCGCGCACCGTGCCGTCGGGTACCGTCAATGCGCCGCCGCCCGATGAGCGGGCCAACGGCAAGGGCCGTCCCGGGGACGAGCCGCCGGCGGCGCCCGCCGATGGGCCGCCTGGCAACACCAGCAATACCCTGTTCCTCGGCACGCCCACGCCCATGGAAATCAATTCCAACCTGGTGGAAGTGTCGGACTGGCTGACGAAAATCATCGTCGGCGTGGGTTTGATCGAGCTCAAAAGCCTGCCCGGCAGCGCGCGCAAAATGGCCGCCTTCATCGCGCCCAGTCTGGCCGTCGATGCGGCCGCGGCCATGGCCGTCGTCGGCGGCATCATGCTGTTCTTTTCCGTGCACGGTTTCCTGATCGGCTACCTGCTCACGCGCATCTACCTGTCCATCATGATCAAGCGGGCCGACAATCTCGTCAAAAACGAATCCGTGCGCCTGGAAAGCGGCAAGGAAATCGAAGTGACGGAACTGAGCCGTTTGCAGCAGAAATCGCTCGACGACATGCAGGAAGCCGTCACCCAGCTGCTGCTGGCCCACCCGCCCGACGGCGGCCCCGTCACGGCCCTGGCGGGCGTGCCGACGGCGCAAAAGCCGTCCAGCCTCGTGCTGTGGCTGGACGACCATCCGCGCAACAATACCTTGCTGGTGGAACAGCTGGAACGGGAAAATATCAAGGTGGACCAGGCGATCTCGATGCGCCAGGCGCTGGCCATGCTGCAACAGAAGCATTACGCGCTGCTCATCACGGACATGGCGCGGGTGGAAAACGGCCGGCGCATCAAGGATGCGGGCGTGCGCACGGTGCGCGCCGTGCGCCAGGCCTTGCCGGAATTGCCCATCGTCGTGTATTGCAGCAAGGATACGGTCGCCAGTTATGGCACGGAAGCGGAGACGGCCGGCGCCCGCTTCATCACCACCTCAGGCACGAGCTTGCTGGCCAGCGTCAACAAGCTGCTGCACGAAGGACCTGGGGATGACGCTCAGCCTGCTATATCGTAGCAGTAGCGGCCCACGTAATGCAGCGAGCCGCGCTGCGGGTGCGCCAGTTGATTGGGCGCAAACACGCACACGCTGGCGTCGGCCTGCACGCCTTGCGCGTCCGCGTCCGCGCCGGCCTGCGCCAGCCAGCTGCCGGCATACGACACGCCGTCGAGCAGCTCGGCCAGCGGCGCGGGCGTGGCCAGCCACGCGCTCTCGATGCAGGCCGGCTCGTACTGCGTGAGGCCCGTTTCCAGGAAGAATGGTGGCGGCACGGCGTCGCCATCGTCCGTGTACGCGGGCGACAGGTAGGCCTGCAGCGCCTCCCACGAGGCGAAGCGTCCGCTGCAGGCAAACACGTGGACCATGGGCAAGATGGACGCCAACTACAGTTTCTCCATCTTCTGCCGCACGGCCGGGGCCGTCGAGGCCGTCGGCGCCAGCTCCAGATAGGTTTTATAGGCCGCTTTCGCCCTGGCGGCATCGCCGGCCTTGGCATAGGCGTCGCCCAGGTTCAGGTAGGCGATGGCGCGCGAGGGATCCATCTTGACCGTGTTTTCAAACCAGCGGGCCGCTTCGCGGTATTTTTCCTGCTTGTAGAAGACAAAGCCCAGGTTGTTGGCGGCCAGCGCGAAGTCGGGACGCAGTTTCAGCGCTTCCGTAAACTGCGCTTCCGCCTGCGCGTACTGTTTCTCCTTATACAACTGCAAGCCACGGTCGTTGGCCCGCTGCGCCAGCTGGCGCGTGGAGGTCGGCACGGCGCCCGGCGTGACGATCTTCTGTTCGCCGCCCTGCAAATCCTTCACCGTCACGCTGGCCGCTTGCGGCTTGGCGTCGAGCTTGCTGTTCAGGGCGATGGCCTCCGTCGACAGCTGCGTCGTGTTCGGGCTGAGGAATTCCGTCTCGCCCGGCAACTCGAAGACGAAATCGCCGCCTTCCGAACCGGGCAGGCTGCCGAACGCCGGCGTCTGGTTCGACACGCTGGAGACGGCCGGCGCCACGTAGGCCGCCAGTTCCGTGGCCGTGATCAGGCCGTCACCGTTCAGGTCCCCCTTGCCTGCCAGGCCCTGCAGCAGCGTCCACGTAAACACGGAATGGCCGTTCGGCCCGCCGTCGGCCACCAGCTGGTCGCCGCCGCCGGCCGTCAGCATTTGCCGGCCGATGCGCTTGGCGTTGTCGCGCAAGAACGAGCTGGAACCGGCGCCGCGGGTAAGGCCCAGGCCGCTGTAGCAGGCGTCCATGACGAAGAACGCATGCTTGGCCGTCAGGGACTCCGCGATATTCTGGATTTCCGTCATCGGAATCGCATCCGTGGCGAACTGCGCCGGGTCGGAATCGACGGGCACGATGTAGCCGAGGTCGCGTCCCGAGCTCAGCTTGCGCGTGGCGCCGTGGCCGGCGAAGAAGACGAAGATGCGGTCATTCTTTTGCACGCCGCCATGGGCCAGCTTGTCGTGGAAGGCGGCCAGGATGTTGTTGCGCGTCGCTTCGCCGTTTTTCAGGGTCACGACGCGCTCGGGCGCAAACGCGAATTTTTCGATCAGGGTTTCGCGTATGCCTTGCGCATCGCGCACCGCATATTGCAGTTTCGGCCACTTCGCGTAATCGTCGATGCCGATCACGACGGCCCAGGAATTGGCATAGCCCGTGGTGACGGGCACTTTCTCGGGCGCGGGCGCCGTGCTTTTCGCCACCTGGAAGCTGGTGCCATCCCAGCCCGCGAATTGATAGCCTTCCGCGATCAGCTTGTCGAGCACGGCCGGCAGGGCTTTGACCGTGCGTTCATGAATGTCGTGGAACAGGACGATGCCGCGTCCCGCCTTGTCGACGGAGGCCAGCACCCGGTTCGTGATGGAGCTGGGCACGGGGTCGGCCCAGTCCAGCGAATCGATATTCCACATCACGGATTTCAGATGGGCATCAGCCAGCGCGGCCATGCCTTCGCTGTTGCGCGCGCCATACGGGAAGCGGAACAGCGCGGCCCGCTCGGGGCTGATGGCTTTCAATAACGTGTCGGTGCCGAGGATTTCGCCTTTCAGCTTGTCGCCCGTCTGCTTCGACAATTGTGCGTGGCTGAAACTGTGGTTGCCCACGGCATAGCCCTCTTTCATCAGCTTGCGGCTCACTTCCGCGCCCGCGCCCAGCTTGGCGTGGCCTTCCGCGTCGAGCGACCCCAGGTTGCGGCCCACGTTGAAGAACACGGCCGGCACGCCATACTGTTTCAAAATGGCGCTGATTTCTTCCGTGTAGCGGCGGTGCGGGCCGTCGTCGAAGGTCAGCACGATGGTTTTCTTCGGCAAGCCGAGGCCGAAGATTTCCGCCTCATCCTTTTTTGGCGCCGGCTTGGCTTCGGGCACGGCACCTGCCGGCGGCACGGCATAGGGCACGACGATGCCGTTTTCCTTCAGAATCTGTTCGCGGCTGTACAGTTTTTTCAGCTGTGCCACGTAATCGTCCCACCGTTCGCGCTTGAGTTCGATGGCGCGCTGGCCCAGGTTGCCGAAGATTTGCCGGATTTCCTTCTCGTAGTTGCGCTCGATCTCGCCCAGCGCGTCGAGGTCTTCGGAAATGCGCTTGTGCAGCTTGATGGCGGGCAGGGACGAATCCTTGGCCACGTCGGCCAGCATGCCTTGCAGCAGTTCGCGGAAAGCCAGGCGGTCCGCATCGTACAGCGAGGGATCGGATTCGATGTAGGTCAACAGACTGTCGAGCGCCTCGAAGCGGCCCGGATTGGTGGCCGCCGTCAATTGATCCAGCGCGGAATCGAGCCTGGCGATGCGCTCCTGGTTTTCATGGAACAGGGCCTGGCCCACTTTACGGGCTTCGTCGCGCGCGCCTTCGGGCAAGCTTTGCTCGTCGGCCAGCAGCACGATGATCTTGCGGAAATTGGCCAGCAGGTCGCGGAACTGGCTGGCCACGGCGGCCGTGTCGGCGGCGGCCTGCGGCGCGGCGGCCGGATTGCCCGAGGCCGGGCCGGCTGGCGCGGCGGTGGCTGCCGGACGGGTATAAGTGTAAATGCCGGCCCCGGCGGCGAGAGCCACGACGACGGTGGCGGCGATCTTGATCGGCTTGGAAGTCACAGGCTTGTCATTCCCTTCACATACTATGCATAGAATTCAGATGGCGCGGAGGCGCAAGATGCATAATTGTAGAGCACGCTTGGCAATTTGCTCATCCCGCACGCTGAATTTGGGCAATAATATGTCGGCAACAGGCAATTATCCTGTCACCTAATCCGTCAACTAATCGGACAAGCAATCGGGCAACTGATGGGGCAAGCAAGTTCCATCGATCATAAAAACGGGAAAGACGATGCACAAGAAACTTTGCGCGGCCGCGCTGATGCTGGGCATGGCGCTATTGCTGCTGCAACTGCGCGCGCATGCGGGCGACAGCGTCATCAGGACGGTAGGAGGCGTATGCCTGCCGCACTGAGCAGCTGAATAGACCGGACACGCCGGTCCGCGCCGGTGCGCGGGCCGCCCGGCTACCCGGCGTCCGGGTCGAAATGCTTGCGCAAGCCTTGCCAGCACTCGAAATAGTCGTTTTGCAGCAAGCCGCCGTCCAGGGCGAACGGCGTCGGCTTGAGGATGGTGCGCGTCTCGAACATGAAGGCCATGGTGTCGCCCACCTTCGCGGGCGCGGACGTGTCGCTGTGCGAGGCCTTGTCGAAAGTCTGCGCATCGGGGCCGTGGCCGGACATGCAGTTGTGCAGGCTGGCGCCGCCCGGCACGAAGCCGGCCGCCTTGGCGTCGTACACGCCGTGGATCAGCCCCATGAACTCGCTTGCCACATTGCGGTGGAACCACGGCGGCCGGAACGTATGCTCGGCGGCCAGCCAGCGCGGCGGGAAGATGGCGAAGTCGATGGCGCCCAGCAGCGGGTTTTCGCTCGGCGCCTGCAGCACGAGGAAGATCGACGGGTCCGGATGGTCGTAGCTGATCGAGCCGATGGTATTGAAGCGGCGCAAATCATATTTGTACGGCGCGTAATTGCCATGCCAGGCCACCACGTCCAGCGGCGAATGGCCGAGGGTCGTGCGCCACAAGCGGCCGCCGAACTTGGCCACCAGTTCGCAATCGCCTTCGATATCCTCGTAGGCCGCGTGCGGCGCCAGAAAATCGCGCGCGTTCGCCAATCCGTTCGAGCCGATGGGCCCCATGTCCGGCAGGCGGAAGGCCGTGCCGAAATTTTCACACACATAACCACGCGCCTTGCCGTCCAGCACAGTCACGCGGAAGCGCACGCCACGGGGGATGACGGCGATTTCCTGCGGCTCCAGCTCGAGCAAGCCCATTTCCGTGGCAATTGCCAGCCTGCCCTGCTGCGGCACGACCAGCAATTCGCCGTCGGCCGAATAGAAGAAGCGCTGCATGGAGCGGTTGGCCGCATACAGGTGGATGGCGCAGCCGCTCATCGCTTCGGCGCTGCCGTTGCCGGCCATGGTCTGCCAGCCGTCGATGAAGTCCGTGGCCTCGCCGGCATCCGGCAGCGGGTCCCAGCGCAGCTGGTTCGGCGGCGTCGGCGGCATCGCATGGAAATCGCTGACGATGCGCGTATTTGGCAGCAAGGTAAACGGCGGATGCTGGCTGGCGGGACGGATGCGGTACAGCCAGGAGCGCCGGTTCTGCGCGCGCGGCGCCGTGAAGGCCGTGCCCGATAATTGTTCCGCGTACAAGCCCAGCGGCGCCTGCTGCGGCGAATTCTGCCCCTGCGGCAAGGCGCCGGCGATGGCTTCCGTGGCAAACTCATTGCCGAAGCCGCTTTGGTAGCCGGCCCCTCTCATGCCGGCTCCGCCATGCCGGCGGCCGCGTCGCGCAGCAAGCCCTGCACCACCTCGGCCTGGCCGACGGCGTCCATGGCCAGCAAGGCGAAGCGGGCCAGGAACAGCGGCGCGCGCTGCTCGCCCAGGCTGCCCATGGTGTGGCACAGCTCGGTGTATAGATTATCGCGTTCGATGTCGGTCATGTTGTCTCCTGATCCTGATGTAATACATTCGGCCTTTCAACCCGAAAGGCGAAACAGCTGGGGTCGGACCCCAAGGGACCCGGCGTCCCCGTCCGCGCCCCGGAATTTGCCACTGGGTTTGCTTCAAGACAATGCCCGTTTCAAAGCATCCTCCACCTGCCCCGCCCTCGCCTCGCGCCAGCGTCCCAGCACGTGCCCATCCGGGCGCACGAGGTAAAACGTGCCGGGCCGCGCGTCGAACAGCGGGAATGCCTGCGCCGCATGGTGCCAGGCGCCCCCTTGCGCGCCGCCGCGGCTGATCGCCACGGTCGTCAACGGCAAGCTGTCGCCCAGCGCCAGCAACTCGGCCGGCACGCAAGCATCCACGCCGAAGTACAGTCCCGTGAAATGGCCATCGGCGCGCTTCCCCAGATCGGTAATATACCCCGCTTTTTGCCCGCCGTTGTGCGGCAGCGCCAGCGGACACTCGGGCAAGACGGTGCCGGGCGCGGGTCCGGCGGAAAAACCATCCGTGTCGGGCGCGTTCAGGGACGACTGCGCATACGCGATGGCGCTCGTCTGGCGCGGGTTGATCAGTGTGCGCACGTGCGCATGCTTGCCCGCCAGACCGAGCACGGCCGTGCGCATCAGCTCGAAGGCAAACGTGGGCGGCGCCATGAATTCCGTGCTTTTCGTGCCGTGGCGCAAGTTTTCATGGGCCGCGTACACGCGTTCGTCCGAATAGCTGTCCAGCAAGGCCTGCGGCGCCAGCCCCTTGACCACGTAGGCCAGCTTCCAGGCCAGGTTGTCGGCGTCGTCGATGCCGGAATTGGCCCCGCGCACGCCGAAGATGGGCACCAGGTGGGCCGCATCGCCCGCAAACAGCACGGGACCGTGCCGGTATTTGTCCAGGGTCAAGGCGTTGGCCTTGTAGATGGTGATCCACACGGGATGCCACGGGGCCGTCTCCCCCATCATGGCCAGCAGGCTGTCCACGCGGGGCGCCACGTTTTCCAGCAGCACGGCCGTCTGCGCATCCTCGTCGTCGCGCAGCTGGTAGTCGATGCGCCAGATATCGTCGGGCTGCTTGTGCACCAGCACGGTCGAACCGGGATTCGACGGCGGATCGAAGTACGCGAGCCGCTCCGTCGGGCGCTCGCTTTTCAAATGGATGTCGACGATCACGTAGCGGCCTTCATAGCTGGTGCCCCGCAATTTCAGGCCCAGCGCCTCGCGCACCACGCTGCGCCCGCCGTCGGCCGCCACCAGCCAGTCCGTGTCGATTTGATATGTATCATGCGGCGTGGCCACGGTGACCGTGGCGCCGTCGGCGCGCTGCTGCACGCCCGTGACCCGCGTCTGCCAGCGGATATCGATCAGCTCGCTATGGCGCTCGGCCGCATCGAGCAGGAATTGCTCGATATGGTATTGCGCCAGATTGACCATGGGCGGCAATTTCTGGTTCGCGTCTTGCTGCATCGTAAAGTGCAGCACTTCCTCGTCGCGGTAAAAGCTGCGCCCTCCCGTCCACGGCAAGCCTTTGGCCAGAAAACCGTCGAGCGCGCCGAGGCGGTCGATGATTTCCAGGCTGCGCCGCGAAATGCAGATGGCGCGGCTGCCCGTGCAGACGCCGTCGTCCGCCTCGATCAGCACCGAGCGCACGCCGTGGCGCGCCAGGCCCAGGGCCGTGGCCAGGCCCACGGGGCCGCCGCCAACGATCAGGACGGGGACGTGCTGCGTCGAGGCGGCCGCCGGCTTGCCGGGCGGATACACTTTCGGCACATGGGGATAAGGGTGAAACGTATCGCGCATGATGGTGTCCTCTCAAGAATGTGTTTTGCCGCCGCGCGCTATCGGCAGGGTCAGCACGATGACGGCGCCCGCCACCAGCAGCACGCTGGCGTACAGCAAGCCCGTGGCAAAGCTGTGCGTGACGTCCTTCAGCCAGCCCACGACGACGGGGTTCAGGGCCGAGCCGATATTGCCCGTGGCATTGATGACGGCGATGCCGATGGCGCGCGCGCCCAGGCTCAGGGCCCGGTCGGGCGTCGTCCAGAAGACGGACATGGCCGTGTAGGCGCCCGTCGAAGCCATGCACACGCCCAGCAGCTGCAGCACGGGATTGGCGGCATGCGCGGTCAGCAGCCAGCCACCGGCCGACAGCAACATGGGCCAGACGATGTGCCAGCGGCGCTCCTGCAGGCGATCCGAGCGCCGGCCCCAGGCGACCATGCCGATGACGGTGCACACTTGCGGTATCGCCGCCAGCAGGCCGATCTGCGTATTGCTGGCGTTGCCGCTGAAACTTTTCACGATCAAGGGCGTCCACACGGCCACCATGGCCAGGGTGTTGACCAGGCAAAAGTAGGCGATGCCGAATTTCAGCACGGTGGGCGAGCACATTTCCGCCAGCACGGAGACTTTTTGCCGGGGTGCGTCAGGCTTGTGCTCGGCAGCCAGCATGCGCGCCAGCACCTGCTGTTCCAGCGCATTGAGCCAGCTGGCCTTGCCCGGCGCATCGTCGAGGTAGCCGTAGACGGCCAGGCCCAGCAGGACGGATGGCATGCCTTCGAGCAAGAACAGCCATTGCCAGCCCTTCAAGCCCCAGTGGCCGTCCAGCCCCAGGATCAGGCCCGACAGGGCTGAACCGATGGCGGCCGTGACGGGCATGGCGATCATGAACAGGGCATTGGCGCGCGCCCGGTAGGCGCTGGGAAACCAGTAAGTCAGGTACAGCAGCATGCCGGGCAGGAAGCCCGCCTCCGTCACGCCCACTAAAAAGCGCAGCGCATACAGGCTGGCCGGGCCGCTGGCGAACAGGGTCGCCGTCGAGGCCAGGCCCCAGGCGATCATCATCGAGCCGATCCAGCGCCGGGCGCCGATGCGCGCCAGCACGATGTTGCTGGGAATGCTGCAGGCGATGTAGGCGATGTAAAACAGGGTGGTGGCAAAACCGAACTGGGTGCCGGACAGGCCCAGGTCCTGCATCATGGTCAGGCCGGCGAAGCCGATGTTGATGCGGTCAAGAAAGGAAAACACGAACAGCAGGAACAAAAAGCCCAGCAGATGGCGCGACACCCTGCGCATGACCTGCTGTTCCAGCTGATTGGCGGCCGCGTCGGGGACGGGCGCGTGGGTGGCGGCGGTGGCGGGGGTTGCCCCCTGGACGATGGTCATGCTGGTCTCCATAAGGTCTTTGCCCCGCCATGCTTGTTGTTATCGGCGGGTGCTGCCGGGTGATCCCGGCTTGAGACACAGTATGCAGACGACTAAGCCGATGGCTGTCCCCATTTTGGGGACAGCCATCGGCCAAAAGAACTAGCCGGCGCGCCTAGCCGCGTTTCTTGATGGGCACGTTGTCGACCTTCTGGTTGCCATAGCTGAAGGAACCGTGGCCGCTCCAGTTGTTGTCGGTGACAAAGGTCGCTTCAAACTTGGCCAGGTAGCTGCCGATGGCAGGCGGCGGCACGGAAACGACGTATTCGCCCATCAGGCTGAAGACGCGCGTGGCGCCGCCGAGGCCCAGGCCGTGCACGGGACCGCTGACGGGACGGATCACGACGCGGCCGTTCGGCGGGGCGATCGATTGCGTGATCAGGGCTTCGCCGCTGACCGTGCCGTCGTCGGGGTTGTAGAACAGGGCCAGATTCAGGATGGGCGCGCCGGGCAAGCCGAGATTGCCGGCCATCAGATAGACGTGCTCTACCGCATTCAATTCAGATGAGGACACAATGGACTCCTTCGGGAATGATTCCTGAGCCATGAACAGGCGAGATCGCGCGCGGCGACAGGCACTGGCTACCAGCCTTGCCAATGGCCGCGGTTCCGGCGGCGCATCAACACTCTGCAGGCAGCATAGTCCGTATTTCCGTAGCAATATGCTCACATTATTGCCTTGAATTCCAGCAATTTTATGCTGGGCCCGGTATACCGGATTTGCTAGCACTTACGGCACTTGCGGGCCTAGACATAGCGCAAACAATTGGCGCTGGCTGGCAATGCCCAGGCGTTTATACGCGCGTTTCTGGTAGGTGACGACGCTCGACGGCTGCACGCCCATGGTCTCGGCGATTTCCACGGCCGTGTGGCCTTCGATCACACCGCGCAGCACGTCGAGTTCGCGCTTGCTAAGCTGCGGGCCATGCTGGCGCAGCCGGGCCAGCATCATGGGCGAAACGCCGTGCGCGGGCTGGCCGTTCAGGCTGTAGTGGTGCCTGGCCGCATACGCGAACAGCGGCGACAGGGCTTCGATGGCGGCCACTTCGCCGGGCTGGAACTGGCCCCGGCTGCTGTCGCGGTAAAAATTGACGGACAGCCAGATGTCGGCGGCCGGCTGCACCAGCAGGGACAGGCGGTCCGAGACATTCGGCTTTTGATAACAGACGGCGCGGTAGCCGGGATGGCGGATTTCATCGCCGGCTTGCCGGTGCAGCACGATGGCGGGATCGATTTTCACGCCTGCGGCCGGCGCGATGACGCTCTGGTTGCCGTCGAGCGCATAGTAATGGCGGGCGTAGCTGTCCGCGATATCCTGCAGGAAGCGCCCGCCGCGCCGGTCGGCCACGGCGACCGTGCGCGGACGGTTGCCGAATTCATAGGCAAAGATCGTGCACTGGGCGATGGACGCGGCCGCGCCGGCCGTGGTCAGGATGGCGCCCGCCATGGCATTGACGTCGGCGTGGCCGATGGCGGCAACCAGGTCCAGGGCGCGCCCCAGGTCCAGCTGCCCTTCCGCCTGCCGCCGTTCCACCCGCCAATAGCGCATGGCCGTCTCCCCTGGCGATTATTGTTGACGCTGCGGCAAGACCCAGTCCGGCCGGATGTAATGACAGGTGTAGCCGTGCGGCAAGCGCTGCAGATAATCCTGATGCTCGGGTTCCGCCTGCCAGAACGGGCCGGCCGGCGCCACCTGCGTCACCACCTTGCCGGGCCACAGGCCCGAGGCGTCGACGTCGCGGATGGTTTCTTCGGCCACCAGCCGCTGTGCTTCGCTGGTGTAAAAGATGGCCGAGCGGTAGCTGGTGCCGCGGTCGTTGCCCTGGCGGTCTTCCGTGCTGGGGTCGTGGATCTGGAAGAAAAATTCCAGGATCTTGCGGTAGCTGATGGCGGTCGGGTCGAAGATGATCTCGATCGCTTCCGCATGCGTGCCGTGGTTGCGGTAGGTGGCGTTGGCCACGTCGCCGCCGCTGTAGCCCACGCGCGTGGCGAGCACGCCCGGATAGCGGCGCAGCAGGTCTTGCACGCCCCAGAAGCAGCCGCCGGCCAGGATCGCGGTTTCCTTGTCTTTTGTCATATTGATCATTCCTTGATCTGAGATACTGGTATGTATCGTCCATCTTACCCTGTCGCGCGGTTTTCTTCAGCGGGCCAGCAGGCGCTTGAGCTGCGCCGCCTGGTAGGCGCCGATGGCGTCGTTGAACAGGCAGCGGATCAGGGGGTCGTCGACGATGTCGGCATCCATCAGTTCCGCCCGCGTAGCTTCGTCGAAGGGGCCGTCGTTGATGCGCATGTACATCGAGGTCAGCGATTCACCGAGCACCAGCGCCGCATGGCATTTCACCAGCGGCACTTCGGTGGTCCAGCCGGGCGCTTCGTTCGTCTGCGGCACGAGGTCGATCGCGTCGCCCTGCGTGCGGTAATGCAGGACGGTGGCGGCGCCGTCATGGCCGTACAGGGCCAGCCGCCACAGGCGCGGTTGCTGGAAGTAGCTGTCGTCGGGCAGTTCCATGTCGCGGTAGCGCTCAAGCAAACCATTGCGGCAGAAATCGAGCGCCAGCGCCGCGTCGGCATCGTTCAAGGGCGCGAAACGCCGGGCGATGTCCGCCGTGGCGGGCGCAAGCGCCTCGGGGCGGTAGTCGAAATCCACGTCCTGCGGTCCGACGGGTATCACCCAGGGCAAGGGTTCGGCGCGACTCGCCCCGTGCGCATCGAGCAGCACGGCCGTCGACGGATCGAGGCGGAAGATGTGCGCGTCCGGCAGCGCGCCGCCGATTTCATCGGCAAAGCGGCGGTAAGTGATCGGGAACATCGCGTGGTTGTACCAGGACCAGTCTTCCTGCACGAACTGGCAGGAACTGGGCACCAGGTAACGGGGCGCCAGCGCGCGCAGCTGCGCCACCCAGTCGTCGGGCAGCTCGACCGGGCCAGGCTGCGCCAGCGACGGCGCGATGACGGCGATCTCGCGCATGGTCTGGAACGGCCACAGGACCATGTCCCAGGGCGCGAAGGCGGCCAGCTGCGCCAACGTCTCGGGGCCGATCCAGGAATCGACGACATTGAGCACGTTCAAGCCGGCGGCGCGCACCTGGAACAGCGAGTCGACATCGTCGTCCAGCGCCCGGCGCGGGATCACCTCGATGGCGCCCACGCGCACGGGCACGTCGACGTGCAGGCGCTGTACCTGCGTAAAACCGAGCGCGCGGATCATCGCGAACAGTTCGTCGAAGACGCAGTACAGATAGATGGGCGTGGCGCGGTCGAGCGCATCGAGGCTGTCGAGCGAGCAGTGGTCGTCGTGGAAATGCGAAATGAAGACGGCGTCCCAGCGCAGCCGGCGCACGGCGTCGAGGTCGAAGCGCACGGGCGGGAAGGCGTGGCAGTTGCGGCTGAACGGATTTTCGACGATGGGGTCGAAGGCGATGGCCGTGCCGTCGCATTCGAAGACATAGCCGGCGTGCAGGATGCGGGAGATTTTCAGGGGCATAAGCTGATTCAGGTTGGGCAGCGCGCCATGATAGCTGAAAAGGCGCCTGCCCTGCCCCATGCAGAATTAGTACGGATTATTCAACACATCCATCGCAAAATACGTAAAGATCATGTCCGCGCCCGCGCGCTTGATGGCGCCCAGGGTTTCCTGCACCACGCGGCGCTCGTCGATGGCGCCGGCCTGCGCGGCGAACTTGATCATCGCGTATTCGCCGCTGACCTGGTAGGCGCCGATCGGCAGGCGCGTCACTTCGCGCAGGTCGCGGATGATGTCCAGGTAGGCGCCGGCCGGCTTGACCATCAGCGCATCGGCGCCCTCGGCTTCGTCGATCAGCGACTCGCGCACCGCTTCGCGGCGGTTCATCGGGTCCATCTGGTAAGTCTTGCGGTCGCCTTTGAGGGTGCTGCCGGCCGCGTCGCGGAACGGGCCGTACAGGCCGGAGGCGAACTTGGTGGAATACGCCATCACGGGCGTGTCGTGGAAGCCGGCCGCATCTAACGCGCTGCGGATCGCCGCCACCTGGCCGTCCATGGCGGCCGACGGCGCGATGATGTCGGCGCCCGCCTGGGCCGCGATGACGGCCTGCTTGCCCAGGTTCAGCACCGTGCTGTCATTGTCAACCGTGTCGCCGTGCAGGATGCCGCAATGGCCGTGGTCCGTGTATTCGCAGAAGCAGGTGTCGGACATGACCACCATTTCCGGCACGGCGTCCTTGATAATGCGCGACATGCGCGCCACCAGGCCGTCCGGGTTCAGCGTATCGCTGCCGTGGCTGTCCTTGTGATGCGAAATGCCGAAGGTCATGACGGAGCGCAAACCGGCGCGCGCATAGCGTTCGACTTCCTGCGCCAGCTTCGCTTCGGGTATGCGGCGCACGCCGGGCATGGAGGTGATGTCGATGAAATCGCTGGAACCTTCGTCGACGAAGATCGGCAGGACCAGGTCGCGCGGGTTGATCTCGGTTTCGCGGAACAGCTCGCGCAGTTGCGGGGTCGCGCGCAGGCGGCGCATGCGCGAAGTGGGGAATTGTGCTGGCATGGGATGACTGGCTTCAGGTTAACAACGCCGATCAGTATACGCCCATCGCGCCGCTTGCGCCGGGCCGCCTGGCAAAAAAGCTGCGCAAGTCAAAAAAGGCCGTCCTGCGCCTTCATTGCGGCTGCAACAGGGCCGCCACTTGCCAGCGCATGTCCGCCGCCAGTTGCACCAGCATGGCGCCGCGGCGGCGCGCGTCGGCCCGCTTTTTCGACGGCACCAGCTCCAGGTCCGGCATGCGGCAAGGGGTGCACGGCAGGCGGTAATTGCCGTCGCCGGCAGGCTGCGCATGCAGTTCCTGCCACGCCAGGTCGTAATCGCAGGAGATGTGGCGGCGCCGGCGCCAGTTCAGCGCGATGCGGTTGGCATTGCTGACCAGCCCCAGGTGGCTGCAGCCGAAGAAATCGCCGAGGTCGCGCAAGGCCGCCACCATCAGGTTTTTCGGCCGGCAGCCGTGCAGCGCCCGCGTGGCCTCCTTCACGGCCTGCGCGCCCGCCAGCGAGCGCAAGCCCTGCAGCGCGCCCAGTGCGATGGCCGCGCCGCCGGGCTGGGGCCGGAACAGGAAGCTGGCCAGGTACAGCGACACGCCGTCGCGCGTCAGGCGCAGGCACAGGTCGCCCTCGCGGTGGCTGTCGTGGATGGCCGTCAGCTGCAGGCGGTAGGTGGCGCCATCCTTGCCCTCGATGGCGGCCAGCACCAGCGCGCGCCGCGCCGCGTATTCCACCAGCGGCCGCGCGCCGGCCTGCCACAGGAAGCGGTAATGCCCGCGCAGCAGGTCCACCCTCGCGGCGCAGCCGAACTGCCGGCTCGCATAGGGACGGTAGATCTTGTATAGCAGGCTGGGATGGGCTTGCGCCAGCGCCGCCATGCCCGGCGTGCCGGCGATGAACGCCTGCCAGCGCGCGCGCTGCACGGGAAAGACGATGGCGCCCAGCGCGGCCTTGAGGCGGTGGCCATGCTGGCGCAGTGCCGGCTGCTGCGGCGCGGCGTCGCCGGTGGCGGTAAAAGTATGCATGCGAACGGCTCTACAACGGGACTGGGCGAACGGGACGCGGCAGCGGCCGCGGGCAGCCCGGCGCAGGCGCCGGCACGCATGCCGCGGCTCTGGCCGGGTAGAGCGGATGATAGGGGGAGGCTAAAACAAAGGGGGTTACAAGTTGGTAATGTGCCGATACGCCACGCCGGCCTGACAGCGGCGCCTTAGCGCAGCAGCCGCAAGCGCAGGCGCAAGCCCGGCGCCGCATCCTCGATCTCCAGGCTGCCGCCATGCAGGGCCGCGATGGCCGCCACGATGGACAGGCCCAGCCCATTTCCGGGCAGGTGGCGGCTCTTGTCGAGGCGATAGAAGCGCTGCGTAAGCTTCGGCAATTCCTCCGGCGGCACGCCGGGGCCATTGTCGCGCACGGCCAGCCAGCTGCCCTGCGCATCGCTGCCGGCCGACACTTCCACCGTGGCGCCCTGCCCCGCATACTTGATGGCGTTGTCGACCAGGCTGGCCAGGGCGCTGCCCAGCAGGTTGCGGTCGCCGCGCGCCGGCACGTCGTCGCCATACATCTGCACCAGCAGCACGCCTTGCTCGTCGGCCGTCGCCTCGTACATTTCCACGATGTCGGCGCCGATCTGATGCAGGTCAATGTCATCGAAATTCTCGGGACGCATGCCCGATTCGGCCGCCGCGATCTGCAGCAGCTTGTCGAACACGCGCGTCAGGTCGTCGATATCGTCGATGGCCGCCTGCGCGGCGCCCTCATAGCCCGCCACGGTCTGCTGCTGGCGCAAGGCGCCATCGAGCTTGTTGCGGATGCGTCCCAGCGGCGTGCGCAAGTCGTGCGCGATGGCGTTCGACACGTGGCGCACGCCGTCCATCAGGTGTTCGATGCGGTCGAGCATGCGGTTGATGTCACGGCTGAGCAAGCCGAATTCATCTTCGCTGGAAACGGGGATGCGCCGGCTCAGGTCGCCGGCCTCGATTTCGCCGGCCGTGCGGCGGATCTGGCCGATGCGCGCCTCGAGCTGGCGGCGGAACAGCCAGGCGCCCGCCACGGCCAGCAGCACGGCGGCGCCGCCGCCAAAGGACAGCGAACGCAGTACCAGGGTGCGGATCGACTCGCCCTCCTCCATGTCGCGCCCGACGAACAGGCGCGCGCCGCCATCGAGGCCGCGGATCAGCAGGCGCGCCGGCACGCGACGTCCCTCGCGCGTGACGTCGCGGTGCAGCAGCTGGCCCACGGGACTGGCCGCGTCGGGCCAGGCCGACAGGTTGCCGGCCACGCGGCGGCCGTCGGCGCCGACGAGCAGAAAAATCTCCGTGTCGCTGTCCGTGCGGTCCGTCAGCAAATGGGCGATTTCGGCCGCCGTGCGCGTGCTGTCGGCGGGCTGGTACAGGGCGGCCAGGCGCTCGGACAGCAGCACCAGCTTGCGGTCCACGCTGCGATCGAGCACGCCGATGGTGCCGAAATAGAAGACGCCGCAGACGACGGCGATCGACAGCGCCACCAGCACGCCATAGCCGAGCGCCAGACGCGCCGCGATGGAACGGTGCAGGTTACGCACCGTCAAGCACGCCCAGGGTATAGCCGACGCCGCGCACCGTGTGGATCAGCGGCGGCGAAAATTCCTTGTCGACCTTGTTGCGCAAGCGGCTCACCTGCACGTCGATGACGTTCGTCTGCGGGTCGAAATGGTAGTCCCACACGGCTTCGAGCAGCATGGCGCGCGTGACGGACTGGCCCTGGTGGCGCATCAGGTATTCGAGCAGGCGAAATTCGCGCGGCTGCAGGGCGATTTGCCGGCTGGCGCGCGTCACGCGCATGGTGCGCATGTCGAGCACCAGGTCGGCCACCTGCAGCTGCGTCGATTCGGGCACGGGCGCGGCGCGCCGCAGCAGCGCCTCGATGCGCGCCAGCAGTTCGGCGATGGCGAACGGTTTCGACAGGTAGTCGTCGCCGCCGCTGCGCAGGCCGCGCACGCGCTCGTCGACGCTGGACAGGGCCGACAGCACCAGCACGGGCGTGTTGCGGCCCATGCCGCGCAGGCGCGCAACGATGGCCAGGCCGTCGATCTCGCCGGGCAGCAGGCGGTCGAGCACCAGCGCATCCCAGTCTTCGCCGCAGGCCAGGCGCATGCCGTCGATGCCGTTGTCGCAGGCCGTGACGTCGTGGCCCGCCTCGCGCAGGCCGGCGCAAATGTAGCGGGAGGTTTCAGCTTCGTCTTCGATGACCAGGCAGCGCACGGGAATTCCTTGTAAAAATCAGGGCAGCAAATACGCGCAGCATACGCCAGGCGCGGCCCACTTGCCAGTCCCTCCCCGCAGGCGCCGACGCGGCGCCTGGCGCCTAATTGCATTTCCCCCGCAGTTTGGCGATCGCCACGAAGGGCAAGGCATACACGCCGCCGATGCCAATCGGGCCGATGCTGGTGGGCTGGCGCTTCAAGCCGTCCGGATGCAGGCAGTCGGGCACTTTCGCCTCGGCGAAGGCGGCGGCGAACTGCTCGTACTTTCTGTCGGCGCGTATCGTCACCTGCTGCATCTGCGGCTGCGGCAGCGCATCGCGCGCCTGCGCCTCTTCCGCCAGCACGGCGCGCACGGCGTCGCGTATCATCGATTGCGTCAGTTGCGGTCCCGGTCCCGGTGCCGCTCCCGGCGTCGTCTCCGGCGCCTGCGCCCCGGCTTGCGCCGCCGCGCACAGCCACGCCACAGTGACCAGCTTGCAAGCTATTTTCATCGTCTTCATCCACGCATGCCAAGTTTGCAATATTTCCATCAATATAGCAGGATTCGCGCGCGCCGGGGCGTGCGGCGAACGACGGCAGGGTCGGGTACAATACAGCCTCGACAATGTTTGGCCGCGCACGCGCGCCCCTGCCACAGGCGCCGCACGGCTTGCCGCGGCCTGCATATCCACCACTGCCACTAACGAACAGCAGGCACGCCCGGCGCGCGCCACAGACAGACACACTGCCATGAAATCGACCCACTCTCTCGCACTGGCGCTGGCCATGGCCACCGCATGCGGCAGCGCCGCTGCCGCAGACTCCAAACAAAGCATGCTGTTCGATGAAATCCCCATCGGCAGCTGGAGCACTTCCGCCGAACTGGGCGCCATCACCACCTCGGGCAACACGGTCGGCACCTCCGTCACCGGCAAGATCGACGCGCGCCAGGAACTCGACGACTGGAGCAACCAGTACATCTTCAGCGGCTACTTCAAGGAAGATGAAACGACGAACGACGAGGGACAAAAGATCCGCGAACGCTCGGCCGAGCGCTTTTCCGCCTCCGCCAAGGCCGCCTACAAGCTGATGGCCGACCATGAAAAACTGTTCGTGCTGGCCTCGCACGTGAACGACAAGTTCGGCGCCTACACCAAGTACTCGACCCTGGCCGTCGGTCACGGCTCGCGCTGGTACCAGTCCAGCGACAAGAGCGTCGACGTGGAAGTCGGTCCAGGCTACTTCAGCGGCACCAACGATGCGGGCGAATCGGAACACGGCCTGACGGTGCGCGGCGCGGCCGCCATGAAGTGGAAGATCAGCCAGTCGGCCATGTTCACCCAGACGGTCAGCGTGGAACGGGGCACCTCGAACACCCACTCGATCGCCGAAACGGCCCTGAGCACGAAAATCAACGGCACCATGCAGATGAAGGCCGCCTTCAGCGCCCGCAACGACACGCGCGTGCCCGATGACAAGAAGAACACGGATACGCAAACCTCGCTGACCCTGGTTTACTCCTTCTGAGATGCCGGCCACGCTGATGCGGCGCCTGCGCCTGGGCGCCCTCCTGTGCGCGGCGGCGCTGCTGAGCGGCTGCGCCGCCGTCACCGTCAGCGCCATTTCCCCGGCCGACTACCTGCAGCAGCGGCGCGGCGACATCCTCACCACGGGCAAACTCAGCGCCTCGGCCAGCGAGGTGCTGCGCATCATCGGCAGCGACATCGCCGCCTGCGAAGCCAATACGGGCAGCTGCCGCGCCGACCTGGCCCGCTCCGAGCTGCTCAGCGATGAGCAGCGCCTGGCGACGCTCTCCGAATTGTGGCTCGAAAGCGCCCTGGCGGAGGAAAAACAGGGTGGCCACGCCAGCGCCGAACTGCTGGCCGCCTGGCTGGAATCGGCCCGCTACGCCTATGCCTACCTGTTCTACACGACGCGCACGCCGGGCCAGCGCGCCTTCGAGGAGCGCCAGACGCAAATCCGCGACTACTATAACTACGCCGTGCAAAAGGCCGTCGGCAACCTGTTCCGCCACCGCGGCGAATACCGCCCGGACGGCCATGTGATCCGCGTCGCCGGCTGGCAGATCGACAGCGAACTGTCGGCCCTGCGCCTGCCCGACGACGGCACCCTGCCGGAAGAACTGCTGCCGGCCACCTCGCTGTCGTTTTCCGGCCTGCGCAATGTCTACCGGCGCGACGGCTTCGGCGCCGACCTGGTGGCCGTCATGCCCAAGCCCGCGCAGGCCGCTGACGCGGCGTTCCAGGAAACGCGCTTCCCCGTCGTCACGGCGCTGATCCGCTTCGACGGCAACAGCCTGCAGGAAGTACTGGCCACGCAGCAGCTGCTGTTGATGCTGGTCGACCCGACGCGCAGCGAATCGACGCGCATGGCGGGCCAGGAACTGCCCGTGGCGGCCAATTTCACGGCCGGCTACGGCCTGTGGCTGGCCCGTTCCGGCTTCGGCGTGCAGGCGCTGCGCACCCTGTTCGGCCGCGCCGACGGCATTTCGCGCCCGCAGGTGCACCTGATGCAGCCCTACGACCCGGACAAGCGCACCATCGTCATGCTGCACGGCCTGGCCAGCAGCCCGGAAGCGTGGATCAACGTGGCGAATGAACTGATGGGCGACGAACAGCTGCGCCGCCGCTACCAGATCTGGCAGGTGTACTACCCGAGCAACGCGCCGCTGGCGGCCAACAACGCCGCCATCCGCAAGGCGCTGGACGCCACCGTCGCGCATTTCGACCCTTCGGCCAAGGCCGCCGCCTCGAACGACCTGGTCTTGATCGGCCACAGCATGGGCGGCGTGCTGGCGCGCCTGATGGTCTCCGACGCCAGCAACACCCTGCTCGACGCCATCACGGAAGAATACAATTTGAAGGGCAAGAAGGCGGAAAAAGTGCGCGCCGGGCTGACGCCCTACCTCAATTTCACGGCCATGCCGCAGGTCAACCGCGCCATCTTCATCGCCGCGCCGCACCGCGGCACCGCGTTCGCCAACCACAAGGTGGCGCGCTGGATCGCCAACCTCGTCACCCTGCCCATCACCATGCTCGAACAGCTGTCCGACGCGGCCGGCAGCCTGGCGCAGCTCGACACGGGCAGCAGCGAGCCGCTGCGCATCCCCAACAGCATCGATAACCTCAGCGACAAGGACCCGTTCGTGCGCCTGGTGGCGGACCTGCCGATCAGCCCGAAAGTGCGCTACCACTCCATCATGGGCAACGACACGCCGGAGCTGCCGCTGGCCGAATCGAGCGACGGCGTGGTGCCCTACGCCAGCGCCCACCTCGACGGCGCGCTGTCGGAAAAAGTCATTCCGTCCTGGCACAGCGTGCAGGAAAGCCCGCAGGCGATCCTGGAAATACGGCGGATCTTGCGGCTGCCGGACAGCCTGCCCTGATCGGCCGCATATATCTCGCTGTCCGCTGCCGGAAAAATGCGCTTTTCGCTTGATAAAGTTGCGAAACATGATAATCTTGCGTGTAAGACGCCTGGCGCATATACCCGAGGAGCGAACATGACAGCGCATCTGCATCACGACACTCTGGCGCCCGAGCGCCGGGAATGGACCGACAACGACCTGCGGGTAGTGGAGCAATTCTCGCAATTGGTGAGCGCACAGCTCCACCTGTTGGCGCAAGGTCCCGAGCGCGAGCGCCTGATCGACCTGGCCATGCGCGCGCTCGATGCGGCGCGCGCCTCGCTGCGCGCCACCCCGCCGCCGATACCGCTGCAACTTCCCGTATTAAAACTCAAGGTGTCCGATGTCATTGGGCAAGGATGGGTGGCACTGTCGCAGGCGTCGCTGTATCGCGCAGTGGAAAGCCAGCGGTTTTATTGCGTGACGCCCAAGGGACGCAGTATCGGCAAGGAGTTTCCCGCTTGGCAATTTATCGAGCCCGTGCCGGAATTGATCGCGCCCGTGCTCGCCGTCCTCGCCGGCCAGCCCGGCAGTGACATCCATGCCTTCTGGGTCAGCGGTGCCGACGAATTCAACGAACTTTCGCCGGCAGAGATGCTGGCAGGCAAATCTTTCGAGACGCGGGCCGAGGTACATCCCAGTCAGCAAACGCTGCTGGATCTGCCAGCCAGCGAGAGATTGCGCAAGGTGCTGGCGGCAGCGCAGTGGCAGCATAGGGGTATGGCCGACATCATAGGCTAGCCCTGCATGACGCTGCAACTGCAAGATACGCCTGTCCCGCCAGAAATGGCAGCACGCCTGCCGGCGCTGGCATCGCTGCGCGCTGAATTATTGAGTAATATCATCACCCATCCAGCAGGCCAGGTCTTGGTACGCGCGGCATGGAACGCGGCGTCCATCTGGCCGGCGAAGGTTGAACGCACCTACCGCTTCGGCCCGCCCACCGCGCTGGCCGGCCCGGCCGGTTTCCCCTTTCACTGGGCGTATCTTGCGGACGACGCCTACACGGCGGCCTGGGAAGCCCAGCTTTGCCGTAACGACGTCACACGCCCGGGCACCTTTTACATCGATCACAACGCGCAACAAGCGCTGATCGCCACCCTGTCATTCAGCGCCCCGCTGCAATTGTTCGGCCTGACCGGGCTGGCCGCCAGCCGCCTGGGCATTTACGATCAATTGCACAGCCCCGATCACGCCTGGTGCCAATGGCTGGGCTGCCAGCTGGACCAGGTCATTGCACAGGAGGCAGGCGCGAGTCATGGCTTCGTGTATCCATCGCGCCGGCAGCCAGGCAAACTTGCCTATGCGACATCCTCTCGCCTGATGGCAACATTGGGCGCGCGCATGGCATGCTCACACGTGCAATTCGGCAACACTGAAGCCTATGCGCGCTTGCTGGCTGACCGCCTGCGCGTAGCCCCGCCCTGAGCTGAAATGCCCTACACCGGCTCGCGCCACTGATCCTTGATCTCCAGCATGGCCGGCAGCTGTTCGATGAACAGCGCCAGCAGCGCGGGATCGAAATGCGTGCCGCTGTCGCGCTGCATGGCGGCGATGGCTTCGTCGACCGTCCAGGCCCGTTTGTACGGGCGTTCGCTGGTGAGGGCGTCGAAGACGTCGGCGATGGCGACGATGCGGCCTTCGTGGGGGATGTCCTCGCCCTGCAAGCCTTGCGGATAGCCGCTGCCGTCCCATTTCTCGTGGTGCGTCAGGGCGATGGTGCGCGCCATTTTCAAGAGGCCGCCCGCGTGCTCGCCGATGATGGCCGCGCCGATTTCCGCGTGGCGGCGCATGACGCTCCACTCTTCCGCATCGAGCTTGCCCGGCTTTTGCAGGATGGCGTCGGGGATGCCGATCTTGCCCACGTCGTGCATCGGGGCCGCGTTCAACAAGTCTTCCGCCCTGGCCGCGCTGTAGCCGGCCGCCAGCGCCAGCTGGCGCGCGTAATAGCTCATGCGGATGACGTGCATGCCCGTCTCGTTGTCCTTGTATTCTGCCGCCTGGCCCAGGGTCTGGATCACCTGCAGGCGCGAACGGCGCAATTCCTCGGCGTCCACCAGCGACAAATGCGTGCGCACGCGGGCGCGCACGATGGGCGGGCTGACCGGCTTGGTGATGTAGTCCACGGCGCCCGCGTCGAAGCCGTCCGCCTCGTCCTTCACGTCGCACAGGGCGGTGACGAAAATGACGGGGATGGCAGCCGTGGATGGCATGGCTTTGAGCTGGCGGCACACTTCATAGCCCGTCATGGCGGGCATCATGATGTCGAGCAGGATCAGCTCGACGGGATTGTTCTGCGCCAGTTCCAGCGCCTTCTCGCCATCCTTGGCGTACAGCAGGCGGTAATCGTCCTGCAGGATCTGGCGCAGCACCTGCAGGTTCGTTGCTTCATCATCGACCAGCAGCAGGGTCGGTTTGTCGTCGTGTAAGGTCATCGTCAGCCCAGTATCAGGAAAGGTCGGCAGCCGCCTGCGTCTCCAGCCAGTCCAGCAGCTGGCGCAGCACGTCCGCGGCGCGCGCAAATTCAAAATCGTCGATGGCGCTGGCCAGCGCCTGCAGGCGCTGCTGCTGGCCGTGCGGCGCCAGCATGGCGGCAATCTGCGCCATCAGGTCGTCATCGAGCTCGCCGCCCTCCAGACTGGCGATAGCCTGGCGCAGCAAGGCGCCGGCGGCGCCGCGCTCGATCGGTGCGGCGTCTTCGGCGGCCGCAGGCGCCACGGCGCCGGCCCCCGCGCCCAGTTCGCGCGCCAGCGCGGCAAACGCGGCCGCCAGCTGCGCCAGCAATTCGTCAGCGGGCTGCTGGCGCGCGATGGCCTGTTCGATGCGTCCCAGCAGGCTTTCGACCTGCAGCAGGCACAGATTGCCGGCCGCGCCCTTGATGCGGTGCAGCAGGTGCCCTGCCACGCTGGCGCCGCCCCGCTGCAGTTCCTCCGCCAGCATGGCGGCGCAATCGCCGTTGGCCTGGACGAAGCGCGCGATGGCGCGCTGCAGGGTGTCGCGGCTGCCCCACAGTGCGATGCCGCGCTGCCAGTCGACCTGTCCGGCCGCGGCGCCTGCCTGCGCCACGGGCGCCGGCATGGCCACGGCGATATCGAGCAGGCGCGCGATTTCCGCCGTCAGCTTGTGCATTTCCAGCGGCTTCGAGGCAAAACCGTTCATGCCCGCCGTCTGCGCGGCGCGCCGGTCCTGTTCCAGCACGCTGGCCGTCAGGGCGATGATGGGCGTCGCCTTGAGTCCCTGTTCGCGCTCGTGCACGCGGATCAGGCGCGTCGCTTCCAGGCCATCCATGCGCGGCATCTGCACGTCCATCAGGACGATGTCGAAGCCGCCCTTGCCGAACTCGCGCACGGCGCTTTCGCCGTCGCCGGCCGTGATCACCTGGTGGCCGGCCGCGCCCAGGCTGATCAGGAGCAGCTCCACGTTCTGCGGCACGTCGTCGGCGGCCAGGATGCGCAGCGGCGGCAAGGCCACGACGGGCTGCTCGCTGCGGCGCGACACGGCCTTGCCCGGCGCCAGCGGCAGCAGCACGTGGAACACGCTGCCCACGCCCAGGGTGCTTTCCACGGTGATGGTGCCCCCCATCAGCTCGACCAGCTGCAGCGAAATCGTCGTGCCCAGGCCCGTGCCGCCAAAACGCCGGCTCATCGAGGAATCGGCTTGCGTGAACGGCGCGAAGATCTTGTCGAGGCGGTCGGCGGGAATGCCGATGCCCGTGTCGTGCACGGCGATATGCACTTGCTCGCCCCGCATGCCGACGGCCACGCGCACATGGCCCACTTCCGTGAACTTGACGGCGTTGCCGATCAGATTCGTCAGCACCTGCTGCACCCGGCGCGCGTCGCCGAGGAAGAACTGGCCCATGCCCGGGTCGATATCGACATGCAGCACCAGCTCGCGCGCGTGCGCCGTGACGCGCAGGGACGCGGCCACGTGGTCGACCAGGTCCGGCAGCGAGAAGTCCACCAGTTCCAGCTCGGTGGCGCCCTTTTCCAGCTTGGCCATGTCGAGAATGTCGTTGAGCAGTTCGAGCAGCGAACGGGCCGACTGGCGCACCGTGCCCAGGTGGCGGCGCTGCAGGCTGTCCAGGGCCGTCCCCAGCAGCACTTCCGTAAAGCCGATGATGGCGTTCATCGGCGTACGGATTTCATGACTCATGTTGGCCAGGAAGCTGGTCTTCGATTCGGCGGCCTGCTCGGCGCGGTCTTTCGCCGCGCGCAGGTTTTCCTGCATGGCGCGCCGTTCGCTCACGTCGGTGGCCAGCTTGACCACCTTGAACGGCTTGCCGTCCGTGTTGAAGATCGGGTTGTACGAGGCCTGTATCCACACTTCCCTGCCATTCTTGCCGATGCGCTTGTACTCGCCCGTATTGAATTCGCCGGCCGCCAGCTGCTGCCAGAAGGCCGCATAGGCGGGCGACGTCACGTGGGCAGGCTCGCAGAAGACGCTGTGGTGCAGGCCCAGCACGTCGTCGAGCCGGTAACCGACCAGGTCGAGGAAGTTCTGGTTCGCCTCCAGGATGCGCCCCTGCAGGTCGAATTCCGCGACGGCCGTCGCGCGCGAGATGGCCGTCACCTTGCCTTCGTACTCGGCGTTGCGCAATTCGCTTTCCGTGATGTCGAGGATGACGCCGTCGATCCAGCGCACCACGCCGTCGTTGTCGAGCACGGGGCCGCTGCTTTCGCGCACCCAGCGCTCGCGCCCGTCGCGGTGGAGCATGCGGTAGACGTTCTCGAAATCGCGCTGTTCGCCTGCCGCCTGCACGCAGGTGTCGTTGACGCGCTGGCGGTCGTCCGGATGCACGAGGTCGAACAGCCTGACCCGCCCCGCGACGAAGTCCTGCGGCAGCCAGCCCGTCAGGTTGAAGACGGCGTCGCTGATGAAGATCATCTTCCACTCGGGCGCAAAGCTGCAGTGGAAGGACACGCCGGGAATGTTGCGGATCAGGGTGCGGTACTGGCGCTCGCTGTCCTTCAGCGCCTGCTCCATGTTGCGCGAGGAGCGCATGTCCGTGACAAACGCCACGAACAGGGGCTGGCCCGGCGTCTCGATCTTGCCGATCGCCACGCGCATGGGCAGCACGGCGCCGTCCTTGTGGCGGCCATCGAGTTCGCGTCCGCTGTCGAGGATGCGCGAGGCGCCCGTTTCCAGGTAGTCGCGCAGATAGCCTTCGTATTCGGCCGCGTCGGCCGGCTGCAGCAGCAGGCTCGCATTGCTGCCCACGATTTCCGCTTCGCGCCAGCCGAACAGGCTTTCCGCGGCCGGATTGAACGAGCGCACCTGGCCCTGGCCGTCGATGGTGATCAGGCCGTCGGCGGCCGTGTCGACGATGGCGCGCAGCCGCGATTCGCTGGCGCTGGCGTGGCGCAGCAGCTGGCGGTAGCGCAGCAGGCCGTTCGCGGCGGCGACAAACACCGTCAGGGTGACGGTGATCAGGGCCACGGCCAGCGCCACGAACGAGGCCTGCACGGTAATCGTGTTGTCGCCGGCCGTGGGCGTGCCGGAAAACCGCGCCGCCAGCATGCCCGTGTAATGCATGCCGGAGATGGCCAGGCCCATGACGACACTGCTGAGCAGCAGCGAAGCGAGGGGACTGAGGCGCTGGCGCATGGCGTTCAGGCCGAAACGCACCCACAGCGCCAGCATGGCCATGGTGACGGCCACCACCAGCGACAGGGCGAACAGCCAGGGCTGGTAGTGCAGGGTCAGCGACGTCTGCATGGCGGCCATGCCGCTGTAATGCATGGAACCGATGCCCACGCCGACCAGCACGCCGCCCACCACCAGCTGGCGCCAGCTGATGCGCGGGCGCGCCAGCAAGTGCAGCGCCACCCACGAAGCGGCCATGCCCGGCAGCATGGACAGCAGGGTCAGGCCGGGGTCGAAGGAGACGCGCGTGCAAATGTCGAAGGCCAGCATGCCGATGAAGTGCATCGACCAGATGCCGCCGCCCAGTGCGATGGCGCCCGTGATGATGGCCGTCTGGCGCTGGAACCCCCGCTCGCTGCTGCGCGCCATGCCGGCAATCTGCAGGGCCATGAACGAGGCAAAGATGGCAATGCCGATGGAAAACAGCACGAGAGCGGCATCGTGCGTGCCATAGATGGACGGCAGCGCATCGGCGGGGGCGGCAAACATGGAACTAAGCATACTGTCGTGGCATAGGTTGAGTGAAACGTGACGTCGCAAAACATGCCGGCGCACCGCGCGCCGGCGCCCGGCTTTTTAGCAAAGCGGCAACACAGCAAAAATGACAACGGTACGGGTCGGCCCGGCAAGGCTCGGTCATCACGCCCGCGCCTGCCGCGCGGGGGAAAGATGCTTTTTCAGAAAGGAAAAGCGGAATGCGTACGAACTCTGGCGCGGATGGCTGGCCGCCAGCGTGACGATGATTTTTTTAGAGAGTCACAAGTATAGTTGCTTTGCGAAACTATTCATAGGACTTCAGCAATACAGTTATCAAAACTGATATTTATTGCAGCGGCGATGCGACAATGCCCGCCTACGCCTGCGGCCAGCGCGCGCGGATGGCCTCGGCTTGCTGGCTCAGCGGCCCGAACGTCTCACTGACAGGGATACCGGCCAGCTTACAACGGCGGAGAAGCTCCCCCTTGATCTGGCACAAGGACCAGCGCTGCGGCACGGGCAAGTTCAGGCCCACCACGCGGATCAGCGGACAATCCCCCAAGGTCGTGTAGAGCAGCAGCTCCACGCGCGCCAGCGGTGCCGGGGTCCGATAGACCTGCAATGCGCCCCCATACGTGACCACTTCCAGCCGCTGCAGCTGCGCCAACTCCAGCTGCACGCTTTTATCCCAGCCGGGCAGGCGCCGCGCATGGCGCCGCAGCAACAGGCCCGCATCGCCAAGTTCCACATGAAAGAGCAAAGCGCGTCCGGGAAACAGCACCAGGCCCGCCATCCAGGCGGCCAGCGCCAGCGGACCGAACAACACTGCCTCGCCCGCATACGGCATATCGCGCCAGACGGCTTGCCCGACAAAGGCGAGAATCAGCGCGCAGCCGCCCAGCAGCACGCTGCGCCACAGCACGGGGCGCAGATTGGCCATCATCGCCGCCTGGGCGCTGGCATCGTCGGCCGGCGCAAAGCGTATCCATTCGGCGCGCGCCGGCTTGCAAGGCCTGGCTGGAATGCCGCTCAAGCGTTCTGTGCCAGCATGCGGCGGAACCACGCCAGCTGCTCGCGCGTCAGGTAATTGGCGCCGTCGCCATGCAGGATGACGATTTCGATCTCGGCGGGAATCGACGCGATCAGTTGCGCGCCCGTCACGGGAATCTTTGGAAATGCGATGCCGGCCAGGAAGTCCGGGTCTTCCGCCACCGTCACGCACTGGCGCTCCGGGTTCGGCGACGGCACGAGGAACAGGTCGATCTGCTCGCTTTGCCCGCCGATGACGACGTGCAAGTGCGCAGCCAGCAGTTCAGGCAGGATCAGCTCGATGTTATTCTCGGCGCGCGATTGCTGGAAAGCGCTTTTCAGGGGCGTGAGGACGTGTGTGGCGGTCATGGGAACAGTAAAAAATGGGAACGGCGGCAGTGTAGCAGAGGCGCCCGGCCGGGCGCGCTCTGCTGGCGCAATGGCTACATCTTGTAGTTCAGCGAGACCAGCACGCTGCGCGGCACGCCGTAGCGCTCCAGGCCGCCCGACCAGGCATAGCCGAGTCCCTGGTAGTAGCGGCGATCGAGCACGTTGTCGACGTTCACGCGCAGCTGCAGCTGCTCGCTGAGGCGGTAGCCGGCCGTCAGGCCGACGATGGCGTAGCCGCCCTGTTGCGTCAGGTAAGCCGTGTCGCGGCGGTAGATCTTGTCCTGCGCGTACACGGAGGCGCCCAGGTTCCAGCGCGCCAGGCTGCCGCTCAGCTGCACAGTCGTGTACAGCTTGAACAACTGCTTCGGCTCGTCCGTGGCGATGCGCTGGCCGATATTCGCCGCCACGCTGTCCTGCGTGTACTTGGCCAGCACATAGGTGTAGCCGCCCGCGATCTGCCAGCCCGGCAACGGCGAGCCCGAGAGTTGCAAGTCGATGCCTTCGCTCTGCACTTTCCCGGCCGCGCGGGCGCAATAGATGGCGCCGCCCGTCGGACAATTGACTTCGTCGGCCATGGCGCGGTTATTCTGCTTGATGCGGAACAGGGCGCCGCTGGCGTTGAGCCTGCCGCCGAAATACTCCCCCTTGACGCCCAGTTCCAGGTTGGTGCCGCTCAGCGGCGGCAAGGTATTGCCCTGTACATCGAGCACGCTTTGCGGCTGGAAGATCTGCGTGCCGCTCGCATACACGGAATGATGTTGATCCACATCATAGACAATGCCCGCATACGGCGTAAATTTCGCGCTTTCCGTCAGGTCGCGGCGCCAGACGGGATTGGTCGAGTACCAGCCCGTGACGTCCTGCGCATACCAGCCGAAGCGCCCGCCCAGCACCAGGCGCAGCGGATCGGCCAGGCTGAAGTTGCCGGCCGCATACAGGCCCTTTTCGTCCGTCTTGCGGCCCCAGTTGTAGGGCTCGAACGCCGTGCCGCGCATCGGGTAGGCATACGGATTCCAGCTGCGGATGTCGATCACGCGCGTGCCCGCGCCCTCCCAGCTCTGGCCCGCGTCCGAATCGTCATGACGGTAGCTGGCGCCGACGATCACGTCATGCCGGCGGCCGAACCAGCTAACGGGGCCGCTCAGGCGCCAGTCCGCCACCACCTGTTGTGTGTTGTACTTCCAGCCCGTTTCCGACTGGTTCAATTGATATATCTCACCCTCGATGCGGCTGTTGGTGGTGTTGCGCGTCGATGAAGATGCGTCGATATGCGTGATGGCAAAGCGGCTGCGCCAGCCCTTCTCCAGCTGCGTTTCCAGGTCGGCGAAGACGACGTTGTTGTCGCGCTTCTGGAACGAGTCGGCATTGTTCAGGAAGGCCGAGCGGGGCAAGTCCATGTGGCGGCCATCGGGCAAGGTCGGCAAGCCGACGAACACGCCGTCGGTGCGGCTGTGCTGGCGCGAAAAGCCGATGCCGGCCGTGGTCGACGGCGTCAGGTCCGCCTCCAGAATCGCATACACGGTGCCGTTCCTGTTGCCCACCACGTCGACGAAACTGTCGCTGTCGCGCCAGCCGGCCGCCACCCTGCCGCGCACGCTGCCCGAGGCGTTCAGGGCATTGCTGGCGTCCACCGTCCCTTGCTTGTCCTTCCAGCTGCCCACGTGGGCGGACGCGTTCAGCAGGGGCGTGGCCGTGGGGCGCTTGCGTATCATGTTGATGCTGCCCGACGGCGCGCCCGCCCCTTCCATCAGGCCCGTGGCGCCGCGCACCACTTCCACGCGGTCGTACATCAGCATGTCGGCCGAGACGTTGCGCTCATTAAAACCCGTGACATCGAGCGGCAAGCCGTCGACATTGACGTGGCTCAAGGCAAAGCCGCGCGCAAAGTATGTGGTTTCCTGCTCGGACACGCCCTGCGTCTTGCCGTAGATACCCGGCGTGGCGCGCGCCACGTCCTGCAAGGTGGTCAGTTCGAAATCCTCCATCTGCTGGCGCGAAATGACGCTGACCGTTTGCGGCGTGTGGCGCTGCGACAGGTTCAGCCCCGTGGCCGTCGACATGGCGCGCGCCGTGTACAAGCCCGTGCCTTCCGTGGCGCGGTCCGCCTCGGCGCTGACGACCACGGCAGGCATGCTGGCCAGGCCGCCATCGGCCGTGCTGGTCTTGATTTTTCGCAACAGGTAATTGCCCTTGCCGCCTTCCGCCACTTCGAGGCCGCTACCTTGCAGCAACGTCTGCAAACCGGCCATGACGCCATGGCGGCCCTGCAAGCCAGGCGTCGCCAGGCCGTCGAGGGCCACGCCCTGCGTCGACAGGTTCACGCCGGCGGCGACGGCAAACGAGGCCAGCGCCTCGCGCAGGCTGCCGGCGGGAACGCGGTACTCGCGCACGGTGGCGGCGGGGCTGGCCTCGGCCGCCAGCGCCATTTGCGGCAAAGTGGCGCCAGCGGCGCCCATGGCGAGGAACACGGCCAGCGCGGCGCGCACGGCGCCGGCGGTGGGATGGAGCGCGGGTGGCGTCCACGGTGAAAATAAGCGGTGCTGCACAGCCATGTAGACCCTTTCGATGGTTCGGATTGTTCGTTCTCTACCTTGTATGACGAAGCAATCCGAAAAAAGGGACAGGGGAAATGCACATGACGGCGCTTGGCGGCTTACGCCGCCTCGATGCTGATCCAGTAGCGCGTGCGGCGCGCCAGCCGGATCGGCAAGGCGCGTTGCAGCAACAGCAGGATCTTGTCCGGGTCGTGCAACTGGAAGATGCCGTCCACGGGCATGGCAGCGAGTGCCGGATCGCAGCGCAGCACGCCATAGCGGTAGCGCGCCACCTGTTCCAGCACCTCGCCCAGCGGCATGCGCTCGGCGATCAGCACGCCCCGCAGCCAGGCATCCGCATGGGGCGCCAGCGGCGTCAAGGGAGAAACGCTCACGTCATCGAAACTGCCCTGCCGGCCCGCATTGAGCCTGCGCAAGGCGCCCGGCGCCTGCGATGGCGCGATCTCGACGGCACCCTCGCTGACGCTCACCTGCGTGCGCGGCGCCAGTACGCTGCCGGCACGGCGCACGCTAAATTGCGTGCCCAGCGCGCGCACGGCGCCATTGCTGCTGCGCACGAAGAACGGACGCGCCGGCACGGCCCCGTCGTGCGCCGTGGCAACATGCAGTTCGCCCGCATGCAGGACCACCAGCCGCGCCGCGCCGTCAAAATGCACGTCGATGGCCGTGTCCGTATTGAGTACCAGTTGCGTGCCGTCGGGTAATGTCATGTGACGGATTTCGCCCCTGGCCGTGCGGATGGCAGCGCGCCACGCCTGCCAGGGCGCCGATTCGCTGGCCAGCCACAGCGCCGGGCCGGCCGCGATCAGCCCGGCCAGGCCGTAGAGCACGGCGCGCCGCTGCGGCGACTGCGGCGCCGCCTCCGCCGTCTGGCGCAGCGCGGGGGGCACGCTGGCCAGGGTGCCGCAGACCAGCTCGGCCCGCTGCCAGGCCGCTGCGTGCGCGGGATCGCTGGCGCGCCAGTCCTGGAACGCTTGCTGTTCGTCAACGTTCAAGGGTCCCCCGTGCAGGCGCACCAGCCATTGCGCCGCCGCGCGCGCGGCACGCGGGTCGATGGCGGCGTTCACAGGATCAGGAGGATGCAGCGCTCGAATGCCTGCACCATGTAGCGCTTGATGCTGCGCTCGCTCACGGCCAGGCGCCGGGCGATTTCCCCGTACGCCATGCCGTCGACATGGGCCAGCAAAAAAGCGCTGCGCACCAGCGGCGGCAAGCCGTCGAGCATCGCGTCGATGCGCTGCAAGGTCTCCAATACCAGCAAACGCTCTTCCGGCGACTGCATCAGCAGATCGGGCTGCTGCGCCAGGGTCTCCAGCCACGCCTGCTCCAGCGACAGGCGGCGGTAATGGTCGATCAGCAGGCGCTGCGCCACGGTGGTCAGATAGGCGCGCGGTTCGCGCAGGCTCTGCCGGCCCTCGGGCGGCGCCGCCAGCAGGCGCACGAAGGTATCCTGCGCCAGGTCGGCCGCATGGTCGGCGCATTGCAGCTTGGCGCGCAGCCAGCGCATCAGCCAGCCGTGGTGATTGCTGTAAATAACTGCGATCGATTCGCCGGATGGCGCAATGTTCACTAGGGACTCCGATGCGCTCAAGGCAAGGCGCGGCCACGATGACGGCCGGCCGCGAGGCAAGCGACTCAATTGATAATAATTCTCATTATCACAAATCATTGCCGCCGGCGTCAATGCCGGCGCCTGCCTGTCTTAGGAAACCGTTGTTTCAGCGCGGCGCCTGGCGATCCATCTACAGGCTCTTCGTGAAGGTGAAAATATAGCAAAGGGACAAGCGTACCGGCCGCACGTCTAGCGGCGCCTGAGTCAGGCCAGCTTGTGTTGATCCGGTTTTGCGGCCAGCGCGAAGGGAATGGCAAGCGGCCCCAGCAAAGTTACCAGAACGGCCCGCACAGCCGTGGTCTTCAAGGAGCGGCGCTTGGCAATGAAGAGGCAGGCGAAGGCCGACAGCGACCAGATCAAGGCAGGCAAGTATTCAGTCATCATGCACTCCGGATGCGCCCTGGCAGGCAGGAAAACCATGCTGACACGGAAATGCGGCCAGCGCAATGGCAGATTGGGCATCTGCCATTGCGCTGGGCGGCCAACGGCCTGTCTTTCAGCCATTCTTAAGGCTGCAGGCGGCTGCCGGCCGGTGATATGGCCAGCAATACGGTCAGTGCTGGCCGATCTTCATGATCTTCAGCGCGTTCGTGCCGCCCACCTTGCCCATCGGCTCGCCCCAGGTCAGCACGACGGTGTCGCCCTTGGCCACGACTTTATGTTCCAGCAGCAAGTCTTCCGCCTGCTGCAAGACCTTGTCGCGGTCCGTGCCCGACGTCAGTTCCACCGTGCTGACGTTGCGGTACAGGGCCAGCTTGCGGCGCGTGCCCACGCTGGGGGTCAGCGCGACGATGGGGATGTCGATGTTGCAACGGCTCATCCACAGGGCAGTGGAGCCCGATTCCGTCAGGGTGGCAATGGCCTTGACGCGCAGGTGGTGGGCCGTAAACAGGGCGCCATAGGCGATAGACTGGTCGATGCGGGTGAATGTGGCGTTGAGGAAATCGGCGTCCAGCTTGCAGGTATCCCATTTTTCCGCGTCCAGGCAGATGGCGGCCATGGCTTCCACCGTTTCGATCGGATAGCGGCCCGAGGCCGTTTCCGCCGACGTCATGACGGCGTCCGTGCCATCGAGCACGGCATTGGCCACGTCCGACACTTCCGCGCGCGTCGGCACGGCGTTGACGATCATCGATTCCATCATCTGCGTTGCCGTAATGGCAAGCTTGTTCGACGCGCGCGCCATCTTGATCATGCGCTTCTGCAAAGCCGGCACGGCCGCATTGCCCACTTCCACGGCCAGGTCGCCGCGCGCCACCATGATGCCGTCCGAGGCATCCAAAATCTCTTGCAGGGCAGGAATGGCTTCCGCCCGTTCGATCTTGGCGATCATCATCGGCTTGTGGTCCCACGCTTCGCCGGCGATATTGGCCAGCTGGCGCGCCATGACCATGTCGGTGGCGTTTTTCGGGAAGGACACGGCCACGTAATCGGCCTGGAAACTCATCGCCGTCTTCACGTCTTCCATGTCCTTGGCCGTCAGGGCTGGCGCGGACAGGCCGCCGCCCTGGCGGTTGATGCCCTTGTTGTTCGACAACTCGCCGCCGATTTTCACGGTCGTGTGGATTTCGCTGCCGACGACCTTGTCCACCGTCAAGACGATGAGTCCATCGTTGAGCAACAATACGTCAGCGGCGCGCAAGTCGCGCGGCAATTCCTTGTAGTCGAGGCCGCAGCGCTCGATATTGCCCAGTTCGCCGTTTTCACCCCACTTGGCGTCGAGGATGAAGGCAGCGCCGTTTTCCAGGAAAATCTTGCCTTCTTCAAACTTGCCGACGCGAATCTTCGGGCCTTGCAAGTCGGCCATAATGGCCACTTCGCGGCCGCACAGCGCTGCCGCTTCACGCACCATGCGGGCGCGGTCGATATGGTCCTGCGCCTTGCCATGCGAGAAGTTCAGGCGCACGACGTCGACGCCGGCCTTGAACATGCGGACCAGGGTGTCGATATCGTTCGAGGCGGGGCCGATGGTGGAAACGATCTTGGTGGCGCGTTGCTGTACTTGCATGGTCATGGTGTGCTGCTTTCTATAAAGTTCGTGCTGCTGCAAGGGCCGGCCTTGTGGGCCGGCCGTCCTGGTGCGCTGGATCAGCGCTGGTTCTTCTTACTTGGCCGCCATCAGGGCGACCGTGGTGTCGAGCATGCGGTTCGAGAAGCCCCACTCGTTGTCGTACCACGACGACACTTTCACGAGGCGGCCCGAGACCTTGGTCAGGGTCGCATCGAAGTTCGACGAGGCCGGGTTATGGTTGAAATCGATGGAAACGAGCGGTTCCGTCTGGTACGTCAAAATACCCTTCAGCGCGCCTTCCGACGCCGCTTTCAGCAAGGCATTCACCTCTTCCACCGTCGTATCGCGCTTGGCGATGAAGGACAGATCGACCAAGGAGACGTTGATGGTCGGCACGCGCACGGCAAAGCCATCGAGCTTGCCATTCAGTTCCGGCAAGACCAGGCCGACGGCAGCCGCCGCACCCGTCTTGGTGGGAATCATCGAATGCGTGGCCGAGCGGGCGCGGCGCAAGTCTTCATGCATCACGTCGGAGAGTACCTGGTCGTTCGTGTAGGCGTGCACGGTGGTCATCAGGCCAGATTCGATGCCGATGGCGTCGTTGAGCGGTTTTACCAGTGGCGCGAGGCAATTCGTCGTGCACGACGCGTTGGAAATGACCGTGTCCGATGCCTTCAAGACATGCTGGTTGACGCCGAACACGATGGTGGCGTCCACGTCCTTGCCGCCCGGCGCGGAAATGATGACTTTCTTTGCGCCGCCCTTCAGGTGGGCCGAGGCTTTTTCCTTGGTGGTGAAGAAACCCGTGCATTCGAGCACGACGTCGACGCCCAGCTCGCCCCAAGGGATCAGCGCCGGGTCGCGCTGCGCGAAGACGCGGATGCGGTCGCCGTTGACGAGCATGTTCTCGCCATCGATGGTGACGACGCCGGGAAACTTGCCGTGCACCGTGTCGTAGCGCGTCAGATGCGCATTCGACTTGGCGTCGCCCAGGTCGTTGATGGCGACGATTTCGATATCCTGCTGCTTGCCGCCTTCATAAAACGCGCGCAAGACATTGCGGCCGATGCGGCCATAGCCATTGATGGCAACTTTGATGGTCATGCTGTCTCCTTGTTGTTTTCTACTGAGTTCGTAAAGCCAACCCAAGTGCAAGTACCGGGGTCGTACCCTGAGGGGGAATACGCCCCAGTGGGGCGCATTCCGATCACGCAGTGAACGACCCCAGCCCTCGCTGTTGGGCTTGATTTCATTAACCGCTATTGCGCAAGCCAGCCGCAATCCCATTGATCGACAAATGAATGCCCGTGCGGGCCGCCGCATCCTGCTTACCTTCACGGAAACGTTTCAGCAGTTCCACCTGCACGTGATTGAGCGGGTCGATATACGGGAAACGGTTGCGTATGGAGCGCTGCATCAGCGGGTTGGCCTGCTGCAACTCTTCCTGGCCCGTGATCAGCTTCAGGGCGTCCAGCGTGGCCGCGTATTCGGCGCGGATGCGGGTGAAGATGGCGTCGCGCAAGGTTTTATCCTTGACGAGTTCCGCATACTTGCCGGCGATGGCGATGTCGCTCTTGGCCAGCACCATATCCATGTTCGACAGCAATGACGTGAAGAAGGGCCAGTCCGTGTACATGCCGCGCAGCACGTCCGCGCCATCGGCCGGATGGGCGGCCAGGTAGGCTTGCACGGCGGAACCGAAACCGAACCAGCCCGGCAGCATCAAGCGGCATTGGGCCCAGCTCAGGACCCAGGGAATGGCGCGCAAATCCTCGATCGAGGTCGATTTCTTGCGCGAGGCGGGACGGCTGCCGATGTTCAGCGCGGCAATTTCCGCGATCACCGTCGATTCCCAGAAATACTGTTCAAAGCCCTCGGTGCCGTAGACGAGGTCGCGGTAGGCGTTCAAAGCCGTGCCGGACAGCTCTTCCATGGCGGCCAAATGGCCCGCGCCAGCCGACGCCTTCGGCTGCAGCTGCGCCTGCGGCAGCAGGGTCGACTGGATGGTGGCGGCCACCAGCACTTCCAGGTTGCGGCGCCCTACTTCCGGGTTCGCATACTTGGCCGTGATGACTTCGCCCTGCTCCGTCAGCCGGATCTGGCCCTGCACGGCGCCGGCCGGCTGGGCCAGGATGGCTTCGTAGCTCGGTCCGCCGCCGCGGCCGACGGAGCCGCCGCGGCCGTGGAACAAACGCAGCTTGATCTGGTATTGCTTGAACACCGTCACCAGCTCGATCTCGGCCTTGTAGAGTTCCCAGCCGGAGGTCAAGAAGCCGCCGTCCTTGTTGCTGTCGGAATAGCCGAGCATGACTTCCTGCTGGTCCGCGCGCGAGGCCAGCAAGCCCCGGTAGAACGGCAAGCCGAAGGCGCGCGCCATGATGGCGGGGCCGGCGCGCAAGTCGTCTATCGTTTCGAACAGGGGAATGATGTTGACGTCCGCTGCGCGGCTGTCCTGGCGCAGCAAGCCCACTTCCTTGAGCAGCAAGGCCACTTCCAGCAAGTCCGAGACGCTGGCCGCCTTCGAGATGATGCAGTTCGGCACCGATTCGCGGCCGTATTTGACATGGGCGTCGCGCACGGCGCGGAAGATGTCGAGCTCGGACGTTGTTTCTTCCGAGTACTGCGCATACGGCGACGCCAGCAGGCGCGGCGACTCCAGCTCGGCCAGCAGCAAGGCGATGCGCTGCTCTTCATCGAGGTCCAGGTAGACGAGGCCCGGCTGGGCGCCGGCGAACAGTTCGCCCACGACGCGCTCGTGCACGTCGGAATTCTGGCGCAAGTCCAGCGGCGCCAGCGAAAAGCCGAACACCTTGACGGCGCGGCGCAGCTGGCGCAGGCGGCCCCGCGCCAGCGAACGCAAGCCATTGCTGACGAGCGAATGCTGGACCACGTCCAGGTCGGCCAGCAGTTCGGCGGCCGTCGCGTAGGGCTGCACGCCGTCGGCCTGCTTGCCCTTGCCAGACAACACCACGCGCGTGACGTCCAGGCGCGCATGGATGCCGTGCAGGGCGCGGCGGTACGGCTCGTCGACCCGGTGCGGCGAGGCGTCGGCCGAGCGCTCGGCCAGCGCGCGCAGCGGCTCGCTGCAGGCGTTCAGGATTTGCGCCAGCGACAGTTGCGAAGCGAGCTTGCGCAATTCGCCGAGGTAAAAGTCGAGCACCTTGTCGGCCTGCGTCTGCAGGGTGCTGCGCAGGATGTCGGCCGTGACGAAGGGGTTGCCGTCGCGGTCGCCGCCTATCCAGCTGCCCACTTTCATGAAATTGGGCAATTCCGCATCTTCCCAGCGGGCGTCGCGCTGGGCCAGCATGGTTTCCAGTGAGGAATATAGTTTTGGCAATTCGCGCAGGATCGTGTGGTCGTAGAATGACAGGCCATTGGCCACCTCATCCATGACGGACAGTTTGCTCGTGCGCAACAGGCGCGTTTGCCACAGGGTGACGATGCCGCGGCCCAGCGCTTCTTCGTTCTGCTCGGCTTCCTCGGGCGTCATTTGCACGCGGTCGCGCTCGCTCAACAGGCGGGCGATGGCCATCTGGCAATTCTGGATGCTCTTGCGCTGCACTTCCGTCGGATGGGCCGTGAAGACGGGGCTGACGAAAGCATCTTCGAAGAAGGTTTCCAGGGCATCGGCCTTGTCCGCGTCGAACACATTGCCGACGGCATGGCTGAGACTGCCCTGGCGCGGCGGCGAACCGGCGATCAAATGGGCGCGCGTGCGGCGGATGTGGTGCTGATCTTCCGCAATATTGGCCAGCAGCGAGAAATAGCTGAAGGCGCGCGTCAATTGCGTGGTTTCTTCCTGCGACAGCGCTTGCAGCGCATCCGACAGCTGCGCGCGGGCATCCTGATCATTGTCGCGGCGGAAACGGATGGCCAGCTGGCGCACGTGCTCGATGCGCTCGAAGGCGGGGTCGCCCAGGTGGTTGCGGATGGCGTCGCCCAGCAGACGGCCCAGCTGGCGGATATCGCTGCTCAGCAGCTCGTCTTTCACTTCATTCATTTGCATGGTATTCATTTCCTGGGGCGGCCACGCCGGCACCGCACAGATTGCGTAGTACGCGCTTCCCGGCCCGGGAAACGCCCATCATCCGATTTGTAGTAAATTTACCTTATTGTTTCACCATCCTCTTGATTTCAATCAATCAAATTCATGCTCCAAGGGCTTTACAGGGCAGACAAGCTGTTTATCAGGGCAACAATATGAAAATTTACTACGCATTTGAACGAAAGGCAATCAACTTTTGTCTTTCCATGCAGGAAAGTGACGGCCCCGTGCACAGGCAAGCGGCGGTGCTGGCCCGCTTTTGCTGTATGCTGGCGTCTTGAAACAGGCATGTAATCCACATGTTCACTAACCATACGCCCCATGCGCCTGACCGCCTATACCGATTACACCCTGCGCACGCTGATGTACCTGGGCGTGCACCGCGACCGCCTCGTCACCATCCAGGACATCGCCGACCTGCATGCGATCTCGAAAAATCACCTGATGAAGGTGGTGCACCAGCTAGGCCTGTCAGGCATCGTGGAAACCGTGCGCGGGAGAAATGGCGGCCTGCGCCTGGCGCGCGACCCGGCAGAGATCAATATCGGCACGGTCGTGCGCGAGACGGAAAGTGATTTCTTCATGGCCGAATGTTTCAACAAAGACAATAATACCTGCCCGCTGACGCCCGATTGCCTGCTGAAGGCCAAGCTGGGCCAGGCCACGGCGGCCTTCCTGGCCGTGCTCGACACGGTAACGCTGGCCTCGATACTCGAAGCGGCGCCGGGCGTGCCGGCGCTGGCGGCGGGCGTGATTCCCTTGCGCGTGGCCAAGTAAGGGTCAGGTAAGCGCGTGCCAAAAACAACAATGCCCGGCGAACCGGGCATTGTTTCCTGCAGTAATGACCTACAACATCAATGTGCGCTGGCGCCTGCCGCGCCGATGCCCGTCTCCGAACGCATTTGCTGCGCTTCGTAGCCGGCGCGGTCGATGCGCGCGCGCGGGCTCCTGTCGAGCACCGAGAACAGCCAGATGCCGACGAAGCCCGCCGTCATCGAGAACAGCGCCGGCGAGGCGTACGGGAACAGCGCTTCGCCATGACCGAGCACGTCAACCCACACGGACTTCGACACCACCGTCAGCGCAACGGCCGTGATCAAACCGAGGAAGCCGCCGATGGTGGCGCCCCGCGTGGTGCAGTCTTTCCACAGCACCGACATGAACAGCACGGGGAAGTTGGCCGAGGCGGCAATGGCGAAGGCCAGCGACACCATGAAGGCGATGTTCTGCTTTTCAAAAGCGATGCCCAGCACCACGGCGATGATGCCCAGCACGATCGTCGTCACGCGCGACACTTTCAGTTCGCTGGCGCCCGTGGCCTTGCCCTTCTTGATGACGGTGGCGTACAGGTCGTGCGACACGGCCGACGCGCCCGACAGGGTCAGACCGGCCACGACGGCCAGGATGGTGGCAAACGCGACCGCAGACATGAAGCCGAGGAAGACGTTGCCGCCCACGGCCTTGGCCAGGTGCACGGCCGCCATGTTGTTACCGCCCAGCAATTTACCGGCTGCATCCTTGAACTCGGGATTGGTGCTCACCAGCACGATGGCGCCAAAGCCGATGATAAAGGTCAGAATGTAGAAATAGGCGATCCAGGTGGTGGCCCAGAACACGGACTTGCGCGCTTCCTTGGCGCTTGGCACCGTGAAGAAACGCATGAGGATGTGCGGCAAGCCGGCCGTGCCGAACATCAGCGCCATGCCGAACGAGATGGCCGAGATCGGGTCCTTGATGAAGGAACCGGGGCCCATGATGGCTTCCTTGGTGGCGTGTACGTCCACGGATTTGGCGAACAGCGCTTCCGGGCTGAAGTTGAACTGCGCCAGCACGGCCACGGCCATGAAGGTGGCGCCGCCCAGCAGCATCACGGCCTTGATGATCTGCACCCAGGTGGTGGCCGTCATGCCGCCGAACAGCACGTAGATCATCATCAGGGTACCGACCAGCACGACGGCGATCCAGTATTCGAGGCCGAACAGCAGCTTGATCAGCTGGCCCGCGCCCACCATCTGCGCGATCAGGTAGAAGGCCACGACGACGAGGGTGCCGGAGGCCGAAAAAATGCGGATCGGCGCCTGCTTGAAGCGGTAGGCGGCCACGTCGGCAAAAGTGTAGCGGCCCAGGTTGCGCAGGCGCTCGGCCATCAAAAAGGTGATGACGGGCCAGCCGACGAGAAAGCCGATGGCGTAGATCAGGCCGTCATAGCCGTTCAAGAAGACGGCGGCGGAAATGCCGAGAAACGATGCGGCCGACATATAGTCGCCGGCGATGGCCAGGCCGTTCTGGAAGCCCGTGATGCCGCCGCCGGCCGTATAGAAATCGGACGCCGACTTGGTCTTCTTGGCCGCCCACTTGGTGACGAACAGGGTAAAGATGACGAAGACGGCGAACATGATGATGGCCGTCCAGTTGGTGGGCTGCTTGACTGCCTGGCCCAGGTCGGCGCCGGCCGCCAGCGCGCTGTTGCTGGCGGCCGCCAGCAAGGCCAGGGCTGCCAGGCAGGGAAGCTTGCGTTGCGTCAAAGGGGCGCCGTTCATGCCTGCACCCGCGCTTGAATGGCTTGCGTCAGGTCGTCGAACTGCTTGTTGGCGCGGCGCACGTAGATGCCGGTGATCACCACGGTAAACACGATGACGAACAGGCCGATCGGCATGCCCCAGGTCATCACGCCCGCGCCGGTTTTGGCGGCAAGAAATTCCTTGTCGAACGCGATCAGCAGGATATAGCCGTAGTACACCAGCATCATCAGGCCCGTCAGGGCCCAGCCGAAGCGCGAGCGCACCCTGACCAGTCGATGATAATTGGGGTCGCTCTTGAGTTTTTGTACCAGATCGTCATGCATGGTGTTGCCTCCGTTATGTAAAAACCTGCTCTTTTCTTTTCGAGCTTGCTTTCACAATACGGGGCCAGCCTTACCCGCCCCTTACGGCGCGTTTTTTTTCTCGCCAGGGCAACACATGGCTTTCAGCAACATCAGTTCAGCGCGGAGGCGGGGCCGAAGAATTCATAATGGGTCTGCGCTTCCGGCACGCCCAGTTCGCGCAGATAGCCTTTCATGGCGCGCATGAACGGCTGCGGTCCGAGGAAATACGCATCGACATCGCGCGATTCGGGCAGCCAGCTGCCCAGGCTGTCCTTGTCGAGCAGGCCGACGGCGTCCGGCGCGGCGGCGTCCGGCGCGCCGGCGTGTTCCGCGTAGCAGTAGTAACGCTTGAGCTGCGGATGCTGCGCCGCCAGCGCGTCAATGTGCGCGCGGAACGCATGCACGCCATGGTGGCGCGCCGCGTGGATGAAATGCACGGGGCGCTTGCCGCGCAGGGCCGCCGTCAGCATGGCCAGGGTCGGCGTGATGCCCACGCCGCCGCTGATCAGCACCAGCGGCTTGTCGCCGTCCTGCAGCACGAAGTCGCCCGACGGCGGCGTCAGCTGTACGGTGTCACCCGCCTGCACCTGGTCATGGAAGAAATTGGACACCTTGCCGCCCTGCTCGCGCTTGATGCTGATGCGGTAAGTCTGGCCATTGCTGGCGGCGGACAGCGAATACTGGCGTCGCATGGGCACGCCGTCGACGGTGGCCACCACGCCGATATATTGACCTGGCGCAAAGTCGAGCACGGGCTGGCCATCGGCGGGCGCCAGCAGGAAGGACGTGATCTCGGCGCTTTCCACCGTCTTGCTGCGCACTACAAAGTCGCGCGCGCCGCTCCAGCCGCCCGGCGCGGCCGCTTGCGCCTTGTAGATGCGCCCTTCCTCGCCGGCCAGGATGCCGGCCAGCTGGCCGTAGGCCGCGCCCCAGGCGTCGATGACGGCGTCGCTGGCCACCTCTTCGCCCAGCACTTCGCGGATGGCCCGCAGCAGGCTGGCGCCCACCAGCGGATAGTGTTCGGCGCGGATCTGCAGCGCCACGTGCTTGTTGACGATGGTCGAGACCAGCTCGCCCAGCGCTTCCAGCTGGTCGATATGTTTGGCGTACATCAACACGCCATTGGCCAGCGCCCGCTGCTGGTCGCCGCTGTGCTGGTGCGCCTGATTAAAGTACGGCAACACTTCAGGATGGTCGCGGAACAGGTTCTTGTAGAAATGGCGGGTCAGCGCTTCGCCGCCCCGCTCGAGGATGGGGACGGTGGCCGTGACGATGGCGCGTTGTTCTGGGGTCAGCATGTGGCATTCCTGTCTGAATTTGATGTAAGAAAAAGGTTGGGAAGTGCGGGCAGCCTAGAGCGCTTCCATGGCCGGATACAGTTCGTGATCCTCGCGCCGCATGCGCTGGTACAGCGCGTGCAGCACGGTGTTGGCTTCGCTGCGGAAGGCGTCGGGTTCGGCTTCCAGGCGCACCGGGGTGTTCCAGCGGCCGGCGAAGTCCAGGTAGGCGCCGGCGATGCCGTCCATCTCGCTTTCATACCGGCGTCCCAGGCTGGCCACCGTGGCCACGCCGCAGGCCTGCGCTGCCGGGTACAGGTAGCGCTGCTCGACGGCCAGGTGCAGCTTGATCAAGCCGCTCATGGCAACGATCTGTTCGGCGATGGCCGCCGCCTGCGGCGCGACGCCGGCGCGCGCCAGCTGGCGCAAGTCATCGATGGCGGCCAGGATGGCCAGGTGCTGCTGCTTGAATTTGTCGATATTCATGGCGTTCTTCTCTGATGGAGTGGCTGCAGTGTAGCGGAATTCGCTTAAACATGCAAACTACATACATCTTTAATCCGTGAAGTTGCCTACAGGAATGTTGATTGAGCTAGGCCATTATGTGCGTCAGAGAACATAAACAAATGGCCATGCCTGCCTATAATTTCCTATCGACAGACCGGACCTGGCCACCTGCGCATGCGGCGCAAGGCAGACCGCCCGGCGCCACCACCCCGTCAAGGATGAACATGAAAAACAACAAGAACGACAAGAACGGCATGGGCCAGACGCAACAGCTGGCCGCCATCATCGGCCAGCACCACGAGCAATTGCTGGAAGGCTGGATGGCGGACCTGATTTCCCGCCTGGTGCGGCGCGACAAGATCGCGGAAAACGAGCTGCGCCAGCAGGCCGCGCAATTCTTGCCCCTGCTGGCGCGCGCGCTGGAAAGCGGCGACGCCTTCGATATCGAAGGAAACGCCTGGGACGATACGCGCCAGCTGCTCAGCGAAATGTCGCAGTCGCGCGTGCGCCAGGGCTATTCGCCGATCGACACGGCCAGCTTCGTCTTTGCGCTCAAGGAGCCGCTGTTCGCCTATCTGCGCAAGGAAATCACGGCGCAGCCCGAGCAGCTGGGCGACGCCATCGTCGCCACCAGCAAGCTGTTCGACGAACTGGGACTGCTCACCATCGCCATCTACCAGAAGGCGCGCGAGCAGGTGATCCTGCGCCAGCAGCAGGAGTTGCTGGAACTGTCCACGCCCGTGGTGCAGCTGTGGCAAAACGTGCTGGCCCTGCCCCTGATCGGCACCCTCGACAGCGCCCGCACGCAGGTGGTGATGGAAAGCCTGCTGCAAAAGATCGTCGACACGGGCGCCCTGATCGCCATCATCGACATCACGGGCGTGCCCACCGTCGACACGCTGGTGGCGCAGCACCTGCTGAAAACCATCGCCGCGGCGCGCCTGATGGGCGCCGACTGCATCATCAGCGGCATCCGCCCGCAGATCGCGCAAACCATCGTGCACCTGGGCGTGAACCTGGAGGACGTGATCACCAAGGCCACGCTGGCCGACGCCTTCGTCGTGGCCCTGAAACGCACGGGTTCCACCATCACCTACCAGCAGCAGCAGCAGCACTGAGGCGCCTATGGAAAGAATCCCCATTTTACGCATGGGCCGGCTGTTGCTGGTGACGATACAGGTGGACATGCATGACCGCCTGGCGATGACCCTGCAGGACGACCTGACCACGCGCATCGTCAAGGACCGCGCCACGGGCGTGCTGATCGACATTTCCGCGCTCGACATCGTCGACTCCTTTATCGGCCGCATGATCAGCAACACGGCGGCCATGGCGAAAATCCTCGACGCGCACACGGTGGTGGTCGGCATGCAGCCCGCCGTCGCCATCACCCTGGTGGAGCTGGGGCTGACCCTGGACGGCGTGAGCACGGCGCTGAATGTGGAACAGGGCATCAAGCTGCTGGAACGGGGCAGCCTGTGGGATTAAGTCCCGCCTGGCAGCCGTCCAGCGCCACGGCACGGGAAGGGGCGCAGGTGCTGCCCCTGCTCAGCGATGAAGACGTCGTGCGCCTGCGCCGGCAGGTGCGCGACAGCATGGTCGCCATGGGTTTTGGCCTGATCGAACAGACCAAGATCATCACGGCGGCCAGCGAACTGGCGCGCAACACCCTGCGCTACGGCGGCGGCGGCGAGGCGCGCATCGTGCGCGTGCATGAAGGCGTGCGCCAGGGGCTGGAGCTGAGTTTTGTCGATACGGGCCCCGGCATCGACGATATTTCCCTGGCCCTGTCCGATGGCTACACCAGCGGCGGCGGGCTGGGACTGGGGCTGGGCGGCGCCAAGCGCCTGGCCGACGCCTTTCACATCGACACGGCACCCGGCTCGGGCACCACCGTCACCATCGCGAAATGGAAGCTGTTTTGAACCACCTGGAACCACCGCCTGACATCCTCAGGCAAAGAAGCTTCCCCATCGGCGAACCGAGCGAAATCGCCGCGGCGCGCCGTGCCGGCAACGAGCTGGCGCGCCGCATCGGCTTCGACGACGTGCGCGCGGGCCAGCTGGCCATCCTCATCAGCGAGGCGGCCACCAACATCGTCAAGCATGCGCGGCGCGGCGAAATCCTGCTGCGCAAGGTGCTGCGCGGCGGCACCAGCGGCGTCGAGGTGCTGGCCATCGACAGCGGCCCCGGCATCGGCAACGTGCGCCAGCACATGCAGGACGGCCATTCCACCACAGGCACGTATGGCGTGGGCCTGGGCGCGATGCGGCGCCTGAGCCAGGAATTCGACCTGTACACGGCGCCCGGCAAGGGCACCTTGCTGATGATGGTGGTGTGGGGACCGCACGCCAGCAGCGCCATTCCCCCCAGCCCGAACTGGCAGATCGGCGCCGTCTGCCTGCCGCTGGCGTCGGAACAGGTCTGCGGCGACGCCTGGAACGTCGTCTGCGAAGGCCATGAACTGAGCCTGATGGTGGCCGACGGCCTGGGCCACGGCCCGCTGGCGGCCAGGGCGTCGGAAACGGCCAGCGCCCTGCTCGAAAACAGCACGCCCGGCCTGCCGCCCCTGCCCGCGCCCTTCATCGAGCTGGCGCACGGCGCCCTGCGGGCCACGCGCGGCGCGGCCTTGGCCGTGGCGCACATCGACAGCGCGCGCCGCGAACTGCGCTACTGCGGCGTGGGCAACATCGCCGCCTGCGCCTTCGACGCCCACCAGCGCCGGCACCTGCTGTCGCATAACGGCATCGTCGGCAGCAATCTGCGCAAGCTGCAGGAATTCCGCCACCCGTGGCAGCCGGGCACGACCCTGATCATGCATTCGGACGGCCTGCACACGCGCTGGGACCTGGAACAGTATCCGGGCCTGGCGCAATGCCACCCCAGCCTGGTCGCCGCCGCGCTGTACCGCGATTTCGCTCGCGGGCGCGACGACGTCACGGTGGTGGTGCTGCGCGAGCACGAGGAGCACCGGCATGCCGGTGCGGAAAGGAACGACACGCCATGACACAACGCATATTGACCGCCAATATCGCCAGCGAACTCGATGTCGTCGGCGCCCGCCAGCGCGCGCGGCAGATCGCCGGCCTGTGCGGCTTCGGCGTGCAGGACCAGGTACGCATCGCCACGGCCGTATCGGAACTGGCGCGCAACGTCTACAACTACGCGGGCAGCGGCAAGATCCACTTCGCCATCGACGGGCAGACGGCGCCGCAGGTGTTCACCATCCGCATCGAGGACCAGGGGCCGGGCATCGCCGCGCCGCAGTTGCAGCACATCCTGGCCGGCAGCTACCGCTCGCCCACGGGCATGGGCCTGGGCATCCTCGGCGCACAGCGCCTGATGGACCGCTTCCACATCGACAGCGCGCCGGGCGCAGGCACGCAGATCACCTTGCAAAAGCTGTTCCCCCGCGACGCGCCCCTGCTCGACGGCCAGAGCATCGGCGCGCTGGGCGGCAGCCTGCAGGCGCTGCCGCCGGACATCACGCTGGCCGAAGTGCAGCAGCAGAACCGCGAGCTGCTGGCCACCCTGGCCGAACTGAAGACGCGCCAGGACGATTTGCTGCAGCTGACGCGCGAACTGGAAGACACCAACCGGGGCGTGGTGGCGCTGTACGCGGAACTGGACGAAAAGGCCGACCACCTGCGCCGCGCCGACCAGATGAAATCGCGCTTCCTGTCGAACATGAGCCATGAATTCCGCACGCCGCTCAGCTCCATCCGCGCCCTGTCCAAGCTGCTGCTCGACCGGGTGGACGGCGAACTGTCCGAGGAACAGGAAAAGCAGGTGCTGTTCATCCTGCAGGGCGCCGTCAGCCTGAGCGACCTGGTCAACGACTTGCTGGACCTGGCCAAGATCGAGGCGGGCAAGGTCGACGTGCACGCCAACAGCTTCCAGGTGGCCGACCTGTTCAGCGCCCTGCGGGGCATGCTGCGCCCGCTGCTGGTATCCGAGTCGCTCGCCCTCACCTTCATCGCCCCCGATCCGGCCCTGCAGATCCATACGGACGAAGGCAAGCTGTCGCAAATCCTGCGCAACTTCATCTCCAACGCCCTCAAGTTCACCGAGGCCGGCGCCATCATCGTCAGCGCCACGCCCCTGCCGGAACAGGATGCGATCCGCTTTTCCGTCTCCGACACGGGGCTGGGCATCGGCGCCGAGGACGTGCAGCTGATCTTCGAGGAATTCAGCCAGGTGGAAAACCACATGCAGCGCAAGGTCAAGGGCACGGGCCTGGGCCTGCCCCTGTGCCGCAACCTGGCGGCCCTGCTCAACGGCACGGTGGCCGTGGAAAGCACGCCGGGCAAGGGATCGCTGTTTTCCGTGGTCCTGCCGACGCACTACCAGGCGCCCGAGGGCAGCCTGCCGCCCAGCGCGCCGGCCAACGACAACGGCAACGACCAGCGCATTCCCGTGCTGGTGGTGGAAGACAACCCGCCCGTGCGCCTGCTGTATGAAAAATTCCTGGCCGCCAGCGAGTTTCGCGTGGTGGCCGCGCGCAGCGTGCGCGAGGCGCAGGAGCGCTGGGAGCAGCAACGGCCGGCCGCCGTCATCCTCGACATCCTGCTGCACGGCGAAAATGCATGGCACTGGCTGGCCGAACTGAAAAACGACCCGCAGCGGCGCCAGGTGCCCGTCATCATCGCCACCGAAATCGACGACAAGCGCAAGGGCCTGGCGCTGGGCGCGGACGCGTATTACGTCAAGCCCCTGCTGCGCCAGCAGCTGCTGTCGACCCTGCGCGCCCTGCTGGGCCACACAAACAACCGGCAAGCGCCGGACACGCCGCAAGGCACAACCAACTGGGATAATGCGCATGCTACCGGATAACAACAGCGATGCTCTGATCCTCAACGTCGATGACAGCGACGGCGCACGCTACGCCAAGTCGCGCATCCTCACGCGCGCCGGCTTCAAGGTGATCGAAGCGTCGAACGGCGGCGACGCGCTGCTGCGCGCCCGCCAGGAGCGCCCGAACCTGATCCTGCTCGACGTCAAGCTGCCCGACATCAATGGCCTGGAGGTATGCCGCCAATTGAAGGGCGGAGCCGACACGAACACCATCCTGGTGCTGCAGACGTCGGCCTCGTGCATCGGCACGGCCGACAAGATCCGCGCCCTCGACGGCGGCGCCGACAACTACCTGGTCGAGCCGATCGAGGCCGATGAACTGATCGCCAACGTCAAGGCGCTGCTGCGCCTGGGCAAGGTGGAGCGCGCGCTGCGCGACGTCGACCGCCGCAAGGATGAATTCCTGGCCACCCTGGCGCACGAATTGCGCAATCCGCTGGGCCCCATCCGCACGGCGCTGGCCCTGCTGTGCAAGCTCGACCCCGTCGTGCCGGCCATGCAGGACAATGCGCGCCGCACCATCGCCCGCCACACGGACCACCTGGTGCGCCTGGTGGACGACCTGCTCGACGTGTCGCGCATTTCGCAGGGCAAGATTTCGCTGCAGTGGGAAAGCGTCAGCCTGGCCAGCGTCATCCGCAGCGCCGTCGAAACCAGTTCGCACAGCATCGCGGCGCGCGGCCATGCGCTCGACGTGAATCTGCCCGTGGAAGAATTGTGGGTCAGCGGCGACGCCGTGCGCCTGTCGCAGATCGTCGCCAACCTGCTGCTCAACGCGGCCAAGTTCACGGCGCCGGGCGGACGCATCGTCGTTAGCGCCGAACGCGACGGCGACGGCGTGCGCATCCGCCTGAGCGACAACGGCATCGGCATCGACGCCGCCAGCATCGACAGCATCTTCGGCCTGTTCGCGCAGAGCGGGCACTCTCCCGACCGGGTGCAGGACGGCCTGGGCATCGGCCTGTCGCTGGTGCGCAACCTGGTGCAGCTGCACGGCGGCCAGGTCAGCGTGCGCAGCCCCGGCGTGGGCCTGGGCAGCACCTTTGAAGTCCATCTGCCGCTCGACGCCAACGTGCCGCTGCCCGTGCCCGCCGCCGCGCCGCAGGACGCCGGCAGCAGTCAGCGCATCCTCGTCGTCGACGACAACTGCGACGCGGCCGACACCCTGGCCGAGCTGCTGGAAATCTACGGCCACACAGTGTGCACGGCCTACACGGGCGGCCAGGCCACGCAGCGCACGCTGGAATTCCGGCCCGACATCGTCTTCCTCGACATCGGCCTGCCCGACATGAATGGCTACGAAGTGGCCGTCAAGCTGCGCCAGCTGCCGATCCCGCAGCACTTCCGGCTGGTGGCGCTGACCGGCTATGGCCAGGAACACGACCGCCAGGCCGCCATGCAGGCCGGTTTCGATGAACATTTCGCCAAGCCCGTCGATTTCGGCAAGCTGGCCAGCCTGGGGCTGCATATCGGGGCGTGACGCCGGCGGCCGCCGCCGGCATATCGGCGGTCGGCTATAATCGGCGCAGGCGCGGCGGCGACGTCCGGCGCCGCCGCGCCTGCCCGCATGCCTGCATGCCTCCCCCTGGAACCACGACATGAAAACCCGCACGCCGCTGCTGCGCATCACCATGATACTGGGCGCCCTGCACGCCCTGCTGGGCTGGCTGCTGCTGCCTGCGCTGCCCGTCGGCCCGGCCGGCTGGCTGGCCGGCGGCGCCGTCCTGCTGGCCTCGACCATGCTCATGCCGATGACCATCTTCGCCCGCGCCGTCACCCATGACGCGCGCCTGGCCGACCGCCTGAGCTGGGCCGGCTCGCTGTGCATGGGCTTTTTTTCCTCGCTGTTCGTGCTCACCGCGCTGCGCGAACTGCTGCTGCTGATTCCCGCCACGCGCCCGCACGCCCAGGCCTCCGCCGTGGCGGCGCTGGCCGTGGCCCTGCTGGCCACCATCCTTGGCTTCATCAACGCCCGGCGGGTGGCGCGCGTGCGCGAAGTCGACGTGCCGATCGCCGGCCTGCCGGCCGCCCTGCACGGTTACAGCATCGTGCAGCTGAGCGACATCCACGTGGGCGCCACCATCAAGCGCGCCTACGTGGAGGCCATCGTGGCGCGCGCCAACGGCCTGCAGGCGGACCTCATCGCCATCACGGGCGACGTGGTCGACGGCACGGTGGCCCAATTGGGCGCGCATACGGCGCCGCTCGGCGATCTCCGGGCGCGCCACGGCGTGTTTCTCGTCACGGGCAACCACGAATACTATTCGGGCGCCGCGCCGTGGGTGGCGGAATTTCGCCGCCTGGGCTTGCGCGTGCTGATGAACGAACATGCGGTGCTCGAACACGACGGCGCGCGCCTGGCGATCGCCGGCGTCACCGATTTCAATGCCGGCGCCTTTGATACGGATCAGCGCAGCGACCCGCAGGCCGCCATCGCCGGCGCGCCAGCCGATATCCCCCGCATCCTGCTGGCGCACCAGCCGCGCAGCGCGCCCGAGGCGGAAGCGGCCGGCTACGACCTGCAATTGTCAGGCCACACGCACGGCGGCCAGTTCTGGCCCTGGAACCTGTTCGTGCCGCTGCAGCAGCCCTACGTGGCGGGCCTGCACCGGCAAGGCCGCCTGTGGATTTACGTCAGCCGCGGCACCGGTTACTGGGGCCCGCCCAAGCGCATCGGGGCGCCGGCGGAGATTACGCGGCTCAGGCTGGTGGCGGCATAGGCATCAATCAGCCCAGCTGGCCATCCACGCCTCGAAACGCGCCACCACGGCCGGCGGATTCAGACGCGCCATCGCGCCTTCCAGCGGCCCGCTGTCGCTGACCTCGAACAGCAGCACGCAATCGTCGCGCTCGGCGCCCGTGCCGAATACCCCTTCGGCGCCGAGCTGCGCCAGCGCCGCGACGCAGGCGTCGAACACGCCGGTGCGGAAGGTGGCGAATGCGACGTCGAACGGCAGCTCGCGGTGCGCCTGCAGCAGCAAGCGGTAGGCGCTGTCGAAACAGGCGCCACCTTCGTCAAACGCCCATTCGGCCGGGTTCCACAGCATCTCTTCGCCGTATTCCGAGGCGGCCAGCGCTTCGCGGCTGTTCGCCATGCAGCCGATGGTCATCGCGCTGTCGTCGCTCACCAGCGCGAAAGCGTCGATGTGCTGTTCCGGATGCGCGCGGCGCACGCAGTCGACAGCCCGGCGCGCGGCGTGCGCCACCAGCGCTTGCAGCTGCGCGAAATCAAACACTGCCGGGTCGATGACGCTGGCGCGCGCCAAGGCGTAGCCATCGGCGAGGGCCGCCTGGCACCGGGCGCCGTACGCGGCCTGCGCCTCGGCCTCGCTGGCGTAGTGCGTGCGCGTCTCCTCGCCCCAGGTCATGGCCGCGCCGGCGGCCGTCCACACGGTCGCGCCGAAGACGCGCGCTTCGCGGAAATGCGAGGGTTGATCGCCGTCAAAGGTGTAAAACAGGCTGTAATTACTATGCATGATAATTTTTCATCGTTTAATCAGCCCGCATCTGCGCGGCGAAATCGCGCTGGCGGAACTGCTCCAGCAAAAAATCGACAAACACGCGCGTCTTCGCGGGCAGGAGTTTCTTGCTGGGATAGTACACGGACAGGGGGCCGGAATCGGCATGCCAGCCGGGCAGCAGGCGGATCAACGCGCCGCTGCGCAAGTGGGCCAGCGCGTGCGGCATGGGCAGCAGCGCCACGCCGACGCCCATGACAGCCGCCTGCGCCATCGCGTCCGGGTCGTCGAAGATGGCGCGCGGCCGGCATTCGGCCACGCCTTCGCCGCCCTGCCCGTCGCGCAGTATCCAGCTGCGCAGGCGTCCGCTGCCGGCCGAGCGGCGCGCCACGCCGTCCAATTGCGCCAGATCCAGCGGATGCGCGGGCATGGTCTTGCCCTGCATGAAGGCGGGCGACGCCGTGGCGACAACGTGGGCGTGGCCCAGCTCGCGCGCCACCACGCCCGGCGTCAATTCGATGCCGCCGCCGATGGCGACATCAAACCCCTCGCCGATCAAATCCACCTGCCGGTTGTCGAAATGGCAGTCGGGGATGACGCCCGGGTAGCGCGCGATGAATTCGCCCAGCAGCGGCACCACGTAGCTGCGCCCGAACGACGGCGCCATGCTGATCTTCAGGATGCCGGCCGGCTGGCCGCCCTCTTCCGCCACGCCGGCGATGGCCTCGCGCAGGGTCGCCAGGGCGCCGCCTATCTGCTGCAGGAAGCGCTCGCCCCCTTCCGTCAGGGTCAGGCGGCGCGTGCTGCGCTGGAACAGGCGCAGGCCCAGGCTCGTTTCCAGCCGCGCCACGTTCTTGCTGACGGCGGCCGGCGTCAGCCCCAGGCGGCGCGCGGCCGCCGAAAAGCTGCCCAGTTCGGCGGACAGCACAAACGATTGCAAATGATTGAGGGCGTCCATGCGCCTATTCTACCCGCTCATTTGATACTGATAGTTGAAATTGATTGTAGCGATTCATGGCTACCGCGCAGGCAATGCATGGCCGATACTGGCTGCATCTTCTCCACCACACAGAAAGCCCATCATGCAAACCCAAGCCACCACCACCTCCCGTCCGCTGCACGACAAGATCGCCTTTGTGACGGGCGGCTCGCGCGGCATCGGCGCGGCCATCGTCCGGCGCCTGGCCAGCCAGGGCGCCACCGTCGTCTTCACCTATCAAAGCTCGGCCGCCGAAGCGCAGGCGCTGGCCGCCACGGTGAAGGCGGCAGGCGGCACGGCGCACGGCGTGCAGGCCGATGCGGCCGACGCCGCGGCCCTGACGGCCGCGATCGCCAGGGTGGCGGCGCAGTTCGGCCGCCTCGACATCCTGATCAACAACGCGGGCGTGTTCCTGCCCGGCGCCATCGACGATTTTTCGCTGGAAGACTTCGACAAGACGATTGCCGTCAACGTGCGCGCCGTGTTCGTCGCCATCAAGGCGGCCGTGGCGCACATGCCAACGGGCGGGCGCATCATCAACATCGGCAGCACGAATGCGCACCGCATGCCGTTCGGCGGCGCGGCCGCCTACGCCATGAGCAAATCGGCGCTGATCGGCCTGACGCAAGGCCTGTCGCGCGACCTGGGCCCACGCGGCATCACCATCAACAACGTGGAACCTGGCCCCGTCGCCACCGACATGAACCCGCCCACGGGCGACTTCGCGGACCTGATGCACGGCCTGATGGCGCTGCCCCGCCACGGCACGGCCGATGAAATCGCCGGCATGGTGGCCTACCTGGCCAGCGCGGAAGCGGCCTTCGTCACGGGCGCGGGACTGAAGATCGACGGCGGCTTCGCGGCATAAAAAAGGGGCCAGACTCTCCAGTCTGGCCCCCGCTTCCGTATCAGGCTTTGTCTTTAAGGTGCTTGGACGTCCTTGCGCCGGCGTCCGCGCCACCACAGCAGCAAGGCCAGCAGCACCAGCACGCCGACGATGATGCCGGCGCGGGCCAGGCCGATCAGGTTCGACGGCGCGCCGCCGTTGCGCAAGGTCGTCACCTGCTCCGCCGTCACCTTGACGTCAGGATTGCCGTACATCGTCTGCACGTAATTACCGAGGGTGACGATCTGCTCGTCCGACAGGGTCTGGCGGAAGACGGGCATCAAATGTCCGCTGCCGCCATCCTGCCGGTCCACGCCATCGAGTATCGCCATCACCAGGTTGTTGCTGTTGCTGCGGCCCGTCACCGAGTTGTGGAACAGCGGCGGCAGGCTGCCGTCGAAACTGTCCTCGCCCCGGGCCTGGTGGCAGCTGGCGCACTGCGCATCGTACAGCTGCGCGTCCGACATCTTGCTGAGGTTTTGCGGCAGCGCCACGCCGCGGATGGCAGCCAGTTCGTCCCGCCTGGCCCCATTGCGTTACCGGCCTGGTGTCGGCCTTGTCGCGGATGGCCGGCACGCTCTTGACGTAGTGCGCGATGGCGCTCAGGTCCGCGTCGCTCAAGTGCTTCAGGCTATGGTCGATGGCTTCGGCCCTCGGTCCCGCCGCCTGCGCCTTGCCGGCCGCGCGGCCCGTGCGCAGGTAGCCGGCCAGCTCCTGCTGGCTCCAGCCGCCCACGCTGCTGTTCACGTCCGAGCTGATGTTCGGCGCATGCCAGGTGCCCAGGTCCGCGCCGCCCAGCTGTTTCGACAGTTGCTCGGCCATCAGCGCATTGCGCGGCGTGTGGCAGGTGCTGCAGTGGGCCAGCCCTTGCGCCAGGTAGGCGCCGCGGTTCCACTCCATGCTTTTCGCCGTATCGGCGACGAACGGCTTTTTATCGAGGAAGAGCCAATTCCAGCCCGCCATCGACAGGCGGATGTTGAACGGGAACGGCAAGTCCGTCTTTTGCGCCGGCGCAGTATCGACCGCCGCCACGCCATGCATGAAGTAGGCGTACAGGGCCGCCGTGTCGTCGTCCGTCACCCTGGCGTAGGCCGTGTAGGGCATGGCCGGGTACAGGTTGGCGCCATCGGCCCGCACGCCATGGCGCACGGCGTCGGAAAACTGCTTGAGCGTGTAGTTGCCGATGCCGCGCGTTGTCGATGGCGTGATGTTGGTGGCAACGATGGCCCCCAGCGGCGTGGCCAGGGACAGGCCGCCCGCCATCGGCTTGCCGCCAGGCGCGCTATGGCAGGCGATGCAGTCGCCCGCCGTGGCCAGGTAGCGGCCACGCTCGATCGCCTGCACATCCGCGCCCGGCGCTTGCGCCGCCAGCACGGGCAAGGCCAGGGACAGCAAGGCGGCGCCGGCCGCCATTCTGCAGGCCGCCATCATGCTGTTGCTCCCTGTTGTACGTCAAGGATGTGCTTGACGGTGCGCAAGGCCACGGCCAGGCCGTTTTCCGTCGAATTGCAGGTGCCGGACGTGGGCAGCACGCCGGTGCTGCACAGGAACAGGTTGGCATGGTCAAACGCGCGGCCCCACTGGTCGCACACGGCCCTGGCCGGGTCGGAACCCATCGACAGGGTGCCGCAGATGTGCTGGTTGTTGGCGAACACGCCTTCCTTGCTGTGGCGCAGATTGCTGCCGCCCATCAGCCTGGCGATCTGCTCGAAATCCTGCTTCGAGCGCGCGTGGCCGCGCCTGGCGTACTCGTCGATCGCATAATGCGCCTGCGGCTTGGGGATGCCCATGGCATCCTTTTCGCTGCTCAGGGCGATGCGGTTTTCCGGGTTCGGCAGCACTTCCAGCACGTTTTTCAGGCTCATTTCGCGGACCGAGCGGAAACGCAGCTGCTGTTCGAATTGGGCGCCAAACACGCCCTTGCCGATCAATTCCCTGGCGCGCCATCGACGCGCGAGATGTTCGTGAAATCGAGGCGGTACGGCGAGTGTTCGCTGCGGAAATCGCCGTCGCGCATGGTGTCGATGGAATTGGGGCTTTGCGGCCCCCGGCCCAGCCACAGGTCTTCATCGGCGTCGAAGGTGATCGAGGTGCTCGGGTGGTCCATCAGGTTGCGGCCCACCATGTCGCTGCTGTAGGCCAGGCCGTTCGGGTATTTGTCCGAGGCGGAAACGAGCAGCAGGCGCGGGCTTTCGATGCCGTTGGCGGCCAGGATGAAGGTCCTGGCCGTGACCCGGTGGCTTTTTTTATCCACGCCGTAGTACAGGGCGGCCGTGATGCGGCCCTGCGCGTCGTGTTCCAGCTTGTAGACATTGGCGTTGCAGACGATCTTCACGCCCGCGTCTTCCGCCTGCTAAGCGGCGATGCCGCCGTGGTACTGCGCGTCGATGGGGCAGATCGGCTGGCAGCTGTTGTTGCCTCAGCAGGCCGGGCGGCCATCATAGCCGACGCTGTTGCGCGCCACCGTGTTGCCCACCACCTTGAACGACGGGTCGAGGCGTTCGCGGATGCGGCGCGTGGCGTACGGCTCCGTCACGGGATCCATCGGGAAGGCCTGCTGGCGCGGCGACCCGGTGTTGTCCGCGCCCGAGACGCCCATGATCTCTTCCGCTTCCTGGTAGCACGGCTCCAGGTCTGCGTAGCTGATGGGCCAGTCAACGCCCACGCCGTACAAGGTATGGATGCGGAAGTCGTTCGGCACGTTGCGCCAGGCCTGCGCGGCCCAGTGCCACGAGGTGCCGCCGAACTGGCGGATGTATTCGGCCGGGTACGGATACGGGCCGGCCTGCTGCAGGTGGCCGTTGTCCTTGGGCTGGTAGATCGGGTGCGGCGCCGTGGCGACGGACGGATACGGCGACATCCAGTCGCTGCGGCGCGTCGTGTTGCGGAAACGGGCGACGATTTCGCCCTGCTCCGCATTGACGACCGGTTCGGCCAGCGCCCAGGGAATCAGCGCCGCGGCCGACGCCGACAGCAAGCCGCCCAGCACCATGCGGCGGCCGGGATTCAGGGGGCCGCGGCCCTCCTTGTGATGTGCAGCGCCCAATTGAAGCTCCCGTGCGTTCCGCAACCGTTCAGAAAGAGTGCTTGAGACCGACCATGACCACCGTCTGGCCGCCGTTCGACGACGGCGTGCCGTTTTGCGAATCGCCGACCGAGGCGACGGCGTCGACGATGGCGCCGTTCTGGGCCAGGGTCTGGCCGCGCGCCAGCTGGCGCGCTTCGATCAGGTAGACCGCCGTGCGCTTGGACAGCGCATAATTCTGCTCGAACGACAACTGGCGGTAGCGCGCGCGGTCGGCGATGCCGTTGGCGCGGCTGGCGTAGGTGTCGCTGTAGCCGGCGGACAGGAACCACTGCGGCGTCCACTGGTAGCTGGCGATCAGGCCGGCCGTGTTGAAGATGGCCGTGTCGCGGAACGTGGAATGGCTGCCCGCCTGGTATTGCACGTTGCTGGCGTTGGCGCCCACCATCCACTTGCCCATGGTGTAGCGCGCGCTGGCGGCGATGAATTCGATGCTGTCGGCCGAGGCGTAGCCCCGGTTGATGGCCGAGATGCCGATGCTGCCCGAGGCGCTGTCGCTCCAGCCCATGGCATTTTCGCCATTTTTCAGTTTCAGGTAGCCGAGCGCGAATTCGGCCGGCGAGCTGCTGGACTTGACGGCGGCGCTGAAGCTGCTGCCCGCGGCATTGCCGTCGGCCGCTTCGCCGAAGCCGTATTGCGCGCTGGCCTGCAGGCCGCGCCAGGCGGGCATGCTGTAGGTAATGGAATTGCTGATGCGCACGGTCGTATCGAGGCCGTCGATGTCGCCCGGATGCGCGCCCGTGGCGCCCGTCAGGATATTGCTCGACGCCAGGGAGCCGACCAGCAGGTAGTACGGCGTGTACTGGCGGCCGGCCGTCAGGCTGCCGTAGGCTTGCGATTGCAGGCCCACCCATGCCTGGCGGTTGAACAGGCTGCTGGCGGAACTTTGCGCGCCCGTGTCGCTTTCAAAGCCGTTTTCCAGCAGGAACAGCGCCTTCAGGTCGCCGCCCAGGTCTTCCACGCCCTGGAAACCGATTTTACTGGCCGACAAGCTGCCGCTGCGCATATAGGTGGTCGAGTTGCCGCCCTGGTTGCTCGCGTAGGCGGTGGCCGCGTCGACCACGCCATAAATGCTGACATTGCTTTGGGCGCAAACGTTTGCGCCGGCGAGTGAAACGGTGGCCAGCGCGACTGCGCGCATGCAAATATTTTTCATTGTTTTCCTGAATTTTCCTGATTTATTGTACGTCCGACAAGTATTGCCGCCGTGGTGGCGTGCTACCGGGCGCGGCGCCGCATTGCCGTCCGGCCCAATGACCGGAACGTCCGCTTTTCTTCTTGATGTGGATCAAGTGAGACAAATTATACGCTTATTTACTCACATGTAAGTGATTGACTGTAAGGCGTAGTCTTATAGCAAAACAGGGGTGCGGGCGGGCGCAAGCCCCGCAAACTGCGGCGCTGACCATGGCAGGCGCGGCGAAAACGGCGGTGGCGCGTGACAGAAGGCACGCGCCCGGGGGATCAGGGGAAGTGGCGGAAGGCAGCCGTCGGCGAACGCCGCTCAGCGCAGGATGGCGGGCGCCACCGGCAGGTTTTCCAGGGCGATGAACGCTTCGAGCGCGTCGCGCATGTCGTCGAACACCTGCTTGCCGTAAGCGTCTTCCAGGTGGGCGTACTGCAAGTCGATGAGCTTGCCCATCTGCAGCAGCAGGCTGGCGCCCGCTTCCGACAGGTGCACCTTGCGGCGGCGCTGGTCGCCTTCGAACTTGCTGCGCCCGATCAGGCCGATTTCTTCCATGCGCGCCAGGATGCCGCTCATGCTGGGACTGGAAATCTGGCAGATCTCGCACAGTTCGCGCGGTTCCAGGGTCGGGCTTTCATTCAGCGCGCGCATGATGCGCCACTGCTGCTCCGTCACGCCGAAGTGATTGAGGATGGGGCGGAAATGCTGGAGCAGGCTGTCGCGCGCCTTCAGCAGCAGTTGCGGCATGTTCGGATAACGGATCGGTAACTGCAAGCGGAGCTCCCTGGGTGGCCGGCAAATGAGCGTCATTATACGGCCGGCCCAGTGCAAACGGCGGGCTGGCAACGATGTATTTTTCGCTACGTCCGCCCTGCCCCACGCCCTTCTCCCCGCCCTTCGCCTTCCTCGTGCGCATGCCGCTGCACGGACCACAGCACGCCCGCCGTCAGCAAGAGCATGGCCGCCCACTCCAGCAGGCGCGGCATGCGCTGCGCGTAGATAAAGCCGTACAGCAGCGCGAACAGGGTCTCCGACAGGATCAGCTGGCCCGACAGGGTCACCGGCACCAGGCGCGACGCCAGATTCCACAGGTAGTTGCCGATCACGGAAGCGCCCAGCGCCAGCAGCAGGCACACAAGCCAGAAGCGGGGCCAGTCGCGCGCAGGACCGCCATCGGCTCCGCCCGCCGGCTGCAGCGCCAGCATCCCGGCGCCCACGGCCAGGGCGATGACGCCGCTGGCCAGGCCATACAGCATGGCCCACTCCACGGCGCTGACATGCGCATGGCGCTTGAGGAAGCGGGCATTGTCGAGCGCATACCAGGTCCAGCACGCGAGCGCGCCGATGGCGCACAGCACGCCGGGCAGCTTCTGCGCCAGGCTGGCGCCGCCCGCGCCCGCGCCGCCGGCATGGCTGAAGACATCGACATTGATGCAGGCGATGCCCGCGGCCACCACCAGCAGCGGCAAGGCCAGGCGGCGCAGCGGCAGCGCGCCGTGGTCCTTGTGGCCGAAAATCGTCACGCTCAGGGGCAGCAAACCGATGATCAGCGAGGTGGGCGCCACGCCAGCCAGCTTGACGCCATACGCCAGCAGCAGGTAATACACGACATTGCCCGCCAGCGCCTGGCGCAGCATGGCCAGCCAGTCGCCGCGCCGCAGCCGGCGCAGCAGGGGCAAGAGGCGCGGCAGCATCAGGCCGGCCGCCAGCGCGCCATAGCAGACGTAGCGGCCCACCATCAGCTCGGCCGGAGAGAAGTCCGGCAGCAAGACGGGCACAATGAAAACGGCGCCCCAGAAGGCGCCGGCCAGCAAGCCAAATACGATCCCACGCCACATGCAGCCATACCCGGTCATCATTCAAGGACGCCAGTATAGGGTATGCGGTGCGGAGTCGCCCGCCGTCAGCCCCTGGCTTTTCTCTGCCCGGGGATGAAGTGTTCGCGCACGGCCTTGGCCAGCAAGTCCGGCGGCAGCAAGCCCTGTCCCAGCAGGAAGTTGTTGAAGGCCAGGCGGTCGAATTGGTCTCCCAGCGCCAGCTCCGTTTCCGCGCGCAGCTGCAGGATGCGCGTATAGCCGTAGAAATAGCTGCCCGCCTGGCCCGGCATGTTGAAGGTATAGCGGTCCAGTTCCTGGCGCGCCATCGCTTTCGACAGCATCACTTCGTCCGTCAGGATGCGCCCCGCCTCTTCGCGCGTGACTTGCCCCAGGTTCAGCATCGGGTCGAGCATGGCGCGCGCCGCGCGCAGCATGCGGAACTGCAGCGCGATGAACTGGCCTTCGGCCGGCTCGTACGGGATCATTTCCGCTTCCGCGTACAGCGCCCAGCCTTCCACGTTGACGCTGTTGAACGCGTACAGGCTGCGCGCCTGCGACACGCCCCGCTCCACCATGGCGCTGAACTGCAGCTCGTGGCCGGGGCGGCCCTCGTGCGCGCTCAGGGTCCAGGCGGCGCCCGCGAAATTGAAGTCGTCATACGCCTCGCCCTTGCCGCTGGCGGCCGGATTGCTGACGGGAAGGACGAACTGGCCGTGCTCGCCCGTATTGCCGATCAGCGGAGGCGGACGCATGTGCGGGGCCGGCTGGGCCGCCGATTCGGCGCTTGACGCCAGGCGCATGGTCATGGCGCGCGCAGGGATATCGACCACGCGCTGCCGGGCGATGCGTTCCTCGAGCTGGGTATTGACGCCCTTGTAGTGCGCCTCAAGCTGCGCGTTCGGGATGGAATCGCTCTTCAGCGCGCGCAGCACCTGGCGGTAATCGCTACCGTCGACGCCTTTCAGGGCCAGTTTGGCCGCCACCACGGGCGCCAGCGCCTGCATGGCGGCGCGCGTTTCCAGATAAGCCACCTGCGCCCGTTCGACCAGCGCGCGCGGCTCGATATCGATGCCCACCTGCTTCAGGCGAAACGCGTACAGCTCGGGCGCCATGCGGAAATCCGTGCGCGACAGCGGCAGCACCACTTGCCTTTCCCACGCCGCATACTCGTTCAACTGCTGTTCCATGGCCGCCAGCGCCGGTTCAGCGCCCGCGATGCGCATGTCGGCAAACAGCTTGCGGATGCCGGCGATATACGTCGGCACGTTTTCCAGCGACTGCGCCACCTGCAGGCGCACGGGACCGGCCAGGCCGGGCCTGCCGATTTGCCCGGTGAAGCGCGCCTTGGCCTGCTGCGTGATCGGCGTGCTGCCCGGGCACTGGCCCACGTAGCGCTGCAGGCGTTCCAGCGCCTTGGCGCGGCGCGCGGCCGGGCGCTGTTCCTGCAGCAGGCTTTGCATGCTGCCAAAGACCATTTGCGGCACATCGACCCATGGCAGGGAGTATTTGGCTTCCAGCTCGGTGCCGGCGATTTCCTGGTCGACGGCGCCGATCAGAATTTCCAGGTCCTGGCGGATGCGTTCGTCGCGTTCCAGTTCCAGCTTCTGCTGCAATTGCGCGCGCGCCTTCCGCATGGCCGCCACCTGGCGCCCGGCGATGTCCGGTCCCAGGTCGGCGGCCAGGCCGTCGTACTGCGCCAGCCCCCTGTCGGACGCGTCTTCGGGCGAGAACTGCGCCTGCGCCGCCAGCACGATGGCCGCGTTGCGGTTGCTGGCCTCGACCCAGGCGGAAGAGGCGCTGGCGGTGGCCGGGGCTGCGGGGCCAGCGGCCATGGCGGGCATGGCAAATGCGATGGAAAGCAAGGCGGCCAGCACGGTGCGGTGCAATTTCGGGGCGACGGACATCGGGGATTTCCTTCCTGGGGTGAGCGATGAGCGAAGCGGCGAGTATCGGCCAGCCTTGCATGCCTGTCAATTCAGGCCATTCAGGGCCGGCAGATTCCACGGCGTGACGATCTGGATGGCGGACAGCGACGGCGCTTGCGCCAGGGCGGGCAGCGCGCCCTGCGCCCGCAGGATATCCTGGCAGGCGCGGCGCATGTCCCGGCCCAGGTCGTGGTGCAGCACGGCCTGGATGGCGCCCGCCCTGAGCAGCGCCACATTGTCCGCATCGAGGTCGTGGCCGATGAAGACCTGGCAAGCGCGCCCCGCCTGCGCGAACGCCTGCGCGATGGCGGCATTGCCGCCGCCGATCGAGTACACGGCGGCGATGCCGGGATGGCTGGCCAGCGCCTGGCGCACCAGCGCACCCGTGGCGCCGTCGATGCCATGGCCCTCGCTCACTTCAACGACGGATAAATGGCGGTGCCGTTCGCGCAGCGCGCGGCGAAAGCCGATCTCGCGCTCTTCCTCGCCGTGAAAGCGGTTGCTGCTCAGGGTCACCAGCACCTGCTGTTTTTTCCGGCTGCCCAGCCACTGGCCGACCAGGCAGGCGGCCGTCTCGCCCGCCGCGCGGTTATCCATGCCCACGTAGCTGCGGCGCGCGGAGCCCGGCAAGTCCGTCACCAGGGTCACGACGGGGATGCCGGCAGCCGCCAGCCGGTTCACCGCTTCCGCCACCGCTGGCAAGTCCGGCGCTTTCAGCAGCACGCCGTGGCTGCCGTTCTTGCGGATGCGCTCGAGCAGTCCGACGATGCCGTCCACGTCCAGCGTTTCATGCAGGTGAAAGCGCGAGCGCAGCACGGCCGGATGCAGCGACGGCAGCTCCGCCTCCAGCGCGGCGCGCACGGCGTCCGTGAAGCGGCGCGGCGCCACCATCAGCACGTCGAGCATGAATTTTCTGCCGGCCAGGCCCACCTGCGTGCTTTGCCGCGCCAGTTCATCGAGCGCCTGCATCACGCGGCGCACGGTATTGGCGTGCACGCCGCCGCGCTGCCTGATCACGCGGTCGACCGTGGCCACGCTGACGCCGGCCTGCAGCGCCACGACCTTGACGGGAAAGGGATGCGTCATGCCATGTCCATTTTAAAGAATTGATGGTTTTTTGATGGATTTCTTGATGATAAATGCGGATGTTCATCCCTATACTGATTCTACAACCTATTTCTACAACATCAGGAGACACCGCATGCCCACCACCGCCACCGCCGCGCCGCCAGCCCCCTACTGGCTGACGCCGGAACACTGCGACCTGCAGGACTTCATCCGTACCGTCGACCGCCGCACGGCGCTGGCCGACTATCCCCACGCCGCTTCAGTGGAAGAAAACATTCTCGTCTACGACTGCGACCAGGTGCGCGCACTGGCTGGCAAGCCGCTGGCTTTGCGCGCGCTGCAGGCCGAATGGGGCCAGGCGCTGCTGGACGGTCCCGGCGTCATCGTGCTGCAACGCGCCGTCACCGACATGGAGTGCCTGGAACAGGTCAATCGCGTGTTTCAGGCGCTGATCGCCGGACAGCACGCGAGCGGCCAGGCGGGCGGCGACCATTTCGCCAGGGCCGGCGCGAATGACCGCATCTGGAACGTCCAGCAAAAGCTGTGCCTGCGTGCGCCGGAAGCGTTCGCCCGCTACTACGCCAATCCCGTCTTCGCATGGATCGCCGAAGCCTGGCTCGGGCCCGGCTACCAGATGACGGCGCAAGTGAACGTCGTCAACCCGGGCGGAGCGGCCCAGGCGCCGCACCGCGACTACCACCTGGGCTTCCAGAGTCCCGCCGCCTGCGCCGCCTACCCCGCGCCCGCGCACCAGATGTCGGCCATGCTCACCTTGCAGGGCGCCGTCGCCCATTGCGACATGCCGCTGGCCTCCGGCCCCACCCTGTACCTGCCCGGGTCGCAGCGCTACCGCGCCGGTTTTCTCGCCTGGCAGCAGCGGCCGTTCCGCGACTATTTTGCGCAGCATTGCGTGCAGCTGCCGCTAGCAGCCGGCGACGCCGTGTTCTTCAACCCCGCCCTGTTCCACGCGGCGGGCCATAACCGCTCGCCCGACATCCGCCGCATGGCCAACCTGCTGCAGGTGTCGTCGCCGTTCGGGCGCGCCATGGAAGCGCTGGACCGCCGCGCCATGAGCGCGGCGCTGTATCCGGCCCTGCAGGCGCTGCGCGCGCAGGCCGCCCTCGCAGACGAAGACATCGGCCACGCGGTGGCCGCCTGCGCCGAAGGCTATGCCTTCCCCAGCAACCTTGACCGCGACCAGCCGATCGGCGGCATGGCGCCGCCCCCCCAGCAGCAACTGATGCGCGAAGCGCTGGCGCAGGGCTGGCCGCTGGCGCGCTTTATCGACGCCCTGCACAGCCACGCCTGGCGCCGGCAAGCCTGACAGCAGCGTTTTAGTACCCCAGCCCGTAGCCGAACTTGTACAGCGGATGGGCCGTGTCATACGGCACGTCCGATTTCTGCACCTGCACTTCGGCCATCGACGAGGGCAGCTCGAACGGCAGCTTGCCTTGCGGCCTGGCCTTGCCCGTCAAAACATCGAACAGCGCGCCGTCGCTCACGCCGAAGTTGGCAAGGATGGCGCTGGCCTTGTCCTGCACGTTGGCCAGGATGGCGGGACGGTCCAGGTACACGGTGACCACCGTCTTCGGCGCGTATTTCGCCGCGTTCTTGATCGCCTCGTAGTCGGCATTGCCGTCGATGTAATCGAGGCGGCCCTCGTGCTGCATGCTGCCGAAGATGTAGTTCGGGTGCAGGGTTTCATACGGCGCGGCCACGCGCAGCAGGGCCACGTCCGCTTCCTGCGGCGTGGCGACCACCGTGTAGCCGTGCCGCTGCGCCACGGCCGCATCGATGCCGTACAGGTAGACCTTCTTGACGCTGGCCGCCAGCGGCAAGACCTTGTCCTTGTTTTCCAGCAAGACCAGCGAGCGGCGCTGGGCATCCAGGCCCGCCTCGACGAACTCCGCCTTGCCTACGGCGGCGGCCGCCTTGGCCGCATCGACGAACGGGTGCTCGAACAGGCCCTGCTTGAATTTCTGGATCAGGATGCGCCGCGCCGACGCGTTGAGGCGCGCTTCCGTCAGCTGGCCCCGCTGCACGGCTTGCGTCAGGTATGGCGCTTCCGTCACGCCGCCAAACTGGTCCATCCCCGCCGTCACGGCTTTCACGTAGCGCTCGGCCTTGGTGGCGTCTTCCATGCCCCACGGCGTGCCGAAACCGATGAAGGAAGGCGCGACACCCGGCGCAGTGCCGTTGCGGCAGTTGGCGTCGCAGTCGGACGTGATGCCCCAGTCGGACAGGATCACGCCCTCGAAGCCGTATTTGCCACGCAGCAAGTCCGTCAGCAAGGCCTTGCTGAAGCCGGCGCCCACCTGCTCCAGGGTGATGCCGTCGACGGTGATATTGCCGTCTGGCATGGCATACGTGGGCATGACGGAAGCCGCCTTCGCCGTGAACGCCCCTTCGAACGGCTTGACATGATAGGCAAAATTGTTGCCCGGGTAGGTCATGTAGCGGCCATAGTAATTGTGGCCATCGAAGCCCTCTTTCGTGGCGCCGTAGCCGACCCAATGCTTGACGACGGCCACCACGCTGCCGTCATGCAGGCCAGTGTTGCCATCCTGAAAACCCTCGATATAGTGCTGCACCATGCGCCTGGCCAGGTCCGCGTCTTCGCCAAAGGTGCCGTTGATGCGCGCCCAGCGCGGTTCCGTGGCCAGGTCCGCCTGCGGCGACAGCGCCTGCGTGATGCCGACGGCCAGGTATTCCTGGCGCGCGATGTCGCCGAAGCGGCGCACCAGCGCGTCGTCGCCGATGGCGGCCAGGCCCAGGGTTTCCGGCCACTGCGAGAAACCCTGGGTGCCGGCGCTGGCGCCCACCGTGTACTGGAAATGGTGGCGCGGGTCGGTGCTGATGGACACGGGGATGCCGTGGCGCGAGGTTTCGCTCAGCGCCTGCAGCTTGTTGTACTGCGCCGCCATATTGGCCGTGTCGCCCGCCATGCGGGTAATGAAAGTGTTGACGTACTGCTTGACGATCAGGTCCTGCAGGGCCGCCAGGTCATACGCGCCGCCCAGGCCGATGCCGGTGGGGTCGGCCACGGTGGGCGCCGTGCCGTGCATCATCAGGCCCGCCTTTTCGTCGAGGCTCATGCGCGACAACAAGTCGTCGGCACGCGCCTCGGCCGGCAGGCGCCAGTCTTCATAGGGGTCGATCTTGCCGTTGCGATTCATATCCTTGAATTGATATCCGTCAGCTTTCAACTGGGTGTAGCTGGTGGCGCCGAACACGGGCTGCGTGTATTGCTCGCTGCTGGTGTCGTTGCCGCAGGCGGCCAGGGCAAGCGTGGCGACGCAGCCGGTGACCACGCGGGCCATCGGTTTCAAAGTGCAATTCATCATTATCTCCAAGACTGTTTTTGTAGGTATCCAGGTGGCATCAGGGCCAGCCCGAAATCAATATAGCGTGAGAATGCGTGAGTTTCTTGACCGCGCAGCACGCGTTTTATACCCGCCAGAACAATTTTTGATTAAGCGCCTCGACAACCAACAATTTCCTACAAAGTGCTAGTATTTGTGAAAAATTACTACAACAAGCAGAATACGCAGAACAAGCAGGAGGCAGCCTTGCACAAACCCGACACGCGCACGGTTTCGAACCGCATCGCGCAGCAATGCGCGCGCGCCATGCAGGCCGATGGCCACGATCCCGCCGACTTTTTCCGCCAGACGGGCATCACGCCGGCGCAGCTGGACGAACCGGGCGGGCGCATCAACGCCGAGCGGCACCGCCGCATGACGGCCTACGCCCGGCAACTGCCGCAGCACCGCGGCCTGCTCGACCTCGACGTGACGCACTGGTTCGCGCATTACCCGGGCATCGCCCACGTCTGCTTCAACCGCCCCACCCTGCGCAGCGCGCTGCACGAGCTGCTGCACTTGCGGGGCCTGATCGGCGAATTCGACTTCATGCTGATGAGCGAAAATGGCACGCGCATCGAGATCGAATACCTGTCCGAGTTCTGCCCGCTGGGCGGCGCCATGCAGGCGCTGGCCAATTTCCGCATGCTGTCGCTGGTCGCGCGTGCCTATGACGATGGCGCGGCCACCGCCTTCCATGCCGGTTTCCAGGGCAAGGCGCCGTGGTTCGCGCCGGCCATTGCCGAGTGTTTCGGCGCCGCCGCCGCCTTCGGCCAGGCGCGCAACACGCTGACGTTCGACGCGCCGGCGCTGGACCGGCCCTTCGCCCAGTTCAACGCCATGCTGGCGCCGCACGCGCTGCGGCACGCGCAGGGGCAACTGCAGCAATTGCAGGGGGCGCAGCTGTTTTCCGCCCGCGTGGAGCAGGCCATCATCGATTTGCTGGGCCGGCAAGGCGCAGGGGACGCCGACGGCGCCGCGCTGCTGCCGGCCCTGTGCGACGGCCTGGCCATGAACCGCTGGACCCTGCAGCGCCAGCTGCAGCAGGAGCAGACCTCGTTCCGCGCGCTGGAATTGCGCGCCAAGAGCCGCGAATCGCGCCGTTTGCTGCGCGAAACGAGCCTGAGCGTGGCAGAGATCGGCGAGCGCCTGGGGTTTTCGTCGCAAAGCGCGTTTACCCGCTTCTTCAAGACCCAGTTCGCGCTGCCGCCGGCACGCTACCGCCACGACATGCAGGGCAGCCCTTAGCCATCCGTCGGAAAAAATGGCGCGGCCCCGCCATCACGCCATCCTGCGTGCGCCCCGCATTTTCTGGCTGCGCCGGAAACTGTTTCGGCGCAGCCAGGCTGTGACTGATGGGCAAGAAAAGGCAAACTGCGCTAAGCTGCTTCCGCCTCCACACTACAAGGACCACCATGACCCTGATCGTCGTCGCCACCATCGATGCCCAACCGCAATATATCGACGCCGTGCGCGCCGCCCTGGAAGCCGTCGTGGCGCCCAGCCGCGCGGAAGGCGCCTGCCTGCGCTACGAGTTGCACCTCGACAACAACATCCCCACGCGCTTCATCATGCTGGAAGAATGGATGGACAAGGCAGCCCACACGGCGCATGAAGCGACGCCCCATTTCAAGACCCTGGTCGCCGCCGTGGGCGACAAGGTCGTCAAGATCGACATAGCGGAATTGAGCAAGCTGAAGTAACAACCGGCGCGCTGCGCAAGCGTGCCGCCATCTTGGCAAGTTGCCATCTATAATATGGCAACTTTTCTTTATGGCCATCATGACTACATTCTCCCGGATACACGGCGCCCTTGCGGCCGCCGCCTTGACTCTCTGCACGAGCGCCTTCGCGCAGGCGCCCATGCCCAATCTCGTGGGCGAGTACAATCTGCTCTCGTCGAAGACCGTGCCGCCCAGCAACTGGGGCTATTCCAAGGCCCGTGTGTCGATCAAGCAACTCGACGACCATCACCTGCTGATCCTGCTCGCCTGCGAATGGAAACGCGAACCGAAGGCCGTCTGCGGCGACTATTTCTATGCCCAGTGGCGCGACGACGGCCTGTACCTGCAGGACATGAACACGTTTGCCATGCGCCTGTACTTCGATCCCGCCACGCGCAAGCTCACCATCATTTCACGCGGCGCCGACGCCAAGCAGAGCGTGCGCCACGAAGTGTTCGGCACGACGACCGAGCCGCTCGTCGACACCGCCCTCGTGCGGCGCATGAAGCGCGAGCAGTCGAATGCCGACAGCAAGGAAAACCGCCGCGTCTTCGGCCCCTACACGAAGTGGAAGTACGAAGAAAACCGCATCGAATTCCAGCGCCAGGACTTGACGGCGCGATGATGCAGCGGCTGCGCCAACCCGTGCGGCACAGCTGCTGCCCCACTTCGTGCAGATGGCAGATCTGAAGCCGGGCAGCTATGCGAACGGCAAGGCGCCGTTCGCCTTGACTGCCCGGCATCTGACCCTGCTGCGGCAGCAGTCGTGGCTGTCGCCGGAGATGCTGGGCATGGGCATGGCCAGCGCCGAGGACTACCTGGCCGAAGGCTGTTGGCCCACCCCGTCCGTCGCTGGCAAGCGCCCCTACGGCGACTTCACGAATTACCCAGTGGAAATGGCGCAAGCGCCGGGCCTGCCCGTGCGCCAGCAGGCGGACGGCAGCCTGGCCATCACGCCGGCGCTGAGAGCGGAACTGAAAGCGCTGCACCAGCAGACCATGCCCGCGCTGCAGGTGTTCGTGCGGCAGGCGGGGCTGATGCGCAATACGCCCTAAACCCGAGGCTGGAACGGGCGGCGGCACGGCCTACTGGCCGCATGCATCGAGTCCCCCGTTCAAGAAGCTGAAGATGCCCTGGGTCTTTTTTATGAGCCGGGCCATTTCCACCCAGCTGACCACCGCGCCGCCGGATTTGTTTCGTCGATGGTGCCGGCTTTCCACGTTAGCGCTACTGATGCCAGGTTCTTCGCAAACCAGCAGGCCCGATGGCACCCCGCCCCTTTCCAGGCCCAGCCACTCGCCGCCAAATTGGCTCCCGGCATCTGCATCAAATGGCAGGGGGGCCGCCTGCAGGGGAATGTAATATCCCGCTGGAAATTTACACCTCAAGCGCTGGTTTTCCGCATCAGTCAAGGCCGCGTTCAGGGACGCAAAGAGGTCTTTGGCCTGGCGCTCGCTTCGATGCTCCAGGAACACCAGGTACTTGAGACCCGGATGGAGAGGATCAATCCCCACAGGCATGAAAAACCGCACATCACCGCCCTGGCTGCCCTTCAATGCCTGCATGACTCTTGCCCGGTAGACAATGCCACAGGGTTTCCCATCCGCAGCATCCTCGTGCGGCACCACCGTCGCGGACACGACCGTCACCCGTGCCACCAGGGAAGAACTCTTGACTACTTGACCTAGCCCAATATAGCCCGTTGCCGAGCCGACCGGGATCCGTTCTTGCGCATGAGTAGCAGAGCAGCAAGCAAGGAGAGAAACACTTAGAAAGTGCTTGATACAGGTCAGATACATGCGTCCTCCCGAAAATAGGTCATTTTTGCGCAGCACGAAACATTGCGCGCCGTTTGCGGCCAGATACCGCGCCACCTGGCAGGCATCGGGCGCCATGCCGCGCTGCGCTACAATGCATCGAGCCTGGCCAGCATCGTGGCCGCCTGCTGGCGGAAAGCGGCGATTGTTTCCTCGTCCATTTTATCCAGCTGGCGATACGCCATGCCGATGCGGGGATTGCGCTCCAGCGCGGCCGCATTGCGGTGGAAAAAATCCCAGTACAGCGCATTGAACGGGCACGCGCGCTCGCCGATGCGCGCCTTCTTGTCGTAATGGCAGCCTTTGCAATAATCGCCCATGCGGTCGATATACGCGGCGCTGGAGACATACGGCTTGGTGGCCAGCAGGCCGCCGTCGGCGAACTGGCTCATGCCGACGGTATTGGGCAGCTCCACCCATTCGAAGGCGTCGATGTAAATGCCCAGGTACCAGCCATGCACTTCGGCCGGGTCGAGACCGGCCAGCAGCGCGAAGTTGCCGATCACCATCAGGCGCTGGATATGATGCGCATGGGCCTGCTCCAGCGACTGCGTGATCGCCTGCGACAGGCAATGCATCTTCGTCTTGCCGTCCCAGAACCAGGAGGGCAACGCACGCGCATGGCCAAAAAAATTCTTCTCGGCATAGCCGGGCATCTGCGCCCAGTACACGCCGCGCACATATTCGCGCCAGCCCAGAATCTGGCGGATGAAGCCCTCGACCGCGGCCAGCGGAGCATGGCCGGCGTGATAGGCGGCCTGCGCCCTGCCGACGACTTCGCGCGGGTTGAGCATCTTGACGTTCAGCGCGAACGACAGCAAAGAATGAAACAGGCGCCAGGCCTTGCTGCTCATGGCATCCTGGAAATCGCCGAAATGCGGCAAGGCATGAACGATGAAGGCATCGAGCTGCTGCAGCGCCTCATCCCGGTTCAGCGCCCACGCCAGCCGGTCGGCATGGGGCGCGCCGAAGCTTGGCACGCCGGCAGCGACGATGGCTTGCCATAACAGGCAATGGTCATGCACGGTGCGCGGGTCTTGCGGCTCGGCGGGCGTGCCGCGCCAGGGCTTGCGGTTATCGTGATCGAAATTCCACTGGCCGCCGACGGGTTTTTTCGCGTCTTCCATCAGCACCTGGTGCGTGCTGCGCATCTGGCGGTAGAAAAACTCCATCAGCCATTGCTTGCGCCCGGCAAATATATCGGCCGCCTCGTGGCGGGCCGTATAGAAATGCTCGCTGTCGACCATCAGCCACGGGACCGCCGAGCGCCGCCCGGCCTCATACAGCTGCTGGTCGAGGCGCCACTCGTCGGGCGCCTGGTACTCGACGGCGCCGGCGCCATACTGGACAAGCAGCGCTTCGATATTGTCCGGTATCGAGCGCGTGCTCGCCGCGTCGCCGATGGCGATGTAATGCACGGCGTGGCCATCCTCGCGCAACTGGCGCGCCAGGTCGCGCATGGCCGCGAAGATGGCCAGGATTTTCTGCGCGTGATGCAGCACGTAATCCGTTTCCTGGCGCACTTCCATCAAGACGTAGATGGTGGCGTCATCGACGTCGGTAAACCAGCGGTGGCGGGCATTGAGCTGGTCGCCCAGTATCAGGCGCAAGGTGGGCTTGGGTGACATCATTGTCCTGTATCAAATAACAACGTGGCCGCTAGCCTTGCGGCATTGGCTGCGGTGCCGGGACAGGCGCAGGGGCCGATTCCGGCACGGCCTTGCCATGCGCTTCCTGCCCGCCCTCTTCGGCCGGCACGGCCAGCGGCGCGGGCGGCGCGCCTTCCTGCAGCAAATCGCCCGGCTCTTCCACCGGTTCGTCCTGCGGCTCGTCGACGGGTTCCACGTGGCGCAGCGGCGGTGGCGGCTTGCCGCCGGGGAAGATGGCGTCGCGCGCGATCTTGCCCGTGTCGAGCGCCGTCTTGAAGAAGTCGCCCACCACCAGCACGGCGTTGTGGCCGCCCTGGCCCCAGTAATTGCTGCGCATGGTGACGCGCGCGTCGTTGAAACCCACCCAGGCGCCGCCCACCAGTTCCGGGTGCATCAGGATGAACCAGCCGTCCGCATTGTTTTGCGTTGTGCCGCTCTTGCCGGCCACGTCGGAGCGGATGCCGAAGCGGCTGCGGATGGCCGTGCCCGTGCCCCGGTCGATGACGCCGCGCATCATGTCCGTCAGGGTGGCCGCCGATGCCGCCTGCATGGCGCGCTTGGGCTTGTCTTCGCCGAAACGGGCGATGACCTTGCCTTCGCGGTCAGTGATGTGCGTGACGACGAAGGGCAGACGGGCTTCGCCCTGGGCCGCGATGCTGGCGTAGGCGTTGACCATTTCCAGCAAGGTGACGGGGCTGGTGCCCAGCGCCAGGGACGGCACTTTTTCCAGCTTGCTGTCGCGGATACCGAGCGCGCGCGCCAGTTTGATGATCGGCGGCAAGCCGACGTCCTGCATCACCTGCGCCGTGATCGTGTTTTTCGAGTACACCAGGCCATCGCGCATGGTCATGTCGCGCCCCGTCGTGCCGCTCATGTCCGTCGGGCGCCATTTGGTGCCGTCAGCCGCCTTGATATCCATGACTTCATCGCGGTAGACGTGGTCGGGACTGAGGCCCTTTTCCAGCGCCGCGCCATACACGATGGGCTTGAAGGTGGAACCGGGCTGGCGCGCCGCCTGCGACACGTGGTCGAATTGCTCGCGCGCAAAGTCGCGGCTGCCCACCCAGGCGCGCACGGCGCCCGTGGCCGGGTCCATGGCTGCAAAGCCAGCTTCCAGCCGTGTCTTCGACTTGCGCAGGGCCGCCATGAAGGCGCGGTCGCCCTTCAGCTGCGCCAGCGCGGCCTCGGGCGTGCCACCGGCCGCCGTCAGCTTGCGGTAGTCGGCGGACTCGCGCACGAAGGCGTCGAGCAGGGCCGGATGCGATTTCCAGAAGTAGTCGAAGGCCACGCTGCCGCCCTGCATGCCCGCATACATGCCCGTCGAGGTCGACGACGGCACGCCGGCGCGGCTCCATTCCACGTCGGCGATCGCCTGCAAGGCATTGGCCTGGCGCTCGACGGCCCGCTCGGCCGCCTGCTGCAAGTCGTGGTCGAGCGTGGTGTGCACCACCAGGCCGTCCAGTTCCAGGTTGTAATCATTTTCGTCGGCCCAGTCAATCAGCCACTTGCGCACATAGGCCGTGAAATGGCTGTCCGACTGCGCCCGCTCGCTCTGGCGCTCGAAATGCAGGCGCAGCGGACGCTTGATCAACTGCTTGTAGCGCGCCTCGTCGATGACGTCATGCTTGCGCATCTGGCCCAGCACCACATTGCGCCGCTGCAAGGAACGTTCGGGATTGCCGACAGGATTGTAGTAATTCGTGCCCTTGAGCATGCCGACCAGGGTGGCGCTTTCCAGGATATCGAGGCGCGAAGCGGGTTTGTCGAAATACGTGCGGGCCGCCATTTCGATGCCGTAGGTGTTGTACAGGAAAGGCACCGTGTTTAAATACGCTTCGAGGATTTCCGTCTTGCTGTAGGTGGCCTCGATCTTGAGGGCCGTGATCAGTTCCTTGAGCTTGCGGTTCAGGTTGCGCGAGCGGCCGATTTCCTCGGGGAACATATTGCGCGCCAGCTGCTGCGTGATGGTGGAACCGCCCTGCGGGTTGCCCCCTGCCGTATGCAGGATGGCGCCGGCCGTGCGCGTGAAATCGACGCCGTGGTGCTGGTAGAAGCGGTGGTCTTCCGTTGCAATCAGCGCGCTGATCACGTTCGGCGAAATCTGCTGCAGCGTAACGCGCTCCTGCAAGCCCTGGTCGAAGCGCGCCAGTTCCTTGCCGTCCGCGCTGACCATGGTGCTGGGCGCGGCCGCGCGCGCCTGGCGCAAGTCGTGGATGCTGGGCGTCAGCGGAATCAGCAGCAGCATGTACAGGATCACCAGCGCCAGCACGGCCAAAAACGACCATAAGGCCAGCACCAGCGCGCGCCGCACGGGCGGCAAGGTCATCAAGTGCGCATGGCCGCGCCGGTACAGCGCCACTGCCCTGGTCCACGCCACGCCCGCCACGCGCACCGCCTGCGCGCGCCCCCGTATGAATGCCTGTCTTGCCTTTTCCTGAAACTGCTCCATGCCTGATGCCATGCTTCTAACCTTGTCTGATGCCGGATGATCCGTTTCAGCAAGTATATAGGGCGGGCAACAAAGCGGGCCGGAATTTAGGGCAGGCAAGCATCGAGGCGGGCCAGGGTGACGCCGACATAGGCGCCCACGCAGCGTTCATCGCGCGTATGGAAAGCATCTTCCACGCGCAGCAGGCCGCAGTCGCAGACGACGGGATCGACGCTGATCACCTGCCCCAGCGCCAGGTAGCGCCAGCCGTCGAGGCGCTGCAGGCGTTTTTCGCGGCCCGGGTTGGCGTGGAAGATGGCGTCCCAGTCATCGCTCTCGCCGGCCACGGGCCACAGTTCGGCCTGGAATCGCGTGCCGGCGGCCAGTTGCCCGCCGCCGAACTCGTCCATCACGTGCAGGCGCTGGCCGTCCACCTCGATGACGGCTTCCAGATAGTCGCCGTCGCTGGCGACGAAGATGGCCGTGACGCTAGCCGGCGTCACTTCTGCGCCTGCTCCAGCAGAGCCGGCAATTCCTTCAGCATGGCTACGCGCGTGCGCAAGCCGGCCGATTGAGCGCCCTTTTGCTCGTCCTGCACCAGGCGCGCGAAGACGATCGTGCGCTCGCCCTTGCTGGCCCAGCCCACGAACCAGCCATAACCGTGCGCTTCGTCAAAGCTGCCGTCGGCCTTGCGCGGGAAGGCGGCGCCCGTCTTGCCGTGCACCTGCCAGCCGTCCACGTCGGCCAGTCGCGTCAGGCGACGCGTCTGCTCCATCGCCTGCTTGCTTACTGGCAACTGATCGTTGACCAGCTTGCGCAGGAAACCGAGCTGCTCCAGCGGCGAAATCTTCAGCGAAGAACTGATCCAGGAGCGCTCCAGGCTGTTCTCCTTGCCGGGGTCGCCCGACACATCCGCATTGCCGTAGCGCAAAGCCTTGGCATATTTCTGAAAGCGCTCGGCGCCCAGCGCCTGAGTGATCTGCTGCGAATACCAGACCACCGAGTACTGCATCCAGCGCGACGGGTCCGTATCCTGGCGCCACGCTTCGCCGCCCCAGTCCACATAGCCCTGGCGGAATGGCAGGCTGGGCTTGTGCTCGTCCTTGAGGAAGCCGGCGTCATAGCCCATCAGGCTGAGCGCGATCTTGAAGGTGGACGCGGGCGTGACCCGGTCGATGCAATTGCCTTCCTGCAGCAAGACAGTACCGGCCCTGGCATCGGCCATGGCGGTGCAGATGGTGGCGGAATGGGCAGGCGAGGCGGCCAGAACGGCGCCTGTCAGGCCGAGGATGAACGGAAAGAATGCGCGGTATTTCATGTGCCTCCAGGGTTGGGGGAGAGAAACAAAGCGAAATTGTACCGGGCAGCGCGGCGCGATGCCAGCGCTGATGCAGCGCGTGCGCGCTAGCGCCCTGCCGGCGAGCCCGGCTGGCGTTCCCGCTTCAAATGCTCCTCTTCCAGCTCGTCCATCCCCAGCTTTTCCTCGTCGATCAGCGCATGCTCGCGCCGCTCGCGCTCCAGCTCCTCTTCCAGGCTGTCTTCGCCAGGCTCCTGCGTGATGTTCTCCGGCATGCGGTCTTCCTCCACGGTGGTTGAGTGAAAAGCTCAGGCAAGCTGCCCCGCCTGCGCCACGGCGTCGTGCGGATGCAGGCTTTCCATATGCCTTACAGTAACACTTGTCTGCGCATAATGTAGCGCCAGCGCCGCCTGCACGCGGCGGGCCGCGTCTTCCACGTACATCAGATTAGCACCATTCAAGCGCGCGAACGCCTGTTCGTCGGCCCGTTTCACGGCCGTCTGCAGGGGCGTCGCCAGCGCCGCTTCCACCAGGTCAATCAGGGGAAACAAGTCCAGCTCCGCTTGCTCCGTCAATGGCACGGTCACCGTCGCCGTGCTGCGCTGGCTGTGCGGCGTGGCCAGGCTGGCGTGTTCCTGCAGCCAGGCGTGCGCGGCGGCGCCGTCGATGCGGCCCGCGCCGAACTGCGCCGCAAAGGCGTCGGCCAGCAATTGCCGCGCCAGCGCCGCCGAACAGGGGCAGGTGGACGAATAAGCGACCTCCACCGTCAGGGACAGGGCAAAGCCCTGCGGAGAAACACCGGCTTGCAGGCGCACGGGATACGATTTCCAGCCCGACAGCCCCGCCGTCAGCAGCGCCGGCTGGCGCCGCAGCAGGGGAAAGGCCAGCGCGATGCGCGCCTGCGTGCTGCCGCAATCAGCGTGACTGTCCACCATGCGCCGCAGCACGGCGGCCAGCGCGCCCGCCTCGAGCGGCTGTGCGGCCGCAAACGCGTCGAGCAGCAGGTACAGGCGCGACATGTGGATGCCCTTGACTGCCGGATCGGGCAGATCGACCTGCACGTCGGCCCAGGCATGGACTTGCTGCGCCTGCCCGCCCTCTTCCAGCCACAGGGGCAAGGCGATGCCCTGCATGCCCACCCATTCCAATGGCAAGGGGTGGCCCAGATGGGGGCCGGCCGCCACGTCGGGCAGGGGCGAAGAAAGGGAATCGCGCTTCATGGTCATGGCTCCATATGCAAACAAGTTGCATATCATGGAGAAAAAGCGCCGTATTTGCAAGTATCTTGCATTAAAACGGCGAATGATTTCTCTTGACTCGCTAACACATGTCAGATAATGTTGACACATGACAGATACAAACACCTCCCCCACCGGCGAGCGCTTGCTGGCCATGCTGGCGGCGCTCGACAATCCGCACCGGCTGCGCATCATCGCGGCGCTGGCCAGCGGCGGGCGCAACTACATCAGCCAGCTGGCGCGCGACCTGGGCATCAGCCGGCCCCTGCTGCATTTGCACCTGCAGAAGCTGGAACACGCGGGACTCGTCACCAGCCAGCTGGAACTGTCGCACGACGGCAAGGCCCTCAATTACTTTGAAGCCAGCCCATTTGAATTGCTGCTGACGCCGGCCAGCATCGCCGCGGCGGCGTCCACGCTCACCCCCAACCCGGATCAATCCTGAACTGTAGAGGTCATCATGTCTGAAAATATCTTTTTCGCCGCCTTCTTCTTCCCCTGCACGGCCGCCGTCATCATCTTCGCCCTCAAATATACGTCCGGCATCGTGCAGGCGCGCGCCCGGCTGGCGCAGGACGGCGCCTACCAGGAGCTGGCCAGGTCCGCAGCCGCCGCGCAGGCGGAAACGGCAGCGTCGCTGGCCGTATTGAACGCCTCCGTGGCGCAGATCCAGGCGCGCCTGGGCAGCCTGGAAACGATACTCAAGGAAGTCGAGTAAACCCTTTCATCGCCACCCCACGACCAGGAGACCGCACCATGAATACCGTATCGACCGCCCGCCTGTATGCGCTGCGCGCCATGTATCTGCTGGTTGTCCTGGGGCTGGGCAGCGTGCTGTGGCCCGGCATCGTCACGCCGCACGCGCCGTGGGAACTGGCGCGCGGCACCGTCAACTGCATGCTGGCCGCGTTCTCGCTGCTATGCTTGCTGGGCTTGCGCTATCCGCTGCAGATGCTGCCCCTGCTGCTGTGGGAGGCGCTGTGGAAGACCCTCTGGCTGCTGCTCGTGCCGCTGCCGCAATGGCTGAACGGCCAGATCGATCCCGCCACCGCGGCAACCGCGTTTGAATGCGCGTTCGTCGTGCTGGTCTACCTGGCCATCCCGTGGCGCCATGTGCACGCGCAGTACGTCGTCAAGCCGGGAACGGCCTGGCGCCAGCTCAGGCAGCCTTGCGAAACGTCAGATTGATGCGTTGCGCGCCCAGCAGCGGGTGTTCACCCTCCTTCAGGGGCGCCACGCCGTGGAAGCGCAGGCGGTCGGCGCCGCCCCACACCACCACGTCGCCATGCAGCAGGGGGATGCGGATAGCCTTGTCGGCCCGCTCCGCGCCGCCGAACAGGAAGGTGGCGGGCAAACCGAGCGAGACGGAGACGATGGGCGCATTGAAATCGCACTCGTCGCGGTCCTGGTGCAGAGCCATGCGCGCGCCGGGCGCATAGCGGTTGACCAGGCAGGCGTCGGGCATGAAGTCCGCATAGCCGGCCGCCAGCGCCGCCTGCTGCGCCAGGTGCAGGAACACGGGAGGCATCGGCGGCCAGGGACGGCCGCTGGCCGGATCGAGCCGCGCATAGCGGTAGCCGCGTCCATCCGTGACCCAGCCGAGGGCGCCGCAATTGCTCATGGCGACCGACATGCGCAAGCCGCCCGGCGTGGCCATGTGGCGCAGGGGCGCCGCCAGCATGATGGCGTCCAGCGCCGGCAGCAGCTGCGCCAGGCAAGGCAGCGCGAATGCGCGCAGCAGGACCGACGCGGACGATCCCGGCACCAGCGGCGCCGGGCCGGCCGGAGCCTGGTCTTCATCGGCAAACAGGGACAGGTTCATGGCGCCTATTTTAGCCGCATTACACAAAAAGCCCCCATGGTGCGCTACAGTAGCGCTTCCAGCCACTACCACCCGCCTCCACGATGGATCATTACGCCGATTTGCTGCACACCCTGGCGCAACAGGAACAATCCCTGCAATTCGAGCGCTTCGACAACGACGCCGCGCTGGCCGTGGGCCTGTGGATCGTCGAAGAAGTGCGCAAGCGGGGCAAGGCCGTCACCGTCAATATCACCCGCAACGGCCAGGTCCTGTTCCACCACGCCATGACGGGCGCCACGGCGGACCAGGCGGACTGGATACGCCGCAAGAACAACACGGTACAGCGCTTTTGCCGCAGCTCCTATTACATGGGCATCTCGCATAAAAGCCGCGGCAGCACCTTCGAAGACGTCAAATACCTCGAAGACGTCGAGTACGCGGGCCATGGCGGCGCGTTTCCCCTGCTGATACGCGGCGTGGGACTGGTCGGCACGGTCACCGTATCCGGCCTGGCGCAGGCGGACGACCACGCGCTGGTAGTGGCTGCCCTGCAGGCGCAACTGGACAAATAGTCAACCGCCGACTGCATGGCGCAGGGCGGCGCGCGCCAGCAGGCGCGTGGAATCGAGCGTCGGCAGCGGCGCATTGGCGTCGCTGATGATGAGCGGGATTTCCGTGCAGCCGAGGATGACGGCGTCGCAGCCCCGCTCGCGCAAGCCTGCGATGACGGCCTGGAAGCGCGCCACGCTGTCCGGCTGGACCGCGCCCGGCACCAGTTCTTCCATGATGATGCGGTTGATCTCGTCGCGCTCGTCCTCGCCGGGCCGCACGCAGGCGATGCCGCGCGCGGCCAGCCTGTCCGGATACACGGCGCTGTCGACCAGCCAGCGCGTGCCCGTCAGGCCCACGCGCCGGTAGCCGCGCGCGGCCGCCTCACTGGCCACGACGTCGGCGATATGCAGCCAGGGCAGCGGCGACCGGGGCGCCATCAGGGCAAACGCCTGGTGGATGGTGTTGTCGGGGCAGATCAGGAAGTCGGCGCCGGCGGCGGCCAGCTTGTGCGCCGACGCCAGCATCAGCCCGGCCACGCCGGCCAGATCGCCCCTGTTCAGGCATTCCACGTAGCGCGCCAGCGGCGGCGTGTGCAGCGTCACTTCCGGATGTTCATAGGCGCCCAGCGCATGCGCGCCCTCTTCGCAGATGGTGCGGTAGCACAGGGCCGCCCCTTCGGCGGAACAGCCGACGATGCCGATATGTTGAGTCATGCGATCTTCCTTTTCACTTAAATGCGCTGGCCGCCGTCGATGGGGATCTCCGCGCCCGTGATGTACGAGGCGCGCTCGCTGCATAAAAACTCCACCAGGTCCGCCACTTCGGCCGTCGTGCCCAGGCGGCGCAGCGGAATTTGCGTGTCGACGATGTGCGAGGTCCCCGGCGACAGAATCGCCGTGTCGATCTCGCCCGGCGCAATCGCATTCACGCGCACGTTCAGCGGCGCCATGTCATTGGCCATTTCGCGCGTCAAGGACGCCAGCGCCGCCTTCGAGCTGGCGTAGGCGGAGCCGGCGAACGGATGCACGCGGTAGCCGGCGATCGAGCACAGGTTCACGACGGCGCCGTGCGCATTCGACAATTCCTGCGCAAAGCCGCGCGTCAGGGCCAGCGGCGCAAAGAAATTCGTGTTGTACATTTCCTGCCACGTCCGCATGTCGGTGGTCAGCGAATTGACGCGCGCGCCGCCCGGCCCCTTCGGCGACACGCCCGCGTTGTTGACCAGCGCATGTAGTTTGGAGTCGCCCAGCATGGGGCGCAGGGTATCGACCATCTGCCCGATCTGGCTCAGGTCCGACAGATCCATGCACACATGCGTGTTGTGCTCCTGGCTGCGCGGGCAGCCGCCCGGTATCGGGCTGCGCGAGACGGTGATGACCCGCCAGCCCAGGCTGCGGAAGCGCTCGGCCACGGCGTGGCCGATGCCGCGGCTGGCGCCCGTGACGATGGCGGTCTTCTGTTCCATGCTCCGTTCAATCTTGTGCTTGATGTGCGTCATGTGCTTCCTTGTCCTGTTGTGTTGCGCCGGCATGCATGCGCTCCTGGCGCATCACATAGGCCAGCATTTGCGTGCCGCCGTCGAGAATGTCCTGTTCGATGGCGCGCCGCGCGGCCGCGCCGTCGCGCCGGCGCAGCGCGTCGAGGATGGCGTGGTGGTGGCCGACCCGCATGTCGGGAGAAAAGCTGGCGTAGCCGACGGCGATCAGGGGCGCCGTCTGCATCCACAGGTGGTCGACGAAGCGTTTCAATGTCGGCATGCCGGCCGCCTGCGCCAGGCCCAGGTGAAAGGCCTGGTTGCATTGCAGGGCCGCCGCCTGGTCGTGCCGCGCAATCGCCGCTTCATTCGCCTGCAGCAGGCGCTCCAGGTCGGCCAGGGTGGCGGCGTCGATGCGCTGCGCCGCCTCGAACGCGCCCAGCCCTTCCAGTTCCAGGCGCAGCGCGCGGATTTCCAGGTAGCGCGCCACGCTGAGCACAGGCACGCGAAAGTCGCGCGGCGAGCGCAGCACCAGCGCCTCTTCCTGCACCAGCTGCAGCATGGCGTCGCGCACAGGCGTGACGCTGGTGCCCAGCTGCAGCGCCAGCTCGCGGATGCGCAGCCGGTCGTTCGGCTGGAAGCGCCCGGCCGCCAGGGCTTCGCGCAGCATCGCATACACGGACTTGCCGAGGTTGACGTGCAGCAGACTGTCCAATTGGCGCTTCATGCGTATGCTCGAGAGTTGAAAAATTATGATGCATCATACATCAAGAGAAAAAACACTGCTTCATACCGTGCGCAACGCCAGCGCAAACGGCCGCAAGACCGTACAATCAGCCGCCACCGTCTCGAAAGGATTGCTCTTGAACTGGGATTTTCCGCACGCCTGCACCCTGCCCGTCAGCCCCGAACCGGCCGATATCGACGGCTTGCAGCATACGAACAACGCCGTCTACGTGCGCTGGTGCGAGCATATCGCCTGGCACCACTCGGCCACCCTGGGGCTGGACCTCGACGATTACCGGCGCCTGGACCGGGCCATGGCGATCCGCCGCGGCGAATACGACTACCTGCTGCCGACGCGGGCCGGCGAAGCGCTGACCCTGGCCACCTGGCTGTGCGCCAGCGATGGGCGCTCCAGCATGGAGCGGCGCTTCCAGCTGGTGCGCGACAGCGACGGCGCCACCGTCGTGCGCGGACGCTGGCACTTGATCTGCATCGAATTGAGCAGCGGCCGCGCGCGCCGTTTGCCGCCCGAGTTCCTGGCCGCATACGAGCCGGCCGTCGTCGCTGCGCGCGCGCCGGCGCGGGACTAAGCGGCCAGGCGCGCCGGTTCCAGCGCGATCAGCACCAGCAGGATGGCCAGCGGCACGGCCAGCGCGGCAAAGCCCACGGCCAGGTAGGCAAAGGCGGCCAGGATGGCGCCCGCGGCAAAGCCCAGCAGGGGCCAGAAGAATTTGACGCAACGTTCGCGCGTGGCGCCGTCAGCCGCGCCGCGCAGCACGTCGACCGTGTCGATCACCACTTGCGTCACATTGCCCGTCATCATGGACGTGGGTGCCAGATGGGCCAGCAGCAGCCGGCTGATGGCGCTGTGCGCGCCCATGGCCGCCGCGCCGGACAGGCCGGCCGTCATGGCCAGCGCGCCCGGCTCGGGGCCCAGCGGCTCGGCCAGCACGCCCAACACCATGAAACCGAGCAGCAGCGCCAGCTCCAGCAGCAACGCCAGGCGCAGCGCCGGTCCGCCGCGGCGTTCGGCCGCCACCGTCAACAGCCGCGCCGCCGCCACGCCCGCGACAAACGCGGGAAACGCCAGCAGCTTGAGGGCGATCGAGGCATGCGTGGCGTTGGCCAGCGCCGCGCCGATCAGCACGAAGTTGCCCGTCACGTGGGCGGTGAACAGGCCAAACAGGGCGACGAAGCCCAAGGTATCGACATAGCCGGCCAAAAAGCCCAGGCTGACGCCCTGCAAACGGCTGCGCTGCGCAAGATTCATACCCACTCCTTGAAATTTTCCATCATGATACCGTGGCGCCGCCGCGGCCTGCAGCCGTTTTGCGCGCCGTTCGGCGAAGATGCGGGGCGTTTCTTGCACCTCCGCAGTGCAACATGCATTTCGCTCCTGCTTTGCCCGAGCATGCTTTAGAATCAGCGACCTCAGCCCCGTAAAAACAGGATAAAACATATGACGGCAGTCGGGAATACCGAACCACAAGAGCTCAAGCGCGGCCTGAAAAGCCGCCACATCCAGCTCATCGCCCTGGGCGGCGCCATCGGCACCGGCCTGTTTCTGGGCATCGCGCAAACCATCAAGATGGCCGGGCCTTCCGTGCTGCTCGGTTATGGCATCGCCGGCGTCATCGCCTTTCTGATCATGCGCCAGCTGGGCGAGATGGTCGTCGATGAACCGGTGGCCGGCTCCTTCAGCTACTTTGCCGACAAATACTGCGGCCACCTGCCCGGCTTTTTGTCGGGCTGGAACTACTGGGTGCTGTATGTGCTCGTCAGCATGGTCGAACTGACGGCCGTCGGCATCTACGTGCAGTACTGGTGGCCGGACGTGCCGACCTGGGTCTCGGCGCTGGTGTTCTTTTGCGTCATCAACGCCATCAGCCTGCTGAACGTGAAGGCATTTGGCGAGATGGAATTCTGGTTCTCCATCATCAAGGTGGTCGCCATCATCGGCATGATCGTCTTCGGCGCGTATCTGCTCGCTTCCGGCGATGCCGGACCGCAGGCGTCGGTGGCCAACCTGTGGCAGCACGGCGGCTTCTTCCCGAATGGCTGGCAAGGCCTGGTGATGGCCATGGCCGTCATCATGTTTTCGTTCGGCGGCCTGGAACTGGTGGGCATCACGGCGGCCGAGGCGGACGATCCGAGCACGACGATTCCCCGCGCCACCAACCAGGCCATCTACCGCATCCTGATCTTTTACATCGGCGCGCTGGGCATTCTGCTGTCCCTGTACCCATGGCAAAACGTCGTCACCGGCGGCAGCCCTTTTGTCCTGATCTTCCATGCGCTCGACAGCAACCTGGTGGCCACGGCACTGAACGTGGTGGTACTGACGGCGGCACTCTCCGTCTACAACAGCGGCGTGTACTGCAACACGCGCATGCTGTTCGGCCTGGCCAAGCAGGGCAACGCCCCGCGCGCGCTGCTGCAGCTGAACCGCCGCGGCGTGCCGCTCGTCGCCCTGGGCGTCTCCGCCCTGGCGACGGGCGCCTGCGTGGTGGTCAATTACCTCATGCCGGGCAAAGCATTCCAGGTATTGATGGGACTGGTGGTCTCGGCGCTGATCATCAACTGGGCCATGATCAGCTGGATCCATTTGCGCTTCCGCGCGCAGAAAAAAATCGAAGGCAAGACGACCCTGTTCCAGAGCCTGGGCTACCCGTTCACCAACTACCTGTGCCTGCTGTTTTTGGCCGGCATCCTGGTGATCATGTACCTGACGCCGGGCCTGCGCATCTCCGTCTACCTGATTCCCGTGTGGCTGGCCGCGCTGGGCGTCGGCTACTGGATCAAGCAAAACAAGGCCAAGGCATAGGCTGTTTTACACCGCATCAAGCAAAAAGCCCGTCTTCGCAGGAAGGCGGGCTTTTTGCATTCAACGCAGTCTCGCCGTCTATTGCTAAGCGGCGGCCCCGCCCTCTTCCGGCAGCACGTCGGCGCGCCACAGGCCGATGGTCTGGCCCGGATACGATTGCAGCAGCACTTCGTCGTTCAGGGTCAGCATCGCCTGCTGGCGCTGCTCCGCCTTCTTCTCGGGCGTCATGCCCAGCTCACCCGTCTTGTACGGCCCCAGCACGGGCAGCAGGTCGCGCAGCACGGAATAGTTGCCCGGCGTGGTCTTGTCCGATTCCAGCTTGCCCAGGAAATATTTCATGACATGCTCGGACTGGCTGGCCTCCTGCCGCAAGCTCGCCTTCACCATCTTGCCATCCTTGTAGGCCACCTGCGCGTCGCTGCTGGCCGTATCCTCGATCTGGTGGTAGGTATAGTTCTGCGATTCCGTGCTGGTCGTCAGGCGCAGCGGCACGCCGGGGACGAGGGTCTCATGGAAGCTGGCGCTGAGCTTCGATTGCTGCTGCTGCCTGACCGAACGTGCATCCTGGCTGGCACCGGTCTGCTCCGTCTTTTGCGACACTTCATAATTGAAGCCATCCTTTTCCGAACTGCGCATGGGATTGCTGAATTGCACGGTCTGCGACACGGAGGCGCTGAAATCGGCCAGTCCCGTCAGGATGGACTTGTCCTCGGCCGCCAGGCGCCACTTGCCCGTCGCGGGCGTGTCCGTGGCCGCTTGCGGCGCGGCGGTATTGCTGTGCAGGGCAGTAAAGCTGTCCTTGAGCATGGCCACCAGCCCCGCGTCGCCATGGCCGCGCGACGCCGCCTGGTCGAACTGCTTCATGTAACTGCCCAGCGCCTTGGCTTGCCGTTCCTTGCTGCCCAAGGTATTGAGTTGGCTGGCGTCGACCTTCAGGTCCAGGCTGCCGGCCAAGCCGCTGAAGCTGATCTTGCACTGCGCGCCATCGGCCTGGAAATCCAGGGTTTGAATACTTTCCGGCTCGCCGCGCACCTTGACTTCCGCATGCAGCTTCACCGACGCCAGCAGCTGCTGGTCGAACTGCATCAGGCCTTCCAGCTTGATTTTCGGCGTATCCCGTCCCATGCCATCGATGGCGTCCTGAAAACCTTTCGCCAGGTCGCCCAGGGCGCTGGCTTCAGCGTCGCTGAGCTCGCCGCTCGTCGTCATGCTCACGGCCAGGCCGTCTTGCTGGCTGTCGAGCGACAGCTTGACTTCCACGCCGCTTTTGGTGGTGATGGTGAGGGCAACCTTGTCCTCGCCATTGCCGTGCAGGCTGCCCGGCGCGATGCCGGACGCCGCGTAGACATTGGGCGTGGTGCTCGGCGGCGGCTGCCGCATCGCCTGCGCGAAATTGTAGTTTCCAAGCTTGGCCTGCCCCAGCATGGCCGCGCCCAGGCCGCTGAAGCGGCCGCCAAACGCATGCGAAGAGAAACTCTTTGTCATCGCGTCGCTCACCTTGTTGCGGGTCGCGCTTTCCCATATCGTCGGCGAAGGCAGCAGCTGCGCGACGGCTTGCGTCGCCCCGATGTCAACAATGGAGGACGGGCTCGGCGCCGGAGACGGCGTGGCATCCGCCTTGGTGGCAGCGGCATTGAGCGCGCGTGAGGGACTTGGATTCCAGCTCGGGATCGAGGAGACGGAGGTCATGGGTCTTATGCCTTGCTAAACGAAGATGGGTGGTTAGGTAAAGTATGCATAACTTTCATTTTTTGATAACTGCTAGCCGTCGAGTACTGCCATGTTTTCTCAGAGCAAGGGATGGGTCGCATCTCAAGCGCTAAGCAGACACTGCTATAACGACGTGAAATGTGAAATCATGAGCGCGAAGGAGCATGAAAATTTTTCATTCTTGATACAAATCACGCTCCGCCGCCATGCCAGCGTTCGCAGGTGTTCGCCATCTAACTCAATTTGAACAGTTGCCACAAGTAAATTTCTACTGTTGCTCAAATGCTGAAAGTGACTATGTGTGATTTTTCGCCCGCCCGCAATCAATATGATCGCTGAGTGCTTGGTGATAAAGCTGCATATGCTTACTCGGAACCGCAAGCACGGCCTTAAGGAGGCAATATGAAATTTATGCACTTAACCATCGCCAAACGGCTCGGCATGGGCTTTGGCCTGGTCGCCCTGTTCCTGTTGCTGGTCATCGCGCTGGGACTGACCAGCATGCGGCAAATCCAGGATCGCATGGATGAAGCGACCAAGGTCAACGACGTCGAAACCAGGCTGGCCCAGACCATGGATTTGACGGTGACCGAGCGGGCACTGGCCCTGCGCAATCTGATCTTGCTGAAAGAAGACAAGGAAATCCAGATCGAGGTCGCGCGCATCGGGGAGCAGGAAAAGAAATACGCCATCGCCCAGCAAAAGCTGGGGGCGATGTTCGGCAGGCTGGAGGGCACATCGAGCGAAGAAAAAAGCCTGCTCGAACAGATCCGCACACAAAGCGAGCTGGCGGCCCCCTTCATACAGCGGGCCGCCGACCTGGCGCTGCACCAGAAACAGGACGATGCCTACAAGCTGCTGCGTTATGAATTCCGCCCCGTGCAGAAGCGCTGGTGGGAATTGCTGCGCACCTTGATCGCCGTCGAGGAAAAACAGAATAGCGAAGCCTCCATCATCGCCGAGGCCGCCTACAGCCAGGCGCGCCTGATGATGCTGAGTATCGGCTCGCTGGCGCTGGTCACCAGCCTGCTGGCCGCCGTGCTGATCACCCGCAGCGTGACGCGCCAACTCGGCTGCGAACCCGACGAAGCGGCGGCGATTGCCGGACAGATCGCCGGCGGCAACCTGGCCGTCCCCATTCATACCCGCGCCGGCGACACGCACAGCCTGCTGTACGCCATGCAATCGATGCGCGACAGCCTGGCGCAAATCGTCCAGCAAGTTCACGCCAGCACCGAGACCATCGCCACGGCGGCGGGACAAATCGCCATGGGCAATCTGGACTTGTCTTCGCGCACGGAGCAGCAGGCCAGCACGCTGGAGCAAACCGCTTCATCCATGGAAGAACTGACCAGCACCGTGCGTATCAACACCGACCATGCGCGCCAGGCCAACGGGCTGGCCGAAACGGCTTCCGATGTCGCCACCAAGGGCGGCGCCGTAGTGGCGCAGGTGGTCGACACCATGGCCGCCATCGATGTCTCGGCGCGCAAGATCGTCGACATCATCGCCGTCATCGACGGCATCGCCTTCCAGACCAATATCCTGGCGCTGAACGCGGCGGTCGAGGCGGCCCGCGCCGGGGAACAGGGGCGCGGCTTTGCCGTGGTGGCCACCGAGGTGCGCAACCTGGCGCAGCGCTCGGCCGCTGCGGCGAAGGAAATCAAGGACTTGATCGGCGACTCCGTCGACAAAGTCCAGGCCGGCAACCGGCTGGTGGAACAGGCAGGATCGACCATGCATGAAGTGGTCGCCAGCGTGCGGCGCGTCACCGGCATCATGTCTGAAATGATGTCCGCCAGCCAGGAACAATCGGCCGGCATCGAGCAAATCAATATGGCCGTGACGCAAATGGACAATGTCACGCAGCAAAACGCGGCCTTGGTCGAGGAAGCCGCCGCCGCCGCGCAAGCGATGCAGGAACAGGTCAACAGCCTGAACGAGGTGGTCAGCGTCTTCCGCGTGGAAAACAGGGACGGCCGCCGCGATGCGGGGCTGCGCGTGGTCAGCCGTCCGCCAGCGCCCCTGGCAGTGCCGCGCCCCGCCGCTGCCAAGCCCCGCGAAATCGAATGGGAGCAGTTTTGAGCCGGCAACGGGGGAGTGACGCACGTGGGTAAACTGGAACAGATCGCCGCTGCGGGCGGCGTAGCGCAACACATCTTCCCGCATGCGGGCCATATCGGCAAGGCACAACGCAGCGTGCTGGCCGGCCAGCAAGGCGCGACCTTGTGGCTGACCGGCCTGAGCGGTGCAGGCAAATCGACGCTGGCCTACGCGCTGGAAAGGCGGCTGCTGGCGGAGGGCCACCTGAGCTGCGTGCTCGACGGCGACAATATGCGGCACCACCTGAATGGCGACCTGGGTTTCTCTCCCCGCGACCGCCAGGAAAACATCCGCCGCAGCGCCGTCGTGGCCAGGCTGATGAACGATGCCGGCATGATGGTCATCTGTGCCTTCATCTCGCCGCTGCGCGGCGACCGCGAAATGGCGCGCCAGATCATCGGCAGCGATAATTTTATCGAAGCCTACATCAGCACGCCATGCGCGCTGTGCGAGGAACGCGATCCCAAAGGACTGTACCGGAAAGCGCGGGCCGGACTGATCCCTGCATTTACGGGCGTCTCGGCGCCCTACGAAGTGCCGCTGGCGCCGGCGCTGACGCTCGATACCGGCACGCTGTCGCTGGACCAGGCTTGCGAACGGCTGTTCCAGCAACTGCGCCCGTGCTTCATCTGATGTCGCGCCCACTTTTCAGAGGAATGATGAAATGAGCAGCAGCCACCATTGCGGCCACGGTAGGCGCCCGCGCCCTGTCATGATGATCCCCCTGCGCCGCTGCGGCAGCCATGCCCTGCGGCTGCGCCTGAACCTGTCGCCCCAGTTTTATTCACCGTATCCGCTGCACCTGGTCGACATGATGCCATTGCTGCCCCTGTACGGCGACTTGCGCGACGACCGCGCCTACTTTCGCCTGGTGGTCGATGTGGTGGGCCTGGCGGCGGTCAGCATGGTCAAGTGGCCGGGGGTCGTCTTCGATCCAGTGGAAGTATTCGAGACGCTGCGCAGCCAGCCGCGCAGCATCCACCGCGTGGCATGGGAACTGCTGCTGCGCGCGGGCGAACACCGCCAGGCGCAGGTGGTGATGGACAAGTCACTCGACAGCGTGCACTACGCCGACGACATCGTGCGGCTGTACCCGGACATGCTGTTCCTGAACGTGGTGCGCGATCCGCGCGCGCAGGTGGCATCGATGAACCGCGCCATCATCCACGATTTTGACACGCTGCTCAATGCCAGGACCTGGCTGGCCGCCCATGCGGCAGCCGACCAGGTCGTGCAACGCTATGGGGCACGCGTGCTGACGCTACGCTATGAAGATTTCCTGTCGCGCCAAAGGGAGACGCTGGAAAAGGTATGTGACTTTCTCGGCATCGCCTTCCTGCCGCAAATGCTGGATGTGACCGCGTCGGCGGAAGCGCGGCAAATCGCGCAGTTGTCGTCGCTCTGGTCGGCCAACTGCTATGCGCCCATCGCGGCCAACATCGACAAATTCAGGCAGCAACTGTCGGACGATGACATCAACATCATCGAAACGCTCACCGGACCGTATATGGACCGCTACGGCTACGCGCGCCTGAGCCGCGGCGACGCCAGCATCACGCCCGCGCTGATCGAGCTGGCCGGCCTGCGCTCGGCGCAAGGACGCGAACGCGCCTGGCGCACCCTGGAACACGATAACTTCCGCGATTACCTGCTGCGCCGCTGCCGCGCCGACTATCTGGCACAGCTGCATGTACGGCTCAGCCAGAGCAGCGGCGCGCCGGGCAGCGGCACCATCGTTACGCTGGATCAACTGGACCCGGGCGCGTTTGTCGTCAGTGATTAAAGCCTGGCCATCGCCAGTGCCAGGCCGCCCTCCTGCGCCTGGCAAGCAGCTGCTTGCCCGGTAGCTCTTCCTAGGTGACATGCTTGGGCATGCCATCGCCATTGCCTCCCGGGCAAGTCGCGCTGACCAGTCATTTATCCCTAAAAACAACAATTTCAATATCAATCGGCAATGTCCACTAGAATAGTGAACATATGAAACATATGCTTAGCGCGCCGGTCGCCAGTTTCACCGATTTGCTGCTCGACGCCGTGTGCATGGTCGATGTGGAGGGCCGCTTTGTCTTCGTCAGCGCCGCCTGCGAGCGCATCTTCGGCTATACGCAGCAGGAAATGATCGGCAAGCTCATGCTCGACATGGTCGCCCCCGCCGACCGCGCGCGCACCCTGGCGGCCGCGCGCGCCATTATGGACGGCCATGCGCAGACGCATTTTGAAAACCGCTACCTGCGCAAGGACGGCAGCCTGGCCCACATCATGTGGTCGGCCCGCTGGTCCGCCGCCGACCAGCTGCGCGTGGCGGTGGCGCACGATGTTACCTTACTGAAACAAGCACAGGCGAAGCAGGCTGCGCTGTACGCCATCTCCGAAGCCATGCAGGCGACGCAGGACTTGCCGGCCTTGCTGTACCGCATACAGCACATCATCGGCGAACACTTGCCTGCGCGCAGCCTGACCTTGCTGCTGCAGGACGAACACGGCGCGCAACCTTTCATGACCTGTCATGCCGACGACGGCGCGCCGCAGCCCGCGTCGCCGCTGGCCAGCCTGCTGTGCGACGAAGTGCTGCGCAGCGGGCGTTCCCTGCTGCTGCAGGCGGGGCAACTGGCCGGCCTGCCGCCCGCGCTGCAAGTGGCGGCCGGCACCTTGTCCGGGTGCTGGCTGGCCGTGCCGCTGTATTCCTCCAGCGGCAGCATCGGCGTGCTGGCCTTGCAAGGCAGCCCGGACGCCGTCATCGGCACGGAGCAAGACCAGGATCTGCTGCAATTTGTCGCCAAACAGCTGGCCACCGCCATCGAGCGCCGGCAATTGCAGACGCAAATGCAGTTCATGGCCATGCACGATGAGCTGACCCGGCTGCCGAACCGCCGCCTGTTCCACGACCGCCTGCACACGGCGTTCGCGCGCGCGCACCGCCAGGAAGGCCGGCTGTCGCTGCTGTTCCTGGACCTCGACAACTTCAAGCTGGTCAACGACTTCCATGGCCACGCCTGCGGCGACCTGCTGCTGCAGACGGTGGCGGGCCGCCTGCGGGATTGCATGCGGGAAACAGATACCCTGGCCAGGATGGGCGGCGATGAATTCGTCGTGCTTCTGGAAAGCAACGCCACGCCGGTGGACGTCAGCCTGATCGAGCAAAAGATCCACGCGGCGCTGGCCGCGCCGTTGCACTTGGGTAACGGACAGCAGTTGCAGATCGCCGTCAGCATCGGCGTGGCCCACTATCCGGAAGACGGCGACACCATGCAGCAACTGCTGCGTCATGCGGACCGCGCCATGTACGCCGCGAAGCTACTTGCCGCGGCGGCGCGCTAGCGGCCGCCTCCTGGCGGCAATTGCCCCTATGCTATACTTTCCAGCGATGCTGAAACTCTTCAAAACATGGCTGATCCTGCTGCTGATGGCGGCGGTGCCGCTGCAAGCGGCCGCTGCGGGCGTTGCCCGGGCATGCACGCCGCCGGCGCACGCCGCGCCTGCCGCCGTGGCGGCAACGGCCTGCCAGCATCACGGTGCGGCTCCGTCAGCCGCGCCGTACGGCGCCAGCGCGCCCGG
>NZ_NEGZ01000119.1 GCF_002127585.1 Janthinobacterium sp. GW458P
CGCGCAAGCCCACGGGAATGCGCCCGGGCGCGCAGCTGGCGCGCCGCACCACGAGCGGCGCGGCGGCCAGCCACGCGGCATCAAGCCAGGCGGGCAAGGAGGCGCCGTCCGGCAGGCCGGACACCCACAGCAAATCATGCGCGCGCCAGCCGTCCATCAGGCCACCACCGCCTTGACGGCGAAGAACAGCAGCGAAGGTCCCAGCAGACAGCCCAGGCCCGTGTGGAACGTGGCCACCAGGGCGCCATACGGCACCAGCTTGCGGTCGGTGGCGGCCAGGCCCGCCGACACGCCGCTGACGGTGCCGGCCAGGCCGCCGAAGACCATCGCCGAGCGCGGCGTCTTCAGGCGCAGGAAGCGCGCCGCGGCGGGCGTGCCCACCATCACGAGGATGGCCTTGATGAGGCCTGCCGCGATGCTCAGGGCCATGACGTCCGAGCTGGCGCCGATGGCCGCGCCCGTGACGGGGCCGACGATATAGGTGACGGCGCCGGCGCCGATGGTGGTCATGCTGACGGCGTCCGAGTAGCCAAACGCATAAGCGACGCCGGCGCCGACGAGAAACGGCAGCACCACGCCCAGCACCAGCGCCGCGAGGCCGATCAGGCCCGCCTTGCGCGCCTCGGTCGCCTGCACCTCGAAGGCGGTGGCGACGATGGCAAAATCGCGCAGCATGGCGCCGCCCATCAGGCCGATGCCGCCGAACAGCGACAGATCGGCCAGGCCCTTGTGGCCGCCGCTATGCACGCCGCCCCAGTAAGCGAGGCCCAGGCCGATCACGATGGCGATGGCCGAGCCGTGCACGCGGCCGAAGGTCAGGTATTTCGACAGCGCGATCGACAGCAGCATGATCAGGCCGACAAAGGCGAATGCCGTCACCAGGCCATTGTGGATGGCGGCTTTTTCAAAGATTTCAAGCATGACGGTGCTCCTTGACCAACATCAAATCCGCTTCGGCGGCGGCGATGGCGGCCGGGCTTTCGGTGCGATTGATAAGCGAAATGACGGCGCCGCAGACGAGCACGGAAGCGATGGCGGCCAGCACGGCCACCGGCCCGCCGCGCAGCGCCGCGACCACGTCCTGCTGCGCCGCCATGGCCACCACCACGGGAATATACATGGCGCCCCAGTATTCGACGCCCCGCTCCGTCATCTGCGGCAGCCAGGACCGGCGCTGCATGTAGAGCCGGGCGCAGATCAACAGCAGCATGGCGATGCCCACGCCGCCCACGTTGGTCTTGACGCCCATCAGCTGCCCGAGCAGGTCGCCCAGGAAGATGCCGAGCAAATGGCACAGGGCCAGCAGTGCGGTTCCGTAAATGATCATGATTGTCTCCGTTATTGGAATAGGAATGACTTGGTGTCTTCTCTGTTGCTTCGCTTACCACTGCTGCCCCAGCACCTCCCTGACTTTTGCCGACGCCTGGCGGTGCGGCGCGCCCAGGCGGCTGGAAAGATCCCTTTGCGGGTCGGCGCGGATATCGGCCAGCGCCGCCTGCAGGCTGGCGCGCACCTGCGCCAGATCAAGCGCCGACGGCGCGTCCGGCTGCGCCACCCGCAAGGTTTGCCACAGCAGGCCCAGGGTCGCGTAATTCTTGACGTCATAAGCCATCGGTGGAATCGTCGCCGCCAGCGCTTCGAGCGCTGCCACCGTGCGCAGGGTGATGCGCGCCGCCGACGCCTTGCCCATGGCATGCACCATCACTTGCTGATCGTCGAGCGCGATCAGGCGGTTGGCCTGGTAGCCGTGCGCCAGGAACGCGCCCGACATGGCCTTGCCGACGATCAGGCCGATGACGGGATGGCCGGCCAGGCGCGCGTCGGCATACGCCCCCGCCGCGCCGGCCAGCGCCTGGTGGATGCCGTAGGCCTCCTCGCGCCGGCCGTAGGCCTGGCTGGCCACGTCGATGACGGCGACGATGGGCCGTTTCACGGCCTGCGCCTGGTCTTCGAGGACTGCCTGCTGCACGGCGCGCGCCAGCTGCCACGCCTCGACCAGGCCGACTTCTCCCGTGCGGGCGCGCGTAAAACGGTTGTCCGGGTCGGGCAGCACGGCGAGATAGCGCGCCGGTTCGCCGGCCAGCGGCGCGTCGGCCACGCGCACGGAAGGCGGATAGCCGTCCAGCGGCGCAATGTTATTCGTGAGTGCCGCCAGCCAGGCGGCGCCGCGGCTGGAATTGGTGATGGCGTTCATGCTGCGGCTCCTTTGCTGTAGATCAAGCGCGCGGCTTCCGGCGTGGCTTGCGGGCCGGCGTCCACTTGCGCCAGGCGGGCGAGAAAACCTTCTGCCTGGCTGCTCCTGTGCCGCTCCGGCACGCCGCGCCCGAACAGTTCGGCCACGGTGGCGCGCATCTGCGCCGTGTCGTCCGCCACATAGGCGTCGGCCAGGCCGCTGTGGAAGCGCTGTTCGCCGCCCGTCAGGCTCCAGATGAAGGGCTTGTTGCGCGAGTCGAATTCGTCCACGCCCGCCTCCTGCTCGATCACGGCGGGACCATTGAGACCCAGTCTTGCCTCGCGCGTAACGACAAGGTAGCTGCACAGGCCCGCCGCGATCGACATGCCGCCGTAGCAGCCCACCGTGCCGGCCGTGATGCCGATCACGGGCTGGTAGCGGCGCAGGTCGACGATGGCCGCATGGATGTCGGCAATGGCCGCCAGGCCCAGATTGGCTTCCTGCAGCCGTACGCCGCCCGTCTCGAACAGGATCACGGCGCGCGTCGGCACGCCCTGGCGGTTGTCCCTGGCCGCCAGTTCCAGCGCGCCGGCGATCTTCGCGCCGCCCACCTCGCCCATGCTGCCGCCCTGATAGGCGCCTTCGATGGCCAGCACCACGGCCGGCTGGCCGTCGAACAGGCCCTTGGCCACCACCACGCCGTCGTCCGCCTGGGCCGTGACGCCCTGCTGCGGCAGCCACGGCGACGCGATGCCGCAGAACGGGTCGAGCAGTTCGCGCATGCTGCCCGCATCCAGCAAGGCGCGCGCCCGGCTGCGCGCCCCCCGTTCGATGAAGCTGTCGCGCTCCAGCAGTTCCGTCAATGTGCTCATGCCGCCCTCCCCGCTTGCAATTCTTCGTAGGCCTGTTCGATGCGCATGCGCACCACGCCCGGCGTGGCGCCGCAGTCGTTGATGACGATGGTCGCTGCCGGCAACGGCTCGCCGCCGAACACGCGCAGCAAGAGCGCGTCCCAGACGGCGCCCTTGCCGTCGACGGAGGTGTTGACGACGATGCGGGTCACGCCATCGCCGGCGGGCTGCAGCAGCACTTCCAGGTCGCCCGAGCCGACGACGCCGGCCAGGGCGCGCCCCGATGCCGGCTGCCCGGCGGGGAACGTGTAGTTACGCGTCTCCATGCGCTTCTCCTTCTTGTAATCTGTCCAGGAACAGGGTCGCCGCCAGCAGATCCGCTGCGCCGCCCGGCGACACGCCCCGCGCCAGCGCCACCGCTTCCAGCGCCAGCAGCGCCTGCGTGCCGGCATAGGTGGCCGCGCCGCCGGCCGCCAGCACCC
>NZ_NEGZ01000120.1 GCF_002127585.1 Janthinobacterium sp. GW458P
GGCGGCCGGGGCGGCGGCGCCGCACGGGATGCGCACGGTGAAGCGGGAGCCGGCGCCGGGCGCGCTGTCGCAGCCGATCTCGCCGCCCAGCAGTCCGACTAGCTGCTGGCAGATGGCCAGCCCCAGTCCCGTGCCGCCATACGCGCCGCTGATGCTGGCGTCGGCCTGGCAGTAGGGCTGGAAGACGCGGCCCAGCTGCTCGGGCGTCATGCCGATGCCGCCGTCGCTGACCTGGAACAGCAGCGTGGCCGTGTCCGGGCGCTCCGGCGCGCCGGGCGCCAGCTGCAAGCCCACCGTCACCGGGCCCGACGCCGTGAACTTGATGGCGTTGCCCACCAGGTTGCCCAGTATCTGCGCGATGCGCGTGCGGTCCGAGCAGACCTGCCGCGGCACGCGCGGGTCCACCTCGGCCACCAGCTGCAAGCCTTTGCGGTCCGCCTGTGCGCGGTGCAGCACCAGCAGGTCGTCGAGCAGCAGGCGCGGGTCGAAGTCGCGCAGCTCCACGCCCATCTGGCCCGCTTCGGCCTTGGACAGGTCGAGGATGTCGTTGAGTATGTGCATGAGGTCATGCACGCCGTTGCTGACGTTGCCCGCATAGTGGCGCTGCGTCGCGTCGAGCGGGCTTTCCAGCAGCAGTTCGGCCATGCCGGCGATGCCGGCCATCGGCGTGCGGATTTCATGGCTCATGATGGCCAGGAAGCGCGACTTGGCGGCGTTCGCCGCTTCCGCGTGCGCCTGCAGCGCCAGCGCCTTGGCCGTGTCGCGCTCGCGGCGCCGCAGCAGGCCCATGATCAGCGCCACGGCCAGCGCCACCACCAGCAGGCTGACCAGCGCCGCGCCGCCCATGGTGCGCAGCATGCGGCGCCAGCCCGCCAGGTAGACCGCGTCCGTGACGGTGACGTTGATGGCCAGCGGATAGTCGCGCACCAGGCGGATGCCGGCCAGGCGGTCGACCGGGCGGCCCTGTTCCGCCGTGCGCGGCAAGTCCACCTGCAGCACGCCGTGCGTCTTGCCCTGTTCCAGCAGGCGGTAGGTGCTGCCCGTCAGGTTGCGCTTGCCCATCATGGCCGGGACGGCAGGCCAGCGCGCCAGCAGCGTGTAGTCGCTGCGGTACAGGGAAAAGGCCGTATGTTCGCCGATGCTCGTGTTCTGGAAGAATTTGCTGAAGAAGTCGCACGACAGGCCGACCAGCACCACGCCCAGGAAGCGCCCGTCCGGCCCGCTGATGCGCCGGCTGATATAGAAGGTCCAGGCGCCGTTGCCCTTGTTTTGCACGGGGGCGCTGACATGCATGCCGCCCTCCGGGTGGCGGCGGTGGTAATCGAAGTAATCGCGCTCGTCGAGGCGGATGGGCGGCGCCGGGTAGGCGCGGCTGAAGACCAGCACGGCGCCGTCGCCGCCGACGATGGACACCACGTCCACTTGCGGCACGCCGCCGATCTTGTGCCGCAGCAGCTGGTGCATGGCCGGATTGCCGGCGGCAGCGGCCAGCGCGGCCGCGTCGGCCGGGGCGGCCGCCTGCACCTCGTTGCTGACGCTGTCGAGCACGAGGCGGGCCGCCGTCATGCTTTGCGCCGTGTTCTCCGCCAGCAGCAGCGACAGGTTGGACAGGTCCTGTTTCCAGTCTTCGACGGCTTCGCGGTGCAGCAGCACGCCGGAGACGATGATGCACAGCGCCAGCAGGACCACCAGCGCCAGGCCGGCCACGGCTGCCGTGGCGCGCGGCGGATAGCGGTGCACCAGGCGCAGGATGGCCCGGCGCGCGTTCATGTCTGCGCGCCCGTGTAGTCAAGCATGCTGCGGCGTACCTCCTGCTCCACTGCGCCGAGCAGCGCCGCTGTTTCATCGAGCCAGCCGGGCGGCGCCACGCCCTGGTGGCGCACCAGCTGCTCCAGTTCGGCCAGGCGCGCCGTCAGCGCGCGGGCGCCCAGCAGGGTCACGGTGCCGCGCAAGGTATGACAGCCATGCACGATGGCCTGCATCGCGCCGCTGCGCACGGCCTGCTCCACGCGCGCATACATGGCCGGGGAGGTATCCAGGTAGGTCTGGGACAGGGCGCGGAACATCTCCAGGTCATGGCCGGTGGCCTGGAACAGCACGGCTGGATCGATGTGGCGATAAGCTGGCATGCTGGACTCCCGGACGAAGGTGGTGGACTAGGCGGCCAGGCTGTTGCGCCGCGCATGGCCGGCGCAGCAGGCGCGCAGATAGCCGCGCAGCTCGTCGTAATTGACCGGTTTGGCAAAGAACACCACGCCGGGCGGCACGCCGCCCCGTTCTGCCAGCTCTTCCGACGTCAGGCTCGACAGCATGGCGATGTGCATTTCCGCCAGCAGCGGGTCGGCCAGGATGGTGCGGATCACCTCGTAGCCGTCGATGCCTTCCATGACGATGTCGGCCAGCAGGATGTCGGGCTGGTCGCGGGCGATTTCCATCAGCGCCTGGTAGCCGTTTTCGCAAAAGCGCAATGCCGCCTGCAAGCCCCAGGAACCGATCTGCTTTTCATACAGCGCGCGCTCCATCGGATTGTCCTCGATGACGAGGATGGAGGGCGGACGGCCCGTCGGCGCCGGACGGGCCGGGCGCGCCGTGCGCTGTTCCTGGCCATGCTGGCCCGGATTGCCCTTGTAGGCTTCCACTGCCGCGAGGGGAATGCGGCGGTGACCGCCCTTGGTCTTCCAGGCTTCGATAACGCCGGCCTCGACCAGTTGTTGCACCGATGTGACCGAGATGCCGAGGATTTCGGCGGCCTTTTGTGTAGTGCAAACGTCGGCTGTATGCATGATGAGCTTTAGGGGCGAATAAGAGTTGAAGGGAATGATACGCAATCGCGCTCAAAAAATCAATTTCAACAAATTATATGAATTCACTAAAGGCCATGCGGGCGGCGCGCCGCGACCTGGTCCGCATGCGGCTGGCGGCGCCAGGTTCGGCCAAGGCGAGTATATCGCGCCATTCGCTCCACTCGGCGCTGCTGTGGCGCAGCAGCGTTTCCATGTGTTGCGCATCGAGTCCCAGCGCCCGCGCTGCCGTCATCGACGGTCCGCGCGGACCCGCGCCGTTGATCAGTATCAGGTCGGCGAAGCCGCTGGCCAGCTTCAGCAGCCAGGCCAGGTCCGTCATGCGTCCCGCCTGGCCGAAGCCGGGCGGCGCGGCATGGCAGCGCACGGCGTCGCACAGGATGTCCGGCATGCCCCAGCCGCGCATGAGGATGGCCGACAGGGCCAGCTCGTGGTGGCCGAAGCGGCGCGACTGTTCGCACAGCAGCAGGGAGGTGGCGCCGCCGCCGTGCAGGGCCAGCAACTGACCGTACGCCTGCGGACGCAAGGTGGCCAGGGCCAGCTGGCCGAGGCTGGCGAGCAGACCGCAACTGAACAGCTCATCGGCGGGCGCCAGTTGCAGCGCCTCGCCCGCCACGCGGGCCGCGCAAGCCATGGCCAGCGCGTGCGCCGCGTGGCGCGCGCCGTCG
>NZ_NEGZ01000121.1 GCF_002127585.1 Janthinobacterium sp. GW458P
GGGCCGGCGCTGCGTGGCTTGGCGCCGCCGCCGCCCGTTTTCACGCGCACCACGGCGCCGGCTGGCGCGCGGCTGTTGTTGCGGTGGCCGCCGGTGCCGCTGCGCAATTGCACAGGCTGGGCGCGGGCGTTCAGGTCCGGTTCGAAGCCGGCGATGACTTCGCGCGGCAGGGTTTGCTTGATCAGTTTTTCGATGTCTTTCAACATTTCGTGCTCATCCACGCAGACCAGCGACACGGCTTCGCCCTTGGCGCCGGCGCGGCCCGTGCGGCCGATACGGTGCACATAGTCTTCCGGAATGTTCGGCAAGTCGTAGTTGACGACGTGCGGCAACTGGTCGATGTCGATGCCGCGCGCGGCGATGTCGGTGGCGACCAGCACTTGCAGGGTGCCGTCCTTAAATTCCGACAGCGCGCGCGTGCGCGCCGACTGGCTCTTGTTGCCGTGGATGGCCAGGGCGCCGATGCCGTCCGCGCCCAGCTGCTCGACCAGTTTATTGGCGCCATGCTTGGTGCGCGTAAACACCAGCACTTGCGTCCAGTTGTTCGACTTGATCAGGTAGGACAGCATCGGATGCTTCTTGTCGCGGTCGACGGGATGGATCTTTTGCTTGATCACTTCCACGGTCGAATTGCGGCGCGCCACTTCGATCATGGCCGGCTTGTTCAGCAAGCCGTCGGCCAGGGCCTTGATCTCTTCCGAGAACGTGGCCGAGAACAGCAGGTTCTGGCGTTTCGGCGGCAGCACGGCCAGCACTTTCTTGATGTCGCGGATGAAACCCATGTCGAGCATGCGGTCGGCTTCGTCGAGGATCAGGATTTCCACCTTCGACAGGTCGACGGTGCCCTGGCCCATGTGGTCGAGCAAACGGCCCGGCGTGGCGACGAGGATGTCGACGCCGTGCTTGAGCTGCTTGATTTGCGGGTTGATGCCGACGCCGCCGAAGATCACGGCCGAGTTCAGCTTGGTGTACTTGCTGTAGGCGCGCACGCTTTCCTCGACCTGGGCGGCGAGTTCGCGCGTCGGCGCCAGGATCAGGGCGCGGATGGGGCGCGTCGAGGTGTTGCTGGTGATGGCAGCGCCATTCGCGTCCGTGGACAGGCGGTGCAGCACGGGCAGGGTAAAGCCGGCCGTCTTGCCGGTACCGGTTTGCGCGCCGGCCAGCAAGTCGCCGCCAGCGAGCACGGCGGGAATCGCCTGTGACTGGATCGGGGTCGGCACGGTGTAGCCGTGTTCGGTAACGGCACGTACGATAGCGTCGGACAATCCGAGGGAGGAAAAGGACATGGTAACTTTATTGTGAGATCGGCCTGTCGCCATCGTGGGGCGCCAGTCGCAGGCAATCAGATTAGGGGTCGAAAGACAGCGGCAAGGGGACTGGTCATATGTGCCGCACACGCGAAGTATAACAGCATGGCAAAAAACCGCCGAGTTTGTTTAAAGTATGCAATGCCACAGGTAAAAGAAATATGGCTGGGGCGCGCCATTTCATGGCGTTATTCATTATGATTCCCTGTAGCACTCCATCCGCGGGACTCGCCGCGGCGCCGGGGTGTTCACCCCCGGAGGACTATCATGCGTATTGCCGATCTTCGCATCGCCACCCGCCTGTATGGCGGTTTTGCCACCATCGTCCTGTTGCTGGCCGCCCTGGTCACCGTCGCCACGCTGAATGTGTCGCGGCTGGCCGATGCCAACGCCATCAACACCCACACCTACCAGGTACTGGCCGAAAACAGCGCCATGCTGGAAAGCCTGATCAATATGGAAACGGGCCAGCGCGGCTATGTGATCACGGGCGCGGAGACGTCGCTGGAACCGTACAAGGCGGGCCAGGCCGCGTTCGGCGCGCACCTGGAGAAGGCGCGCGCCCTGACCAGCGACAACCCGGCCCAGCAGGAGCGCCTGGCGAAGCTCGATGCCGCCAAGCAAGCCTGGCTGGCCGGCGCGCTCGAACCCGTGATCGCCCTGCGGCGCGCCGTGGCGCAGGGCACGGCGGCCATCGAACCCGTGCTGGCGCTGGAAAAAGAGGGCAGGGGCAAGCAGGGCATGGATGCCATGCGGGCCCTGCTGGGCGAGATCGGCCAGGCGGAAACGGTGTTGCTGGCGCAGCGCTCGGAAGCGGCGGCGGCCTTGCAGGCGCGCACGCACTGGACCTTGCTGGGCGGCGGCGCGGTGGCGCTGCTCCTGGCCGCCAGCATCGCCTGGTGGCTGGCGCGCAACATCAGCGTGCCGCTGCGCTCGGCCATCGGCGTGGCCAGGCAGGTGGCGCAGGGCGACCTGACGGTGCAGGTGGAAGTGCGTTCGAAGGATGAGACGGGCGAGCTGATGCAGGCATTGAAGGACATGACGGCCAGCCTGCTGCGCATCGTCACGGAAGTGCGCGGCGGCACGCAAGCCATCGCCACGGCGTCGCGCCAGATCGCCTCGGGCAATATCGACCTGTCGGCGCGCACGGAGCAGCAGGCCAGTTCGCTGGAAGAGACGGCTTCGTCGATGGAGGAGCTGACCAGCACGGTACAGCAGAACGCGCAGAATGCCCATGAAGCCAACGGCCTGGCCGCCTCGGCCTCCGCCGTGGCGGGCAAGGGCGGCGCGGTGGTGGCGCAGGTGGTCGACACCATGGGCTCGATCAACGACTCGTCGCGCAAGATCGTCGACATCATCGGCGTGATCGACGGCATCGCCTTCCAGACGAATATCCTGGCCCTGAATGCGGCCGTGGAAGCGGCCCGGGCGGGCGAACAGGGGCGCGGCTTTGCCGTCGTCGCCACGGAAGTGCGCAACCTGGCGCAACGTTCGGCTGGCGCAGCGAAGGAAATCAAGGCCCTCATCAACGACTCGGTGGCGCAGGTGGAGAGCGGCGCGCGCCTGGTCGACGAGGCGGGCCACACCATGCGCGAAATCGTCGACAGCGTGCACAAGGTCAGCAGCATCGTCGGGCAGATCTCGTCGGCCAGCGACGAGCAGCGGGCCGGTATCGAGCAAGTCAACCAGGCGATCACCGAAATGGACCAGGTGACCCAGCAAAACGCGGCGCTGGTGGAAGAGGCGGCCGCGGCGGCGGAATCCATGCAGGAGCAGGCCGCGCGCCTGGCCGATGCGGTGGCCGTGTTCAGGACGGCGCAGGTGGACGCCGCGCCGCCGG
>NZ_NEGZ01000122.1 GCF_002127585.1 Janthinobacterium sp. GW458P
TCCACGGCTGCGGCGCGGCGGTGGCGCCCGGCTGCAGGCGCTCCTGGCCTTCGATGACGACGGTGTCGCCCGCCTTCAGGCCGCCGCTGACCACGTACTGGTGCTCGACCACGTCGCCCACGGCGATCGGGGTCAGGCTGGCTTTATTCGCGCCGTCGAGCACCCAGGCCTGCGCCTGGCCGCCGCTGCCGCGCAGCACGGCCTGCTGCGGCACGAGCACGCCATGCGGCTGCACGGCGCGGGCGATGCGGGCGCGCACGAACATGCCGGGCAGAAGCTGGCGCTGCGGATTGTCCACCAGCACGCGGATGGTGGCGTCGCCCGTGCCCGCATCGACGCTGATGCCGGAGAACAGGATGCGCCCCGTGACGGGATGCGGCCGGCCGTCGGCGCCCAGGATGGTGACGGGCAGCTTGTCCACTCCGGCCGGCCCCGACGCCTGCAGGGCCGCCAGCGCCGACGCCGGCTGGCGCACGTCGACATACACCTTGTCGATCTGCTGGATGCGCGCCATCGGCGCCGCATCGGCCAGGCCCACCAGCGCGCCCTCGGTCACCAGTTCGGAGCCGATGCGCCCGGCAATGGGCGCCTCGATGCTGGCAAAAGCCAGGTCCAGGCGCCGGCGCGCCAGGCTGGCGCGCGCCTGCGCCACGGTGGCGGCGGCCTGCTCGCGCTGGGCCACGGCGTCGTCATACGCCTGGCGGCTGATGGCGTCCGCTTCCACCAGCGGTTTTAACCTGTCCGCCTGGCTGCTGGCGCGGTTCGCCGTGGCCACCGCGTGCTGCAGGGCGGCGGCGGCAGAATCGACTTCCGCCTGGAACGGCGCCGGATTGAGCTGGAACAGCTTCTGCCCCGCTTTTACGTCGGCGCCCTGCTCGAACTGCCGGCGCAGCACGATGCCGCCCACCTGCGGGCGGATGTCGGCCGTGCGGAAGGCGGCCACGCGGCCGGGCAGCTCGTCGCTGAGCACCACGGCGGCCGTCTGCAGCTTGAGCACCGTGACGGCGGCCGGCGGCGCGGCGCCTTCTTGCGGCGCGGGTTTGGAACAGGCGGCTAGGCCAAGCAGCGCCGCGGCGATCAACATGTTTTTCTTGGAGAGGTAGTTCGGATGCATGGTCTTTTCTATGGCAGATCCCAACCGGCGGTCCGGTCGACAGATAAGCGCAGCATAGAAGGCCAAGGTGGACATTTCGTTAAAGAAATGTGGAGATTCGATGGAGGGAAAGAAGAATGCTAGACTATTTGCATGAACTATCATCACAGCGCCAGCCAACCGTCCTTTCTTGCCACCACCCCGCCCGCCGCCCTGATCCTGATCGCCGAGGATGAACCGCAGATCGCCCGCATCCTGGCCGGCTACCTGGAGCGCGACGGCTACCGCACCGCCTTTGCCCTGGACGGCCAGGAAGCGCTGCAGCAGCACCTGGCGCTGGCGCCGGACCTGCTGCTGCTCGACGTGCAGATGCCGCGTCTCGACGGCTGGGCCGTGCTGGCGGAAGTGCGGCGGCGCGGCGAGACGCCCGTCATCATGCTCACGGCGCGCGACCAGGATGCCGACAAGCTGGCCGCCCTGCGCGTGGGCGCCGACGACTACATCATCAAGCCGTTCAACCCGGCCGAAGTGGTGGCCCGCGTGGCCGCCGTGCTGCGCCGCTCGCGCGTGCGCCACCACCCCGTCGGCGGCCAGCGGCTGCGCTGCGGCCCCATCGACATCGACCAGGAAACGTATGTGGCCAGCGTGCTGCGCGAAGGCGCGCCAGTACCCCTGAGCCTGACCTTGACGGAATTCCGCCTGCTGGCGCACCTGGCGCGCACGCCGCGGCGCGTCTGCAGCCGCCTGGAATTGCTGGAGTCGTGCATGCCTGAAAGCAATTCTCTGGAACGCACGGTAGACAGCCATGTCAGCAAGCTGCGCAAGAAGCTCGAGGAAGCGGGCGTCATGAACATGCCGGCCAGCCTGCGCGGCGTCGGTTACCGCCTCGAGAGCGACTGATGCGCTTCACAGGACTGAACCGGCAGATCATCCTGTCGATGTGCGTGCTGATGGTGTGCAGCATCCTGATCATCTGGATCGGCTCGTGGATCTTTTTCGCCGTCGCCTTCAAGATCGATCCCGGCATGCTGTCGGAACCCGACGACTGGTCGCCCAGTACCGTCGAGTGGCTGTGGATCTTCGCCATCACCATCTTCGGCCTGGGGCTGGCGGCCTTTTTCGCCATCAAGCTGGCCTCGCGCATCTTGAAGCCGATCAATTCCGTGATGGACAGCGTGCGCCGCGTGGCGCATGGCGACCTGTCGGCGCGCGCCTTCGCCGGCGACCGCACCCTGGGCGAGACGGCCATGCTGGTCGATGACTTCAACAGCATGGCCGAACGCCTGCAGCGGGCGGCCAAGGAAAGCGAAACGTGGAATGCGGCCATCGCGCACGAACTGCGCACGCCCGTGACCATCCTGCGCGGCACCTTGCAGGGCGTCGTCGACGGCGTCTTCAAGCCCGAGGAAGTGCCGTTTTCCAGCCTGCTGTCGCAAGTCGAGGACCTGGGCCGCCTGATCGAGGACTTGCGCACCCTGAGCCTGGCCGACAGCGGCCACATGCAGCTGCGCATGGCGTGGACGGACCTGACCCTGGAAATCGAGGAAGTGGGCCGCCTGCTGGCGCAGGAAATGGAAGCGGCCGGTTTTACGCTGCAATTGCACCTGTCCGACCATCCCGTCTGCTGCGACGCGGCGCGCATCCGGCAAATCGTGCTGGCCCTGCTCGACAACGCGCGCCGCTATGCCCGCCCTGGCCTGCTGCGCGTGCGCACCCGCGCGCAGGCCGGCCAGTACTGCCTGAGCGTCGAGGATGCGGGTCCCGGCATTGCGGAAGAACTGGCGCCGCACGTGTTCGAAGCGTTCCGCCGCGGCGACAGCGACGGCGGCGACCAGCATGCGGGCAGCGGCCTGGGCCTGGCCGTGGTGGAAGCCATCGCGCGCGCGCACGGCGGCAGCGCGGCCTGCACGCGCGGCAAGGCCGGCGGCAGCGTGTTTACCGTCAAGTGGCCGGTCGAGCACGGC
>NZ_NEGZ01000123.1 GCF_002127585.1 Janthinobacterium sp. GW458P
CCTGGCGGCAGGACCATTGCTGGCGGCGGGCCAGGGCAGCGGCAAGGCTGCCGCCGCCATCGCCACGCAAGCGGACAGCGGCGACTTTGCCGACAGCCTGGGCCAGGCCCAGGGCAAGGCGGCCGCCGGCAGCCAGCCCGGCGCCAGCGTGCCAACCGGCAAGGCCGAGCAAGGCAAGCTGGCCATCGACGCCCAGCTGGCGGCCACGGTCAAGGCGGGCGCCGCCATCGCCGAACCCGTCATCAAGGAAACCCCGGCCGACCTGAGCCGCCTGGCGGCCCAGTTGCAGCCGGGCGCCCTGCAGCAGGCGGCGGCCGCTGCGGCCGTGCCGGCCGACAAGCTGGCGGGCCGGGTCGGCACGCCGGCCTGGGACCAGCAACTGGGGCAGAAAGTCGTGTGGATGGCGGCCGGCGGCGACCAGAGCGCCACCCTGACCCTGAATCCGCCCGACCTGGGGCCCTTGCAGGTGGTCCTGACGGTCACCAACGACCAGGCCGACGCGGCCTTCATGTCGGCCCAGCCGGAAGTGCGCCAGGCGCTGGAAGCGGCCATGCCGCGCCTGCGCGAGATGATGAGCGAAGCGGGCATCGCCTTCGGCAGCGCCACGGTCTCGGCCGGCACGCCGGAACAGCAAAATCATGGCGAACGTGCGGCCCCGGGCGAACGCCGCGGCAATGGCCAGGGCGGCGGCGCGTCGGGTGGCGAGATCGCCATCGCGCCAGCGGCGGCCGGGCGCAGCCGGCCCAGCCTGAGTGCCGTGGATACCTTTGCCTGAGGACAATTCGTCGCCCGCGGGCCACAGGCGTGCCCCACAGCGTAACTTTTCGTATAAAAACAGTGAGTTGAGGGCGCTTCCGCCCTCTTTTCATTGCATCCTTCTGCGCAGAATTTGCCGATAATGACATAATGGCGTCGTGATCCACTTCCATGCACTCGAGTACCATTGAAAGCAAATCCAAAAATGAAAGCAGATCCGAAAGCAGATGCAGGCGTGGCGCCGGCCGGCGCGTCGAAAAAGAAGCTTCTGATCATCGTCCTGGCCGCGGTTCTGGTCGCGGGCGGCATCGGCGGCGGGGCCGCCTGGTATTTCCTGCACGGCAAGGCCGACAAGGAAGAAAGCGCGCCCAGCAAGAAGAAACATGCCGCCTCCAAGGCCGGACCGCCCGTCTTCGTGCCCATCGACGCCTTCACCGTCAACCTGCAGCCGGAAAACGGCGAACAGTACCTGCAGATCGCCTTCACCCTGCAGGCCAGCAGCCCGGAAGAAATGGACTTGATCAAGGTCAACATGCCGAAGGTGCGCAGCCGCCTGCTGTTGCTGCTGTCGGGCAAAAAGGCGTCGGAACTCAATACCGTGGAAGGCAAGCAGCAACTGGCGGCCGAAATCATCGGCCAGGTGAACCAGCCGTTCGAGGACAAGGGGCCGGAGCAGGACGTGACGGACGTATTATTTACCGCATTCATCATTCAATAAGCAGCCATGGCCGATAATTTCCTCTCCCAGGAAGAAGTCGACGCCCTTCTGAAGGGCGTCAACGGAGACCAGGACGACGCGCAGGCGCCGGAAGACGTCACGGGAGTTCGCACCTACAACCTGGCGACCCAGGAGCGCATCGTGCGCGGCCGGATGCCAACGTTGGAAATTATCAACGAGCGTTTCGCCCGCCTGCTGCGCGTGGGCCTGTTCAACTTCCTGCGCCGCAGCGCGGAAGTGTCCGTCGGTTCCGTGCGCGTGTCGAAATACAGCGAATTCATCCGCAACCTGGTGGTGCCCACCAATCTGAACCTGGTGCACATGAAGCCGCTGCGCGGCACGGCCCTGATGGTCTTCGATCCGGGCCTCGTGTTCCTGCTGGTGGACAACCTGTTCGGCGGCGACGGGCGTTTCCACACGCGCGTCGAGGGCCGCGACTTTACGCAGACGGAGCAGCGCATCATCCTGCGCATCCTCGACATCGTCTTCGAAGCCTATACCAAGTCGTGGGAGCCGGTCTTCCCCGTCGAGTTTGAATATATCCGTTCGGAAATGAATACGCAGTTCGCCAACATCGCCACGCCGAACGAGGTCGTCGTGGCGTCCACGTTTACGGTGGAACTTGGCTCCGTTTCCGGACAAATCCACTTCTGCATGCCGTATTCGATGATCGAGCCGATCCGCGATTCGCTGACCTCGAGCCTGCAGGGCGAGGCGCTGGAAGTGGACAAGCGCTGGATCCGCCTGATGACGCAGCAGATCCAGATCGCCGAAGTCGAGCTGGTGGCGTCGCTGGGCACGGCGCGCGTGTCGTTCGACGAGATTCTGAACATGAAGGTGGGCGACATCATCCCGCTGAACATCCCGGAACTGATCGCCGCCACCGTCGACGGCGTGCCCGTGATGGATTGCACTTACGGCGTGTTGAACGGACAATATGCATTGAAGGTGGAGAAACTCCTCGCCAATGCCGACAACATGAACAATCATTAAATAATGCACCCGGGCCGCGCTGCGGCCCGCATCTGTACAACAGGAGAAACACATGTCTGACAACCAAGACGACCAAAGCGCGGAAGACGATTGGGGCGCGGCCATTGCCGAGCAGGCCAAGGCGGAAGCCGAAGCGCTGCAGAACCAGGCCGCCAATACGGCCAGCGCCGCCAGCGCCGCCGTGTTCAAGGACTTTTCCAAGCAGGCGTCGAAGTCGGAAACGCACAACGATATCGATTTCATCCTCGACATCCCCGTGCAGCTGACCGTCGAACTGGGCCGCACCAAGATCGCCATCAAGAACCTGCTGCAGCTGGCGCAGGGTTCCGTGGTCGAGCTCGATGGCCTGGCCGGCGAGCCGATGGACGTGCTGGTCAACGGCTGCCTGATCGCCCAGGGCGAAGTGGTGGTGGTGAACGACAAGTTCGGCATCCGCCTGACCGACATCATCACGCCGTCCGAACGTATCCGAAAACTCAATAAATGAAGCCTGGACTGTTGATTTCCATCATGCTGCCGCTGGCGGCGGCGTGCTGCATCGCCCAGGCGGCGCCCGCGCCGGCGTCCGCAGCGGTT
>NZ_NEGZ01000124.1 GCF_002127585.1 Janthinobacterium sp. GW458P
GAGGCCCTGCCACGGCGCAGCTTGCGCATGGCGCCCGTGGCGCGCCAGCATGGCCCGCGCCTTGTCCGCCTCGCCCAGCAGGACGTCGAGCGGCGGCAGCTGCGTGTCCCATTCGATCAGGGTGGGAATGGTGCCGAATCGCTGCAGCGCCGCCCCGTACAGGGTCCAGACGGCTTCGGCCACGGGCGCGCCATGGTGGTCGACCACGGCTTGCGGCGTGACCAGGTGGCCGGCCAGATGCAGCTCGCCCACGCTGCCCGGCGCGATGGCCAGCAAGGCGGCCAGCGCATCTTCGCCGTGGTTGCACTGGTTCACATACAGGTTATTAATGTCGAGCAACAAGCCGCAGCCGCTGCGCCGGGCCAGTTCGGCGAGAAACTGCGCTTCGCTCATGGCGTCGCCGGCAAAACGCACGTAAGTGGCGACATTCTCCAGCAAGATCGGCCTTTTCAGCGCATCCTGCACTCTCCCCACCCTGGCGCACAGCAAGTCCAGCGCGGCCCCGTTCAAGGCCAGCGGCAACAAATCATTGAGTTGCTGCCCGGCTACGGCGCCCCAGCACAAATGTTCCGACACGAGGGCCGGCTCCACGCGCGCCACCAGCGCCTGCACGCGCTGCAGATGCTGCTCGGAAAAACCACGCGCCGAGCCCAGCCCAAGTCCCACGCCGTGCAGGCTGACGGCGTAATCCTGGCGCAACGTCTGCAGCACATGCCAGTCCCAGCCCGACGGCTGCAGATAATTCTCGGTGTGCACTTCCAGCCAGTCCACCGCGGGCCGGCGCCCGAGAAAGTCACGGTAGTGCGCGGCGCGCAAGCCGACGCCCACGCCGGCGAGCGCATGGGGCGGCTGCCGCACGGCAGTGGTGCCCGGAATGCTTATGGCTGCGTGGCTGGCGCGGCCGGCTTGGCAGCCTTGATGGGCTTCATGGAGCCGCCCGCCTGCTCGCACGTGCCCTTGGCAACATAGGTCCATTCCGTGGGCAGGTTGTCCGCCTCGGCCTGGCCCGCGCACGAGTGCGCGCCGTCCGACGAGGCGCAATCATTCTGCCCCGCCTTGGCCACGCCGTAGCACTTTTCCTTGCCGCCGGGAGCGGCACCATCGTGTGCGGCCGCGCTGCCGGTGGCGGCGGCGCAGATGCCGGCCAGGGCGGCGGCGACGAGAGCTTGACGTTTGTTCATGGGTAATCCTCTAGCGTGGTCATGGGAATCGGGGAACTTGGCACCGCCCGGGCTGCGCGGCGGCCAGCCAGGAAGCGATCACCGCATTCTACTGAATCGGCCGCGCCTTGGCGAACAATTGCAGTGACAGGCAGGGGAGGCGCGAGCGGGAGCGGCAAAAGATGGGGGATGCTGAAAAAACAAAAGCCCACTCGCCACCGTTGGCAACGGTGGTGTGGGCGTGACAGGCGCCGGGAAGGCGCCGCGCAACGACGTTCAGGCCGTCGTGTTGATGGTGTTGCCGAGGTGAGCCGGCAGGTTCGGCGCCGACTGTACCGGTGGCAAGGCTTGCAGCAAGGCAGTCGCGGTCGAACTTTGAATATCCTGGGCTTTTTTCAGGACAGTCAGGCCAACGGCTTGTCGCGTACCAGTCTCTGCCATCGTGGTTGACAGTTGAGCAATGCTTCCGACGTCCATACGTTTCTCCAATGAGGTTCTACCTGTATTAACGGATGGCGGCGGCAAACCTTTAGACTTATTTTTCCAGCCTGTGCAGCAGCCATGCGAGCACCCGTTCGCGGTCGTTCAAGTCCAGCCACTGCACGCCGGCGCGCAAGTCGGCCGGCGCCGGGCTGTCGGACGCCACGGCGATCACGTGCGGGTCATGCGGATACAGGGGCGCCTGCCCTACTGCCGGCCGGAACACTTCCAGCTTCGGGATGGGGTCCGTCTTGAAGCCTTCGACCAGGGTCAGGTCGGCCGGGCCCATGCGGGCCAATTGCTGCGCCAGGCTCGGTTCGGGCGCGCCGCGCAGCTCGTGCACGATGGCGTAGCGGTACGGCGACGCCACCAGCACCTCGGCCGCGCCAGCCAGGCGCAGGCGGGCGCTGTCCTTTTGCGGCGGCTCCAGCGCCAGGTCGTGGTGGCTGTGCTTGACCAGGTTGACCCGCAAGCCCCGCGCCGCCATTTCCTTCACCACAAATTCCAGCAGGGTCGTCTTGCCGCTGCCGGAACGGCCGATCACGCCAAGTACGGGGTGGGCGGGCATCGCATCGTGCATGGTCACTCCTTGATTGAGAAGGAGTAATTATACGCAGCCCCGTCCGCGCCGCCGCGCCGCGCCTGCGCCGGACAGCGCCCAGGTCAAGCGCAGCGGCAATTTATGCACGCAACATGACTCAGCCGCCGCCATCCGTCGTGCCCTTCGCCCTGCCGCCATTGGCGGGCGCCGTTTTGCCGCGCTTTCCTGCCGGCTTGCCGCCCTCCGGCGCGCCGGGGTCGCTCGCCTGCCGCCGGCGCCTGCCGCCCGCATGGGGCGCCGTCTTGCCATTGGCCGCCAGCGCATTGCGGGCCGTGCGCGCCAGTTGCCGGTGCGCGGCGATGGCGCCGGCCTCCGCAT
>NZ_NEGZ01000125.1 GCF_002127585.1 Janthinobacterium sp. GW458P
CGCCGCCACCGCCGCCGCCCGGCCCGCCCGTCGAACTGAATGGCATGGTGCAGCGCAGCAGCGGACGCTCCACCGTCTGGCTGAACCAGGCGCCGCAGAACGAGCCGTACAACAGCCTGGCGCGCGGCCAGGACGGCATCCTGACGCTGCGCCTGTCGACGGGCCAGGTGGTGCTGCTGAAACCGGGCCAGCGCTACGATCCGGCCAGCGGCACGGTCACCGAAGCGCCGGAGAAACAGCCATGACGGCGCCAGCGCAACGCCAGCRCGGCGCCGCCCTGCTGTTGCTGGTCGCCGTGCTGGGCCTGGGCGCGGCCGGCTTGCTGATCGGCGCCTTCGGCCGCAACACGGGCGAGGCGGCGCGCCAGCAGCGCACCTTGCTCACCGTGGCGCAGGCGCGCGATGCCCTGCTGGGCTTTGCGGCGGCCAACGGCCGCCTGCCCCGTCCGGCCGCCTCCGCCCTCGACGGCCGCGAACGCCCCGCCGACTGCGCCGGCGACGCCGATTGCAGCGGTTTCCTGCCCTGGGTGGCGCTGGGCGTGACGGGCGTCGACGCCTGGGGCAAGCTGCTGCGCTACAGCGTCACGCCGGAAATGGCGCGCGCGCCCATCGTTTCATTTTCCGCCGTCGCCAACCGCGTCGTGCTGGGCCGCGACGCGCGCGGCGAACTCATGTATTTGGCGGGACAGGACTTGTGCGACGTCAGCGCCCAGTGCCTGCCCGCCGTGCTGTTTTCGCAAGGCAGGGAGCGCTTCGGCACATCCGCCAGCGGCGTGCGGCAGATCAATACGGCGCGCGGCAACGTCGACGAGGCCGCCAACGACAGCGACAGCCGCCGCTACGTCAGCCGCCCCGCCGCCCAGGACGGCGTGCCCGGCGGCGCCTTCGACGACATGCTGGCCTGGATCACCGTGCCGGCCCTGTACCAGCGCATGCGCGCCGCGCGCAACCTGCCATGAACGCCCGCCATCCGCAACGCCGCCAGCGCGGCTTTTCCCTCATCGAGATCGCCATCGTGCTGGTCATCGTCGGCCTGATGATAGGCGGCCTGGTCACGCCGCTGACGGTGCAGCTGGAGCAGCGCAAGGTGGCCGAGACGCAACAGGCGCTGGAAGAGGCGAAAGAAGCGCTGACGGGCTACGCGCTGCGCTACGGCTACCTGCCCTGTCCCGCCGTCTCGCCCATGAACGGCCTGGAAGACCGGCGCGGCGCCCGCTGCAACGGCGACAAGCGCGTCGGTTTCCTGCCCTGGGCCACCCTGGGGCTGCGCCAGGGCGACAGCTGGAACAATCTGTTCCGCTACAGCGTCACGCCCGCCTTCAGCGACAGCGAGCAGCAGTTCAACCTGGGCACGCCGCGCGACATCAGCATCGTCACGCGCAACGGCGGCCCGCTGCTGCAGGCGACGGCGCTGAACGACAYCCCCGCCATGATCATGTCGCACGGCAAGAACAGCTTCGGCGCCACCAGCGTGCAAGGCCGGCGCCAGGCCGTGCCTGCCGGCAACAATGTCGATGAACGCAACAACGCGACGAGCGCCAACATCTATATCAGCCGCGCCGCCGGCGGCGCGCAGCAGCCGGGCGGCGAGTTCGACGACCTCGTCGTCTGGCTGTCGCCGAACATCCTGTTCAACCGCATGGTGGCGGCGCAAAGGCTGCCCCGCTGATGCCGCCAACGATGCTCCGGCCCGCCCTCACCATCGCCCGCTATACGCTGCTCGAGGCGCTGCGCAGCCGCCTGCTGTGGCTGTTCGTGCTGGCCGCCTGCGGCGGCGCCGGCCTGGCCGGCTTCCTGCAGCAACTGGCGCTGACGGAAAGCGCCGCCGTGCAGACGGCCCTGCTGGCGGCCGTCCTGCGCCTGGCCGGCGTCTTCCTGCTGGCCGCCTTCATCGTCACGAGCATGGCGCGCGAGGCGGCCGACAAGGGCCTGGAACTGCTGCTGGCCCTGCCCATGCCGCGCGCCGCCTACCTGCTGGGCAAGCTGCTGGGCTACGCGGCCCTGGCCGGCGTGCCGGCCGTGCTGTTCGGCCTGCTGATGGCGCGCTTCGTCCCGGCCGCCCACGGCGCGCTGTGGGCCGCCTCCCTGCTCGGTGAATTGTGGATCGTGGCCGCCTTCAGCCTGTTGTGCGCGGCCAGCCTGCAGCAGGCGCTGCCGGCCCTGGCCGCCACGGCCGGCTTTTATGTGCTGGCGCGCATGGTGGGCAGCCTGCAGCTGCTGGCGCACGGCGCGCAGGCGGGCCAGTCCTGGCCGCAGCAAGCGATGACGGGCGCCGTCGACGTGCTGGCCCTGCTCCTGCCCCGCCTCGACGATTTTACCCGCACGGAATGGCTGCTGTACGCCACCGGCGGCTGGCCGGCGCTGGCCGGCGTGGCGGCGCAGACGGCCATCTATGTGGCCTTGCTGGCCAGTGCCGCGCTGTGCGACTTTTACCGCCGCAATATCTGATGCGCGCCGCCCTGCGTCCCTGGTCCGCGGTGCCGCGCCGCCTGTGCTGGCTGCTGGCGGCAAGCCTGCTGCTGCAGCTGGGCTGGCGCCT
>NZ_NEGZ01000126.1 GCF_002127585.1 Janthinobacterium sp. GW458P
CGGCACGCGCTGCAGGCGGGCCATGCCCTCGCCTTGCGTGATCTCGATGCGCGCCATGGCGGGCGCCTCCGGCATCGGCACCGGCACCGGCAACGGCGCGGGCGACGGCGCCGCGCCGCGCAAGAGAGCCAGGTCGCGCCGCAGGTCGTGCTCCTGCAGGCTCTGCGCCTGGCGCCGCATCACGGCCGCGCGCTCATGCTGCCCCAGGCGTTCGAGCACCTGCGCCAGGTGCTGCCAGGCCAGTGCATTGAGCGGATCGAGCAGGCAGGCCTGTTCCAGCGCCGGCAGGGCCAGCGCATCGCGGCCGCTTAAAGAATAGGCGTGACCGAGATTGCTGAACAAATACGCGTGCCGCGGCTGCGGCGGACCCGCCTCCTGCGTCAGGGCCAGCCAATGGGCGATCGCCGCGCCATGCTCGCCGCGCCGCGCGTGCAGCACGGCCAGGCCGTTGCGCGCATCCACATGGCGCGGCGCATGGCGCAGCGCCTGTTCATAGGAAGCCTGCGCGGCGGGCAGGTCGCCCCGCTCGAAATGCTCGCGCCCCGCCACGTAGGCGCTATCGGCGTCCAATGAGGGCGGCAGCGGCGGCGCGTGCGCCGTATGGCTGGCGCAGGCGCCCAGGCCGAGGCAGGCGCAGGCGGCGGCCAGGCGGGAAATCGTCAAGCGCATGACAGCTCCTTTCAGCGGCTGGCCATGGCCGGCACGAGCACGCGATAGACTTCGATCACGGCCGGCCCCATGAGTACCAGCATGAGGGTGGGAAAGACGCAAAAAATCAGCGGGAACAGCAGTTTTAGCGCGATCTTGGCCGCCGCTTCCTCGGCCAGCAGGCTGCGCTTGCCGCGCAGGTTTTCCGAATGCACGCGCAGCGAGTCGCCCATGCTGGTGCCGAAGCGTTCCGACTGGATCAGCATGGCGACCAGGGTATCGACATCTTCCACCCCGCTGCGCAGGGCCAGGTTGCGCAGCGCCTTTTCCTTGGAAAAGCCGGCGCGCATTTCCATCAGCACCAGCTGCAGCTCCTGCGCCAGCACCACGCTCTTGATGTGGATTTCGCCCGACACCTTCACCAGCGCGCGCTCCAGGCTCAGGCCCGCTTCCACGCACACCGTCAATAAATCGAGCGCGTCGGGGATGTTTTCAAAGATGTCGCGCTGGCGCCGCTTCGCCGTGCTGGCCAGCACCAGGTTGGGCAGGTAGTAGCCGATGGTGGCGCTGACGCACAGCAGCAACAGCAGCACGCTGCGCAGCTGCGCCGCCATGGCGCTGGCCGCGTACAGGCCCAGCACGGTGGGAAACAACAGGGCCAGCACGGTTTTCGCCGCGAAGTACAGGGCCGGCGCGCTGGCTTGCCGCCAGCCCGCATTCATGAAACGCGTGCGCAGCGGCGAGCGCTCCCAGCCCTCTTCCGGCAGCGACAGCTTGCTGAACGGCTGCGCCACGCGCGCCACCCGTTCTACCCAGCCGTTTTCCGCCACCGCGTCGCCGGCGGCCGGCGCCATGGAGCCGAACAGGCGCTGGCGCAGGGCGCCGGGAAAGAAGATCAGCCACGCCAGCAGGGCCAGCGCCACCACCACGGCGAAGACGATCAACAGGAACAGCAGTTGCGGGCCAGTCATGGCATTTCCTCCGATTGATCGACTGACAAAACGTTCAGGGCTAGGCGTGTCGCCGAAGGCAGTACGACAGTACGACAAGGCGACGCAACAACGCCATGGACTTTTTTTCAGGCGATCTCTTAGATGCGGATGCGGATGACCTTGCGCATCCACACGACGCCCAGCGCCACCATGCCAGCCGCGTACCACAACAGCTTGATGCCGCTGGGGTCCGTCCACAGCAGGCGGATGTATTGCGGGTTGACGAGCGCCATGACGCCGATCATCACCACCGGCATCAGCCCCAGCACCCAGGCCGACATGCGGCCCTCGGCCGACAGCACGCGCACCTGCCCCAGCAGCTTCAAGCGGGCGCGAATGATGCGCGCGATGCTGACCAGCACCTCGGCCAGGTTGCCGCCCGATTCGCGCTGCACCAGCACGGCGATGACGAGGTAGCGCAAGTCCGTCAGCGGGATGCGCGCGGCCAGGTTCTGCAGCGCCTCGTTCATCGGCACGCCGTAATTGATCTCTTCGTGCGCCGTCTTGAATTCGCCGCTGATCGGCTCATTGAGTTCATCGCCCACCATCTGCAGCACGTTGGAAAACGAGTGTCCGGCGCGCAGCGCGCGGGCCAGGAAATCGGCCGCCTCCGGCAACTGGGCCTCGATCTTCTGCAGCCGCGCCGTACGCGCGCGCAGCACCACCATGCACGGCCCGCCGCCGGCCACGCCCAGCAACAGCAAGGCGCCCGGCAGCGGCATGGGCCAGGCCGCCAGCAGCAGCAAGGCAGCCAGCAGCAGGCCGCCCGCGCCGCCGAGGAATTGCGCCACCGACCAGGGCAGGCCCGATTGCAGCAGCAGGCGGTCGAGCCGCGCCGCGTGCGGCACGCGCCGCAGCAGCCGGTCCAGGCCCGGCG
>NZ_NEGZ01000127.1 GCF_002127585.1 Janthinobacterium sp. GW458P
CGCCCGCGCGCTGGGCGGGTAGCCCTGGTCAGCGCGCGGGCGGCAGCGGCGCCGGCGCAGGCCGTGCCGGGCGCAAGGGATTCGGCGGCGCGGGCGGGGGCGGGCGGTCGCGCGTGGCAAAGCCGCGCGGCAGCAGGCGTGCCGTCTCTATGCCGCGCAGGAACATGTTCTGGAAGGGCGTGGCCAGGTAGGGCAGCACCATGCCGATCACCAGCAGGCCCACGCCCAGGGTGACGGGGAAGCCGATGCCGAAAATGTTCAGCTGCGGCGCGGCCCGCGTCAGGATGCCCAGCGCCACGTTGGTCAGCAGCAGGGCCGCCACGATGGGCAGCGAAATCTGCACGCCGGAACGGAAGATTTCCGCGCCCCAGGCGGCCAGCTGCTGGAAGCCGCCGCCGCTGATGGGGCTAGCCGAGATGGGCAGGCTGACAAAGCTTTCCGCCAGCGCCGCCAGCAAGACCAGGTGGCCATTGACTGTGAGAAACATCAACGTGGCCAGCATGACGAGGAACTGGCTGATGGCGGAAGAGCGGCCCTTGGTTTGCGGGTCGAAGAACGAGGCGAAGCCCAGGCCCATGGTCAGGCTGCTGATCTCGCCGGCCATCTCGATGGCGGCAAACACGATGCGGATGGAAAAGCCCATGGCCAGGCCGACCAGCATTTCCTGCGTGAGGATCAGCAGTCCGGCCAGCGACATCGGGTCCGTGGCGGGCAGGGCCGGCACGGTGGGAGCGATGATCATGGCCAGCAGGGCGCCCAGCGACACCTTCACGGTGAGCGGCACGGCCGCGTTGCCGAACAGGGGCGCGGCCGCCAGCAGGCCGAGGATGCGGCTAAGCGGCCACAGCAGTGCTGCGATCCAGGTATTGAGTTCAATGCTTGACAGGGTCAGCATGGCGTGTGCCCCGGTGGCAAGCGGCTAGCCCACCAGGTTCGGGATGCCCGTGAAGACCTGGCGCATGTAGTCGAGCATGACGGACAGCATCCACGGTCCCGCCACGACGATGGCGACGAAAATGCCGACCAGCTTGGGGATGAAGGACAGGGTCGCCTCGTTGATCTGCGTGGCCGCCTGGAAGATGCTGACGATCAGGCCGATGATCAGCGCGACGAGCAGCATGGGCGCGGCCACCATCAGGGTGACCTCCATGGCGTGGCGGCCCAGGGTCATGACGCTTTCGGGTGTCATCGCATTCCCCTAGTAAAAACTCTGTGACAAGGAGCCCAGCAGCAACTGCCAGCCATCGACGAGCACGAACAGCATCAGCTTGAACGGCAGCGAAATCGTCGCCGGCGACATCATCATCATGCCCATCGACATCAGCACGCTGGCCACCACCATGTCGATGATCAAGAACGGAATGAAGATGGCAAAGCCGATCTGGAACGCCGTTTTCAGCTCGCTGGTGACGAAGGCGGGCACGAGGATGCGCAGCGGCACGTCTTCCGGTCCTTGCAGGGCCGCCGAGCGCGACATCTTGGCGAACAGGGCCAGGTCGGCCTGGCGCGTCTGCTTGAGCATGAAGGTTTTCAGCGGTTCGACGCCCTTGTCCATCGCCTGCTGCATGGTGATCTTGTTTTCCTGATATGGCTGATACGCATCCGTATAGATCTTGTCGAACACGGGGCCCATGACGAACAGGGTCAGGAACAGGGCCAGGCCCACCAGCACCTGGTTCGGCGGCGCCGACTGCGTGCCGATGGCCTGGCGCAGCAGGGACAGCACGATGACGATGCGCGTGAAGCAGGTCATCATCAGCAAGGCCGCGGGCAGGAAGGTGAGCGACGTCATCAGGATGAGCGTCTGTACCGGCAGCGAATAGTTCTGTCCGCCGCCGGGCGCCGGCGTGCTGGTGAAGGCGGGGATGCCCGGTTCGGCCAGCGCCCACAGCGGCAGGGCCAGGGCGGCGGCCGCCAGCAGCCAGGCCAGGGGAGTCTTGATATTGCTCAATGCTTGCGCTTGCATCCGCGTCACTTGCTTCATTGCCTGCTTATTTCCCATTGCGTTTTTCAATGGTCTGTTTCAGCCATTCGGAAAAATTGGCGGCCGCGGGGCCGTTTTGCGCCGTGGCAAGCTGGGGCAGCTCGCCTTCCTGGCGCGGCAGGGTCGCCAGCGCGTTGATGCGCCCGGGCGAAGCGCCCACGACGATCCACTGGTCGGCCACTTCGACGAGGACGATGCGTTCGCGTCCACCCAGGTTGAGCGAGCTGACGACGCGCATCTTGTTGTTGCCGCCCAGGGTTTTCGGGCCATAGCGCTTCATGAACCAGGCCAGGCCGATCAGCAGGGCCAGGACGAAGACGAGCGCGAAGATGGTTTGCAGCAGGCTGCCGGCGGAGGACGCGGGCGCCATCGTCATCGGTGCGCCCGGCGGCATGGCGGGCAGGGCGGCGGCGGGCGCGGGGACCGTTTCGGCAGCGGCGGGCGCAGCCGCAGCTTTCTCAACAGCAACCTCGGCCGGCGTCCGCAGCGGTTG
>NZ_NEGZ01000128.1 GCF_002127585.1 Janthinobacterium sp. GW458P
GCCCTGGAACAGCACGTCGACATCCACGCCGCCCTGCACCGCCCTCCTTCCCCCGACACGGGCGGCGCGGCCGATGCCGGCCAGGGCGCCGATGCGGGCGACGCCGGTCCCTTCGCGCGGCGCTACCGGCGCCTGCCAGGCGAAGCGGCCGCGCTGGCGGCGCACGAGGCGGTGCGCGGGCGGCTGGCGCAGCGTCCGCTGCTGCCGCCGCAGGCCGAATATGATGTATTGTGGTTCATCGCCCGCTACGGCCCGGAACTGGCCGACTGGGAGCGCGACATCTTCCTCGCCGTGCGCGAGGAATCGTTCTATTTCTACCCCGTGTATGCCTGCCAGATCATGAACGAAGGCTGGGCGTCCTACTGGCATGCGCGGCTGCTGCGCGAAGCGCGCTTCCTGCCGCCGGAACTGTACCTGTCGGCCATCAAGTCCCATTCCGACGTCGTGCGCCCATATGCGGGAGAACATCAACTGGCGCTGGCCGTCAATCCCTACCACCTGGGTTTTTGCATGTGGGAGCGCATCATCGAAAGGCAGGGACTGGCGCGCGCGCGCGAAATCTGCCGCGATGACGACGATTTCAGCTTCATCCGCAACTACCTGGACGCGGAGCTGGCCGACCGCCTGGGCCTGTTCGTGCATGAAAGCCGCCGCGATGGCGAGACGCGGCTGGCCAGCCGCGAACTGGCGGCCATCCGCGAAGCGATCCTGGCGCCCAAGTACAATTACGGCGCGCCGTGCATCGCCGTCACCCTGCTCAACGATGACGGCAGCCTGGTGCTGCGCCATGACCACCAGCGCGATGGCCGCGGCCTGGACCTGGAGCGCGCACAGCAGGTGCTGGCCTACATCGCCCGCGTGTGGCGCCGGCCCGTCACCCTGCACACGGCCGATTTCCGCGGCACGCCAAAAGTGCTCAACAGCAAAAAGGACGGCGTGCCGGAACCGCCCGCGCCGACCCCGGCGCCCGTGCCGCGCTGAAAGGCGCCCGCCCGGCTCCGCCAGCTGGCTGCCGGCTGCCGGCTGCATCGCAAGCCGGGCCTGGATGCCCTGCCGGCAGCCGCGTCCATGGTCCCGAACTCCGAGGTGCTCCGAGGTTGACGGCGCGCCGGCGGGACCATGGCCGGTCCAGCCGGCGCGTAGCCGGGGCGGCTGGCACTGGCGAACGGCTGGGGCCTCGGGACCCTGCGTCCGCCTCGGCGCCGATACCAGTGTCCGGGCCGCGGCTTGTGCTGCCATTGGCTTGCGCTTGCGCTGGCATCGTCGCTGGCGCCTACGCTGGCGCCTGCGCCACGTACCAGGCGATGGTCTGGCGCAGGCCTTGCGCCAGGTCGTGCGTGGGGACGTAGCCGAGCAGGCGGGACGCCTTGGCGATGTCGGCCTGCGAGTGGCGCACGTCGCCGGCGCGGAAGTCGCCGTAGGCGGGCGCCAGCGGCCGGTGGCCGGGACAGGCGGCCAGCAGCATGCGCTGCATGGTCGCGTGCAGCTGTGTCAGGCTGGTGCGGGCGTTCACGGCCACGTTGTAGACCTGGTTGACGGCCGCCGGGTCGCTGCAGGTGGCGGCCAGGATGTTCGCCTGCACGGCGTTCTGCACGTAGCAGAAGTCGCGGCTGGTGGCGCCGTCGCCGTGGATCTGCACGGCCCGCTCGTCGAGCATGGCGGCGATCCAGCGCGGTATCACGGCCGCGTAAGCGCCCAGCGGGTCCTGGCGCGGGCCGAAGACGTTGAAGTAGCGCAGCCCCACCGTTTCCGTGGCATAGCAGCGCGCGTAGATTTGCGCGTACAGCTCATTGACGTATTTGCTCAAGGCATATGGCGACAGCGGTGCGCCGATGTGCTGCTCCACCTTCGGCAAGGCCGGGTGGTCGCCATACGTGGCGCTGGACGCCGCATACACGAAGCGGCGCACGCCGGCGTCGCGGGCGGCGGCCAGCATGCTGAGAAAGCCGCTGACATTGACGGCATGGCACAGCAGCGGGTCTTCCAGCGAGCGGGCCACGGAACCGAGCGCGGCCTGGTGCAGCACGTAGTCGACGCCGGCATGCGCCACGTTTTCCGGCGCCCCGCCTGGCTGCGCCACGCCACCGCCGGCGGTCTCCCGGCGCGCCGC
>NZ_NEGZ01000013.1 GCF_002127585.1 Janthinobacterium sp. GW458P
GCGTGGGCTTTGCCCTGGCCAGCGGCTTGCCCGTGCTGCGCGCCGACAGCGACCTCGATCTCGTGCTGCGCCTGGCCGCGCCGCCGGACGCCGCCCAGGCCGAGGCCCTGCGCGCCATCGCGGCGGCTGTCACCGCGTGCCGGCTGGATTTGCAGATCGACACGGGCCATGGCGGCTTTGCGTATGCCGAGTGGGCGGCGGGGCGGGGGAGGGTCTTGCTGAAGACGGATCAGGGGCCCGTGCTGACGGCCACGCCGTGGGAGCCGGCATGAGCGTGTTGTTTACCTTTCCGGGCCAGGGCGCCCAATACCCGGGCATGCTGCATGCGCTGCCCGGCGATGCCGCGGTGGCCGAAACCCTGGCCGAGGCGGCGGCCGTGCTGGGCCACGATCCTTTGGCGCTGGACACGGCTTGCGCGCTGGCCTCGACGCGGGCCGCGCAACTGTGTCTGCTGATCGCCGGCGTGGCCATGGCGCGCTCCCTGGCGGCGCGCGGCGCGCGGCCCGACATGGTGGCCGGCTTTTCCATCGGCGAATATGCGGCCGCCGTCATCGCCGGCGCGCTCGATTATGCGGACGCCGTGCGCCTGGTGGCGCGGCGCGGCGAGTTGATGGAGCAGGCGTATCCCGCCGGCTACGGCATGGCGGCCATCGTCGGCCTTGATCTGGCGCAACTCGAACCCTTGCTGGCCCGGGTGCACGGCGCCGCCACGCCCGTGTATGTCGCCAACCTGAATGCGCCGCGCCAGATCGCCATCGCCGGCAGCGAACCCGCCCTGCACGCCGTGATGGCGCTGGCCCTGGCGCATGGCGCCGGCAAGGCCAGGCGCCTGGCCGTCAGCGTGCCGTCGCATAGTCCGCTGCTGGAAGGCGCCGCGCTGGACTTGCGCGCGGCTTTCGACGGTGTGGCCATGCGCCGGCCACAGCTTGTTTACCTGAGCAGCAGCGCGGCGCGCGCGCTGTTCGACCCGGCCCGCATCCGCGACAGCCTGGCCGCCAACATGGCACAGCGCGTGCAGTGGGCCGCTACCGCGCGCCTGGCGTGGGAGCGGGGCGCCCGGCTGGCGCTGGAAATGCCGCCGGGCAGCGTGCTGACGCGGCTGACGGCGCCCGATTTCACCGATGGCGTGGCCGTCTGCTGCGACGGCAGCCGGGGCGACAGCCTGCTGGCGCTGGTGGGACGGGAGCGCGATAGCGCCGCTTAATCGGCGGCCACAGTCTTTTTATGCGCCTGCAGCCGGCGCGCCCGGCGTTTTCTTTCCCAGATAACAATCCCCGTCACCGACAGCATGGCCACCATGAGGCCCATGCAGGACATCAGTATGCGCCCTGGCAAGCCGAGGATGCGGCCCGAGTGGAGGGGGAATTGCAGTTGCACGAAGACGTCGGCGGCCGTGCCTTCCCATGGCTGGTGCTGGCCGATGATGCTGCCGTCCATGCCGTCGACGTACAGGTTCGACAGGCCCATGCCGGCCGCGCCGAATTCGTCGGCCGGGTCGAAGAACGAGACGTTGTAGAACGAATAATTGCCGCCATAATAAATACCGCCGATGGGCGCCGTGATGCCGCGCTGCGCAGCTTGCTTTTTCGCAATGCCCACCGCCTGTTCAAAACCGATCACGGGCGTGAGGTAGCTGCCGTACGGCGCCGGCGTCTGCGTTTCGTACGGGCCCGGCGTGGTGGTCGACACGAGCGACATGAGGGGATAGAAGACTTCGCGGTACAGGTTCAGCGAGAACGAGGTGAAGGCGATCACGATGATGAAAGCCCACGCCCATAGCCCGCCCGCGCGGTGCAGGTCGAAATTGAGCTTGTAGCCGCCGGCCGCCCAGCGCACCGCCCACGACGGTTTCCACCGTTGCCGCCAGCTGGCGGCGTCGCGGTGGCACGGCGCCGCGTCCGGGGCGCGCGGGCGCAAACGGCGCGGCGTGGTCAGGTAGAGGGCCACCATGCTGTCGAGCAGCCAGATCAGGGCAACCGTCCCCATCAGCCAGTAGCCCCAGCGGTCCGTGCCCCAGAACGCCGGCACGTGCAGGCTGTAGTGCAGGTGGCGCAAGAACGGCATCAGGCTGCGGCGCGACAGGGAAATGGCCGTCGAATCGCGCGTGCCCGTGATCTGCGCCGTGACGGGATCGATGTAGACGGTGTCGTAGCCAAGCACGAACGGCTTGTTCGTGGCGGGATCGGTTAGCGGGCGCACCATGAAGGCGGCCGCATGGCCTGCTTCCAGGCCCAGTGTCATGTAATTGACTTGCGCGCGCGGGTCGGCGGCGGCCACCGTTTGCGCCAGCGCAAATGGTTGCTGCAGGGGGCCGCGGCCCGGCGTGTCCATGATGTCGGCGTTGAGCCATGCATCGAGCTCATGGTCCCACGAGGTGACGGCGCCCGTGAGGCCTGCGACGATGAGGAAGAGGGCGATGGTGAGACCGGCCCAGCGGTGTATGACAGTCCAGAAAGCGCGCATGCGGTACAAACCTTCAACAAAAACCGGCTTGCTGCCGCCAGCAGGCGCCATGGCGGCGCACAGGAAACGCCAGGCATAGGCCTGGTAGTTTGATAATGGGAATCGTTCTCATTATCCGCCTGGGCGCGGCGTTTGTCCAGCGCCAATGGTGTTGCCCAAGGTCAAATCGCGCATGCTAAGATGCTAGCAAGATGCTAATTTGAGTTCCATGTGGCAATACTCAGGACGAACATGCGTATAGAAGACCGTAATAATATCCGCGTGAGCGAACGCAGCGCCGCGCCGCAGGCGGGTGCGGCGACCACGATGGTATTCATGCACGGCTTTGGCTGCGACCAGACCATGTGGCGCTACCTGGAGCCGCTGTTCCGCCCCCGTTACCGCACGGTGCTGTTCGACCTGGTCGGCAGCGGCGCTTCCGACCTCGCGGCCTATGATTTCGACCGCTATGCGCGCCTGGACGCCCATGGCGACGATTTGCGGCAAGTCATCCATGCCGTCGGCGGCGGGCCCGTCATCTGCGTCGGCCACTCCGTCAGCGCCATGAGCGCCTTGCTGGCCACGATCGCCGAACCGGAGCTGTTTGCCGCGCAAGTCATGCTGGCGCCGTCGCCATGCTATGTCGACGATGCGGCAGCCGGCTACCGGGGCGGCTTCAGCCGCGCCGATATCGACGACTTGCTCGATGCCATGGACAGCAATTACCTGGGCTGGTCCGCCGGCATGGCGCCGGCCATCATGGGCGCGCCCGGCCAGCCGGCGCTTGGCGAGGATCTGGCCAGCAGCTTTTGCCGCACGGACCCCGCCATCGCCCGGCATTTCGCGCAAGCCACTTTTCTGTCCGACCACCGCGCCATCCTGCCGCACAACCGCACGCCGGCCCTGGTCGTGCAATGCAGCGACGACTTCATCGCGCCGCCGCCCGTGGGCCAGTATTTGCGCGAGATGCTGCCGCACAGCAGCCTGCACGTAGTCGAGAACGTGGGCCATTGCCCGCACATGAGCGCGCCTGACGCCAGTTACGGCGCCATCCGGGGCTTTCTCGACGGCCTGCAGCTGTAATGCGGCACGCGATGCCTTCCCTGCCTGATACCCGTACCTTGTTCCAGCACGCGGCATGCGGCCTGCTGCTGTGCGCCAGCGACGGCACCATCGTGCAGGCGAACGCCACGTTTTGCGGCTGGCTCGGCTATGGCGCTGGCGAACTGATCGGGAAAAAGACCTTGCAGGACTTGCTGAGCATCGGCGGGCGCGTGTTCCACCAGACGCACTGGCTGCCGCTGATGCAGGTGCAGGGCAGCGTGTCGGAAGTGCTGCTCGACATGCGCCAGCGCCAGGGGCAGGCGCTGCCCATGCTGTTCAACGCCGTGCGCCGCGTGCACGACGGCGTGGCCTACGACGAAATCGCCGTCTTTGTCGCCAGCGACCGGCGTAAATACGAGCAGCAGCTGCAGCTGGCGCGCCGGGAGGCCGGCGTGCTCAACAGCCAGCTGGCGGCCGCCGACCGCCGCAAGGACGAGTTCCTGGCGACCCTGGCGCACGAGCTGCGCAACCCGCTGGCGCCGATCCGCAATGTGCTGGAAGTGCTGCGCCTGGCGCAGCTGGACGACCCGCAGCTGCGCTGGGCGCGCGACGTGCTGGGCCGGCAAGTGGGCCACATGACGCACCTGGTCGACGACTTGACGGAAGTGTCGCGCATCACGCGGGGCCGCCTGGAACTGCGCCGCGCCAGCGTGGAACTGGCGCCCGTGGTGGAAGCGGCGCTGCACTGCGTGGCCAGCCTGGCCGCGCAGTCGGGCCACGAGGTGCATGTGGCGCAATGGCCGCAGCCGGTCTGGCTCGACGCCGACGCCACGCGCCTGGCGCAAATGATCGCCAACCTGCTGACCAACGCCGTCAAGTACACGCCGGCCAACGGCGCCATCTGGCTGGCCGTCGCCTGCACGGATGACGAAGTGCGCATCAGCGTGCGCGATTCGGGCATCGGCATCGCGCCGGGCCACCTGGACACCGTCTTCGAGCTGTTTTCGCAGCTGGAACCGGCCCTGTCGCGGGCCCAGGGCGGGCTGGGCATCGGCCTGTCGCTCGTGCGCGGTCTGGCCGAACTGCATGGCGGCAGTATCAGCGCGCACAGCGACGGCGTAGGGAAGGGCAGCACGTTCGAGCTGCGCCTGCCGCTGCCCGCCGTGCCCCTGCAGCCGGCCGCACCCCCGGACCGCCGCCTGCTGGCCGGCACGCGCGAGGGCAAGGTGCTGGTCATCGACGACAGCGCCGACGCGGCCGAAAGCCTGGCGCTGGCGCTCGACATCCTCGGCTACGAGGTGCGCACGGCCTACGATGGCGCGGCCGGCATGGCGGCGGCGCAAACCTTCCTGCCGCAAGTGATCTTGCTCGACATCGGCCTGCCGCACATGAACGGCTACGACGTGGCGCGCCTGCTGCGCAGCGAACCCTGCGGCCGGCACGCCATCCTCGTGGCCGTGACGGGCTGGGGCCAGGACAAGGACCGCAAGATGGCGTCCGACGCGGGCTTTGATTTACATCTCACCAAGCCCGTGGATTTTTATGAGCTCGATGCGGTGTTGCAAAAGATGCTGCAGGCGGGGTGAGCGAGATATGCATTGTCAACCGCCGCAGTGTCCGCGACAATCATCGCGCAGCGTGATCGAGGAAGAGTGGCATCTGCCTGACTTGCTCGATGGCGTACGCGCGCTGCACGATGCCTTGCTCAATTATGCTGGCGATGGCGTGTATGCCAGCCTGCTCCTTCCCTGGCTGCGCGATCATCCGCAGGTACTGGCCTGGCTGCGCTCATTTGCGCAAAGGCAAGGAAATCCCGTTCCGCCGGCGAGCAGGGAGGAGTTGTGGGTATTGCACGCGTTCAGCCGACTGTGCCAGCTGCTGCTCTTGCCCTTGCAGCAGGGGCGCTGCAATGGGGAAGGCTGGGCCGGGCCGCCGCTGTCGCTGGCCGGGTATGAGGCTTTCGTCGAGGCGCTGGGCATGACGGTGCTGCGGCCGGCGCAATTTTCGCCTTTTTATCATGAGATAGTCGCACTGCAGCCCGCTGGGTCCGCGCATGCGCCCGCCGCGATCCTGGCGTGGCGATGGCCGTGCGTCATGCTCGGCAACATGCTGTTTTCGCGTGGCGGCGTCGATGTCTGCGCCGGCACGACTGTTTTCAAGCCCGGTATCGCCGACGCATCGACGCTGTACTGGGCTGACCGTCGCAAGGGACGCCCTGTCAATGACCTGTCGCATGGGTGGGGCAGTAATTCGCAATGGCGCACGTCTTTCCGCCGCGACTATGTCGTCGGCGATACGCGGCTTTACAATGTGGATGGCAAGTGCGATCTGGCGGCTAAGGGGGCCGATGCGGCAGGTGCCGGCCGGTTTCCGGCGCTGACCCTGGCGGAAAGAATTGAGCTGCTGACGCAGCGATGCCTGGTCAGTTGCACCGAGGCGCACGATGATCTGTGGCCCTATGACGACTGCTGGCGCGAATCGGCAGACAACGGCGGCGTGCCCGGGCGGTGGCGGCGCTGGCTGTCGGCCTTGCGCGGCAGCGGCAGGCGGTGAACAAATGCTTGCAACCGCGATACGGGATGCAAGCGAAGCGCACCCGGTGTCGGCATGGCCGTCACCGGTATTGAATGGAAAGACATGGAACAACTGACAGAATTGGAAATTGCCTTTTTCCAGCTGCGCATGGGTTTTGGCCCGGCGGACCGCTGCGTGGACTGGGCCGTGGAGCGTTTGCGCCTGGATGAGGAAGGCGACGACCTGGAAGTCGTGCTGCTGGCCAGCGCCCGCGGCCGCGATGAGGTGCTGCCGCTGGCCGAGGCCATCATCGAGCGCTACCGGGGTGTGCAGCGGTTCAGTGAGCAGTTCCTGGCGGGAAAATACCTCGTCGAATTGCGCGCCGCCTATCTGACAGGCCGGGAAAGCGTGGCGTCGCTCGACGCCATCCTGACCCGCCTGTACCCGGCGCTCGATTATCCGGACTGGCTGGTCATGCTGAGCCGCAATTGCGAGTATGCGATGGACGTGCCCGAATTTGCGCAGCCGTTCGAGGATGAATTCCACTATATCGCCAGCCTGTGGGCGCAGGCGGAGAGCCTGGCTGCGTTCGGGGGCGAATACAGCCGCGCGACGTCAGACCGGCATGATGTCGTGGGTGGCTGATAGCCGCACCGGCCTTGCCAACAATCCTTAATAGAAGAATCCATGCAACTGATGAAAATTGTCCACGTATCCGATGCCGCCGGCGCAAAGAATAATGAAGATCTGATAACAGTTTATGCGCACAATGCGGGAATCGTGGATATCCTGATTTTTGATGGCGCCAGCTCGGTGTCCGAAAAGAATTATTTCGATACGGTAGCGGGGGATGCCGCCTGGTTCGTGTCGGCTTTTGCCGCCTTGTTGAGCGAGGTGGTCGCGCCCGGACTGAGCCAGGACGACAGCATCAAGCTGGCCTTGGCGGGTTTGCAGCGCCAGGTGCAGGCGCGTCTTGATCTGGCGCACATTCCTGCCTATGCCTATCCCATTGCCGCCGTGACGTGGGCGCGTATTGTCGAAGGTGACGCCGGCGCCGCTGTCCAGATATATGCCCTCGGCGATTGCAAGGTGTTTGTCTCGAACGCAGCCGGGGACGTGCGTGATATCGATCCCTATGAGAATGCGCAGGAGGACATACTGAAAGCGGCCATTGCGCAGCTAACAGCGCAGGGTATCGAGGACAAGGCGCAGGTATTCGCGGCCTTGCTGCCGATGCTGCGCGAGCGGCGCGCATTTCAGAACTTGCACGCGGCGCCGGGCATACTGTGCATGTATCCGCAAGGGGAATTCAAGGCCAGGCAGTATGCGTTTGAGATGGACAGGCAATCGCAACTGCTGGCAATGACGGATGGCTTTTACCGGCTGGTCGATACCTATGGCCTGTATTCCATGGAAGGGCTGGTGCGCCGCTGCCGTGAAACGGAGCTGGACGCACTGCTGCGGGAGTTGCGCCAGTTTGAACGGGATAATCTGGCGTCCGGTGCGCAGTCTGTCAAGAAGTCCGACGATGCCTCCGCCGTGCGCTATGGCCCGCGCGCGCTGCCGGGCGAGCGTTTTGATATCGCATAAGCCTGTCCCCGCGTCTGCTTGACTTGCCTCAACATATAATTTGCGCCATGCATTTTGATTGGAGTTGACGTGCAACACAAAACGATAGGCTTGATCGGCGGCATCGGCTGGGCATCCACCCTGGAATATTACCGCTTGCTCAATGAAATGCTGGTGGCGCGCATCGGTCCCGCGCACAGCGCGCGCATCATGCTGGTCAGCATCGACCAGGCCGATTTCGTCGCGCACGCGGCGCAGCCCGATTCCCGCGCCATCGAGCAATTCCTCGTCACGCAAGGGCAGCGCCTGCAAGGCATGGGTGCGGACTTCTTTTTGCTGTGCGCGAATGGCGCGCACCGTTTCGCGCCGGCCGTCGTGCCACGCATCGGCTTGCCTTTTATCAGCATCGTCGAGGAAACGGCGAAAAGGGTGGGGGAGGCGGGCGTGCGCAAGGTCGGCCTGCTGGGCGTCAAGCAGACGATGGCGGGCCGCTTTTATCACGATGCGCTGGAGCAGCAGGGCATCGTGACGGTGACGCCCGATGCGGCCGACCAGGAAATCCTGCACGACATTATCTATACGGAACTGGTGCAGAATATTATTACCGACGCCAGCCGGAACATCTTCCTGGACATCATCGGGAAACTGCGGCGGCAAGGCGTGCAGGGCGTGATACTGGGCTGCACGGAAATACCGCTGCTGATCGGGCAGGGCGATGTCGACTTGCCGCTATTTAATACCACGGCGATTCACTGCGAGGCGGCGGTGGCGTTTGCCGCCGAAGGCTAACGCTCGCGCACGAGCGGCAGCCTGGACGGGCCGCCGCTCGTTGAATGCATCAAGCCGGCTGCGCGCCGCCCAGATTCCGGCTGCGGTTTTCCACCAGCACGGAAATGCCGAGCACGACGATGCCGCCGCAGGCCAGCATGGCGCCCACCCAGCCCGTCGAGCGCAAGCCCATGCCCATGGCGATGGCGATGCCGCCGGCCCAGGCGCCCAGGGCGTTGGCGATGTTGAAGGCGGAATGGTTGAGGGCGGCGGCCACGGTTTGCGCGTCGCCGGCCACGTCCATCAGGCGCGTCTGCACGGCCGGGGCGACGGCGATGCCGGCGCCGATGGCGAACAGGTTGATCGCCGTCAGCCAGACATTGCTGCTGGTATAGGTAAACGCGGCCAGGGCGGCCACGTTCCACAGCAGCACGCCGAAGATCGTCCACAGGCGCGAGCGGTCGGCCAGCCAGCCGCCGATCAAATTACCGACCGTCATGCCGATACCGATGATGGCCAGCAGGATCGAGATGACGAGGGGCGAGACTTTCGTGATTTCCAGCAAGGTGGGCGTAATAAATGTGTAGACGGCAAACATGCCGCCGAAGCCGATCGCCACCATCAGCAGGGTCAGCCACACTTGCAGGCGGCGGAACACGCCCAGTTCGCGGCGCGGGCTCGAATCGCCGGCGGCGACCATGGGCACGAAGATGCGCACCATCAGCATGGTCAATAAACCCAGGGCGGCGACCAGCAAAAAGGCCGAGCGCCAGCCCAGGGTCTGGCCGATGTAGGTGGCCAGCGGCACGCCGAAGATATTTGCGACGGTGAGGCCCATGAGGACGCGGGCGACGGCCTGGCCGCGCCGGTCCGGTTCGGCCAGGGCGGCCGCCACCAGGGCTGCCACGCCGAAATACGCGCCATGCGGGATGCCGGCCACGAAGCGGGCCACGACCAGCAAACCGTAATTGGGGGCGATGGCGCTGAGCAAGTTGCCGCCAGCGAACATCAGCATCAGGCAGATCAGCATCAGCCGGCGCGGCATGCGCGCCAGGAAGATGGTGATTAATGGCGCGCCGATGACCACGCCCAGCGCATAGGCGCTGATCATGTGGCTCATCTGGGGCAAGGTCGTGCCCAGGTCGTCGGCCACGACGGGCAGGATGCTCATGGAGGCGAATTCGCCCGTGCCGATGGCGAGGCCGCCGATGGCCAGGGCCAGGTCGGCGTATCCGGCGCCAAAAGGCGCGGTGACGCGCGGAATCAATGGATCTACAGAGGCGTGCATGTTCTTATTGGCAGGGTAAGGATAAAACTGGTGAAGTTGCGTGCTGTGGCTCAGCCGCAGGGGTGGCAATGCGCCACCGGATGCGAAGTGAAGAAAGGCAAGGAGTAGGAAACCGCCCCGCTTTTCGGGCTGGAAAAGCTGCCCACAGACAATATTGTAAAAGATTCGGGCAAGTGCTGCCGGGCGGCGGCCAAAATATGCTGCACTGCACACGCCTGCGCTTGCTCTTGTTGTTAACGATAACACGGAATGTATGCGATTCCGCCACGGGGCCGGCGAAGAAAACCCGGCTGTGGCGGAAATGCTCTTAATTTGCCAGCGCGTGCCGCAGCGCTTTCAATCCCGTCACCCAGATGCCGTGGAGCCGCGCCGTGACTTCCTGCTCGCGCACGCAAACCGGCGTGCAGCGGTCCGACCAGGTGACCCGTGCGCCAGCACGCGCCGGCCGGCGTCGTCGTGCGCGCGCTGCCGAGGTCCAGCTAACGCACGCCGCTGCGGCCGGCCTGGCGCAGGTGAATTTGCGTCCGCTGACGCGGATTTTTCCCTCTACCTTGCCGGAGCAGGGGGCGTGGCCGTCTAGATTTTTCGCGCGCGCTTCAGGCGCAGGGGCAGCCACCACCACAGGCCGATGGTCAGCGAGCCCATCAGCGTGCAGGCGACGATGCCGGCGATGTGGCCGAAAACCTCGGAAATCACCAGGTTGGTGCCGAGGATGAACGCCAGCGCCAGGCAAAAGGCGCCGCACATCATGATGCGGTCGGCCGTGCGCTTGAAGCGTTCGCGGTCTTGCAGGGGACGCATGACGCGGTGCTGGATGGCGGGCGCGCTGAGCAGCACCAGGCTGGCCATGGAAAAGAAGAAGGTGGCCAGGAAGACGATCTTTTCCGCCTGCACGATCTTCGCGAAGCCGCCATTGAAGGGCAGCAGGAAGAGAAAGGCCGTCAGCGTCTGCGCGCCGGGCAAGAGGATGCGCAGTTCGCTGAGCAGGTCGGACAGGTCGCCTTCATCCTCGCGCCGCTGCGCGTCCGGTGCTTCGCCTTGTGGCTTGCATCGCGGCTCGTATCGTTGCTTGTGCTGTTGCGGCGCGTGCGGCATGGCGTCATCCTGATGGTGGCAATGCGCCCAGTCTACGCGCGGGCGCCGGCGCCGACTGTGGGCGTGCGCACCTTCGCCGCCATTGCGCGATCCCTGGCTGGGCCTTGCCGCCCCAGCGGGCCGCGGCGGCGTCAGGCGGAGCGCGGCGTGGAGACGGGCTTGTCCGCCGTCGTGGCCGCCACATGAAAAAGCCCGCCGGCAAGGGCGGGCTGCGCTGGCGGGCCGGCCTGGGGCAAGGCCGCTCTTATTCTTCCGTATCGGCCAGGGTGACGATGGCGCGCGCCCACTTCGAGTATTTCAGGTTGGCCAGGTCGCGCACGGTCTTGATATTGAATGCCTGCTTGAGGAGCTCCGCATCCTTCTCGCTCACGCCTTGCAGCGCATCGACAGGCGCATCGGCGATTTCCTTGAACGTCTTTTTTTCGTAGGCCTTGTCTACCGCTTTATTGATGTTCATGTATTGATACTCCTCAGTAAGTAGGAAAATTTATTCTACACGGTTTTGCAAATCGTCAATTTCCGCTTGCATGTTGTATCGAACTAAATATGATGGAGGTGGGAGGCTGCTGCCGAGCCTGTTTTTGAGTCGCCCGTCAAATTGTAAATATGGCATTATAATTATTCATAGTATAATTATTGCCCGTGTCGGCGAATTGTCGCCGGCCAAACCGGACGCCGCTGCGCGCGGCACTAAATGACAGCGTTCAGGAGATTACGATGAGTTTGCTAGACCAACTTGCAGGACAGGCAATGAGCGCTTTGGGCAACAAGGGCGCGGAGGGGGAAGCCCCGTCGGGACTGATGGCCAGCGTGATGGACCTGGTCAACCAGCATGGCGGCTTGCCCGGCCTGCTGCAGAAATTCCAGGAAAGCGGACTCGGCGACCAGGTGGCCAGCTGGATCGGCACCGGCGCGAACGCGCCCGTCTCCGGCGAGCAGATCAAGGATGCGCTGGGCGCCGACACGATCACCGAGATCGCCGCAAAAGCGGGCGTCGCCCCGGACGCGGCCTCGGGCGGCCTGGCGGCCCTGCTGCCGCAGCTGATCGACAAGCTGACGCCGAACGGTCAGGTACCGGAAGGCAATGACCTCGTCAGCCAGGGCTTGAATATGCTCAAGGGCAAGATCTTCGGTTGATACTCATTGCCGCAGAACTCAAAAAACCTCGCAGCGATGCGAGGTTTTTTTATGCGGATTATGTTTTTTTGTATCTTGCATGCGAAGAAGGAACGTCTGCACAACGCCCGGGGCCAGGCGCCGCCCGGAAGACAGTCCGCGAGTACGGCGCAGGACAAGAGTAAGCCCGGCAACAACGCCACGGGCGTTTTTCAGGCGGCGGCCATCATGCCCAGGCGCTGCGCCATGTATGCTGGTTCGCAGGTCAGCCTTGCCGTGCTCCCCTCGACCAGATACGAGCAGTAGCGGCGCCGCTCGGCGCTGCCGCCGCGCCGTTCCATCAACTCTCCCAGCATGGCGACGGCGTCCGCGGCCATCTTCTGCACGGGCTGGCGCAGGGTGGTGATGTCGTAGCTGAGCCAGCCCGACGCTTCCAGCGCGTCGAAGCCGGCCACGGACATCTGCAGCGGCACCTGGATGCCCATCTGGTGGCGCGCCGTGTCCAGGCAGCCGATGGCCATGATGTCGTTGCCGCAGATGACGGCGTCCGGCACGCGGCCCAGGCGGTCGATGACCTTGCGCAAGCCGCGCCCGCCGCTGGCGTAATCATAATTGCCGCTGACGACGATGGGGGCGGGCAAGCCCAGCGTGAACAGCCGGTCCAGCACGCCCGCCTTGCGCTCCTGGGCAACGGCCGAGTCGCCGGGGCCGTCGATGACGGCGAACTGGCGGTGGCCGGCCTCGGCCAGGCGCGACACGAGCAGGCGCGCCGCTTCCGCCTGGTCGCACAGCACGGCGTGCACGGCGTGCTCGCGGGGACTGCGGTTGAACAGCACCAGCGGCACGTCGCGGCGGGCGAACTCGGCCATCTGCTCGTCGGACAGGCCGGCGGCCACGATGGCGCCGTCCACCTGGTATTGCCACACATCGCCGAGTATCCTGCCGACGTCCGCCTCGCGCTCCAGCGTAAACAGCAGCAAACGCTTGCCCTGGCGGGCGATCTGCTGGCTCAGGTCGGACAGCACTTGCGGATAATACAGATTGGCCAGGTTGGAAATGATGACGGCTACCAGGTTCGAGCGCCGCGTGATCAGGCTGCGCGCGGCCGCGTTGGGGATGTAGTCGAGGCGGATGGCCGCCTGCATGACCTTGGCGTGGGTGGCCGGCGAAATGCTGGCGCCGGGCTTGAAGCAGCGCGACACGGCCGACTGCGACACGCCGGCCAGCAGGGCCACGTCATACGAGGTCACGCGCCTTCCGGCGCTGGGCGGGACGCGGGTGGCGGGGATGGTGCCGGGCGTCCGGGCTACAGTATTCTTTTTTCGCATATTGGTCTGGCAAGCAACCTGTCTCAAAGTATTCCTGCAGGCCCGGCCGCTTGTGGCGGCCCGGGCGGGGAGAAATGAGCATAGCGTAAAAGATTGCCATATGGCAAGACTGTTTTCTTATCCATGTTGCAAAAAATTTGATTTAATGGCAAGTGGTATGCATGCCGCGGCCCCAGCCCGATTCCCCGTTCAATCGGCGCTGTCGCAGGGGCCGCTGCCGTAGGGGCTGTCGCGCCCCGGCGGCGGCACGCGGCGTTCGCTGAAGTCCTTGGCCAGCGTGGCCAGCGGCAGGGCCGCCGTGGCGCTCGCTTCCGTGCCGCTCACCGTGGCCCGCACGGTCAGTGCCACTTGCACCCAGGAACCATAGTTACGGGGATAGCTGACGGTGACGGTGGCCATGCCCAGGGCATCGCTTACGCCGCTGGCGCTGACGGTCAGTGGTATGCCCGGGTCCAGCACGCCGTTGCCATTGCTGTCGTAGGCGGCGTCGTAGATGCCGTTGCGCAGCACGTCTTCGTTGGCGCAGCTGTAGTGGGGCAGGGCCAGGCGCCACACGCCCGTGTCGGGGAATTCGGGCTTGTCCGGCTGCCACACATAATATCCCTTGGCATAGCGGCTGGGCCAGGCGGCGGCCGTGACGGCGACGCCGGGGACGGCGTTGCCGGCGCTGTCGGAGATGAACACGGAAAACTCCTGCTGCAGCACGCTGGCCGAGTATTCGCGCACCTGATTGCCAGTCCCCAGCCTGATCGACAGGGCCTGGCGCGCCACCGTCAGGCGCACGAGGGCCGTGGCCGCCGCCTGCGTGGCGCCCTCGATGCGCGCCTGGAGCAGTACGCCGTCCCTGCCGCTGTCGGCCGGGCCCGCCACGTAGCTGGCGCGCGCCAGGCCGTCGCTGCCCGTCGGCACGGCCCCCGCCTGCCGCAGGTAGCTGCCGCTGGGGTCGCTCAAGATGCTAAATACGACGGGCGCATTCTTGACGAGGTTGTTTGCCGGGCCGTCGCGCACCACGGCGCCGATGGTGCTCATGCTGGTGCTGGCGTTGTCGGCGGTACCCGCGCCATTGGCGCGCAGCACGGCCGGTTCCGCCTGCACGGCCAGCTTGCTGGCGCCGCTCAGGGGCGCGACGAATTCCAGCCGCGTCTGCGCCGAGGGGCCGCCCGCCACGGCCGCCGTGACGGTGGCCACGCCCGTGTTGGCGGACTGGATATAGCTGCGCGGCAAATTGCCATTGTTAAAGATCAAGCTGGCGGGCAGGGCCTGGCTGCAGGCGCTGTCGCCGAACAGGCTGCCGCGCGTGGTGGACAGGCTGGCGCTGCCGGACTGCGCCACGCCCGCCTTGTCGTAGCGCGCGTCGATGGCCTGGCAGGCCAGCGTGGCGATCTCGGGCAGCACGTCCGCGCCGCCGGCGTCCTGGCCCACGGCCGGCGTCAGGTGCAGGTCAGGGAGCAGGCGGCGCAAGGGGGCGAGGGGCACGACGGATCTCCGGGAGTTTGCCGAGTTGCATGGCATCACTCCCAAGAGTAGCTTTTGCGCGCGGCGGGTACTTGATGCAGAGCAAGTTTGTTGTCTGGTTAGCGGCGCAAGTATTTTTCTGGTGCAATGGCGCCCATTCTGATAACATAACGCCCCTTTATTCAGGGAAGGGTCGACATGGCCAATGCTTGCGGCGTCGATTTCGGCACGTCAAATTCCACGGTAGGCTGGGCGCGTCCCGGGCAGAGCACCATGCTTGGCCTGGAAGATGGCAAGACGACCTTACCGTCCGTCGTCTTCTTCAATGCGGAAGACGAGGAAGTCAGTTTTGGCCGCGCGGCGCTGGCCGGCTATCTGGCCGGCTACGAGGGGCGCTTGATGCGCTCGCTGAAAAGCTTGCTGGGCACCAGTCTCATCGATGGCCAGACGGAAGTGGGCGGCCGCGCGCTGCCGTTCCGCCTGCTGCTGTCGCAATTCATCGGCGAAGTCAAGCGCCGCGCCGAGCAGTCCGCCGGCCGCGAATTCACCTCGGCCGTGTTCGGCCGTCCCGTCTTCTTTATCGACGACAATGCGCAGGCCGACCAGCTGGCGCAGGACACGCTGGCCGAAGTGGCCCGTTCCGTCGGCTTCAAGGACGTCGCTTTCCAGTTCGAGCCGATCGCCGCCGCCTTCGACTACGAGTCGCAAATCGACAGGGAAGAGCTGGTGCTGATCGCCGACATCGGCGGCGGCACGTCCGACTTTTCGCTCGTGCGCCTGTCGCCCGAGCGGGCGAAGAAGGCCGAGCGCCGCGACGACATCCTCGCCACGGGCGGCGTGCACATCGGCGGCACGGACTTCGATAAATACCTGAGCCTGTCTTCCGTCATGCCTTTGCTCGGCTATGGCAGCCGCCTGCACAACAATAGCGAAGTGCCGTCCAGCTATTATTTCAACCTGGCCACCTGGCATACGATCAACCTGGCCTATACCAAGAAAATCTGGGTGCAGCTGGCCGACGTATGCCGCGATGCGCGCGAACAGGACAAAGTGAAGCGGCTGCAAACGCTGATCGACGAGCGGGCCGGCCACTGGCTGGCCATGAAGGTGGAAGAGGGCAAGATTGCCCTGTCCGACGCGGCCGAAGTGCAGCTGGAGCTGGACCGTTTGTCGCCCGCGCAAAGCCTGCTGCTCAAACGCGCGCAATTCGACGACGCCATCGGCCACCTGTGCGGTTCCGTGGAAGAAACCGTGCTGCGCCTGCTGCGCGACGCGGGCGTGGCGCCCGAAGCCGTCGACACCGTGTTCTTCACGGGCGGCTCTTCCGGCGTGCGCTTGCTGCGCGAAAAGATCGCCGCCCTGGTGCCGGCCGCGCGCAAGGTCGAAGGCGATTTGTTCGGCAGCATCGGCGCGGGCCTGGCGCTGGACGCCGTGCGCAAGTTCGGCTGATAAAATGTGCATGGCGGCGTAGCCGCGCCTTGCCCTGCGCATGGTATCGATACCTCCACTGTTGCACCCATGAAAGAGCGCCCCATGCATGTATTTGACAAACCGATCGTCATGATCGACTTCGAGACGACCGGCCTGTCTCCCGACATGGGCGACCGCATCACGGAAGTGGCGGCGCTGCGCATCGAGGGCGGGCAGATCACGGACCGCTATGTGACCCTGATCAACTGCAATGCGCGTATTCCCTCGTTCATCACGGGCTTGACGGGCATCACCCAGGCCATGGTGGACCAGGCGCCGCCCGTGGCCGAAGTCGTGCCGCAGTTGCTCGACTTTATAGGCAGCGACGCCTTGTCGGCGCACAATGCCAGCTTCGATGAAAAATTCCTGCGCGCGGAAAGCGCCAGGCTGAACCTGACGCCGGCGCACGCGTCGCTCGTGTGTTCCTTGAAACTGTCGCGCCGCGTGTTTCCCGGCCTGTCCAGCTACAAGCTGGGCTTGCTGTCTGGCCAGCTGGGCATCGCCTTCAGGAGCGCCGCCCACAGGGCCGAGTCCGATGCGGAAGTGGCGGCGCAAGTGCTGATTCATATCGGCCGCCACCTGCGCAGCAACTACGGCATCGCCGACCTCGACGCCGACCTGCTCGTGTCGCTGAACAAGCTGGCGGCGGCGAAAGTGCCGCAATTCCTGCAAAAGCACCCGTCGCGCCGATAGTGGCCGCCGCGCGCCGGTTCCGGCGTGCACTATCCCATGCCCCCCAAGCGGACTCATCAAATTGATATAATTTTGTTATTTCTTTTGAGTTCGCTCAAGTCCTTCGCGCCCATCGAATTTACAATTTAAGCAACACACGATTTCGCCGCCCCGGGCCGCCGTTTTGCGCGTGCTGCCGGCAAGCGCAATGTGGATGGGGGCGCACATGGACAAGCACCATACTGCCAGAGATAGCCATCAGGCATATATCTGGTTTCGCACGGCGGCCGAGCAGGGCAATCCCTATGCCCAGTTCAACCTGGGGCTGATGTACAAGAAGGGCGAGGGCGTGCCGCATGACGACGCGCGCGCCTTCGTCTGGCTGCGCCTGGCGGCGCTGCAGGGGCTGGCCTTCGCGCAGAATCACCTGGGCGCCCTGTATTACCACGGGCGCGGCGTGGCGCAGAGCGACGACGAGGCCGTGCTGTGGTTCCGCCGCGCGGCGGCCCAGGGTGATGCCTCGGCGCAGCAAAACCTGGGGCAGATGTACCGCAAGGGGCGCGGCGTGCTGCAAAGCGACGAGCTGGCCCTGGCGTGGTTTTACCGCGCTTCCGAACAGGGCGTGGCCAGCGCGCAGTCGCTGCTGGGCGAAGCCTATGCGCAGGGCCTGGGCGCGAAAAAAAACGATGCGCTGGCCCTGGCCTGGTTCCGCAAGGCGGCCCTGCAGGGCGACGCCCAGGCGCAGCTGAACCTGGGCCTCGTCTACAAGCGGGGCCAGGGCGTGGCGCAAAGCGATGCGCAGGCCGTCGCCTGGTTCCGCCAGGCGGCCGCGCAAGGCCTGGCGGTGGCGCAGCGGCAACTGGGCGTCGCGTATGCGGAAGGCCGGGGCGTGGCGCCCGACCAGCTGCGCGCCTTTGCCTGGCTGCAGCGCGCGGCCGAGCAGGACGATGCCGACGCCCAGTTCAACCTGGGCGTGATGCTGGCGCGGGGCCAGGGCGTGGACAAGGACGAGGCGCGCGCCGTCGCCTGGTACCGCCGCGCCGCCCTGCAGGGCCATTGCATGGCGCAATACAATCTGGGCGGCATGTACGCGGGCGGACGCGGCATCGCCCGCGACTTGCACCAGGCGCTCGAATGGTACGCCCGGGCCGCCGCCCAGGGCGCGTCGAACGCCCAGTTCAACCTGGGCGTGATGTACGCCAACGGCCAGGGCGTGAGCCGCGACGAGGCCTGCGCCGTGCGCTGGTACCGCACGGCCGCCGAGCAAGGCGACGCCAGCGCGCAGAATAACCTGGGCGTGATGTACGCGAACGGCCATGGCGTGCCGCAGGACGACGGCCTGGCCGTGCACTGGTACGCGCGCGCGGCCGAGCAGGGCCATGCGCTGGCCCAGTACAACCTGGGCGGCATGTACAACGGCGGCCGTGGCGTGGACAAGGATGCCGTGCGCGCCTACATGTGGCTGGCGCTGTCGGCCGACGGCGGCGACGGCACGGCGGGCGGCGCCAGGGACGCCACGGCCGGCAGGCTGGCGCCCGATGCCCTGCACGAGGCGCAGGAACTGGCGCGGCAATGGCGCCAGGCGCACCCGCCGCGCGCCTGATGCGGCGCTGCGGCACCCATGCGATAATTGCCGTTCAGAATGCCCATCGACGGGGCATGGAGCATGAGACGGCACAATGAAAGGTGGAGCATGGTGAGGCAGGCAGGCGAAGATGCATCTGAACAAAAGGTCATCGATGACATCGCTACATATGGCTGGCATTGCGTACATATCGGCGGCGACGAAGAAGGGCCCGGCTACACGTTCACGATAGGCGCTTGCCACAGCTTCGGCCTGCCCGAATTCCTCATCATGGGCTTGCCGCAGGCGACGGCCCAGCAGATCGTCGACGTGGCGCTCGACGCCGCGCGCAGCGGCGCCATCGCGGATTTTACGCAGACCACGGGCGCCCTGCTCGAGGGCCACCCATGCGCGTTCGTGCGCGTGCCCGAGGCGCGCTACCGCGACTGGGTCGGCTATGCGCGCTGGTATTACCAGGGCAATGATTTTACCTTGTACCAGATCGTCTGGCCGTCGCGCGACGGCCATTTTCCGTGGGATGCGGGAGCCAGCGCCGCGTACGTGGCCAGCCAGCCGCTGCTGGGGCCGGCGCCGCGGCAGGACTGATGCCGGCCATGGCGCCTGTCGCCTTCACTTTCTTTACCGATACGGCCACCCTGTGCGTATTCGATCCTGCCGGCCTGCGCCACAAGCTCGACGATGACTGCGACTGGTGGAGCCTCCCCTGCGCGGAACTGGCGGCCGTCAACGCCGGCCAGGCGGCGTTTTTCAATCTGGGCGGCGACGGCGCGTATGCGCTGGAGGTGCTGGCCGGACTGGCCGATCCGCAGGCGAGCGTGCATCTCGCCGTCGTCTCGGGCCGCGTCTTCATCGGCGCCGGCGAGGACGTCACGGGCGGCGGCCTGGAGCCGGACGCGGCCTGTAGCGGCCTGTTCATGGACTTGCCCCCGGGCGGCTACCGGATACTGGCGCGGCGCGACGGCGCGCGCATCAGCCTGGCATTCCTGCCCGATGCGCGCAGCCGCAATGCATTTGCCGGCCTCGTGCGCATCTGATCCCCGTTCCGCCGCCGGCTACCGGCCCTGGCGCCGGTCCAGGAACAGGCTGTTGCCGTGGATTTTCTTTGCCTGTTTCTTCGCTTCCGCCGCCTGCGTGGCGATCTGGTGGTGCGTGTAGTACTGGTGCGCCTCGACCTTGATCACGCCCAGCGACAGGCTGATCAGTGAATAAAACACTTTCTTGCCCTGCCGGTCTTCGCTGATGTAGCCGCCCCGTTCGCAGTCGCCCGTGCTGTAATAGGCGAGGATGGCGGCGGCAAAGCGCTCCAGCATGGCCTGGCAGCGCGCTTCCCAGTCCTCGCTCTGGAACAGGATCATGAAATCGTCGCCGCCGATGTGGCCGATGAAGTCGCGGTTGGGGTCGCAATGGCCGCTGAGGATTTCTCCCGTCAGCTGGATCACGTCGTCGCCCTTGCGGTAGCCGTACACGTCGTTGAAGGGCTTGAAGTGGTCGAGGTCGCAATAGCAGACCCAGAAGCGGCTGCCGCTGTGCAATAAGCGGTCGATGTGCTCGTTGATGGGCACGTTGCCGGGCAGCTGCGTCAGCGGGTTGGCGTAGCGGGCCGCGTTGATCTGCATCTGCGTGATTTCGCGCATCAGGTCGTGTCCCGTGCCCATGCCCAGGTAGCGGCCATGTTCGGTGATGATGAAGCCGTTGAACAGGTGGTGGGCGTCGGACTGCACCATGGTGTAGCTGAGTTCCTGCAAGCTCGTCTCGTGGTCGGCGATCAGGGGATTGGCGTCCATGAACAGGCTGCACGATTTCCTGCCGTACAGTTCGCGCTGGTAGGGGCGGGCGAAGTGATCGATCATTTCGAAGCGGCTGATCAGACCCAGCGGCACGCCGTCGTCGACGACGGGAATGATCATCAGCTTCGGTTCCTTCAGGAAAATGTCGTACACCTCGTTATTGTTCCTGTCCGGCGAGACGGCCGCCACCTTGTTCAGCAGCTTGCGGATGGTGGCGCCGTTCTTTTCCAGGCTGCTGCGCTGCGGATACACGGCCACGCCGTTGCGCCCCAGCGCCTGCACCACTTCGGCCGGCAGCGCGCGCGCCGGCACCATGTTCGGCCGTCCCAGGTGATAGCCCTGGCCGAAGGCCACGCCCAGGTCGCGCAGCACCAGCAATTCCGTCTGCGCCTCGATGCCTTCGGCGATCACCAGCGTGCCCGATTTTTCCGCGATTTCCTGGATCGAGCGCACGAATTGCAGCTTCACGGGGTCGTTGTTGATGCCCTGGATGAAATGCATGTCGATCTTGACGTACTCAGGCCGCAGTTCCGACCACAGGCGCAGGCTGGAAAAACCTTCGCCCAGGTCGTCGATGGCGATCTGGAAGCCCATGTTGCGGTAGTGCAGCACTGCTTCGCGCATCAGCTCGTAGTCATACGTGGGCTGGTTTTCCGTCAGTTCGATGATGACGCGGTCCGGGTTGATGCCGATGTGCTCGATATATTCGAGGGTTTCGCCATGGCGCGCATTGCGCAGCAACAAACATTCCGGGCTGACGTTGAGGAATAGTTTTCCTGGTAGTTGCAGTTCAGCAAAGCGCTCGAGCACCACCTGGCGGCACAGGTGTTCCACTTCCAGGGTCAGGTCGTGTGCGCGCGCCACCTTGAACAGATTCATCGGCGCATGCAGGGGACTGTCGGACGGCCCCCGTATCAAGCCTTCGTAACCGATGATTTCCCCGCTGTGCATGTGGATGATGGGCTGGAACAGGGCGCTCAGCTTGCGTTCGGCCAGGATCTCGTGCAGCGCGTCCGTTCCCTCGATGCCCGTGGCGGCGGGCGGTTTCAGGTAAGCCACATTCGATGGCGGCGCGGCGGCCGGCGCGGCGGGGGCGGTGGGGAGGGCGAGAGTGTGCATAGGAGGACGTGGGGGCATGGCCGCTGGACGGGCCATGAACATGTTGCCGATAATAAAGATGAAATATGACAGCTTGATGAAATGTATTTGCTTTTGACAATGTTTCTTGCCTGTCCGCCAATCGTCCGCAGTTTGCCGATAGCGGCCAAAAACGCGATTTATCACGGTCTAGTCCGTGCATCACCCAAATAAAAGATGGCAATTGTGCCGGATAACTGTGTTTTAAAAGTGCCAATCCGCGCTATGATTTCTCTTGGCGAAAGTCAACATGGGCAGCCGCGGCGTCTGGCAGAGCCGCCTGCTTTCCTCGACATCCAACAATGAGACAAACAACCCATGCAATTACGTAGTGCAACCCTCATATTCAGCATGCTGGCCGCTTTCGGTGGCAATGCCATGGCGCAATCCTGCCCGGCCGGCGACGGCGCTCCCGTGACTTATCCTGTGAGCAAAAAAGTCGACCAGCAAGACAGCTACTTCGGCACCACCATCGCCGACCCTTACCGCTGGCTGGAAGACGCCAACAGCGCCGAGACGGGCGAGTGGGTGGCGGCGCAAAACAAGCTGACGCAATCGTACCTGGGCACCATCCCCGAGCGCGCGGCGATCAAGCAGCGCCTGACCCGGCTGTGGAACTATGAGCGTTTCTCTACGCCAACGAAGCAGGGCGGCCGCTATTTCTACAGCCGCAACGACGGCTTGCAGAACCAGGCCGTGCTGTACACGGTGAAAAAGCTGACGGACGAGCCCCGTTTGCTGCTGGACCCGAACACCCTGTCCACCGACGGCACGGTGGCGCTGGCCGGCACCTCGATCAGCCCGAACGGCAAATACCTGGCCTACGCCACGTCCGCCTCCGGTTCCGACTGGAACGAGTGGAAAGTGCGCGACATCGAATCGGGCAAGGATTTGACGGACCACATCAAGTGGGCCAAGTTCTCGGGCGCCTCGTGGACCAAGGACAACACCGGTTTCTTCTACAGCCGCTATGACGCGCCGAACGAAGCCACCAAGCTGGCCGATATTAATTACTTCCAGAAATTGTATTTCCACAAGATCGGCACGCCGCAAAGCGATGACGTGCTCGTCTTCGACCGTCCCGACCAGAAGGAATGGGCGTTTGGCGGCAGCACCGTCAGCGATGACGGCAATTACCTGATCATCACGGCCACGCAGGGCACGGAACGCAAGAACCGCATCTTCTACAAGGACTTGCGCCAGAAGAACGCCAAGGTCGTCGGCTTGCTGGAAGCGTTCGACGCATCGTACTCGTTCATCGACAATGACGGCCCCGTGTTCTTCTTCAAGACGGACAACAAGGCGCCGAAATCGCGCGTGATCGCCATCGATACGCGCAAACCTGCGCCCGCCGACTGGAAGGAAATCGTGCCGCAGGCGGCGGAAACCCTGGTTGCCGTCAACCTGATCAACAACCAGCTGGTGCTCGATTACTTGAAGGATGCGCAAACGCAAATCAAGATCGTCGACCTGAATGGCAAGCTGGTGCGCGAAGTGGCCTTGCCGGGCATCGGTTCGGCCGGTGGTTTCGCGGGCAAGCGTGGCGACACGGAAACGTTTTACTCGTTCACCAGCTTCACGACGCCGGCGACCATCTACCGCTACGACATGAAATCGGGCAAGAGCAGCGTGTACCGCCAGCCGAAGGTCGATTTCGACCCGAACGCCTTTGAAACGCGCCAGCAATTCTTCACCAGCCGCGACGGTACCAAGGTGCCGATGTTCATCGTCTCGAAAAAAGGCATGAAGCTCGACGGCTCCAACCCGACCTATCTGTACGGCTATGGCGGCTTCAACGTGTCGCTGACGCCGAGCTTCTCCGTGGCAAATCTTGCCTGGGTGGAAATGGGCGGCGTCTACGTGATGGCCAACCTGCGCGGCGGCGGAGAATACGGCGAAGCCTGGCATCAGGCTGGCACCAAGCTGAACAAGCAAAACGTCTTCGACGATTTCATCGGCGCGGCGCAATGGCTGGTAGACAACAAGGTCACCTCGCCATCGAAGCTGGCGATCGGCGGCGGCAGCAACGGCGGCCTGCTGGTCGGTGCGGCCATGACGCAGCGTCCGGACCTGTTCGCCGCGGCCATCCCGCAGGTGGGCGTGCTCGACATGTTGCGTTTCCACAAGTTCACCGTGGGCTGGGGCTGGGTGCCTGACTATGGTTCGTCGGACGATGCCGAACAGTTCAAGGCGCTGGTGAAATACTCGCCGCTGCACAACCTGAAGGCGGGCGGCTGCTATCCGGCCACCATGATCACGACGGCCGACCATGACGACCGCGTCGTGCCTGCCCACAGCTTCAAGTTCGCCGCCGCCGCCCAGGCAGCGCAAGGCGGCGCGGCACCCGTGCTGATTCGCATCGACAGCAAAGCCGGCCACGGCGCCGGCAAGCCGACGACCAAGCAGATCGAAGAAGTGGCCGACCGCTGGGGCTTCCTCAGCCGTTCGCTGAAGATGGCGCCGGTGACGGCGGCTGAGCCGGCCAAGGTGGCGGCGCAGTAAATCGGTGCAGTAATGCTGTACTTGCTGTAAGGTAAAGAGCGCGGGCGCAGTTGGCCCGCGTTTTTTTTATTCTACTTTCAATAATTTCCTTGCTGAGATGATGTTTCTAAAATAAATAAAGTATGATTGAGTTAATTTATGAGTAATTTAAAATTAACGGGTGATTTTAATAATGAAAAAAGTTTTGTGGGTGAAATTTGGTTGGTCCGACTATTATCGAGGCGAGCCAGTTGATGGAAATTTTAGTTGGCTAAAAGGCAAAAAAAATAGCAAGATAAGAGGGCCGGGACATGAAGCTTTTAATTTTAATCCTGGTCCCGACGGAAGATTTTACTGCTATGTTCCGCCACAAAATAAGCTATATACCCCCTCAAATAATGATCCAGATGGTTGGACCGTTATTTGTCTGGCGAAAAATCCGAAACATAAGGGTATCCATATCGTCGGTTGGTATGAGAATGCTACATTACATGGGGAATGGCTGGCACCGCCTGCCGGTGTCATGAGCCAGCGCGGTGAATCCGGAAGCCCAGGCTACGATTGGTCATATTGCATAAGCAGTAAGAACGTGCATATTGTTCCGCCAGAATACCGAACTAGGCCATTCTCTGATCCTACCGTAAGGCAGGGGAAATATTCTTTTTTGGCGGGGCCAGACGTCGATACGAATGAAAGCAAGAAACGTGTTCTTCATCTCCTCGAAAGCAGAATAAAGGAGTTGGCTCCGTTTGCGGTCAAAAATCCTGACGATGAAAAGTTGCCCAATCCCGAGCTTGATGCTGCTGATCCCTTGAAAGGTTTTGGTACAGCTGAACATCGGAAAAAAGTTGAGATGGCGGCGGAGCGTGTCGTTATCGAATATTATGCGAAACGGGGATTTACATGCAAACGCGTCACGCACTTGCCTTGTGGTTACGATTTCGCTTTTACAAAGGGGAAGTTGAATCTGCATGTGGAGGTCAAAGGGACAGCCGGTCCTTCGCCCCAGTTCTTTCTTACCAGAAATGAGCATAGAAAGGGGCTGCAGTCCAATTCATCTTGGCGTCTTGCGATGGTCACATCTGCATTGTCAGCTACACCGGGTATTAATGTATATGATGCAGCTGAACTGGCAAAGGTATTTGACTTGGCGCCCTATGTATACATAGGAACGTTTATTCCCGTTCCAAGCAATTGAGCGATATTTTAAAGTTTAAAGGTCGAGTTGATGGCCATTTTGGGGCGGGCCAGGTCACGGCAACGGCGCAATTCTCGCCAATACCCCCTCCCCAAACACCGTCTGGAACGGCAAATCTTTGCGCTGCGCATAGCCGATATAGCAGTCGCACTTGAAGCGCGGGCAGGCGCGTTCCTGCAGCATGTCGGCCAGGTCATCCGCATATAAATTCCCCAGCCGCTCGGGCACGAAGTGGCAGCGCGCCAGTTCGCCATCGCCATCGACGGACAGCGACGCTTCGCCCGCCAGGCACGGTTTGTTGCGCGAGGGCGAAGGGCGGCGGTTTTGCGCGAACCACGGGTCGACGGCGTCGAGCCAGGCCAGATCTTCCCCACTGTAATAGCCGGGGCCGCGGCGGTCGTAGGCGTTCAGCCACAGGTAGACGTGGGCCGGCAAGGCCGCGCGCAGGGCGCCGATGGCGTCCAGGTGTTCGTTCATGGCCACCACGCCGACGGAATAGCGCACGCCCATGGCATCGAGCTTCGCGCAGCGGTCGAGAAAGCGGGCCAAGGTCGTCTGGTCCGGGTGGTAGGTGCACCACAGGCCGACCTTTTCCAGGCCGTCCATGCTCTCCAGCCAGTTCAATGGGCCGGACAGATTCGTTTGCAGCGCCACCTGGCGCACGTGGGGCAGCGCCGCCAGTGTCTGCATCGCGCTCCGGTAGTGGCGCCGCACCAGCGCCTCGCCCCAGGGCGTAAACAGCACGCCGATGGGGCGCGCTTGCGCCGCCACCCAGCCGGTAAAACGCGCCACCTCGCGCGCGTCGCGGGCCAGCGCGGCGCGGCTGTCGCGCTTCTTGGCGAACGGGCAGTAGCCGCAGGCGTAGTTGCAGCTCGAAAGCGTGCCCCGGTACAGCAGCGACAGCGTTGGCGCTTGCGCCGTCAGCACGCCTGGCCGCCTTCGGCCATCAGCGCGCGCACCGTCTCGGAGGCCAGCCACGGGCCGATGGTGTCGGCGTAGCTGTAGCCCCGGTCATTCAGGCGCAGCAGCGGGCCGTCTTCCTCCACCAGTTCCAGCGCGTGCAGCTCGGCCAGCTGGGGCAAGTCCGCTTCGCAGCGGCTGCCGAAGCGGGCCGCGTAGGCGTCGCGGTCCAGGCCTGGCTGCGTCAGCAGCGACTGGATCACGTAGCGACGGCGCTGTTCTCCGCCACCGAGCACGTAGCCGTGTTCGGCCTGGGCGAAGCGCGCCTCGTCGAGTGCCAGGTAGTTGTCGATGATGTTGATGGTGTCAAGGCGCGCCACGGCGTACTCACTGGAGTAATGGAGGCTGGCCGTGTACGAGCGGGCGCCTGCGCCCAGGCCCACCATGCCGTCATTCTGGCAGCAGTACGACGGACCGTCCTGCTCCGGCGCATGGGGGGCGCGGAACATGCGCATCGACACCTGCTCGTAGCCCCGGGCGCGCAAATGGTCGCGCGCGGCCGCGTACAGGGCCAGGCGGCTGTCGCCGTCCTGCGCCAGCATGATGGGGGACAGCGACTGCGCGCCCTGGCGGCGCGCCACTTTTCCAAGACCCGTCTGCTCGCGCACGTACAGCGGATACAGATAGATTTCCTCGGGCCGGAAGGCCAGCGCGCTGTCGATGGAGGCCAGCAGGCTGGCGACGGTTTGCCCCGCGATGCCGTAGATCAGGTCCAGGTTCAGGGTGGGAAAGCCGGCCGCGCGTATCAGGCCGATGGCGTGCTGGACGGTGGCGTTCTGCTGCGGACGGGCCAGCGCGCGCATCTCGCCGGCGGCAAAGCTCTGGATGCCCAGGCTGACGCGGTCGATGCCGTGCGCGCGGCATACGGCAAGGCGTTCCGCCGTGATGGTCTCGGGCGACGCCTCGATGCCGGCCGGCGTTTGTTGCAGGTCAATGCCGAGGATGTCGCGCGCGCCGCACAGCAAAGCATCGAGCTGCGCCGGCGACAGATAGGTGGGCGTGCCGCCGCCCAGCGCGAAGCGGGCGAAGCGCCGCTCGCCCAGCGCGCCATCAAGGGCGCGCATCTGCACCAGCACTTGCCGCACGTAGCGCTCGACCATGTCGGCGCCGGGGCGTGCCATGGCGAACAGATTGCAAAAGCCGCAGCGCATCTCGCAGAACGGAATATGGATGTAGGCGAAGAGGGCGGAGCGGTCCTGCCGCGCCCACAGGGGCGCCAGCGGCGCCGCCTGCGGCAGGGCGCGGTAGGCCGCCTTGTGCGGATACGAATAGGAATACGCCTGGTAGGGCGTGTGGCGCATGCGCTGCGCCAGGGTGCCCGGTTGTTCGGATGGGTTCACGGTGGGGATTCCTGGGGTGGCTGTTTTGAGGCTGTCGAATCTGGTTGAATGAAAAAGTGCGCATACGGGATATTCCACACGCTGTCGTGGGCGACCCGGTGGCCCCGGTAGCCGTCTTCGCCGTAGGCGCTGCCGTGGTCCGAGCAGACGATGGCAAACGTGGGCGCGCGCGCGGCGCAGGCGGCAAACAAGGGCGCCAGTGCGCCGTCCACATAGCGCAGGGCGGCCGCATGGCTATCCAGGTTGTCGGCACGGCAGCCGGGCAGGTAGGCGCGGTTCGGCGTGTGCAGCGCGCTGACATTGATGAACAGGAAGGTGCGCTGCGCGCCGTCCGCCAGGCGGGCTATGGCCAGCGCTACCTGTTTTTGCGTCGAATGGCGGCCGGCCACGCCCATGCCGGCGCTCCAGTGGCTTTCCTGGAACAGCGACGGCAGCACGGAGCCTAGCGCCGTCTGTTTGTTAAAGAAGCCCACGCCGCCAATGCAGATGGTGCGGTAGCCGCGCGCGGCCAGCGCGGCAGGCAGGTCCGCCTGCTCGAAGGCGTAGGTGTGCGGCGACGTCGTCTCGCTGCCGGCGAAGGCTGAAGCGAACAGGCGCGGATGGCGGCCCGGCGCGGCCGGCGTGGGCAAGAAGCCCGCGAAGAAGGCCTGGTGCGCCGCATACGTGAACGTGGCGGGCGAGTGGCGGCGCTCCCAGCCGCCCGGTGCTAAAAAGCGCCCCAGCACGGGCAATTCGCCCGCCTCGTACAGCGCTTGCGCCACGTCATAGCGCAGGGTGTCGAGCGTGAGGAAGACGATGTCGTGGCTGCCGACGACGGCGTGCATGTCGGGGATGATCGGTGTTTCTTTAAGCATGGGCCAGTTGCGCAGTGTAAGTATCGATGCCTTGCCAGAGCAGGCCGGGCAGCAGGTCGCCGAAGGCGTTCGCCTCCAGCACATGGGCCTGGCCGTGGCGCACGACGAGGTCGTAGCCCGTCACATGGCTGGCAGGGAAGGCGCGCGCGGCCTGGGCGGCGGTTTGTTCCAGCGCGGCCAGGTCGGCTGCGTTCAAGAGGCCGGACGCGTCGCCGCGCCGGTTGTCGAGGTGCAGATTCGTCATCATCTGCTGTCCGATGCGCGCCACGCGGTGCGCGGGCTGGCCCGCCACGGTCACGACGCGCAGGTCGTAATGGCTGTCGCCGCAGCGGGGCTTGTTCAGCCACGCTTCCGCGTACAGCTCCTGCGCGGCCAGCGCGTCGACGAGGGCCGCGATGTCGTGCCGCGCTTCGTAGCGCGCCATGCGCTTGACATTGAACAAGCGCGTCTGGCCGTCCCCATGCTGCAAGGCGGCCGAGGTGGTGGCTTGCTGGCGCCCGGCCCGGTTGCGCCGGTAGGCGACGACGCCGGACGCGGACGAGCCATAGCGCGGTTTCAAATAGACGCGGTCCAGGTCATGCTCGTGCAGCAGCGCCTGCAGATGCTCGTAGCCGTGCACGGGGCCGAGCAGGGTGGGAATGGCGATGCCGTGCGCAGTCAGGTGGCGCTGGCAGGCCAGCTTGTCCGTCATGCGGCTGATGTCGGCCGGCGCATTGAGCACGCGCGTGTGCGGCAGCTCAAGCAGTTGCGCCGCCAGGGCAGTCATGGCGGAAGTAAAGCCGGCAAACCACGCATCCATGGCCAGCAGTTCGCCGTGTTCGGGCGCGCGCGCGGCCGGGCGGCCCAGCAGCCGGCAGCCCGCCTGCAGCAAGAGCAGGTGAGCGGCGGCATCGTCGCCGGGCGGCTCGATCTTAAGCAGGCCAGGCTGGCGCAAGGCTTCATGCAGCAGCGCCGGCTGCGCCAGCCAGTCGCGCCATTCGAGCACCTGCGCCGGCGGCAGGCGCAGTTGCGCGCGCGCCGCCTGCATCAGGCGCGCGCGCTTGCTGCCCTGTGTCGCCAGCAGGGTGAGATGCGTGTGCAAAGGGTGAATCCGCTTATTCTCCGACGGCCACGTAGCGGTAGCTTTCGCCGTCGTCTTCATCGGCTTCCTGCGGGTCGTCCAGCACCACTTCGAAGGGCAGCGCCTTCAGTTTCGCCTGGTTTTCCTCGGAAATGTAGTGGTGCGACAGGTCCAGGCGCTGCAATTTGCCCAGCTGCGTGTGATTGAGCACGGCCACGGCGCCCAGGTCGCCAATGGTGCCCAGCGACAGGTCCAGCGTGTCGAGCTGCGCCACCAGCGGTTCCTCGGCCAGCCAGACGGCCAGGTCGTCGGCGATTTCCGCGTCGCGCAAGCCCAGATATTTCAAGGTCGGCACGGTCAGCTGCGCCAGCACCTTGCGGTACAGGTCCACATCGCCCGAGAAGCCATAGTCGTCCGTGCCCAGCCACAGTTCCAGGTGTTCCAGCTGCGGCATGCTCGATTGCGCCAGCGCTTCGGCGATCTTTTGATCGAGGCCGCCCGCTTCGATGGTAAAGCGGCGCAGGTGCTGGTGCGCGAACGGTTCGATGACGAGTTCATTGCCGCCGCGGATGCGCAATTCCTCCAGCAGCGGGAAGGCGTCCAGCAGGGGCTTGTAGCTGCCTTGCACGATCCACGAGATTTCGCATTCCTCGTACGTCATGTCGCCGATGAACAGGGCGCGCAGCTTCGGCAGTTCGGCGGCATGGGCGATCAGCGCGGCCATCACCTCGTCGGCGCCCGATTCGTACGGGTCGCCCCACATGCCGATGATCAGCGCTTCGAGCGCGCCCTTGTCGGCCTTGGCGAGGAAGCCGGCGATCAGTTCATCCATCTTGCGCTCGTCGTCGTATTCGAGCGACAGGCGGTAGACGATGCCGGGCGAGGCGTCGAAGGGCAGGTCCGGGTCGTACTGGACGACTGTCTTGTTGTGGAAGGTGGTGGTGCTGTCGGAAATGGTCATCGCGTGGGCTCCATAAAAACAGTGGAAGCCTGGATGCCGCGCGCAGTGCGGCGCAGGGACGAGCCGGGATGTGCCGCGACGCTCTGCGAAGACATCCAGGCCTGGAAATCTTGTCTATACTAAAATCTTAGCATAGCCATATGGACATATTGCGCACTGCTGGCGTGCCTTAGCGATGGATCACCACCAGCAGGGCCTTGCCCTCGGTTTTTCCAAGATTGCGGATGATATGCGGCAAATCGGCCGGATAGCGCGCCGTGCCGCCATTCTTGACCTTTTTCTTCGCCGTGCCCACTTCCAGTTCCAGGTTGCCATGGATGACCGTCAAATGCTCGGTGGTGCCCGGATCGTGCGGCTGCGACGCCAGTTCGCCACCGGGCGCCAGGGTCACTTCATACCATTCGTATTTGCCGGCCAGCTCCATCGGTCCCAGGATGCGCAGCACGTAGCCCGCGTGGTCGCCGGGCAGCGTGGGGGTTTCGTGGGCATCCGTGATGCGGATGGTTTCCACGGCTTTTTCGGCGCTCGACAGCAATTCGCCGATCTGCACGCCCAGGGCGTTGGCCAGGCGCCAGGTGATGGCGATGGTGGGATTGGCTTTTTCGCGCTCGATCTGCGACAGCATGGACTTCGACACGCCCGCGATGCGCGACAAATCCTCGAGTGTCAGGCCGCGCGCCAGGCGCAGCCGTTGCAGTGTGGCACCCACTTCAGGGGGAGAATTGGTCGAAACGCTGGTTTTCATCGGCAGGTAGCTTGCAAAGTTCAAAAGGCTTGGGTAATATCCACTATATTGAATTTCAGTTCGAAATAGTGGATTTTGAGGAAAAACACGGAAACGTGTAGACTTCAAACAGCGCTTCACGGTACAGCATTGTGCGCGCACCGGTCAAGCGGCGGCTTTTTCCCTATGGCGGCTGAAACCACACGCACACCACATGCCTACATCAGGGACACAAGGAATATCATGAGCGAGCAAGCGAAGAACACCTTTTTCAGCGGTCTGCAACAGAATCTCGATCAACTGCGCCAGCAGGGCTTGTACAAGCCCGAGCGCGTGATCGCCTCGCGCCAAGGCGCTGAAGTGGTGTGCGACGATGGCCGTACCCTGATCAATATGTGTGCGAATAACTACCTGGGCCTGTCCGGCGACCTGCAGACGCAGGAAGCATCTATTGCCGCCACGCAAAAATACGGCTACGGCCTGTCGTCCGTGCGCTTTATCTGCGGCACGCAAACCGTGCATAAAGAACTGGAACAGGCGATTTCCGCCTTCCTGGGCACCGAAGACACGATTTTGTACGCGGCCGCCTTCGACGCCAACGGCGGCGTGTTCGAACCGCTGTTCGATGAAAACGACGCCATCATCTCCGACGCGCTGAACCACGCTTCCATCATCGACGGCATCCGCCTGTGCAAGGCCGGCCGCTACCGCTATGCCCACAACGACATGGCCGACCTGGAAGTGCAGCTGCAGGCGGCCATTGCCGCCGGCAAGCGCCATAAAGTCATCGTCACGGACGGCGTGTTCTCGATGGACGGCACGATTGCGCAACTCGACAAGATCTGCGACCTGGCCGACAAGTACGGCGCGCTGGTGATGATCGACGAATGCCACGCTTCCGGCTTCATGGGCGCGACGGGCCGCGGCACGCACGAGCACCACAATGTGATGGGCCGCATCGACATCATCACGGGCACCCTGGGCAAGGCCCTGGGCGGCGCCATGGGCGGCTTTACCTCGGCGCGCAAGGAAGTCATCGACACCCTGCGCCAGAAATCGCGTCCTTACCTGTTCTCCAACACGCTGGCGCCATCGATCGCCGGCGCTTCGCTGTCGGTGCTGGAGCGCCTGGCCAGGTCGACGGAACTGCGCGACCGCCTGCATGACAACACGGCCTTCTTCCGCAGCGAGATCGAGCGCATCGGCTTTACCATCAAGCCGGGCACCCATCCTGTCGTTCCCGTGATGCTGTTCGACGCCCCCGTGGCGCAGAAATTCGCCGCCCGCCTGTATGAACTGGGCGTGCTGGTGACGGGTTTCTTCTACCCGGTCGTGCCGATGGGCCAGGCCAGGGTCCGCGTGCAGCTGTCGGCCGCGCACACCCGCGCACAGCTGGTGCAGGTGCTGGCCGCCTTCGAGCAGGCGGGCAAGGAACTGGGCCTGCTGCCGACGACCACTGCCAGTAATTAGTAATAAATAACAATAACTTACAAGATATCAGGACAAGACTATGGAACGCATTTTAGTTATCGGCGCAAACGGCCAAATCGGCAGTGAACTGGTGGGCGCGCTGGCGCTGCAGCACGGCGCGGACAACGTCATCGCCAGCGACATCGGCACGAACAATTTGTACCAGGCCAAGCGCTACGCGCAGCTGAACGTGCTGGACAAGGACGGCCTGGCGCGGATCATCGCCGACGAGAACATCACCCAGGTGTACCAGCTGGCGGCCATGCTGTCGGCCACGGGCGAGGCGGCCCCGCTGAAGGCGTGGAGCCTGAACATGGACGGCTTGCTCAATATCCTGGAACTGGCGCGCGAGCGGGGCGAAGCGGGCAAGCCGCTGCGCATCTTCTGGCCATCGTCGATCGCCGCCTTCGGCCCGAATACGCCGCAAGTGAACACCCCGCAAATGACGGTGATGGACCCGACCTCGATGTACGGCATCAGCAAGCTGGCCGGCGAGCGCCTGTGCGAGTACTACTTCAACAAGTATGGCGTGGACGTGCGCAGCATCCGCTACCCGGGCATCATCAGCTACAAATCGCCTCCGGGCGGCGGCACCACCGATTACGCCATCGCCATCTTCCATGCAGCCTTGCGCGGCGAGCGCTATGACTGCTTCCTCGATGCGAACACCACGTTGCCGATGATCTACATGCCCGACGCCATCCGCGCCACCATCGAACTGATGGACGCGCCAGCGGCATCGATCAAGATCCGTTCGTCCTACAATGTGGCCGGCGTGTCGTTCAACCCCGAGCAGCTGGCGAAAGCCATCGTGCGCATGGTGCCGGACTTCAAGATCAGCTACAAGCCGGACAGCCGCCAGGCCATCGCCGACAGCTGGCCGCAAAGCCTGGACGACAGCAAGGCCAGCGCGGACTGGGGCTGGAAGGCGCAGATCGGCGTCGAGCAGATGGTCACCGACATGCTGGCCCATGTCGATGCGGGGCAGGCGGCCAAGGCGGCCTGAAGTCCGCAGGACATTGATAAAAACATACTAATATAAAGAGACACCATATGGACATGAGCGTATTCGACCTGTTTAAAATCGGCATCGGGCCGTCGAGTTCCCACACCGTGGGGCCGATGGTGGCGGCGCGGCGTTTTCTGGTCGAATACGGTCCGCTGGACCAGGTGGTGGGCGTCGAGGCGGCCCTGTATGGCTCGCTGGCGCTGACGGGCGTGGGCCATGCCACGGACAAGGCCGTCATTCTGGGCCTGATGGGCGAAACGCCGCAGGACGTGGCGCCCGACGAAGTCGACAGCAAGCTGGCCGCCATCGAGGCGGCCGGCGAGATCGCGCTGCTGGGCACGCGCGTGGTGCCGTTTACGGCCGCCACGGGCTTGATCTGGCATAAAAGCGCATCCTTGCCCGAGCACCCGAACGGCATGCGCTTTACGCTGAAACTGCTTGATGGCAGCCGCGTCGACAAGGTGTATTACTCGATCGGCGGCGGTTTTATCCGCGAAGCGGAAGAAGTTCAAACTGCGGCGCAGGCGGGCGCGGACGTGGAACCGGCGGCCAGCGCGCGGGTCGTCTTCCCCTTCGACACCATGGAGCAGTTGCTGGCGCATGGCGTGGAAAGCGGTCTGTCGATCCCTGAAATGCTGCGCGCCAACGAGTGCGTCAAGCGCAGCGAGGCGGAACTCGATGAAGGCCTGGACCGCATCTGGCACGTCATGCGCGACTGCATCGCGCACGGCCTGGAAACGACGGGCAACCTGCCGGGCGGCCTGAACGTCAAGCGCCGCGCCGCCAAGCTGTGGCGATTGGCGCAGGAAGCGAAGGCGTCGGACAACCGCGCCAACGACTTGCCGCACGACGCCGTGCACCTGGTCAGCCTGTACGCGATGGCCGTCAACGAGGAAAACGCGGCCGGCGGGCGCGTGGTCACTGCCCCGACGAATGGCGCCGCCGGCATCATCCCGGCCGTGCTGCGCTACTACGCGCAGGATTGCCGCCCCAGCGACCCGGTCGGCGGCGTGCGCCGCTTCATGCTGACGGCGGCCGCCATCGGCATGTTGTGCAAACGCAATGCCTCGATCTCGGGCGCCGAAGTGGGTTGCCAGGGCGAAGTGGGCGTGGCCTGCGCCATGGCGGCGGCCGGCCTGGTGGCGGCCCTGGGCGGCACGAACGAGCAGATCGAAAACGCGGCCGAAATCGGCATCGAGCACCACCTGGGCATGACCTGCGACCCCATCGGCGGCCTGGTGCAAATCCCCTGTATCGAGCGCAACGGCATGGGCGCAGTGAAAGCGATTACGGCCGCCTCGCTGGCGTTGAAGGGCGACGGCACGCACTTCGTCAGCCTCGACGAAGTCATCGAAACCATGCGCCAGACGGGCGCGGACATGCAGGACAAGTACAAGGAAACGTCCTTGGGCGGGCTCGCCGTGCACGTGATTACCGTCAACCACGCCGCTTGTTGAGGGCGACGCGATAAACCTGCTGCGCAGCCCACTCTCGCGTTGGCGTTGCTCGCTGTACCCTGGTACAGCTGCGCTACTCAACGCGACATTGGGCTTGCTCGCTACGGTTTCTCGCACCGCCGCGACGTCCCGTGCGACTCATTAAAATCGTGTCGTCGGCGTAGATCGGCTTAGCCCGCATGGCGTAAGCCGACATAAGCAAAGCAGTAAACCGACAGCCACCACCTCACTCCTCCTCGAACAACTGCTCCAGCCTGCGCGGGTAGTTATTCAAAAAATCGCGCGTCACGGCGTAGTGTTCCGTGTCTTCATAGGCCACCTCGTGGATGCCGCCGCCCGTAAACATGAGGATTTTCGCGTTCGGGTAGGCGAGTAAGATCGGCGAATGGGTGGCGATGATCAGCTGCGAGTCGTCCTGCACCAGCTGGTGGATCACGGACAATGCCGCCAGCTGGCGGCTGGGCGACAGGGCCGCCTCGGGTTCGTCCAGCAGATACAAGCCCTTGCCCCGCAGCTTGTTGATCAGGGTCGCCATGAACGCTTCGCCGTGCGACTGCGCGTGCAGCGACTTGCCGCCATAGCTTTCCAGGTATTCGGGCATGTCGTCCATATAGGTGGCGACATTGAAAAAGCTCTCGGCGCGCAGGAAATAGCTGTCGTCGGGCTTCTTGTAGCTCTTGCTCAGGCGCAAGTGCGCGTGCAGGCCCGATTCCTCGTCCGACGGCAGGGCGATGCGCACGTTGCGCGTGCCGCCATCCTTGCCGAAGCCCAGCCCCACGGCCAGCGCTTCGAGCATGGTCGACTTGCCGCTGCCGTTTTCGCCCACGAAAAACGTCACGTCGCGGTGGAAATCCATGTGCACGAAGTCGCGGATAGCGGGAATGGTGAACGGATAGTGATCCAGATCAACGACAGCATCGGGGCGCAGCGTGGCGCTTTGCAGATACGGTTTTTTACTCAGCGACATGAGCGCTTCCATGAATGACCCGCAGGCGGGCCGACAAGCACCAGTGTGGCGCAAATCGGGCAGGGGCGCCAGTAGGCGCGCCTGTCTTTGCCGCCGGGCTTGATTTCGGTGCCGGTTATTTCCATTTGGAAATGGTTTCCCCTTGACAGGCTGTGCCATTTGACAACAGCCGCACATCCCGCCGCTCGCGCAGCCGCGCGGCAGACGCGACGGATTCGCCTTGGGCGCCGCCTCGCACTATAATATCCGCTGCCATTCATGATCAACCGCACTCAGCTCAACTGGACTCTTCAAATTTATGCATTACGTGTCTACCCGCGCTGACAAAGCGCCATCGAATCCGCAGCAATTCTCCGACATCCTCCTGGGCGGCCTGGCCCCCGATGGCGGACTGTATCTCCCTGAACACTACCCGCAAGTCAGCGGTGCCGAGCTCAACGCCTGGCGCACATTGTCGTATGCCGACCTGGCCTACGAAATCCTGAAGAAGTTCGCCACCGATATCCCGGCCGCGGACCTGAAGGCGCTGACGGCGAAAACCTATACCAAGGCAGTCTACAAGAACGCCCGCGCCGGCGAAAACGCGGCCGACATCACGCCGCTGCGCGTGCTCGAAGAAAGCCTCGTCAAGGGCGGATCGACCACTTTGATGCTGCAGGCGCTGTCGAACGGCCCGACGCTGGCCTTCAAGGACATGGCCATGCAGCTGCTGGGCAACCTGTTCGAATACACGCTGGCCAAGACGGGCGCCGAACTCAATATCTTCGGCGCCACCTCGGGCGACACGGGCAGCGCGGCCGAATACGCGATGCGCGGCAAGCAGGGCATCCGCGTCTTCATGTTGTCGCCGCACAAGAAAATGAGCGCCTTCCAGACGGCGCAGATGTTCAGCCTGCAAGACCCGAACATCTACAACATCGCCGTCGAAGGCGTGTTCGACGACTGCCAGGACATGGTCAAGGCTGTGTCGAACGACCTGCCGTTCAAGGCGCAGCAGAAGATCGGCACCGTCAATTCCATCAACTGGGCGCGCGTCGTGGCGCAGGTCGTGTACTACTTCCGCGGCTACCTGGCGGCCACCACCAGCAATGAGCAGAAAGTGTCGTTTACGGTGCCGTCTGGCAACTTCGGCAATATCTGCGCCGGCCATATCGCCCGCATGATGGGCTTGCCCATCTCGAAACTGGTGGCGGCGACGAATGAAAACGACGTGCTCGACGAATTCTTCCGCACGGGCGTCTACCGCGTGCGCAAGTCGGCCGAGACCTACCATACGAGCAGCCCGTCGATGGATATCTCGAAGGCGTCGAACTTCGAGCGCTTCGTCTACGACCTGGTGGGCCGCGACAGCGAGCGCGTGCGCGCCCTGTTCACGAAAGTGGAAACGCACGGCGGCTTCGACTTGTCCGGCAAGCCGGGCAGCGACGGCGACGAGTTCAAGCTGGTGGCCAGATATGGCTTCAAGTCGGGCAAGTCCACGCACCAGGACCGCCTCGACACCATCCGCGACGTGGCCGACGACTACGGCATCACCATCGACACGCACACGGCCGACGGCATCAAGGTGGCGCGCGAGCACCTGGAGCCGAACGTGCCGATGATCGTGCTGGAAACGGCGCTGGCGGCCAAGTTCAACGAAACCATCCTCGAAGCGCTGGGCGTGGACGCGGAACGGCCAAACGGCTTCGAAAACATCGAGGACTTGCCGCAGAAGTTTGTTGTGATGGGCACGGACGTGGAAAAAATGAAGGCGTACATCGCCGCCAATACGGGGCTGTGATGGGCGCGCCTATCGCAGAACGCAAGCCCATGCTGTCGGTGGCCGAGGCGCAAGCCTTCATGCTGGGCGCGGCGCGCCCCGTGACCGAGGTGGAGCTGGTCGACACCATGCGCGCCAACGGCCGCGTGCTGGCGGCCGCGCAGACGTCGACCCTGAACGTGCCCGAGCGCGACAACACGCAGATGGATGGCTATGCCGTGCGCGCGCAGGATTGCGCCAGCGGCGCGGCCAGCCTGCCCGTGTCGCAGCGCATCGCGGCCGGCCACGTGGGCCAGCCCCTGCAGCCGGGGACGGCGGCGCGCATCTTCACGGGCGCGCTGATCCCCGAAGGCGCCGATTGCGTCGTGATGCAGGAGCAGTGCAGCGTGCTTGACGGCGTGGTGACGGTCAACCACGTGCCGCAGGCGGGCGAATGGGTGCGCCGCCAGGGCGAGGATATCCGCGCCGGCGGCGTCATCCTCGGCGCGGGCCGGCGCCTGCGCAGCCAGGAAATGGGCCTGGCCGCATCCGTGGGCCTGGCGCAAGTGCCCGTGCTGCGCAAGCTGCGCGTGGCCGTGTTTTTCACGGGCGACGAGCTGGCCATGCCGGGTGAGCCTTTGGCGCCGGGCGCCGTCTACAACTCGAACCGCTTTACCTTGCGGGGACTGCTGGAAAACCTCGGCTGCGAGATCACGGATCTGGGCATCGTGCCCGACAGCCTGGAAGCGACGCGCGCCGTGCTGCGCCAGGCGGCGCAGGGCAATGATCTGATCATCACCTCGGGCGGCGTGTCCGTGGGCGAGGAAGACCATATCAAGCCGGCCGTGGAAGCGGAAGGGCGGCTGAACATGTGGCAGATCGCCGTCAAGCCGGGCAAACCCCTGGCCTTCGGCGAAGTACGGGACGCCTTCTTTGTCGGCTTGCCCGGCAATCCTGTCTCCAGCTTTGTCACCTTTTTACTGTTCGTGCGCCCGTTCATTCTGCGCCTGCAGGGCGTGGCGGGCAATCTGGCGCCGCGCAGCTACCAGCTGCCGGCCGCGTTCGAGCGCCTGAAGGCGGACAAGCGCAACGAGTTTTTGCGCGCCAAGGTCAATGAGGACGGCGCGCTGGAACTGTTCGCCAACCAGAGTTCGGGCGTGCTGACGTCCACCGTGTGGGGCGACGGCTTGATCGACTGCCCGCCGGGACTGTCGATTGCGCGCGGCGACATGCTGCGCTTTATCCCGTTTAACGAATTGCTGTACTAAGGAAGTCTTGATGAAGATCAATCTGCGTTTTTTTGCCAGCGTGCGCGAGCTGGTGGGCACGGCCCAGGAAGTGCTGGAAGTGGCCGGGCCGCTGACGGTGGGCGAGGTGCGAACCCTGCTGATCGCCCGCGGCGGCAACTGGGAACATGCGCTGGCGCAGGGCCGCGCGCTGCGCATGGCGCATAACCAGGTGATGTGCGATGCCGATGCCGTGATCGCTGAAGGCGACGAGGTGGCGTTCTTCCCGCCCGTGACGGGCGGCTGATCCCGCTTTTCAAACAAGACGGCCACTTCATCGAAGTGGCCGTTTTTTCATGGCGACCTGGTTTTCGGCTTGTTCCCGTCGCAGGCGGCGCAGGCGACAGCCTTGCGGTAGCGCCAGTATTTCGAACCGATGAAGATGGCCGACGCCACCAGCGACCAGGCCAGAGCGCTGAGGATGTCGGCCTGGCTGGTCGTGCCCTTGCTGTATTCGACCACCGTCAGGATGATGAATAAGATCGAACTGGCCAGCAAATAGCGGGAAATCCAGAATCCTGCGCCCATGTGTTTCTCCTTTTGTCGTCGCGTTGTCGCGTGAAGTTGCAGCGCTGATCGCTGCGGCACGTCCGCGCAGTATGCCTCATTTTTGGGCGAGATCGCCATCGGCGGGCCATGTCCGGCCCAATCTCGACTAAAATGCCGGGGTTTTCACCGTCTTCCCAGCCTGCCATGACCAACTCCAGTTCCCCTCCGTTTCACATCGCCGTCATCGGCGGCGGCCCCGCCGGCCTGATGGCCGCCCAGGCGGCCAGCGAGCAGGGGGCGAGGGTGGAGCTGTTCGACGCCATGCCGTCCGTCGGCCGCAAATTCCTGCTGGCGGGGCGCGGCGGCATGAACATCACGCACGCGGAAGGCTACCAGGCCTTCGTCTCGCGTTATGGCCGGCAGGCGCAGCGCGTGAAGCCGGCGCTGGACCAGTTCGGCCCGCAAAAGGTGCGCGACTGGGTGCACGGCCTGGGCGTCGATACCTTCGTCGGCTCGTCGAACCGCGTCTTCCCGACCGACATGAAGGCGGCGCCCCTGCTGCGGGCCTGGCTGCACCGTTTGCGCGAAGCGGGCGTGCAATTTCACATGCGCCACCGCTGGACGGGCTGGCAGGACGGCCTGCTGGCCTTCGCCACGCCGGACGGCGAGCGTCTGTGCCGTTTTGACGCCGTGATCCTGGCGCTGGGCGGGGGCAGCTGGGCGCGCCTCGGTTCCGACGGCGCCTGGGTGCCGCTGCTGCGAGGGCAGGGCGTGGCCGTGCAGGCGCTGGCGCCGGCCAATTGCGGCTTCGACGTGGACTGGAGCGCGCATTTCAGCAGCCGCCATGCGGGCGAGCCGCTGGCGACGGTGGCCATTTCGGCGCGCGACATCGATGGCTGCATGATCAAGCGCCAGGGCCAGTTCGTCATCACGGCGGGCGGCGTCGAGGGCAGCCTGATTTATGCCTTGTCGGCCGCCCTGCGCGAGCAGATTGCGCGCGACGGCCACGCCACCATCTGGCTCGACCTGGCGCCAGACCACAGCCATGAGCGCGTATTCGAGGAAGTGACGCGCCCGCGCGGCGCCCGCTCCATGTCCAGCCATTTGCAAAGCCGGCTGGGCATCAAAGGGGTGAAATCGGGCCTGCTGCGCGAATGCCTGAGCGCGGCCGACTTCGCCGACGAGGCCAGGCTGGCGGCCGCCATCAAGCTGCTGCCCGTCACGCTCAAGCGCCCGCGCCCCATCGATGAAGCCATCAGCAGCGCCGGCGGCGTGGATTTCGACGGCGTCAAAGGCAGCATGCTGCGCGCCATGCCGGGCGTGTTCGTGGCCGGGGAAATGCTGGACTGGGAAGCGCCCACGGGCGGCTACCTGCTGACGGCCTGCCTGGCGCAAGGCAAGGCGGCCGGCGAGCAGGCGGTCAGTTGGCTGGACGGGAATTTTTGAAATTACAACAGCATTTGATCGTTAGCGCCACGACGCTGTTCACAATCGTAGCGAGCGGCCCCGAGTTGTGGCTGAGAAGCGCAGCTGTACTGAATACGGGGCCGCCGAGGCAGCGAGCATCGCCAGCCGCACGTCACGCCGCGCAGTAGATTGTGAGCTGCGTCATCATCAATGCCAGATGATGTCGCCTGAACCGCTCTTTTGCGCATCGCGCTGGCGCGGGTTGCCGTGGACGTGGATGTCGCCGCTGCCGCGCAGGGTCAGGTTGGCGGCGTCGCGCACGAAGACGGTGCTCTGGCCCGAGCCTTGCAGGCTGACGCTGGCCTTGTCGGCCGCCAGATGCTCGGCGTCGATATCGCCCGAACCGCTCAGGTCGGCGCGCAGGAATTTCGTGTTGCCGCTGGCGGCCAGGCGGCCGGAACCCACCATTTCCAGCACCACGCTGTCGCTGTTGCCGGCATTGATGTCGAGGTCGCCACTGCCGTTGACGGTGGCGGCAACCTGCTTGTAGCGTCCGGTGAAGCTGACGTTGCCTGAACCCATTAATTCCAAAATAAAACTATCGCCGGAAAAACCCGTGATCTTGCTGTCGCCATTGCCGTGTACGTCCACGCGGACGAGGGCCGGCAGCACCAGTTCCACCTGCAGCGGCTGGCGGTGGTGGAACAGCATGCCTTTCGGGCCGATATGCAGGGTCGTGCCGTCCTGCGTCGTATCGACGTTCGACAGCAGGCGTTGCTCGCCGCTCACTTTCAGCGACGGCGTGGCGCCGCGCCGCAGCACCAGGTCGATGGGGCCGGCCAGGTCGATGCTGGTGATGCTGGCGGAAACGGGCCGGGTATCGCTGCGCACGGCGCGCCCCGCCGCGCTGCTGGGGCTGCTGATGCCCTTGGCGCGCAGCGCCGCATATGACATGGCGATCAGCACCAGGGCCAGCAGGAACATGGACAAGCCTACTTTGAATAAGCGTTTCATGGCAGCCTTTCTAGTGACCCTTGAGCAGGGAGATATTCATGGCGATGTAGCGCTTGATGCCGATCAAGGTGTATCGCGTGACCACCAGGCTGAGCAGGAAGATGGCGATGCCGCCCAGCAGCATGCCCATGCCGAACACGGTTTGCGTCGTGCGCGCATCGCGGTCCATGTCCGTCGAGATGCGGATGCCGCCGCCGGCCAGCGCTTCGGCCCGCTCCATCACGCGCGATGAGGCGCCCGGCGCGTCGGCGTCGCCCCTGGTGGGCAGGGGCACATGATTCACTTCGATGCCCGCGTCGCCGATGGTGATGCGCGTTTCGCGCCGCTCGCCCCCCTCGTCGTCGTGGACCAGCATATGGCGCAGGGGGCCGTCGAGCACCAGTTCGTTGGCGCCGGACAGGCCGCTGGCCGTGATGGCGATGCCGGCCAGGTAAAAGCTCAGGCCGACGGCGTACAGGGTGGCCAGCAGGGCCGCGTAGACGGCGGCCGGCACCACCATGAAGAGGTTGAAGATGGCCAGGCCCACCAGCGAGACGAGCAGGCGCAGCAGGTTGACGGGGGTTTTCTTCTGCTCGAAGGCCTGGCGGTGGGTGTTGCTGCGCAAGGTCAGGGCGATCTTTTTCGGGTCGCCCAGCTCCTGGGCAATCTCCTGCTCGCTGCGGCCCGCCGCCGCGCCTTCGATGAAGGTCTGTTCGTAGTAATCGAGCGTCTTGGCCACCAGGTCCGGTGGCAAGCCCGCCAGCGCGCGCCGCAGCGCGTCGAGATAGTCTTGTTTATGCATGGTCATGGTATCCGGTCGCTGGCGCCGCGTCAGCCGACTGCCGGCAGCAGCATGCCCGCCTGGCTCAGCAGCATCGGCGCCTGCCGCCCTTGCTGGCCATCGGCCACGATGAACACGGCCAGCGCCACGCCGGCCAGCAGCGCAACGGTGATCAAGCCGGTTTTCAGGTGGGGGATGGTGTGCATGGCGTTCCTCGTGGCAATTGGTTTGTCGATGATCAAACTGTACCCAGGTGGCGGCCGCCGCACCAGCACGGTGCGACAGAATGCACTTTGCTGGGGCCCAGCGGCAACCGGGCACGATGCACCGTCAAGTCTGTTTGGCCGCCTTGCCCTTGGTGACGGCCCTGGCCGCGGCCACGCCGCTGCGCACGGCCGCCTCGATGGTGGCAGGGTAATCTTGCGTGCGGTCGTCATTGGCCGTGTAGTCGCCGGCCAGCAGCAGGCCCGGCATGCCGCTGGCATTGCCGGGACGCAGCAGATCGGGCGTGCAGGCAAAGGTGGCGCGCTTTTCCGTGATCAGCTGGGTCCAGGCGGGCCGCGCCAGCTTCGGGCGCCGCAAGACCTGCGCCAGCTGGGCCGCGATCGCCTGCGCCAGCGGCCCGTGGCCTTGCTCGGCGGCGGGGCCGGATGCGCTGATGACGACGGCCAGCAAGCCCGCCTGGTGCGCGTCGAGCTGGCCCCGGTCGAAGACGAACTGGCCCCAGTGCTGGTGCTGCGGCGCATCGACGAGCGCGTAAAACGGCAAGTCCAGGCGCACGCTGGCGTCGTACTGCAGGTAGCAGGTGCTGATGGCTTCCGGCGTGAACGCTTGCATGCGGGTAATGGCGTCGTCGAGGCGGGAGTCGCGCACGCCTTGCAGCAGCGCGGCCGCCTGCACGGACGAGGTGGCGACGATGACGGCGTCAAAGCCGTCCCCGTCATCGAGCCGCCAGCGGCCATCGGGCAATGCGTGCACGGCGCCGATCTTGGCGCCCGTGCGCACTGCGCCGCCATGCTGTTCCACGTAGCGGGCGGCCGCCTCGGGCAGCAGGGCGGACAGGTCCGTTTTCGGGATCAGCATGTCGGACGCGCGGCGGCGGCTCGCGCCCAGGCTGTCGCGCAGCACGTTGATGAAGACGCGGGCCGAGGCCCGTGCGGGCGGCGTGTTGAGCGCGGCCAGGCACAGCGGGTGCCACATCAGGCGGTTCAAGGTCTCCGTCTGGTCGAAGCGCTGCAGCAGTTCGCTGACCGTGCAATCGTGGTACAACTGCCAGCCCATCCATCGCATGGCCGTGGAAAAGCGCATCAGCGACAGCTTGTCGGCGCCTTGCAAGCCCTGGGCGCGCAGCAGGGCCCAGGCCAGGTGCAGCGGCGCGGGCAGGCGCGGCGCGATGAAATCCATGCCGTTGGAACCGGCCGGATAGCGCATCTGCAGGGGCAGCGACAGGATCAGTTCGGCCGGGTCTTGCCCTGCGAGCTTGATCAGGCGCAAGGTTTCCGTGTAGGCGCCCAGCAGGATGTGCTGGCCGTTGTCGAGTACGCTGCCTTCGCGGTCGACCCGGCGCGCCCGTCCGCCCAGGGTGCGCGCCGCCTCGTAGACGGTGACGGCATGGCCGGCGCGCGCCAGTTCCATGGCCGCCGCGCAGCCGGCCCAGCCGGCGCCGATGACGGCGCAGCGCTGCTTCACGCTACGCTCAGCCACGAACCCAGGTCTTCCACGCCAGCCACAGTTTGCGGATCGGCGTGAGCGAGATGCGCTGTTTCAGCACGTGGTAGCCGTCGCGCTCGACTTCATTGAGCAAGGTGCGGTAGATGGCGGCCATGATCAGGCCAGGGCGCTGGGCGCGGCGGTCTTCCGCCGGCAGCAGGGCGAACGCCTCGTCATAGGCTGTCTGCGCGCGCGCCACCTGGAAGCGCATGAGGTTTTCAAAGTTCTCGCTGTGGCGCGCATTGAGCAGGTCGGCCGCCGTCACATTGAACTGTTGCAATTCGCTGATCGGCAGATAGATGCGCCCCTTGCGCGCATCCTCGCCGACGTCGCGGATGATGTTGGTCAGCTGGAAGGCGTGGCCCAGCTTTTCCGCGTACAGCAGGGTTTCCGGGCGGGTCGCGCCGAAGATGCTGGCCGACAAGATACCGACCACGCTGGCCACGTGCCAGCAATAGCGGCTCATGGCCTGGTAATCGAGGTAGCGGGTCTGGTTCAAGTCCATTTCCATGCCGTCGATGATGGCCTGCATATGCTTTTCTTCCAGTTGATACACGGCCAGGTGCGGCTCCAGTGCGCGCATCACGGGATGCGTGGGGATGCCCTCGTACATGGCCTTGACTTCCTTGCGCCACCAGACCAGCTTGGTGCGTGCCACGGCTTCGTCCGTGCATTCGTCGACCGTGTCATCGACTTCGCGGCAGAAGGCGTACAGGGCCGTGATGGCCTTGCGGCGCTCGGCCGGCAGGAACAGGAAGCTGTAGTAGAAGCTGGAGCCGCTCTGGGCGGCCTTTTGTTGGCAGTATTCGTCGGGAGACATAGTCAAAAGAGCAAGGGTTGCAGATCGAAGCCGCTATTCTATCGTCTTACAGAGTGGCCGACGGGGGAAAAGCCGTTTTTACTTGCGTCTCTTGACGCAGGCTTTTGCGCGACATGCGCAGGGCGCGCCAGAATATGATCAGCCAGTCGCGCTTTTCCAGCTTCGGGCGGCGGCGGAACACGTCGTAATTGACGGCCTCGATGCATTCGAGGATGCGCAAGCCCCCTTGCACCACCAGGCGCAGCTCCCAGCCGATGCGCCCGCGCAAGCGCAGGGCCAGCGGCGCGCCGGACAGCATCAGGGCCCGCGTGCGCGCCACCTCGAAGCGCATCAGCGCGCTCCACTTGCCATGCGCCTCGGGCCGCTCGAAGGCGGCGGGCGAGACGGCGAAGCGGCTCAGGTCCTCCATCGGCAGGTAGATGCGTTCCTTTTGCTGGTCGATGGCAACGTCTTGCAAGAAATTAATTAATTGCAAAGCTGAACATATCGCATCGGAATCGCGTACATTCTCTTCATCGGCCGCGCCGTACAGGTGCAGCATCAGCAGCCCCACGGGGTTGGCGGAGCGGGCGCAGTAGTCGAGCAGCTCCTCGAAGCTGGCGTAGCGCGTCGTCTGCACATCCTGCTTGAAAGCGGACAACAGATCGTGGAAGGGCTTGAGCGGCAGCTGGAATCTGGCGATGACGCCCGCCAGGCGCTCGAACATGGCGGCGTTCTCTCCCGCATGGCCTTCGCCACGGGCGATGCGTGCCAGGGCCGCCTCGTAGGCGTGCAGGGCGGCCAGGCGTTCGGCCGGCGCGGCGTCGCCTTCATCGGCCAGGTCGTCGGCGCTGCGGGCGAAGGCATAGATGGCTTCGACGGCGGGCACCAGGCGGCGCGGCAGTAAAAATGATGCTACAGGAAAATTTTCGTAATGATCTACAGGCATTGAACACGCTTCTTTAGTGTTGCAGTTTTTTAATCTCGAGATTAATGACGCAAAAGTCACTAAAAACTTTTACTCGCGATTATAATTAATAACCAGAAAGTCAGTAAGGGGCCGGGAGTGCCTCCGATGACGCCACTGATATTGTCACAAATTTAAGGATATCGCGTGTAAAAAAGTTGGGCCAGCAGCATTTGGCAGGCAAAAAGTTTCTTCACGCAAAAATCCAACAGCCCGCATAGTAAAGGAAAATACCTTGTTTGCCCTGAAAACCCTGCGCCGCGAGACCGGCGCGCCCACGCTTCCCGCCCTGCGCCTGATGGCTGCCGCCGCCCTTGCCATGACCCTGGCGGCCTGTTCCAAGCCGGCCGTCAAAGTCGAGGACGTGCGCCCCGTGCGCGCGATTGTGTTGTCTAGTAGTAATGTCGATGTGAATGCGGAACTGGCGGGCGAGGTCGTGCCCCGCGTGGCGTCGCAACTGGGTTTCCGCGTGGGCGGCAAGATCGTCGCGCGCAAGGTGGACGTGGGCGCCGTCGTGACCAAGGGGCAGGTGCTGATGCAGCTTGACCCCGTCGACTTGCAGCTGTCGCAGGCCCAGGCCAGGGCGTCGCTGGTCAGCGCGGAAACGAGCCGCGACCTGGCGCGCGCGGAATTGAAGCGCTACCAGGACTTGCGCGAGAAAAATTTCGTCAGCCAGGCCGTGCTTGACGGCAAGGACGCCACCTACAAGGCGGCGCAGGCGAACGTGGAAGCGGCGCAGGCCCTGTACCGGGGCCAGGCCAACCAGTCCGGCTACGCCAGCCTGCTGGCCGATGCGGACGGCGTCGTCACGCGCATCGAGGCCGAAGTGGGGCAGGTGGTGGCGCCCGGCACGCCCGTTGTCGTGGTGGCCAGGAGCGGCGAGAAGGAAGTCGTGATCGGCATTCCGGAAGACAAGGTCGAGACCTTGCGCAAGGTCAAGGACGTCACCGTGCGCCTGTGGGCCGACCCGCAGCAGGGCTTGCCGGGCAAGATACGCGAAGTGTCGCCCGTGGCCGACCCCGCCACGCGCACCTATGTGGCCAAGGTCAGCATCCCCGATGCGCCGCAGGCGCGCCTGGGCATGACGGCCGTGGTGCAGTTCGCCTCGCAATCGGCCACGCCGCAGATCAAGGTGCCCTTGACGGCCCTGTTCAATGAGAAATCGCAAAGTTCCGTGTGGGTGGTGGAAAACGGCGCCGTGAAACTGGTGCCGGTGATGGTGGGCGGCGTGGCCGGCAATGAATTGCTGCTGACCTCGGGCGTGAAACCCGGCCAGACCGTGGTCACGGCCGGCGTCAATCTGCTCAAGCCTGGCCAGAAAGTGACCATCCTCGGCGCCGAACTGGCCGCCAAGCCCGCTGTCGCCGCTGCCGCCGTCAGCGTGGGTGCCGCCAAATGAAGGGCGGTTTCAATCTGTCGCGCTGGGCGCTCGAACACATTCCGCTGACGCGCTACCTGATGGCCGTGCTGCTGATCGGCGGCATGCTCAGCTACGCCAGCCTGGGCCAGGACGAAGATCCGCCGTTTACTTTCCGCGCCATGGTGCTGCAAGCCTACTGGCCCGGCGCCACGGCCCTGCAGATGGCCGAGCAGGTGACGGACAAGCTGGAAAAGAAGCTGCAGGAAACGCCGTACATCAATGAAATCACCAGCTATTCGAAGCCGGGCGAAACCCTGATCCTGCTGGAGCTGCGCGAATCGGCGCCGCCCAAGGAAACGGCTGCCGCCTGGTACCAGGTGCGCAAGAAGATCGGCGACATCAAGGGCACCTTGCCGGCCGGCGTCGTGGGCCCGTTCTTCAATGACGAGTTCGGCGACACCTACGGTTCCATCTTCGCCCTGTCCGGCGACGGTTTCACGTATGCGGAAATGAAGGATTACGCGGACAAGGTGCGCCAGGAGCTGCTGGCCGTGGGCCAGGTGTCGAAAGTGGAACTGTTCGGCGTGCAGGATGAAAAGATCAATGTTATCTTTTCGCACAAGAAGTTTGCCCAGCTGGGCATTCCTTTTGACGCCATCGTGCAGCAACTGTCCGAGCAAAACAGCATCAACGCCACGGGCGTGCTGGTGACGCCGACGGACAATCTGCAAGTGCGCGTGACGGGCGCCATGGTCACCGTCAAGGACCTGGAAAACCTGGAACTGCGCGCCAACGGCACCACTTTCCGCCTCGGCGACTTTGCCACCGTGAAACGTGAATTCGTCGATCCGCCCAAGGACAAGATGCGCTTCAACGGCAAGGAAGTGATCGGCCTGGGCGTGTCGATGGAAAAGGGCGGCAATATCATCGACATGGGCAAGGCCTTGCAGGCGACGGTGACGCGCATGAAGGGCGAATTGCCGGTCGGCATAGAATTGCAGCGCGTGTCGAACCAGCCGGAAGCCGTGTCCGCGTCCGTGGGCGAGTTCGTGCATACCCTGATCGAAGCCATCCTGATCGTGCTGGCCGTCAGCTTTGTCGCGCTGGGCTTGCACACGAAACCGTTGCGCATCGACGTGCGGCCCGGCCTGGTGGTGGCGCTGACCATCCCGCTGGTGCTGGCCGTCACCTTCCTGTGCATGCGCCTGCTCGACATCGACTTGCACAAGATCTCGCTGGGCGCCCTGATCATCGCGCTGGGCTTGCTGGTCGATGACGCCATCATTGCCGTCGAAATGATGGTGCGCAAGATGGAAGAAGGCTACTCGCGCTTCGACGCGGCCACCTTCGCCTACACGTCGACGGCCATGCCCATGCTGACGGGCACCCTGATCACGGTGGCGGGCTTCCTGCCTATCGGCCTGGCCAAGTCGGCTGCCGGCGAATATACGTTCTCCTTGTTCTCCGTCAATGCGCTGGCCCTGATCATCTCGTGGGTGGTGGCCGTCGTCTTCACTCCTTACATCGGCTACGTCTTGCTGAAAGTCAAGCCGCACGCGCATAACGACCATGAATTGTTCGATACCCCCAACTTCCGCCGCTTCCGCCGCACCGTGGCCTGGTGCGTGGAATGGCGCAAGACGACGATCGCCGCCACCCTGGCCATCTTCGCGCTCGGTATCTATGGCTTTAACTTTATTGAAAAGCAATTCTTCCCCGATTCCAGCCGTCCGGAACTGATGGTGGAACTGTGGTCGCCCGAAGGCACGACGTTTGCCGCGAATGAAAAGCAGGTGAAGAAATTCGAAGCTTTTGTGGGCAAGCTCGACGGCGTGGAAAGCGTCACCAGCTACGTGGGCACGGGCAGTCCCCGTTTCTACCTGCCGCTGGACCAGATCTTCCCGCAGACCAACGTGTCGCAAGTGGTGATCCTGCCGAAGAGCCTGGCGGACCGCGAACAGCTGCGCCAGAAGATCATCGACGTCTTCAAGAAGGATTTTCCGGAAGTGCGGGGCAGGGTAAAACTGTTGCCGAACGGACCGCCGGTGCCGTATCCCGTGCAATTTCGCGTCACGGGCCCGGAAGTGGCCGGCGTGCGCGCCATTGCCGACCAGGTCAAGGACCTCATGCGCGCCAATCCGAACACCCTGGGCGTCAATGATAACTGGAATGAATCGGTGAAGGTGCTGCGCCTGGACCTGGACCAGGACAAGATGCGCGCGCTGGGCGTCACCTCGAAAACCGTGATGCAGGCGGCCAATACGATACTGTCGGGCACCGTCATCGGCCAGTTCCGCGAAGACAACAAGCTGATCGATATCCAGGTGCGCCAGCCGCTGGAGGAGCGGGCGACGATTTCCGTGCTGAACGACACGAATATCCCGACGGCAAAGGGCAAGTCCGTGCCCATCTCGCAGCTGGCCCGCGTGCATTTCGTGTGGGAGCCGGGTGTCGTCTGGCGCGACAAGCGCGAATGGGCCATTACCGTGCAGTCGGACGTGGTCGACGGCATCCAGGGCGCGACCGTGTCGACGCAGCTGGCGCCGCAGCTCGACGCCTTGCGCGCCACCATGCCGGACGGCTACCGCATCACGGTGAAAGGCGTGGCGGCCGACAGCGGCGAGGCGGAAGCGTCGATCGCGGCGAATCTGCCGCTGGCCATCTTCATTATCTTTACCTTGCTGATGCTGCAGCTGCACAGTTTCTCGCGTTCGCTGCTGGTGTTCCTTACGGGGCCGCTGGGCGTGGCGGGGGCCGCGTTTGCCTTGCTGCTGCTGCACCGTCCGCTGGGCTTCGTGGCCAATCTGGGCGTCATCGCGCTGTTCGGCATGATCATCCGCAATTCCGTGATCCTCGTCGACCAGATCGAGCAAGACATCAAGGACGGCTCCACGCCGTGGGACGCCATCATTGACTCGGCCGTGCGCCGCTGCCGTCCCATCGTGCTGACGGCCGCCGCCGCCGCGCTGGCCATGATCCCGCTGTCGCGTTCGGTCTTCTGGGGGCCGATGGCCGTCGCCATCATGGGCGGCCTGATCCTGGCGACGGCATTGACGTTGCTGTTCCTGCCGGCCCTGTATGCGGCCTGGTTCCGGGTCAGGAAGCCGGAGGCGGCGGCAAGGGAAGTGAGTACGCCAGCTGTGTAGTGCCCTGGCGGGTGGCCGCATGGCGCATGCGCCGGTTCCCCCGGCCGGCGAAAATGCCGGGGTCGTACCCTGAGGGTGCGACCCCGGTGCTTGCTTTTGGGGTGAAAATGCCGCCGACTGGCCGGTGGCGCTGCTCCCAGGCGCAGCAAAAAAAAGGCGGCATTCCTCTGGGAAATCCAGTAGAATGCCGCCTTTGCTTTACCGAGCGCTTGCTCCGGGCTTGCTCAATGAGTCCGCGGTAGCCAGATCGCTCCCGAGTTGTTAAAATCAGGGGTGGCAGCAAAGTGGTATGTACAAGCTGCATACAAAAGATGCGGATGTGGTGGAATTGGTAGACACGCTGGTCTTAGAAGCCAGTGCTTCGGCTTGGGAGTTCGAGTCTCCCCATCCGCACCAATCCGGGTTGTTCCAGCCCGGACGTGCAGCGCCATCAAGTTTTTCCTTAGTGTTCCTCAGCCCATTCCTCAGCCCAGCGCGCCCAGTGCGGCCAGTTGTCGGCTCGACTGTTGCACCATCTGCATGATCAGCGCCTGCGCCTGCGGGTAGCCGGCTCTTTCCATCATCGTGACATCGTATGCCAGCGGCATGAGCGCCTGCAGCACCTGTTGCCGCGCCCGCGGCCAGCCTTGCGCCGCGTCAAGGGTGCAGGGCGGCATGTCCCTGTCCAGCAGGTGCAGGGCCGCCCGCGCCTGCGCCAGTTCCTGTTGCGCCGGCAATACGGGCAGGTCGCCGCGCGGCGGCGGCTGGCGCGCCAGATAGGTGTCGAGCTTGCGGCTTTGCCGCTCATACAGGTCGAGCAGCAAATGCACGGTGGCGCCGGCGGGCCGCGGTTGCGTGTCGAGTGCGTCGAGCACGGCCAGCAGCCAGTCCGTCATGTGCCGCCCGGCCAGCCCCAGTTCCGGCCTGCTAGTGCTGTGCAATTGCTCGCCCAGGTAGCGGGCGCGGTCGATGGCGCGCCGGCTGCCGCTCATGTGCTGGCCGATGGGGCCGTACAGGGGCGCCAGCGCCGTTTCATGCCGTTCTGCAAGCAAACACAGCAGCGCTAAATGGACGTAGACGTGAAAGGCGGCCAGTGTGCGGTGTGCATCCCAGTATTGATTGCCGTCATCATCGGGCGCATTCCACAGCGAGCAGACCCTGGCGCCGTCCGCGCGCGCGTAGCCGGGCGCCAGCAGGCTGTGGCCGTGGCGGAAGTCGTACAGTTTCTGGTGCAGCGCTTCGTGCAGCAAGTGCTCGGCCAGCCACCAGGGATTGCCGATCAGTTCCTGGTTCAGGAAGAGGCTGCCATTGACGCGAAATTGCGAACTGGACGCCTTGCCGCGCCAGACGCCCAGCTTGGGAAACAGGGCGATCAGTTGAACGTGAGAAAGTGCGCTGGCCGTCAGCCGGGGCAGCAGGGTTTCCAGCAGGCACAAGCCGCGGCGCAGCAGCGCCCGTTCATGCGGCGTGGGCGTGGCCAGCGGCGCGCCGTAATTGACTTCCATCACAGCAAGGAAAGCGGAAGCATAAGGCGTGCCATCCTGCCAGGCATGCCATATGTACGTGTCTGCTTCGCTGCCCGCGTCGGCGTCTTTGTCGCCCATGGCGCGCCGCTTCCGCTCTTGGTGCAGGCGCGCCATGGGCGGCAGATGGGCCGTCAGCGGGCCGCCGGGCAGGCCCGCGTCCAGGTGCGCGCTGGCCGCCTGGAACAGGGCCGCGCATTGCGGCAGCGGCAAGCCGTAGTCGTCGCCCAGGTGCAGCTGGCGCATGGCGTGCTGCACGGCGCAGCGCAGCACGGTGTCGCCGGTCAGCTGGCGTTGGCGCGCGGGCGTCGCCCCGTCGAGCCGCCGCGCCAGCTGCCGCGCCGCGGGCATGCTGGCACCCACCTTGTGCAGCCGTCGCCGGTAGGCCACGGCCAGCTGGTCGCGGATATAGACGCTGTCGCCGAAGGCGCGGTGCCGCACCAGCGCCGTTTCGACGGCGTCGAGCACGTCGGGGCCGGGCAGGGCGGCGCGCAGCGAGTGCACGGGCGGGCGCCGCGTCAGGCGGCCGTCGGGTGGTCGTGGTCGTGGTGGCCGTCGCCCTTCATGCGCAACTCCATTTCATCGACTTCCGTCTGGATTTTTTGCAGATCGTCGTCCGTTACGCCGTCGAGCAGGCGGCCGAGGACCATGTGCAGTTTGGCTTTGGCGTTGCTGGCGCTGCCGGGTGTGCTGTCGCTCATGATGTTTTCTCCTTTAAATTCACTTGGAGGGGAGGGCCGGGACTTAGGTTTGCCTGAAAAATGGCCAAATTGAGGCAAATCAAAGGTTTTTTGCCCGAAATCTTCGCCGTGAGCGCATTTCTTTGTTTCGGACGGAGCGCCAGTTCGCATATACTAATGAACGAAGCAGGCTGGAAAGCCTGTCTCTGGCGAAATAATGAATGCCGGGGCAAGAGTAAAGACAGGGCAGACCCAGGCTGTGGCGATTCGTTCGTCACCGCTGGCATCCTCTGTGGCCGGGCCGCAAAGCCAGCCACTTCTCCGAAGTCCTTTGTTATAATGCCACGCTTTACCGAATGATGGCCGGCCCTGCGATTTAATGAGAAGCATGGCTGGACGCTCGGAGCCCTGTCGCAGCATTGCAAGCGGCGGATTGTTTGGTGCCTGGTGCGGGTTTTCCCTCAGCCGGGTAGACCAGGTCCATCGTCCTGCTTGCAATGCTTTTACAGATGAATATGCGAGCGAGTGAAGCTGGACCCAGGTCTTGCCGCCAGTGATGGCGCAAGGGGTCGGGTCTTCTTCTCTCGTACCAACAGTGTTTATTTTTTGGACGATTTTTTACATGGCAACTGCAGTCGAAACCTTGGGCAAACTCGAACGTCGTATCACGATCTCCTTCCCGCTGACGGACGTCCGCACGGAAGTTGAGAAGCGCCTGAAAGTGCAAGCCCGTACGGCTAAGGCACCGGGCTTCCGTCCGGGCAAAGTGCCGTTGAAAATGGTCGCAGCACAATACGGCTACCAGATCGAATCCGAAGTGCTGAACGACAAAGTCGGCCGCGCTTTCAACGACGCCGCCAACGAAAACAACCTGCGCGTGGCCGGTTTCCCGAACATCGTGCCGAAAGAAGAAGCGGCCGAAGGCCAGCTGGCTTTTGACGCCACGTTTGAAGTGTATCCGGAAGTCGCCATCGGCGACCTGACGGCCGTTGAAATCGAAACCGTGCAAGCCGATGTGTCGGAAGCCGAAATCGACAAGACCATCGACATCCTGCGCAAGCAGCGCGTGCACTTCCACACCAAGGGCGAAGCTGGCGAACACGGCGACGGCGGCGAGGCTATCGCTGCCAACGGCGACCGCGTGACCGTCGACTTCGTCGGCTCGATCGACGGCGTTGAATTCCCAGGCGGCAAAGCTGAAGGCTACGCTTTCGTGCTGGGCGAAGGCCGCATGCTGCCGGAATTCGAAGCAGCGACCCTGGGCCTGAAAGTAGGCGAGTCGAAGACTTTCCCGTTGTCGTTCCCAGAGGACTACCACGGTAAAGACGTGGCCGGCAAAACCGCCTCGTTCACCATCACGCTGCAAAAGCTGGAATGGGCGCACCTGCCGGAAGTTGACGCCGAATTCGCCAAGTCCCTGGGCGTTGCCGATGGCGACCTGGCCAAAATGCGCGAAGACATCAAAGTCAACCTGCAGCGCGAAGTCGCTGGCCGCGTGAAAGCACGCAACAAGGAAGCCGTCATGGACGCGCTGATCAAAGTTGCTGAGCTGGAAGTGCCAAAAACGCTGATCGCCCAGGATTCCGAGCGCCTGGCCGAAATGACCCGCCAGGACATGGCGCAGCGCGGCATGAACGTCAAGGACGTGCCTTTCCCGGCAGAACTGTTCGCGGAAAAAGCCGAGCGTCGCGTACGCCTGGGCCTGATCCTGTCGCAGCTGGTCGGCGACAACAAGCTGCAGGCTACGCCTGAGCAAGTCAAGGCGCAGATCGAAGATTTCGCCCAAAGCTACGAAGATCCGCGCGAAGTGCTGAAGTACTACTACAGCGACCGTCGCCGCCTGGGTGAGATCGAAGCCCTTGTTTTGGAAGAAAACGTCGTCACTTACGTGTTGGGCCTGTCGAAAGTCACGACGAAAGCAGTTGCTTTCGACGAACTGATGGGAAGCAACGCACAAGCGTAAACCAGTTGGTATCCGGATGCCGCTCCCGGCCGTAGGGCCGGGGCGGCGCCCTCTAACTGCTTCACAAGGAAATGAAATGACAGGTATGAACCGTAATCCGGCGCTGGACACAGAGATGCTCGGCCTGGTGCCGATGGTGGTGGAACAAAGCGGCCGCGGCGAGCGCTCGTATGATATTTACTCGCGCCTGCTGAAGGAACGCTTGATTTTCATGGTCGGCCCGGTCAATGACCAGATGGCCAACCTGGTTGTCGCCCAGCTGCTGTTCCTGGAAAGCGAAAATCCGGAAAAGGAAATCTCGCTCTACATCAACTCGCCAGGTGGCTCGGTTTCGGCCGGCATGGCCATCTACGACACCATGCAGTTCATCAAGCCGGACGTCTCGACCCTGTGTACCGGGATGGCCGCCTCGATGGGCGCCTTCCTGCTGGCCGCCGGCGCCAAGGGCAAGCGTTTCTCGCTGCCGAACTCGCGCATCATGATTCACCAGCCGTCCGGTGGTTCGCAAGGCATGGCGTCGGACATCGAGATCCAGGCAAAGGAAATCCTTTACCTGCGTACGCGCTTGAACGGCATCATGGCCGAGCGCACGGGCCAGTCGATCGAACAGATCGCCAAGGACACCGACCGCGACCGTTTCATGTCCGCCGACGAGGCCGTTGAGTATGGTTTGATCGACAAAGTGTTGACCAGCCGCGCTTGATGAGCCCCTACCGATATTGCTAGATAAGTAATTAAGCGCCCGGGCGATCAAACGTTCGGGCGTTTCGCTTTTATTTCGGGTAGCATGGAGCTTGTGCACGTTGTTGACTTGCGCCATGGGTAGCGGCCTTTTGGGCAACTACCGCCATCCGGCTTGCGATTTTGCAATATTGTTAATGCAGTTCCAACCAAAATGCCTTATGTCAGACAAAAAATCCTCTAGCGGCGAAAAATTACTGTATTGCTCGTTCTGCGGCAAAAGCCAGCACGAGGTGAAGAAACTCATCGCCGGGCCGTCCGTGTTCATTTGCGACGAGTGCATCGACCTGTGCAACGACATCATCCGTGATGAAACGTCGAGCATCGAGACGGTGACCGGTACCAAATCCGACCTGCCGACGCCGCAAGAAATCGCCGCCTTGCTCGATCAGTACGTGATCGGCCAGCAGACTGCCAAGCGCATCCTGTCGGTGGCGGTGTACAACCATTACAAGCGCCTCAAGCACCTGGGCAAGAAAGACGACATCGAACTGGCCAAGAGCAACATCCTGCTGGTCGGTCCTACCGGTTCGGGCAAGACCCTGCTGGCGCAGACCCTGGCGCGCATGCTCAACGTGCCGTTCGTGATCGCCGACGCCACCACCCTGACCGAAGCCGGTTACGTGGGCGAGGACGTGGAAAACATCATCCAGAAGCTGCTGCAAAGCTGCAACTACGATGTCGAGAAAGCCCAGCGCGGCATCGTCTACATCGATGAAATCGACAAGATTTCGCGCAAGTCCGACAATCCGTCCATCACGCGCGACGTGTCGGGCGAGGGCGTGCAGCAAGCCTTGTTGAAACTCATCGAAGGCACGATGGCTTCCGTGCCGCCACAAGGCGGGCGCAAGCATCCGAACCAGGATTTCGTGCAGATCGACACGACCAACATCATGTTCATCTGCGGCGGCGCCTTCGACGGCCTGTCGAAAGTGATCGCCAACCGCTCCGAGAAGAGCGGCATCGGCTTCTCGGCCACCGTGCGCAGCAAGTCGCAAAGCTCGGCCAGCGAACTGATGTTGCAGGCGGAGCCGGAAGACCTGGTCAAGTTCGGCCTGATCCCGGAACTGGTCGGTCGTCTGCCCGTCATCGCCACCCTGGCGGAATTGACGGAAGAGGCGCTGATCCAGATCCTCGTCGAGCCGAAGAATGCGCTGATCAAGCAGTATTCGAAGCTGCTCGAGATGGAAGGCGCGGAACTGGAGATTCGTCCGGCCGCCCTGCACGCGATCGCCAAGAAGGCGCTGGCGCGCAAGACCGGCGCCCGTGGCCTGCGTTCCATCCTGGAACATGCTTTGCTGGACGTCATGTACGAACTGCCGAGCGAACAAAATGTGGTGAAGGTCGTCATCGACGAAAATACCATTACCAGCGGCGCCAAACCTTTGTTGATTTATCAAGAGACTGCCAAAGCCTCCGGAGAAAATTGATTACTGCTGAGACAAATGCTTAAAAAGGGTTTTGATTCCTTAAGGCATGGCAGTACAATTTAAATCAATGAGTGCAGGCTTCAATCGGAAAGCCACTCGCGGCGCTTAGCTGCGCGTGGCTTTTTTACTGTGATAACTGCATTTGTTACCGTCATGCGGGTGTGTTTTGCGAAATAGACTTTATGTTTGTTTCACAGAATTATTTATTCTCGCCGGTCTTGTGTTTTGGCAGCGAGCGCCAACATCGTAAACACGCTTTCTATAAGGTACGCCATGACAACTTCCAAATTAACTGAGCAAACTCAACTGCCGTTATTGCCGTTGCGGGATGTCGTCGTTTTCCCGCATATGGTGATACCGCTGTTCGTTGGCCGTCCAAAGTCGATCAAGGCGCTGGAAGCTGCGATGGAGCAGGGCAAGAGCATCATGCTTGCCGCTCAAAAAGCAGCCGCGAAGGACGAGCCATCTCCTTCGGATATCTATGAAATTGGCTGCGTCGCCAATATTCTGCAAATGCTGAAGCTGCCCGATGGCACCGTCAAGGTGCTGGTCGAAGGCGCGCAGCGTGCCCGCATCAACCACATCAGCGATGCGCCGACGCACTTCATCGCCGACCTGACGCCGCTCGAGTCCGAGCCGGGCGACGAGTCGGAAGTCGAAGCCATGCGCCGCGCGATCGTGCAGCAGTTCGACCAGTACGTCAAACTGAACAAGAAGATCCCGCCGGAAATCCTCGCTTCGCTGTCGGGCATCGACGACGCCGGCCGCCTGGCCGACACGGTGGCCGCGCACCTGCCGTTGAAACTTGAGCAAAAACAAGTCATCCTGGAAATTTTCAGCGTGGCCAAGCGCCTCGAGCACCTGCTGGGCCAGCTCGAAGGCGAACTCGACATCCTGCAGGTGGAAAAGCGCATCCGCGGCCGCGTCAAGCGCCAGATGGAAAAATCGCAGCGCGAGTACTACCTGAACGAACAGGTCAAGGCCATCCAGAAGGAACTGGGCGAGGGCGAGGACGGCGCCGACCTCGACGAGCTGGAGAAAAAAGTCGCTTCGGCCAAGATGCCGAAGGAAGCGCTGGACAAGGCCACCAACGAGCTGAAGAAGCTCAAGCTGATGTCGCCGATGTCGGCCGAAGCCACCGTCGTGCGCAATTACATCGACACCCTGGTCAACTTGCCTTGGAAAAAGAAATCCAAGGTCAATAACGACCTGTCGAATGCGGAAAAAGTGCTCGAAGGCGACCACTACGGCCTCGACAAGGTCAAGGAACGCATCCTCGAGTACCTCGCGGTGCAGCAGCGCGTCGACAAGCTCAAAGCCCCCATCCTGTGCTTCGTCGGCCCGCCGGGCGTCGGCAAGACCTCGCTGGGCCAGTCCATCGCCCGCGCAACGAACCGCAAGTTCGTGCGCATGGCCCTGGGCGGCGTGCGCGACGAAGCCGAGATCCGCGGCCACCGCCGCACCTACATCGGCTCGATGCCGGGCAAGATTTTGCAATCGCTGTCGAAAGTCGGCGTGCGCAACCCCTTGTTCCTGCTCGATGAAGTCGACAAGATGGGCGCCGATTTCCGTGGCGATCCCTCGTCGGCCCTGCTGGAAGTGTTAGACCCGGAACAGAACCACACGTTCTCCGACCATTACATCGAAGTCGATTTCGACCTCTCCGACGTGATGTTCGTGGCCACGTCGAACTCGTACAACATTCCGCCGGCCTTGCTTGACCGCATGGAAGTGATCCGTCTGTCCGGTTACACGGAAGATGAAAAGACCAGCATCGCGCAGCGCTACCTGCTGCCGAAGCAGATCAAGAACAATGGCCTGAAGGAAGACGAAATTTCGGTGGCCGAGTCGGCCTTGCGCGACATCATCCGCTACTACACGCGGGAAGCCGGCGTGCGTTCGCTCGAGCGGGAAGTGTCGAAGATCTGCCGCAAGGTGGTCAAGATGCTGCTGCTGAAGAAATCCGACAAGAAAGTCATCGTCAACTCGAAGAACCTGGATAAATTCCTCGGCGTGCGCCGCTATGATTTCGGCGTCGCGGAGAAAGAAAACCAGGTGGGCCAGGTGGTCGGTCTGGCATGGACGGAAGTGGGCGGCGATCTGCTGACCATCGAAGCTGTGTCGATGCCGGGCAAGGGCAATGTCATCCGCACGGGCACGCTGGGCGATGTGATGAAGGAATCGATCGAGGCGGCCCGCACCGTCGTGCGCAGCCGTTCCGCGCGCCTGGGCATCAAGCCGGACGTGTTCGAGAAGAGCGACATCCACATCCACGTGCCGGAAGGGGCGACACCGAAGGATGGTCCTTCGGCTGGCGCGGCCATGACGGTGGCCATGGTGTCGGTCTTTACGGGCATTCCCGTGCGCGCCGACGTGGCGATGACGGGCGAGATCACCTTGCGCGGCGAAGTGTTGCCGATCGGCGGCCTGAAAGAAAAGCTGCTGGCGGCCCATCGCGGCGGCATCAAGACGGTGCTGATTCCGGAGCAGAATGTGAAGGACCTGGCCGAAATTCCGGACAACGTCAAGAACAAGCTGGAGATCGTCCCCGTGCGCTGGATCGACAAAGTGCTGGAAATCGCCCTCGAGCGCATGCCTGAAGCGTTGACGGAAGTCGCTGCGGTGGAGGCTGTCACGGCCGCCGCGGCCAAGCCTGACGCGGCCGGCGAGGTAGTAAAACACTAACGTTTTACCCCTGTTTTCCCCAAACAAGCGCTTTTAGAGCGCTTGTTTTATATTGAAACGTGAATTGCGCCCCCAAAGCGCTTGACACATATACAGTGTGGCTTGTTTAATACGCCTGCACATTTTTTTCGCCGGACAGCTGTGGTGCCAAAAGTGCCGCAACGATACGGTAAACGTTTTATACCTTTGTAATTGGGGATGCTAGTGAACAAGACTGAATTGATCGACCACATTGCTGAAAAAGCTGACATTTCCAAAGCCGCCGCTGCGCGCGCACTCGACGCTGTTATCGGCGGCGTGACGGAAACTTTGAAAAACAACGACAGCGTGACCCTGGTTGGTTTTGGTACCTTCTCGGTGAGCGAACGTGCTGAGCGTACCGGCCGCAATCCGCGTACCAAAGAAGCGATCACGATCGAAGCTGCAAAAGTCCCGAAATTTAAAGCTGGTAAAGCTTTGAAGGATGCTGTAAACTAACGGACTTCGGTGAGGTGACAATCACCGGAAACATTTGGCGGCGCCTCCGGGTGCCGCGATTTCAGGATCGGAGTTCCTTGAATGACGATCCTGGATGCAAATGCAAGTAGTACTGTGTATTTTTCGGAGTGGTAGTTCAGTTGGTTAGAATGCCGGCCTGTCACGTCGGAGGTCGCGGGTTCGAGTCCCGTCCGCTCCGCCAAAAAAAATACGCTCTCAAGGAGTGGTAGTTCAGTTGGTTAGAATACCGGCCTGTCACGTCGGGGGTCGCGGGTTCGAGTCCCGTCCGCTCCGCCAGAATATAGAAACCCGCGCTGCCGAATAAGCAGCGCGGGTTTTTCTTTTATGCGCCCGATTATCTTTGCGCTTTCCCTTTTTAATTCCGCCGCCGCGCTTTTTTCGAATCGGGGGCGCGCGCATTTAAATCCGCTTTAAGCTTTGCCGTGTTTAATGTCCAGGCTGCCGTCTTGCCGGCCATGCGCGCGTGCGCTGATTTGCGGCGCGGCACGCGGCGCCGGGGCAGGGCGCGCGCCCTGATTTACTCTTGCTATAGCGCTATGGGCATTGTAGAATCAGGAGATAATGGCTTGGGCGTCAGAATCCTGCTTTAGTTCCAGCGCCAAGTTGTTGAATCTAAAGGGGAAGTGGACATCTGTCCCGTCCATTCCGCCGAAGAAATCAAGGCGAACGCATGTTCGCCTTTTTTTATAGTGATCCACTCATCCCGAATTGGCTGACCATGTTTGAATTTATTCGTACCCATCGACGCTTGATGCAGTTTCTTTTGATGCTGGTCATCGTCCCGTCTTTTGCACTGGTCGGTATCAGCGGCTACCAAAGCTTCGGCGACGGCGCGAACACCATCGCCAAGGTCGGCGACCAGGTCGTTACGCAGCAGCAATATGAAGAAGCGCAACGCCAGCAGATCGACCGCTACCGCCAGATGATGGGCGAGCAGTTCGACCAGAAAATGTTTGACACGCCGGAAGCCCGCAAGAGCATCCTCGACAACCTGATCGCCGAGCGCGCCGTGGCTGCCGAAGTGGGCCGCAGCCGCCTCGTCATCAGCGATGCCGTGCTGCAGAAGGAAGTGCTGGAAATCCCCGGCTTGACCTTGCCGGACGGTAAATTCGACCTGGAACGCTACAAGGCCATGCTGGCCGCCCAGGGCATGACGCCGCAGATGTACGATGCGCGCCGCCGCAGCGACCTGGCCCTGCAGCAGCTGGCCGGCGCCGTGCAAGGCACGGCCTTCGCGCCGGCCACCGTTGCCAAGCGCCTGTCGGACATCACCTCGGAAGAGCGTGAAGTGCAGGAACTGCTGTTGCCGCTCGCCCAGTACGTGCCGCAAGTCAAGGTCACGGACGCCATGGTCAAGGATTTCTATGAAAAGAACGGCAAGTTCTTCGCCATCCCGGAACAGGCAAAGATCGAATACGTGGTGCTCGATGACAGTGCCGCCGGCGAGCAGGTCGACGTCACCGACGCCGATGTGACCGGCTACTACACGAAGAACCAGAAAGCTTATACGACGCCGGAAGCGCGCCAGGCCAGCCATATCCTGGTTGCAGTCAAGAAAGACGCATCGGCCGCCGACAAGGCCGCCGCCAAGGCCAAGGCCGAAGCCATCCTCGCGGACGTGCGCAAGACGCCTGCCAGCTTTGCCGCCGTGGCCAGGGCCAAGTCCGAAGACCCGGCGTCCGCCGAGCAGGGCGGCGACCTGGGCGTGATCGGCAAGGATGGCCTGCCGGCGCCGCTGCTGAGCGCTGTCAACCAGCTCAAGCAAGGTGAGATCAGCGACGTCGTCGCTTCCGATTTCGGCTACCACATCCTGACCGTCACCTCGCTCAAGCCGCAGCACGTCAAGGCGCTGGACGAAGTACGGGGCGAAATCACGGCTGACCTGCGCAAGCAATTTGCAGCCAAGAAATATTCGGAAATGGCGGAAACCTTTACCAATACCGTGTACGAGCAATCGGACAGCCTCAAGCCGGTGGCCGACAAGCTGAAACTGAAAGTGGAAAGCGTCGCCAACCTGTCGCGCACGCCGTCGCCGGCACTGGGCAAGGCGCCGTTCAACAACGCCAAGTTCCTCGCCGCCATCTTCTCGAATGATTCGCTGAAGGACAAGCGCAACACGGAAGCCGTCACCGTGGCGCCGAACGTGCTCATTTCCGGCCGCGTGGTGGAGTTCAAGCCGGCAACGAAGCGTCCGCTGGCCGAAGTCGAAGCGATGATCCGTCAGCGCGTGACCATGGAAGAAGCGGAAAAGCTGGCGAAGAAGGCCGGCGAAACCAAACTGGCGGCCCTGAAGGCGTCGGGCGACGCCACCGGTTTCGGTGCGGCGCAATGGGTGTCGCGCAGCAAGCTTGACGGCATCAACCGCGCCGCCATCGCGCAAGTAATGAAGGCCGACACGAGCAAGCTGCCAGCCTACGTGGGCGTGGACTTGCCAGCCCTGGGCTACGGCATCTACCGCATCGGCAAGGTGCAGCAGCCGGCGCAAGTCGATGCGGCGCGCCGCCAGCAAGAGAAAGACCAGATCAGCGGCATCCTGGCGCAACAGGAAATGTTCGATTACGTTGAGTACCTGAAAGCCAAGGCCAAGGTGAAGATCGTCAAGCCGGTCACCGCACCAGCCGCCCCAGCGTCGGAAGCGCCGTAAGATTTAGTTTCCACGCATAAAAATAGCCGCTCTTGAGCGGCTATTTTTTTGTCTGCGAGTCGGGAACTTTATATAAGCCACCGGCGTAAGACTGGGGTCGGCCGCTTCGCGGTGGCAAGACGCTCCATTGGAGCGTCTTGCCACTCAGGGTCCGACCCCGGCAGTTCGGTCTTCGGGGTGAAAATTGAGTGAACTTATGAACCGGCTTACTTCGCCCCCAGCAACGGCGCCAGTTGTGGCCAGATATTTTTCAGGATCGCCGGATGCGCCTTGGCATTCGGGTGCATGCGGTCGGCCTGGAACAGCTGCGGCTGGTCGGCGATGCCTTCGAACATGAAGGGTACGAGCGGCGCCTTCCATTCCTTTGCCAGCTTGCCGTACACGCCATAAAATTGCTCGCCATAGGCGCGGCCGTAGTTGGGCGGCATGCGCATGCCCACCAGCACCACCTGCGCGCCTGTTTTCCTGGCCGCGTCGCCCATGGCGCGCAGGTTCGCTTCGGCGGCCGCCACGGGCAAGCCGCGCAAGCCGTCGTTGGCGCCCAGCTCGATCAGCACCACGTCCGGCCGGTGCCTGGCCAGCAGGGCGGGCAGGCGCGCGCGGCCGCCGCTGGTGGTCTCGCCGCTGATGCTGGCGTTGACGATGCGCGTGTCGTTCTTTTGCGCTTGCAGCCGCTGTTCCAGCAGCGCCACCCAGCCCGTGCCCCGCGCCAGCCCGTACTCGGCCGAGAGACTATCGCCGAGCACCAGCAGCGTTTTTGGTGCAGAATAGGCGTTCGTCATGCCTGACGCCAGGAGCAGGGCTGCCGCAGGAAGCAAGGACAGGGTGCGCCGCCGCAGGCGGTTGCCGCCCTTGACACTTATTTGTTCACGAAATTTCTTAAGATAGATCAGCATGCCCGAATTCCCTAAAGCGACTTCCACCAGTTTTCTCCCGTCCGAGACAGCAGCACGGCGGGCCGCCCAGCAGCCCGCCGCAAGCAACAGCCAAAACGGCCAAAATGCCCGGCCGGCCATCGAAGTGGTCCAGCTGGCCAAGCGCGTACCCGATGCCGATGGCGAGCTGACCATCCTGCATCAAGTCGATTTTACCGTGCAAACGGCCGAGACGCTGGCCATCGTCGGCGCCTCCGGTTCCGGCAAGTCGACCTTGCTCGGCCTGCTGGCGGGGCTGGACACGCCCAGCGCAGGCAAGGTGGTGCTCGACGGCACCGATATCTTCGCCCTCGATGAAGACGGCCGCGCCGGTTTCCGCAAGGACAAGCTCGGTTTCGTGTTCCAGTCCTTCCAGCTGCTGGCCCACCTGACGGCGCTGGAAAACGTCATGCTGCCGCTGGAATTGCGCGGCGACCCCGATGCGAAGGAAAAGGCGCAAGCCATGCTGGGCAGAGTGCACCTGGGCAGCCGCCTGAAGCATTATCCGAAATACCTGTCCGGCGGCGAGCAGCAGCGCGTGGCGCTGGCGCGCGCGTTCGTGACGGAGCCGCCGCTGCTGTTCGCCGACGAGCCGACGGGCAGCCTGGACGCCGCCACCGGCGAAGCCGTGATCCAGCTGATGTTCGAGCTGAACCGTGAACGGGGTTCGACCCTGGTGCTGGTCACGCATGACAATTCGATTGCGGCCCGCTGCGGCCGGACGATTACGATCTCAGCAGGCCGTTTGATCTAGAGCAGTGATCATGCCGACAAGGCATTGATCAGCTTGCGGATGGCCGGGATCAGTTCCCCGGCCGTCAGGCCGATGGGGCCGTTGCCCGCCGCCACCAGCGCATCGGCGGCCGCGCCGTGCAGCCATACGGCGCCAAGCGCCGCTTCCCATTCCGGCCAGCCCTGCGCCAGCAGGCTGCCGCACAGGCCGGACAGCACGTCGCCCGTGCCGGCCGTCGCCAGCGCGGGGCCGCCCGTGTTGTTGATGACGATGCCGCCATCGGGCGCGGCGATTACCGTGCCCGATCCTTTCAGGACGACGATCACGCCCAGCTGCGCCGCCAGCTGGCGCGCCGCGCCCGGGCGGTCGGCCTGCACCTCGGCCACCGTCAGGTCGAGCAGGCGCGCCGCCTCCAGCGGATGCGGCGTCAATATCGTCGCGCCCGCGCCCGTGCGCACGGCCAGCGCCGATTGCAGCTCCGGCTCGGCCGCCATCAGGTTCAGCGCGTCCGCGTCCAGCAGCAGCGGGCTGTCGCTGTCAATGGCACGCTGCAGCAGCTCCACCGTATCGGCGTCGTCGCCCAGGCCCGGTCCCGCCACCAGCGCGGCAAAGTGCAGGCCCGAGAAATCCACGTCCTGCGCACGGCGGCACATCAGTTCCGGCTGGCCGCTGTCAAACGCGGGCGGTGCGTCGGGAAAGGCGATGTACACTCTTCCCGCGCCCGCATGCAGGGCCGCGCGTGCCGCCAGGATGGGCGCGCCGGCCATGCCTTGCGCGCCGCCGATGACGGCCACGCTGCCGTAGCTGCCCTTGTGGGTGTTCTGGCGCCGTGGCAGCAAATGGCGCGCAAACAGGTGCAGGCCGCCCAGCTGCGCCCTGGCTTCCGGCAGCAGGGCGGGATCGATCGCCAGCGCCGCCACTTCCACTTCGCCCGCATGGTCGCGGCCATGCGCCGTGTGCAGGCCCGGCTTGTCGCCGATGAAGGTCAGCGTGTGCGTGGCGCGGATGGCCACGCCGTCGACGGCGCCCGTGTCCGCGTGCAGGCCGCTGGGCACGTCGAGCGCCAGCACGGGGCAATCGAGCTTGTTGACCAGTTGCGCCATGTCGCGGCATTCGCCGTCCAGGGGGCGCGTAGCGCCGATGCCGAACAGGCCGTCGATGACGAGGTTCCATGGCGCCGCGGCCACGGCGGCCGCAGCCGTGCTGGTGGCCGCCTCCATGCAGCGCGCGGCGCTGTTGCGGGCGCGGCTCAGCGCCACTTCGCGTTCGGGCGAGGTGGCGTGCGCCGCGGGCGCCAGCCAGAAGAGCACTTCGATGCCGCTGCCGGCCAGGTGGGCGGCAGCTTCGAGCGCGTCGCCGCCGTTGTCGCCGGGGCCGGCCAGCACGAGCGCGCGCATGTGGCCCGCGCTGGCGCGGTCTTCCTGCCCGTGCAGCAGCTTCAGGGCGGTGCTGGCGGCGGCCTGCCCGGCGCGCTGCATCAGGGCGCCCTGCGGCAAGGCCTGCGCTGCCGCCTGTTCGATGGCGCGGATGTCGGCGATGGTGTACAGCGGGGTGGCGGAGTCGATCAGGGTCATGGCGTCTTCCATTAGTCAGTATTCCTTCAACATAAGGCTGATCGGCGCGGAAGGCAAGGCGCGCACGCCTGCCGCGTGCCGCAAATTGTGCGGCTACAATAGCCATCTCACATAGCGCGGGAGGCAGGACGATGGACTGGCAATTCTGGATCGACCGGGGCGGCACCTTTACGGACATCGTGGCGCGCCGTCCTGACGGCAGCCTGGCCACCTGCAAGCTGCTGTCGGAAAACCCTGGCCAGTACCGCGACGCGGCGCTGGCCGGCATGCGCCAGCTGATGGGCCTTGCGCCGGGCGCGCCGCTGCCCGTGGAGCGGCTGGGTGCCATCAAGATGGGCACGACCGTGGCGACGAACGCGCTGCTCGAACGCAAGGGCGAGCCGACCGTGCTGGCCATCACGCGGGGGTTCCGCGACGCGCTGCGCATCGCCTACCAGAACCGCCCGCAGCTGTTTGCGCGCCAGATCATCTTGCCCGAACTGCTGTACGGCGCAGTGATCGAGATCAATGAACGCATGGGCGCCCACGGCGACGTCGTCATGCCGCTCGACGAGGATGCGGCCAGCGCGGCGCTGCGGCGCGCGCATGCGCGCGGCGCGCGCGCCATCGCCATCGTGCTGATGCACGGCTACCGCTACCACGCGCACGAGGCGCGCCTGGCGCAGCTGGCGCGCGAGGCGGGCTTTACGCAGGTGTCCGTGTCGCACGAGGTCAGCCCCATGATGAAACTGGTGGCGCGCGGCGACACCACCGTCGTCGACGCCTATCTGTCGCCCATCCTGCGCCGCTACGTCAATCAGCTGGCGATGGAGCTGCCCGGCGTGCACCTGCAATTCATGCAGTCGAACGGCGGCTTGACGGATGCGCGCGCCTTCCAGGGCAAGGACAGCATCCTGTCCGGCCCCGCCGGCGGCATCGTCGGCATGGTGCGCGCCAGCGCGCTGGCCGGCTTCGACAAGGTCATCGGCTTCGACATGGGCGGCACGTCCACCGACGTGTCGCATTACGCGGGCGAGTTCGAACGCGTGTTCGAGACGCAGATCGCCGGCGTGCGCATGCGCGCACCGATGATGAGCATCCACACGGTGGCGGCGGGCGGCGGCTCCATCCTGCATTTCGACGGCGCCCGCTACAAGGTGGGGCCGGACAGCGCGGGCGCCAATCCCGGCCCGGCCAGCTACCGGCGCGGCGGCCCGCTGGCCGTCACCGACTGCAACGTCATGCTGGGCAAGCTGCAGCCGGCCTTCTTCCCCCGCGTTTTCGGCCCCGATGCCGACGAAGCGCTGGATGCGGCCACCGTGCGCGCCCAGTTCGAAGCGCTGGCGCGCGCGGCGAGCGCCAGCGGCGGCGCGGCGACCACCGCGGAACAGGTGGCCGAAGGCTATATCGCCATCGCCGTGGGCAATATGGCCAACGCCATCAAGCAGATTTCCGTGCAGCGCGGCCACGACGTCACCGAATATACCTTGACCAGCTTTGGCGGCGCGGGCGGCCAGCACGCCTGCCTGGTGGCCGATGCGCTGGGCATGCGCACCGTCTTCATCCACAGCCTGGCGGGGGTGATGTCGGCCTACGGCATGGGCCTGGCCGACCAGAGCGCCATGCGCGAACAGGCCGTCGAAGCGGCATTGGGCGCATATCCGGCCCTGGCGCGCGATGTCGCGGCCCTGGGTGAACTGGCGCGCGGCGATTTGCTGCGCCAGGGCGTGGCGCTTGACCGCATCGCGCTCGTGCCGCGCGTGCACCTGCGCTACGAAGGCACGGATACGGCCCTCGTCGTGCCGTTCGATACGGTGCCTGGCATGCAGGCGCAGTTCGAAGCGGCGTACAAAAAGCGCTTTTCCTTCCTCATGCCGGCGCGCGCGCTGGTCGTCGAAGCCATTTCCGTGGAAGCCATCGGCGCGTCCGATGCGCCGCCAATGGCCGCGCCGGCCCATGCGCCCCGCGCAGGCGCGCTGGCGCCCATGGAAACGGTGGCCATGTACTGCGCCGGCGCCTGGCGCGACAGCGGCCTGTATGCGGCGGACAGCCTGCGTCCCGGCGACGCCATCGACGGTCCGGCCATCGTCAGCGACGCCAACGCCACCACCGTGATCGAGCCGGGCTGGCGCGCCGAGGTGACGGCGCACGGCCATTTGATCCTGCGCAGAGTGGAGGCCTTGCCCGCGCGCGTCGCCAAGGGTTTGCCAACAGCGACGCAGGCCGACCCCGTGATGCTGGAAATTTTCAATAATCTGTTCATGTCGATCGCCGAGCAGATGGGCCTGCGCCTGCAGAATACGGCCCATTCCGTCAACATCAAGGAGCGCCTGGACTTCAGCTGCGCCATCTTCGACGCCCAAGGCCAGCTGATCGCCAACGCGCCGCACATGCCCGTGCACCTCGGTTCCATGGGCGAGAGCATCCGCACCGTGATGACGCGCAATGCGGGCGCCATGCGGCCCGGCGACGTCTTCATGCTGAACGACCCGTACCACGGCGGCACGCACCTGCCCGACGTGACGGTGATTTCCCCCGTGTTCGATGAAAACGGCGAGGCCATCCTGTTCTATGTCGGCTCGCGCGGCCACCATGCGGACATCGGCGGCACCACGCCAGGCTCCATGCCGCCCGACTCCACGCGCATCGAGCAAGAGGGCGTGTTGATCGACAATTTCAAGCTGGTCGACGGCGCCACGGGGGCGATGCGCGAAGCGGAAACCCTGGCCCTGCTGGCGGGCGCCAGCTGGCCGGCCCGCAATCCCCGGCAAAACCTGGCCGACCTGCGCGCCCAGGTGGCGGCCAACCAGAAGGGAGCCGAGGAGCTGCATGGCATGGTCGCGCATTTCGGCTTGCCAGTCGTGCAAGCCTATATGGGCCACGTGCAGGACAATGCGGAGGAAGCCGTGCGCCGGGTCATCACCACCCTTAAGGACGGCAGCTATGCTTTGGCGCTGGACAACGGCGCGCAGATCAAGGTGGCGATCACGGTCGACGCGGCCCGGCGCAGCGCCGTCATCGACTTCACGGGCACCTCCGCCCAGCTGCCGAACAACTTCAATGCGCCGTCCGCCGTCTGCATGGCGGCCGTGCTGTACGTGTTCCGCACCCTCGTCGACGACGACATTCCCTTGAACGCGGGCTGCCTGAAGCCCTTGACCGTCATCATCCCGCCCGGCTCCATGCTCAATCCGCAGTACCCGGCCTCCGTCGTCTCGGGCAACGTGGAAACCTCGACCTGCATCACCAACGCCCTGTACGGCGCGCTGGGGGCCATGGCCGCCTCGCAGGGCACGATGAACAATTTCACGTTCGGCAGCGAGAAATATCAGTATTACGAGACGATATCGGGCGGCTCGGGCGCCGGCCCCGGCTTCGACGGCACGGACGTGGTGCAGACTAACATGACCAATTCGCGCCTGACGGACCCGGAAATCCTGGAATGGCGCTTCCCCGTGCGCCTCGACAGCTACAGCATCCGCGCCGGTTCGGGCGGGGCGGGGCGCTGGCAGGGCGGCAACGGCGGCGTGCGCCGGGTGCGCTTTCTGGAACCGATGACGGCCGCCATCCTGTCGAACAACCGGATTATTGCGCCGTTCGGCATGGACGGCGGCGCGCCGGGCGCGCTGGGGCGCAACTACGTCGAGCGCGTGGACGGCACGGTGGAGCAGCTGGCGCATATCGGCAAGACCGCCATGCACCCCGGCGACGTGTTCGTCATCGAGACGCCGGGCGGCGGCGGCTACGGCAAGCCGGAATAGGCGGTACCGGCGCCGGCGTTGGCCCCGCTCAGCTGCGCGCGCACCAGGCCCACGTCGCGCATGGGCGCGCGGCCGAACTGGCGGCTGTATTCGCGGCTGAACTGCGATTCGCTGGCGTAGCCGACGCGGTAGCCGGCCGTGCCGGCGTCGATCTGCTCGACCAGCATGAGGCGCCGCGCCTCCTGCAGGCGCAGCAGCTTCTGGTACTGCATCGGCGTCATGGCCGTAATCGCCTTGAAGTGGTGGTGCAGCGAGGACATGCTCATGTTCGCCATGCCGGCCAGGTGCTCGATGCGCAGCGGCTGCGCGTAATGGTGTTTGATCCAGTCGATGGCTTGCGCCACCTGGTGCGACTGGCTGCTGGCCAGCGCCATGTGGCGCAAACGCGCGCCCACGGGGCCGTTGAGCAGGCGGTAGGTCAGTTCACGGCGGATCAAGGGCGCCAGGGCGGCGATTTCGCCCGGTTTGTCGAGCAGGCGCACGAGGCGCAGCATGGCGTCGAGCAGCTCGGGCGAGACGTCGCTGACGGAAATGCCGCGCGTGGCGGGCAGGATCTTCTGCTGCGCGCTGCCAACCGCGCCGCCGGCGCTTTCGCTGTCGAGCAGGGCCGCCACGTCGGCGATGTCGATGCCCAGCACCACGCACAGATGCGGCTGTTCCTCGCTTGCCTGCGCCACGCGCACCTGCACGGGCAGGTCGACGGACGTCAGCAGATACTGCATGCGGCTGTAGTGGAAGGTGTCGCTGCCCAGGGTGACGTCCTTCGCGCCCTGCGCGATGATGGCCACGCTGGGGCGCGCCGCGTGGAACAGCGACTCCGTGACCGAGGACTGGCGGTGGAACGTCAGGTTGGCGATGGCCGTCGCGTAGTCGCCGTTGCGCGGCGCATGGCGGCTGATCAGGGCGGCGATTTCATCTTGCGGGAGGATCTGTGCGGACATGGGGGCAGTATGCGTCAGGCGGGGAGGGCGGGGCTTGATCTTACGCAGATTTGGAGGATCGTGCAAAGGTCTTGCAGGATCGCGGTAACGGCGGACCGGCATCTCGGGCACACTTGTGCAATCGCATGCATGGCACGCGTTCCCCTCGTCACACATTACAGATACAGGAGTTTTCATGAGCACCATCGCCAAAGGCTACGCCGCACTGGGCCCCGCCTCCGCACTGCAACCGTTCACGTTCGAGCGCCGCGCCCCGCGCGAAGACGACGTGGCCATCTCGATCAAATATTGCGGCGTGTGCCATTCCGACATCCACCAGGCGCGCGACGAATGGGGCGGTTCCGCCTTTCCCATGGTGCCCGGCCATGAAATCGCCGGCGTCGTCACGGCTGTCGGCGCCAATGTGAGCAAGTTCAAGGTGGGCGACCACGTGGGCGTGGGCTGCTTCGTCGATTCCTGCACCACCTGCAAGACGCGCAACGTGGACCTGGAACAGTACATGCCGGGCCTGATCCAGACCTACAACGGCGTCGAAGCGGACGGCAAGACGGCCACGCAGGGCGGCTATTCGGACAGCATCGTCGTCAAGGAAGGCTATGTGCTGTCGATTCCCGACAACCTGCCATTGGACGCGGCCGCGCCCCTGCTGTGCGCCGGCATCACCCTGTACTCGCCGCTGAACCACTGGAAGGCCGGCCCTGGCAAGCAGGTGGCCATCCTGGGCATGGGCGGCCTGGGCCACATGGGCGTGAAAATCGCCCACGCCATGGGCGCCGAAGTGACGGTGCTGAGCCAGACCCTGTCGAAGCGCGAAGACGGCCTGCGCCTGGGCGCCGACCACTACTACGCCACCAACGACGCGCAAACGTTCAGCAAGCTGGCCGGCACGTTTGATTTGATCATCTGCACCGTGGGCGCGGCCATCGACTGGAACCAGTACATCAACCTGCTGAAAGTGGACGGCAACATGGTCATCGTCGGCATCCCCGACGGCGCCGTGCCGCCGATCAGCGCCTTCGGCCTGGTGGGCGCGCGCCGCAGCCTGTCCGGCTCCATGATCGGTTCGATCAAGGAAACCCAGGAAATGCTGGATTTCTGCGGCAAGCACAATATTGTCTCGGACATCGAGATCATCCGCATCCAGGATATCAATGAGGCGTTCGAGCGCGTCGTCAAAAGCGACGTCAGATATCGTTTCGTCATCGACATGGCGTCGTTGGCTGAGTAATTTGACAAGGGGGCAGGCCCGCCGGGCCTGTCTCCCTTGGTCCCCGCCATCGCTTCATCCCCGCCAAAAATCAGGTTCCCGCGTCAATTGGCGTCGTCAGCAGCGCCCGCCATGCGGATCAACTGTGGCATGCACTGATCCTGCGCCTGCTGGCGCGGCAGCGCGGCCGCTGATCAAGGCAATGCCCGCAACTTGCTCAGCGTGCCGCTTCCGGCGCCGTCCAGACCAGGTTCCACAGGTGGCCATCGATATCCTCGAAGCCCTGGTCATACATGAAGCCATGGTCCTCGGGCGGATGCGGTATGCGGCCGCCGGCGGCAGCGGCCCTGGCGATCAGGCTGTCCACCTCTTCCCGGCTTTCGCAATTGAGGCAAATGACGACTTCATTGGCTTGCCTTGCATTCGCCACCGGCTTGTCGATCAGGGACTGGAAGAAGGGTTCGGTCGTCAGCATGGCCTGGATGGTATCGCCGACGATGTGCATGAACGCCGCGTTCTCTGCGCTGAAGCGGGGATTGAAGGCAAAGCCGAGAGCGGAAAAGAAGGCCCGGGATTTGTCCAGGTCCTTCACGGGCAGGTTGAGGATGATCTGTTTGTTCATGGTGCCTCCTTGCCAGGGTGGAATAGGGCGGACCAGGGGGAATGGGCAGGCGGCGCCTCATTCCTGCGGCTACGGTCCGTCACGACTGTACCTCATTTGACAGCGCAGCGGCAGTCAGTTCAATTCTGAGTGGCCGCAGCATGTTCAATTAATCAACATTATATATAAGTGCTTATGTAAATCATGCTACCATGGCTGCATGCAATCGTGACTGTGCACACCATCGTCGTGCGCACTTTTTCACACAACGATAAGACGATTCGTAGTCCAACTTGGAGGAAAGATATGTCAGGCAAAAGGAAGTTTGTCGCAGGCGTCGTATTGGGTGCCCTGTTGTCGTTGCCCGCCTTCGCGGCGCAGGACGCCGCCTTGAAAGCAGCCGATCGCGCCGCGGTCGTGCAGGCGCTGGCGGAGAAAATGAACGCGAATTACATCGATCCCGCCGTGGCCGAACGGGTCGGCAGCGCGATCGCCAGGAAAAATGCCGAAGGGGGCTATGCGAGCGCCGCCAGCGCGCAGGCGTTCAGTGCGGCCTTGGCGCAGGACTTGCGCGCATTGAGCGGCGACCTGCATTTCGGCGCCATGCTTGACCAAGGTTTCCGCGAGCGCGGCAACGCCGCCGAGGTGCCCGCGCGCGCCAGGATGGACGAAGCGCGCGAGCAGGCCGGGCGTTGGGGCTATGGCATCGAGAAGGTCGAACGCCTTCCCGGCAACGTCGGCTACATCGAGCTGCGCGGCTTCGGGCGCACGGAATTCGTCGGCCCGGCCTACTCGGCGGCCATGTCGCTGATGGCGGGAACGGAGGCGCTGATCCTCGACCTGCGCCGCAACGGCGGCGGCAGCCCGTCCAGCGTGGCTTACCTGATCAGCCATTTCTTCCCGCTCGGCGACGAGCGTCACCTGATCGACATATACAATCGCCCGAGCGATACGACACGGCAGATCTTTACCGTGGCGACGGTCGCCCAGCGTTACGACAAGCCCGTGTACGTGCTGACGTCGGCCCGCACGTTTTCGGGCGGGGAAGACTGCGCCTACAGCTTCCAGGCGCAGAAGCGCGGCACGGTGGTCGGGGAAACCACGGGCGGCGGCTCCAATCCCGTGGGCCGGTTCAGCGTGGGGCAGGGCATCGTGGTCGTGATTCCCACCTCGCGCACGACCAATTTCGTCACCAAGACCAATTGGGAGCACGTCGGCGTCAAACCGGACATCGCCGTGCCCGCGGCGCAGGCGCTGCAGACGGCGCATGTCGCCATCCTGCGCAACTTGGTGTCGTCCGAAAAGGACGGCGACGAGCGCAAGGAACTGCAGCGCGTGCTGGCGATGGCCGAGAAGGGGGAGTCCGACAAGCCTGTCTACACGCTCAGGGGCGAGCGTTGATCTAACCGCTGCGCGGGCGGGAAGTGCCGGCCCTGCGCGCCGGGTACGACGGTGACCGGCGCACACCCACGGCCAAGCCGGCGCGGCGCCGATACGCTGGGCACTGCGCCCGGTCAGGCGACCTGGAATGCGCACATGGCCAGATACAAGGCCCGCTGGGTGCTCACGGCGTGCGTGCAGCACGTGACGTCAGCGCCGGCTTTATCGTCCTCGAAGGCCGTCATGTACGGCGGTTTGGACCCCAAAGCGGACGTTTACAGATCGACTTCTCAAGTTCAAAGTCGTTGTTCAGCTAATCGTCGCCATCGCTAACGTCATGAGGACCATAGATGTCGAGATCGAACTTGATTCCGCGTGAACCAAGCGCAAGCATGGTTTCCGGACTGAGGGAGAGGCCGTCGTTCGTGCTCTGCATGAACGCGCCACAAAACATGTCTACGTCACAGGAAGAGGTCAGGGCCTGCCAGACCATGAGATCGTCAGTCATTTTGGCCATCAACCATTTGATCTGACCATCAAGGTCTTCCGGCTCCGTCCTATCAGCCGTAAGAAAGCAACTCCTGCAGGTCATTGTTCGCTCCCTTCCAGAAGGATACTTGATCACTTCTCCCTTTACTCTTGCTTGGGTTGGTTCGCATTTCAACATGCGCGAGATTTCCGCCGGCTGGAGTTTGTCACCAAAAATTCTTAGGCTTGCTGCTGATTGACGGAGTAGTCCCATAATTTAGTGTGATCGTTCGTTATACCGAGTTAAAAGGTCGGTTTCGGTTGATGCTTCAAAGTCCGTTTTTGGCCGATTACCGCCTAGCCGAAAACCTGTATATACCAATACATTTTCGGAGCAGCAAACCAACTTTCATTCCTGGCATTTCTAAACTGAGCCAGCTGTTTCATGGGTATTTGATACCGGGCAAAAAGCGCTAGCAAGTCCCGCAAGGACGCTTGACTGAGGTTCGAAGATTTCATCACAAGAGCATCCTGCTCCCAGCGAAGCGTGCCCGAAATTTGCATGCCCCACTCGAACAAATGTCGTTCGTCAAGTTGCGAGGCGAAGGTGATACCAGAACAGTCAAGTCGAACCATCAATTCTTTCCATTCTTTGCTCTGATTGCGGTCCAATGGCGCTTCTGGCCGCTTCTGGCCGACTTCGGTCGCTAGCGACTATATGCCCCAAAGCGGCAGGTACTGAATATGTCTATGCTCGCTTGCCACGTTGACATGAAAACATCAGAAACTCAACATTTTCTGGTTCCGCAAGCCACCTTGCTGCGATTTCGGCGCCGGGATTTTCTACGTTCAGTACGGCTATGTCGGATTGCCACTCTTTATCGTCCGGATTACCGAATCCGACCTTGCAGCCGGAATGAATAAGGGCATTGACCACGCGTGCCACGACTGACGGAAGCTCGTCACTTGTATAGTTCGCCCACCGAACCTCCGCTAGTGATATATCCGAACCAATATAACTTATGGCAAGGTGACATTTTTCGCTTGCGCCTCTGTTGCGATCTTGGATTCGAGCAGTTTCCACGCTCGTTCTAACGCAGCATATAAAACATCGGCTTTACTGATGGTAGTTGGTCCAAGCAAACAGTTGGCACGTATTTCAGCAGATTTGTTGCCACCAGCCATGAAAGGAATACCGTCCAATGACAATAGTTGTACCTTGAAATCGCTGGCAGCTTTCTTGCGTTCGGCCTCCAGCGCTCTGGCGTCGTCATCGGTAATGCTGGCCTTGACCATAAAGACTGAAGCCTCCACCTCTGTCCATGTACCTGCTTTAATCAGCACAGCTTTCATCCCATTCAGCTTGGCGCGGTAGTACTTATCCTGGTTTTTGAATTTTTCTAGCGCGCCATTCAATTCGCCCTTAAAGCCTGCAGCATACTGCTGTGCGAATTCGGGGCGATCACAGTCCTCGTTATGTCCCGCTTGAGCTTGAGTATTCAGCAAGGAGGTCGATAGCAGTAGCGCAGCGGAAATTATTCTCATGAATATGGACTATAAAATAATGATTATGACATTGGTCCGCAATGCGGCTATGTCTGTTATTGGCCGCAAACGGGCTCCAAGCAAGCTACATGCCCAGCCTGGCTAAAAAGTGGTGCCTGCTAAGGCGCAGGCGAAGATGACACTGCCGGGGCGCTGGCGTTCACGCCATCGATAAAGCCTTCAGAAAATTCATCCCATGCGCCGCAGACCAGCCACAGACAAGCTGCGAAGGCAAGCAGTTTTCGATCGTTTTTCCTGAAGCCGAAAATGAGCAGGGCAGCACCTGCGACAAAGAATAAGGGAGTGACAATATACATGCAGAGCCTTCGATTGATTGTTCATTGCTAATTTTCATAAACAGCCAGACGCACTGCGACAGCGTCGCGTCATGCCCGGGCGGCTCGTGGTTGCGAGCAGCAGGGTAACAAATTGCCAAGAGGAAAAATTCACACATTGTCACATGGGTGCGCATGGGCGCCAGCCCAGGCTCGGCACAGGCCGGCGCATGCGATTGTTGCTTTTCGATTAATGAAAAGGTGTTGTCAGGCGCGCTCAACCCGAAAGCAGGGGGTGGGGGCTGACCTCCAGGGCCGCCCCCCGGAAGATAAACAGGCCAGCGAGCAGGCGCCAGTCAGGTCGCAATACCGTACTTGTGCTGCGTGGCCGCATACTGCTGCCGGAGCGACTCCAGCTGCGGATGCCTGGGGTCGATCTTGCGGATCATCTGCATCTGGTGCTGCGCCTGTTCGGCCAGCGGCGCTTCCCAGCCCAGCATATTGAGCTGGCGCAAGATGGCGTCGACGGAAGCGAACAGCACGGGCAGGTTGCCAGGCGTCTTGCGCAGGGCCTGGCGCAGCACGAAGACGGCGCCCTTGAGCTCTCCGCTTTCCGCCTTGCTGGCCGCGTCCTGCATCAGTTCCTGCACCTGGTGCGTGATTTGCTGGCCCATGCCTTGCGCCAGGTCATGCCGGCCCGCTTTCTCAAACACGTCCACGGCCGCTTCCATCGTCACGTCGCTGTCCGCTTCATTGACGAGTTTCATCATGACCTCGGACGCCGCCTGCTCCAGGTTGTTCTTCAGGCAGCTCTGCACGAGGCCCACCTTCAGCTGGGTCGACAGGCCGTGCGCGCCGTCGAGGGCGGCGGCGGCCAGCTGCAGTTCGTTGGCGGCGGCGATGTCGTTGCCCGACAATTCATGCAGCATGGCGGCCGAGATGGCGCGGCACGCTTCCACGTTGGCGTCGCCGCGCAGCGAGCGCTCCATGTCGCGCAGCACGCCGCTGGCCTGTGGCGCGTCGCCCTTCTTGACCAGCGTTTTCACCAGGTTGACGTGGTCTTCCGGGTCGCGGAACTCCGAATACTTGGCTTTGGTGACCACCTGCTTGTAGGCCCGCTCGGCCGCGCCTATGTCGCCCGTGTCGAAGGCGATGCCGCCCAGGTGGCGCAGGCGGCGCACCATGTGCGGCGAAATGGCCACCGCGTCCTCAAGGATTTTCTTCGCCTGTATCTGCTGGCCCATGGCTTCGTGGTTTTTCGCCAGCAAGTCGTAGGCGGCCATGTAGCGGGGATTGACTTCCACCAGTTCCAGCAGCGCGTCCTGCGCCTCTTCGTGGCGCTGCTGTTCGAACAGGGTGCGCGCCAGTCCCAGGTGGGCCCAGGCCATGGGGCGCGAGGCCAGCATGTCGGCGTAGATCTGTTCCGCTTCCGTCCATTCGCCGAGCGACAAATGCAGCTCGGCGCGCAGGCGGGCGAAATCGGCCGCCAGGCGCGGGTGCTGCAATTCGGCCGCGCGGCAGCTCTTCACGGCTTCGCGCAAATCGCCCTTGTCGATCAGCTGGTAGGTGGGCAGGAAGAGGGCGCGCCGTTCGATGGCGCGCGCGATGCGCCCGCTCAGCACATCGACGGTAAACGGCTTCAATATATAGTCGGACGGGGTCAGCTCGGCCGCGCTGATCACCTTGCTGTGGATGGCTTCCGACGTGAGCATGATGAAGATCGTCCACAGGCCGATCAGTTTGTGATGGCGCAAGTCTTCCAGCAATTGCTGTCCATCCTGGCCGTCCGTGCCGCTGCCCAGGTCGTATTCGCACAGGATGATGTCGAACGGCTTCTTCGTCAGCAGGCGGATGGCCGTGCCGGAATTGATCGCGTATTCCACCTTGGTGATGGCCGCCTGGTTCAGCATATTGTGCAGATTGCCCCGCATGCTGGGGTTCGGGTCGACGATCAGGACAGATAAGTCGCTATGTTCTGGCATTGTTCAGCTCTCGTTCATCTGTGTGGTCATCCGCGGCGCCATTCTTGTATGTGCCTGGCAGAATTGTTTTTTGTCAGCATACTGCAAAGCCGCCCGGCCTTGCCAGCAAAATGCATGCAATCGGGCATCGGGCGCGGGGGCAGGCGTGCCCGGCGGCGTCCGGCGTTGTATTTCACGACATGGGCAGCTGTCGCAAGGGCGCTGCGCCTCTCGTTCGGCGCGCAGTTGACTAGCGTGATAGTATTCTAAAAGCAACTATCGTTGGCTGCCGCGCCATGCCGCGGCCAGGATGCGCAAGGCCGTAGCGGGCGGCTTGTCTCTGTCCGGTGTTGATACCCGTCATGCGCGTTGCTGATCTTTGCGCCAGCGCCGCCGCCATGCCCCTCGCGCCTGGCGGCGACAGCGCACGGCAGCACGCCTGTATTGGTGTCGATCGGCAAGGGCGTGGCCGAACCGGAGCGGGGATGTTGCAAGTTGGCAAAAACTGCCGGTTTCAGGGGCAAAATGGCCGCAAAGCCATAAGTTCCGGTAATAAAGCAGGGGTAAAACGGGTATAATGCGCGCAAAGGAAATTTGCCGTACGAAAGATATTGTCATACCTACCTTTAACCCGCAGCCACGCTGCATCAACCACCTTCCAACCATGTTGATACTGCCGGGTTCCAATGCCCTGTCCCATTTCCGTAGCCACCGTCTGTTAAGCCAACTGCAAGCCGTCTCGCCTGCGATCGTTGCCGTACAAGCACGCTATGTCCATTTCATCGATGCCAGCGCGCCCCTCACGGCCGACGACAGCACGCGCCTTGGCGCCTTGCTGACATACGGCGAGCCGGCCCACGCTGACAATACGGAAGGCGCTGCCGAAGAATTCTTCGTCATCCCCCGTTTCGGCACGATTTCGCCGTGGGCCTCGAAAGCCACCGACATCGCGCACAACTGCGGCATGGCGCACATCAAGCGCGTCGAACGCGGCATCGCCTTCCGCATCAACCTGAAATCGGGCATCCTGGGCAGCGCCATCGGCGCCGGCAAACTGACGGACGAGCAGGTACAGGCCGTGGCCGACCTGCTGCACGACCGCATGACGGAATCCGTGCTGCGCAGCGCCGACGACGCCAGGGACCTGTTCCGCACGCTGGAAGCGCGTCCGCTCGAATCGATCGACTTGCTGGGGCAGGGCAAGGCCGCGCTGGAAACGGCGAACGTCGAGCTGGGCCTGGCGATGTCGGAAGACGAAATCGACTACCTGGACGCCGCCTTCACCAAGGCCGGCCGCAACCCGACGGACGTGGAACTGATGATGTTTGCGCAGGCGAACAGCGAGCATTGCCGCCACAAGATCTTCAACGCCGACTGGACCATCGACGGCGTGGCGCAGCCCAAGTCGCTGTTCGGCATGATCAAGAACACGCACGAACTGCAGCCGAAGGGCACCATCGTCGCCTACAGCGACAACTCGTCCATCATGGAAGGCGCCACGGTCTCGCGCTTCTACCCGCGCGGCGCCAGCCACGAATACGCGGCTTCCACGGAACTGACGCACACGCTGATGAAGGTGGAAACGCATAACCACCCGACGGCCATCTCTCCTTTCCCTGGCGCCTCCACGGGCGCGGGCGGCGAGATCCGCGACGAAGGCGCGACGGGCCGCGGCGCCAAGCCGAAGGCCGGTTTGACGGGTTTTACGGTATCGAACCTGTCGCTGCCGGACGCCGTGCGCAGCTGGGAAACGGCCGCTTCCGTGACGGCGCCATTGGCCGCGCGTACTGAGGCGGATCAATACGGCAAGCCGGAACGCATCGCTTCGCCCCTGCAGATCATGATCGAAGGCCCGCTGGGCGGCGCCGCGTTCTCGAACGAATTCGGCCGTCCTGTCCTGGGCGGCTACTTCCGCACCTATGAACAGAACGTCGGCGCAGACAAAGATGCCGTGTTCGGCTACCACAAGCCCATCATGATCGCGGGCGGCATCGGCAATATCTCGGCGCAGCACACGCACAAGAACGACATCCCCGTCGGCAGCCTGCTGGTGCAGCTGGGTGGCCCGGGCATGCGCATCGGCATGGGCGGCAGCGCCGCCTCGTCGATGACAACCGGCAGCAACACGGCCGACCTGGACTTCGACTCCGTCCAGCGCGGCAATCCGGAAATGGAACGCCGCGCCCAGGAAGTCATCAACGCCTGCTGGCAAATGGGCGCGGACAACCCGATCATCTCCATCCACGACGTGGGTGCGGGCGGCTTGTCGAACGCTTTCCCGGAAATCACCAACGACGCCAAGCGCGGCGCGATTTTCGACCTGCGCAAGATCCCGCTGGAAGAATCGGGCATGGCGCCGAAGGAAATCTGGAGCAATGAATCGCAGGAACGCTACGTCCTCGCCATTGCGCCGGAAAGCCTGCCCCTGTTCAAAGCCATGTGCGAACGCGAACGCTGCCTGTTCGCCGCCGTGGGTGTGGCCACCGAAGAACGCCAGCTCAAACTGATCGACCCGGAACTGGGCAATGAACCGGTCGACATGCCGATGGATGTCTTGCTGGGCAAGCCGCCGAAGATGCAGCGCGACGTGGTCCACGTGGCCAACGACTTCCCGGCGATTGACCTGACGGGCATGGACCTGGTTGATGTAGCGCAAAAAGTGCTGCTGCTGCCGACCGTGGCCGACAAATCGTTCCTGATCACCATCGGCGACCGCAGCGTGGGCGGCATGACCGTGCGCGACCAGATGGTGGGACCGTGGCAGGTGCCGGTGGCCGATTGCGCCGTCACCACCATGAGCTTCGAGGGCTACCTGGGCGAAGCGATGGCCATGGGCGAACGCACGCCGCTGGCCGTCATCGACGCGGCAGCTTCGGGCCGCATGGCCGTGGGCGAAGCCGTCACCAACATCGCCGCCGCCGCGATTGCCGATATTTCCGACATCAAGCTGTCCGCCAACTGGATGGCCGCCTGCGGCCAGCCTGGCCAGGACGCGGCCCTGTACGACACGGTCAAGGCCGTCGGCATGGACCTGTGCCCGGCGCTGGGCATCAGCATCCCCGTCGGCAAGGATTCGCTGTCGATGCGCACGACGTGGAAAGACGAGAACACGGGCGCGGCGAAATCCGTCACGTCGCCGGTCTCCCTGATCGTCTCCTCGTTCGCGCCGGTAACGGACGTGCGCAAGTCGCTCACGCCGCAGCTGAAAACGGACCAGGGCGACACGTCATTGATCCTGATCGACCTCGGTCGCGGCAAGAACCGCCTGGGCGCCTCGGCGCTGGCGCAAGTGTTGCAGCAGTTGGGTAATGAAACGCCGGACGTGGACAGCGCGGAAGACCTGAAAGGCTTCTTCGCCGCCATCCAGAAGCTCAACAGCGACGACAAGCTGCTGGCCTACCATGACCGTTCGGACGGCGGCCTGTACGCCACCCTGACGGAAATGGCCTTCGCCGGCCACACGGGCATGTCCGTCAACCTCGACATGCTGACCATGGAAGGCGAGCATGCCAGCGACTGGGGCGACGCCAAGAACTGGGCCGGCCAGGTGGCGGAACGCCGCAACGAACTGACCCTGCGCGCCCTGTTCAGCGAAGAGCTGGGCGCCGTGATCCAGGTGCGCGCGGAAGAAAAGTCGCTCGTCATGGACGTGCTGCGCACCTTCAACCTGGGCGCCTGCAGCCATATCATCGGCAAACTGAATGACCGCGACGTGATCGAATTCACGCGCGACGCCAAGCTCATTTACACCCAGCCGCGCGCGGACCTGCACCGCCTGTGGAGCGAAACGAGCTGGCGCATCGCCCGCCTGCGCGACAACCCGGCCTGCGCGGACGCCGAATACGACCGCCTGCTGGACGTGCAGGATCCGGGCATGTCGCCTATCGTCACGTTTGACCAGAACGACAACATCGCCGCGCCATTCATCGCCACCGGCGTGCGTCCCCGTGTCGCCATCCTGCGCGAGCAGGGCGTCAACTCGCATATCGAGACGGCTTACGTGATGCACCAGGCAGGTTTTACGGCTGTCGACGTGCACATGAGCGACCTGATCGCGGGCAGAGTGAAACTGGACGACTTCCAGGGCGTCATCGCCGTGGGCGGCTTTTCGTACGGCGACGTGCTGGGCGCGGGCGAAGGCTGGGCGAAGACGATTCTGTTCAACGCCAGCCTGGCGGAACAGTTCGCGCGCTTCTTCAACCGCACGGACAGCTTCGGCCTCGGCATCTGCAACGGCTGCCAGATGATGAGCAATTTGAAGTCGATCATCCCCGGCGCCCACGCCTGGCCTAAGTTCACGCGCAACAAGTCGGAGAAATTCGAAGGCCGCTTTGCCATGGTCGAAGTGATGGATTCCCCATCGATCTTCTTCAACGGCATGGCCGGCACGCAGGCCGGCATCGCCATCGCCCACGGCGAAGGCTACGCCGACTTCTCGCAAACGGGCGACATCACCCAGGTCACCAAAGCCATGCGCTTCGTCGACAACAAGGGCGCCGCCACGGAAGCGTACCCGTACAACCCGAACGGCTCGCCGGAAGGCATCACCTCCGTCACTACGCCGGACGGCCGCTTTACAGTGTTAATGCCGCACGCGGAGCGCGTGTTCCGCAGCGTCCAGCAGTCCTACCACCCTGAAGCATGGGGCGAGGACTCGCCGTGGATGCGCATGTTCAGGAATGCACGGAAGTTTGTGGGGTAATTAGTTCGCTTTCAGCGCGGCGTCTTGGTTCAAGGCGCTGCTGCTGGAGTAGGAATGAGAAAGCCGCTGTCGGGAGACAGCGGCTTTTTTATGGGCGAAATTTATTTAAATGACAGGTCGCATTCAGAGATAATATGCTCTGGAATGAAATCATATTTATGTGGATTTAACTGCATGATGTAGTCATTCTCAATGTGGAATGATTCATTTATGTACTTTTTGACAACATCATTTTCGTGGTTTTCATTATTTATTATTCTGAAAATTTGTAATTTTTCATAACTGTTGCGCGCATTCTCGTATGCGAACGTCATTTTGTCATTGTTTGTTATTTCGGCAAGTATTTTTTCGTAGTCAAAGGAGATGATTTTTTCTCGAATTTTGATTGTCGCACAATCGATTTCTTGTTCACTCATAATCCTTTCTGTACCATCTTCTTTAAGCATGGGAACCTGCCTTTTATGCAATAAATTTGATAGTAGTTGGTACTGAATCCCTTTATCGTTGAGTATCTCTTGCTGTCGCCTTAAGTATATTATTTTAATGATATCGCTGTCTAAAAGTGCCATATTTTCGTCACATATTTGACCGAAACTTGTCACATCGTTTTTCTCTATAATTAGTTCTTCGATAATGCCTTTTTTTGTTTTTAGAAAACAAGCTAATGGGCTTGGCTGAAAAGTGTGGCTTAAGCTTTTTACCATATCAATTATTGGTTCAATATCATGGGTAAGCATGATCGTCGTTTTTCCTCGAAAGCTATCCTTTCCCCTGAATAGCATTTCTAGAATTGCAAATTTTTTACTCTTATCAAACGATGAAATTGGATCGTCAAGAATAATTAGGTCAGGGTTTCTCGTTAGACATTCATACATAAAAAGCACAATTGAAAATGCGTTTCTTTCTCCGTAACTTAAATGAAGATTTCCATTTTGAATATTTTCGGAAAAATCAACGTGTCGAAGTTTCATTTTGTATTCTTCATTTTCTGCTTGTATTTCAACAACATATTTATACCCAGCATATCGCAAAAATGAATTTATCTCTGATTTGTATTTTAATATTGCTGTCTCAATTCCATTCTTTTGCTTATTTACTTCGCCTTGCAGTTTTCCTGCTTTGATAGTGACAATATTTAATGAGGCATTGACCTCTTCAATGATTTTTCTCGACTCTTCCGAATTTAATAATGGAAGCAATTCTATATTTATTTTTAAATTTTCTAGATGTTCTTGCACTTTTCCTGAATCCCTTAGAGAGAAGAATGAGATGGATTTTATATCTCTCAATTTTTCCTTTAGAATTGTTACTTGATTTTTCAGTCCTGTAAGGTAGCCAATTTCTTCTTTTGTTAAACCATCTTTGTTATTAATTATTGGGGTCAATAGACGAATGGTTTCCTCGCTAAGGTATTTTCCGAGTCTTGAAATAATTCCTTGAAGGGCTACAAGGTGTTCAATTGATTTTGCATCATATTCTTTGCTAATTGCAAGAATGCTTTCTTTCTTTTTATCTGTTGGTGCGACGCAGTAAGGACATTCTGTGGATATTTCTAAGAATTCATTGCCTTCTATTTGCCATTTTATCCATTTTACATTGCACTCACTCTTTATGTAATTCTTGTAATGTTCGACTGCTGCAGGAATATTTTCTATCTTATTGCCGCCGCCAACGCCTTTGCCGATTCGACCTGCCTTTGAGTATCCTGTTTGTGACTTCCCAAAACTGTCCTCTAAATCGGATAGATCTTTAATTGCATCATCAATGTTAGAATCATTTTCGTAAGTTTCTTTTATTTCGGAAACTATATTTTGTATTTCTAACATCTTATCTTTGTAGTTTTGATTTTTTATAAATATGTCGAAACTATTTTTTAAAACTTCATCTTGCTTAAATACAAATTGGCTAACATAATCTTCATTGAAGACTGAAATTGATTTAAAGGCCTCGATTCCTTCAATTGAGGGGATTTTTCTTTCTTCTTCTGGGAGGCTTCTGAATTTGAATTGTATTAAAGAACTTAGATCGATAGGTTTTTTTGATGTTAATTCAATGGCTTTTGCAATAGTGCTTTTTCCTGTTCCGTTTGCGCCGTATTTTATATTTAGTCTTCCAATTTCTACGGATATATTTGCTTCATCTATATTGTTGCAATTTTTTATATTAATTCTCATGACGTACCTTTGTTTGATTTGTATTTTTATTTGGTAGTTGGATTATTAAGGTGTTTTTTTTGCTTCTATTTTCTTCATTTTATTTAAAATATATTTTGAATTATTTCATAGGCTTATAGTCCCTTCGCCACCCCCACAATCACCACCGCCGACGGCACCAGCAAAAACTGCGCGATCAGCGTGCCCGCCAATCGGCTTCCCACCAGCCATACCACCGCCCGCCTGAACTGCGATTCTTCGATCCTTCCTTCGATAACGTCATCCGTCATGCCCGACATGTGCGGGTCGATGAAGACGGCCATCATGATAGTGGCGCCGCCGTTGATGATCGATGACAGGGTGCTGGAGGTGACGCGCACGCTGGGGTCGAGCACGCCGGCATACAACGCCGCGAAGACGCCCACCGTCCACAGGGCCGTGGCGATGACGTTCATGGCTGTCATGGATATAGAGACGCCGGATTTTTGGCGCAGGCCCGTGACGTTGGCGGGTTTGGGCAGGCTGGCGGAGGTCTTGAGGTAGGACAAGCCGCCCTTGAAAACGGCGTGCAGCAGCAGTTTCGGTACCGATCTGTGCACCTGGAAGTGTTCGACGGCGCGGCAGAAGGCGCGCTGGAAGGTGGGGATCAGGATTGCGCCCAGTATCGTCGCCAGGCTGGCGGAAAACAGCAGCCAGCGGAAGTCGGCCAGCAGGGTGCTGGCGGCCACGTGCTGGTCGATGCCCGTTTCCACGCGCTTGGCCAGGAATGGCCCCAGGAAAGAGTTCGACGTGCGCGACAGCAGCATCAGAATGCTGAACAGGGCCAGCGAGACGGCGATGCGTCGCGTGCGGATGCCGGCGATGCGCACGGAGTAGGCGAGGGTGCCGATGAGGTGGATGATGAACGTCAGCGCGCAAATCAGCAGCAATTGCTTGTCCATCACAACCTTGCAGTAAAGAAAATGTAATTCCATGCTGCCATGAAGTTACATATTTTTCAACTGCAAATAAGCTAATTTTATGTGATTGGGGTTTTGTGGTGGTTTGTGCTGGTTTGTGTGGCGTTGACTGAATTTCACCCCAAGGCAGAAACTGGGGTCAGACCCTACAGGGGTAATGTCCCCCAATGGGGGGCATTACGATCACGAAGTGACTGACCCCGGCTTTTTGCCTGTGGGTGAGGTCAATACCGTTGGCTCACTTAAGCTTATCCCTTGCTTGTATTTCAAGCTTGCACCCTCAACTATCCCTGGTGGCGGCAAGACTTGCCGCTCGATATGAATCAACCAACCCGGAGGTACACCATGAGTTTCGATTCCTTTCTGTCCAAACTGAAGACCAAGGCAAGCGAACTGAAAACCGAGGCCTTGAAGTACAAGAACAAGGATTTCCTCAACGCCGCGATGGCGGGCTCGGCCCTGATCGCCATGGCCGACGGCAGCGTCAGTGCGGAAGAGAAGCAGAAGATGGTGAAGTTTATTGAAAGCAATGACGCGCTATCCGTGTTTACCACCAGCGATGTCATCAAGGCTTTCCAGGAGTATGTCGGCCAGCTGGAGTTCGACAAGGATATCGGTGAAGCCAAGGCCTATCAGGCGCTGGGCAAGATGAAGTCGAATGTGGAGGCGTCGCGCCTGCTGGTGCGCATGATCATCGCCGTCGCTTCGTCGGACGGTAATTTCGACGCCAACGAGCAGCGCGTGGCCAGCAAGATCGCGCGCGAGCTGGGCTTGACTCCGGCGGAGTTCGAGTTGCAGTAAAGCCGGGCCAGCCGGCTCCGGCTGGCTTAACTCTTGTCCCACCACGGCGGCGTGCCCGACGACCAGGGGCACGCCATGTCCACTTCGCGTATCCTGTAGCGGATCTCGATCACCTGGCCGGGGCTGAAGGGACCGCGTTTCCAGTCGCCGGAATCAAAGACGTAGCCTTTGCCCTTGATGCAAAGACTGGTCGGATTGTTACCGATGGGACCGGTCGAGTGCAGGGTGACGCGCACTTCGCCGTTGGCGTCCAGCGGGGCGTCGCCGCCCGTGAAGAGTGGATCCGAGCCGATGTCGCAGACACTGGTGCTGCCTATCTTGCTGCAGTACTTGATATACGTTTCCTGGCGCGCCTGGGCCAGGTAATCGTCATGCCGCATCGGCTTGCCATCGTCATAGGTAAAGCGCAGGATGACTGGCGTGGGCTCGCTGGCAGGATGGCGCGTGGTGCTGGTGCAGGCGGCGCTGACCAGGGCCAGCAGGGGCCAGGCCAGCAGGCGCAGGCCGCGGCGCAGCAGGGATCGGGATTGACTGCCGGATGGATGCTGCATGTGGCGTTGCCATTTGTCTCATGATCGGGGCGCCGATCATAGCATGCGAAGGCGGCGGTTCCGCTAGGACGCGCCGCGATTCAATTCCTGCAGTACTTTCTTGCACAACATCCCATAGCCCACGCCCGTGCCGCGCTTGTGCGCGGCCAGGTCGTAGCCGGGGCTGATGTCGTCCCACGCCACGCTGCCGGGCAGGGGGCGCAGCTTGTCGTCCAGATCCATCTCGAAATGAATGAAGCGGCCGTCGGCGCTCAGCAGCTTGCCGTACACGGCGGGCATGCCGGGCCAGGCCAGTTGCAGGTCGAGCATGAGGGCCGTGTCCAGCGCCACGCCATGGCTGGCCGCGCACTGGCGCAAGGCGTCCGGCAGGGGCCGCGCGCGCCACCAGGCCGCCGTCTGTCGGATGGCAGCGAGGGTCAGCGCGTTTTGCTGTTGCACAGAATACTGTCTGCTCATGGCTGCCACCCATGCGGAATGCGCTGCGGGCTGGTGCTGCCTGCACCGGCCCGGCGCCTGCCGCTTAGCGCGACGCCAGGCTCATGTTTTGCACGTGGGCCGGCACGACCTCGCCGCTGGCCAGGTTCTCGGCCGGTACCATCATCAGCACTTCGCCGCCCACGCTGCCATCGTCGCGCAGGTCGATGCGCATGGCCAGCTGCTGGTCGAGCGCCACGAAGCTGTTGCTGCCGGTGGCGACGATGCGGTGTTCTTCCTGGTTGTCGATGCGCGCGTACATGAGGGCGCCGATGCTGCTCATATTGCGCAGGTGGAGCACCTGGCCGTTGGACAGCTCATAGCCGCCGCGGAACGGGGAAAACGTTTCCGCACTCATGAAGTATCTGTGTGCCGGCAGTTCTATCGTCTGCAGGCGTCCGCCCGGAATGACGACGGTCTGGCTGTCGGGGAGCGATTGTGCATTTGCCAGCAGGGCGCATGCGCCCAGGGTGCCGGCCAGGATCCATGTTTTCATTTTCCAGCCCATCCTTGAAATTTGGCGCCGTGCGCTGACGGCGCGGCGATGTTGATGTGGGTGCCAGGGAAATCGAACCGGCTTGCCCGCGTGCGCTGCTGTCACATTGGCAAGGCGCGGCCATCCGGTCTTGTAAGTGTAGGCAGGCAAGATGCGGCGCGCATCATCCGATCGGATGACACAGCCTCAGGCGTTGAAGGCGGCCAGGTGCGCCGTCGTGCCGTGGAACAGGGCGATCAGTTCGCCCTGGCGCCGCGTATCCGTCTTCAGGTAGGCGTGGTGCAGGTGCGTCTTGACGGTGTTGACGCTGATGCCGCAGCGGGCCGAGATTTCCTCGATGGTGGCCCCTTGCGCCAGGGCCTGGCCCACTTGCGCTTCGGCTTGCGTCAAGTCAAACAGCTGGCGCAGCGCGGGTATCGACATGTTCGACAGGGCCGGATCGCGCGCGATGACGAGGGCGCACGGCGTGCGCCAGGCGGGGAAGGGCGCTACCGTCAGCACCAGCGCCGGGGCCTGGCCGCGCGGCAGGCGCAGCGACTGGCATTGCGGCGCGCCGTGCATGCTGGCAATGACCAGGCGCACGGCGCGCATCAGGGCGGGCGGCGGCCCCAGCCGCAGGGGCGCGTCGAGCAAGGCGTGGCCGGCGGCGCTGGCGAACAGCACGCGCAGGTGTTCGTCGAGCAGCAGCGCGGCGGCACCCATGGCGTCCAGCGCGGCCAAGCCG
>NZ_NEGZ01000129.1 GCF_002127585.1 Janthinobacterium sp. GW458P
GGGCGCGGCGCATGTACGCGGCGGCCCGGGCCCACCTGTCGACCCTGCGCGCGCAAGTGGCGCAGGCGCTGGCGCGCCGTTCGCCGCTGGACCGCCGGCGCGCCCAGTCGGGGCAGGCGGCCAGTGTCATCGCCGAGCAGGCCGAAGCCATCGTGCCCTACCTGGTGCGCTACAGGCCGGCGCGCTGGAAGGTGATGACCGTGCCTTTCGTGATCCTCGCCGTCGTGACGCCGCTGTCGTGGATCGCCGCGCTGATCCTGCTCATCGCCGCGCCCCTGATCCCCGTCTTCATGGCCCTCGTGGGCATGGGCGCGCAGGCGGCCAGCCGCGCGCAGATGGTGGAAATGGGCAGCATGAACGCCTTTCTGCTGGACCGTTTGCGCGGCCTGGCCACCCTGCGCGCGCTGGGCGCCGTCGACGCCACGGCCGCGCGGCTGGACGCCTCGTCGCAATCCGTGCGCCGGCGCACGATGGTGGTGCTGCGCATCGCCTTTTTGTCGTCGGCCGTGCTGGAACTGTTTTCCGCGCTGGGCGTAGCCATGGTGGCCGCCTTCATCGGTTTCTCCTTGCTGGGCAGCCTCCATTTCGGCACCTGGGGCCGTGAACTGACGCTGGGGCAGGGCATGTTCATCCTGCTGCTGGCGCCCGCGTTTTTCGAGCCGCTGCGCGAGCTGGCCGCCGTCTGGCATGACAAGGCGGCCGGCGAAGCGGGCCTGGCCGGATTGAGCGACCTGGCCGAAGGCGGCGTGGCCTTGCCCGGCGCCGGCGTGGCAACGGCTGCCGTGTCCGCCGCCGCCATGGCGGTGGCGCCGGCGCCCGCGATTGACATCCATCAATTGTCTTTTGCCCATCCCGGCGAAGCGCCCGTGTTCGACGGTTTTGACTTGACCGTGCGCGCCGGCGAGCACGTGGCCCTGCTGGGCGCCAGCGGCGCCGGCAAGACCACCTTGCTGTCCCTGCTGGCCGGCCTGCTGCCCGCCAGCGGCGGCGAGATCCGCATCGGCGGCGTGCGCCTGACTGACAGTACCGTCAATACCCTGCGCCAGCGCATGGCCTGGATGGGCCAGCGCCCGCACGTGTTTGCCGCGTCCGTCAGCCAGAACGTCACGCTGGGCCGCAGCGGCGCCGGCGGCGGCCCCGCGCAGGTGACGCAGGCGCTGCACCTGGCCGACCTGGCCGGCGTGGCCCAGGCGCAGCCGGCCGTCATGCTCAGCGATGGCGGCCAGGGCCTGTCGGGCGGCGAAGCCGTGCGCCTGGCGCTGGCCCGCGTGGCCCTGCACCCGCATGCGGATCTGCTGCTCGTCGATGAACCGACGGCCCACCTGGACAGCGAAACGGCGGCGCGCGTCACCGACGCCCTGCTGGCCCTGGCGCAAGGCAAGACCATGCTCGTCGCCACGCACGACCCCGTGCTGGCCGGCCGGCTGCAGCGCGCGGTGCAGGTCGATGCGTCGGCGCAGGCACTGGAGCAGGAACAGCCGGCATGAAAACTTCCCTCATGCTGCACCCCGTCCTGCGGCAGCTGCTGCTGGCACAGCCGGGTAAATTGATCGCCGGCGCCGTGCTGGCGGCGCTGACGGTGGTGGCCGGCATGGCCCTGCTGGGCTTGTCCGGCTGGTTTATTACCGCCACCTCGATCGCCGGCCTGCACGCGTCCACGGCCATCGTGTTTGACGTCTTCGGCCCGTCGGCCGGCATCCGCCTGCTGGCCATCGGCCGCACGGGTTCGCGCTATGCGGAGCGCCTCGTCACGCACGACGCCACGTTTGCCGCGCTGGCCGCCATCCGCGTGCAGCTGTTTCGCGGCTGGTCGCGTCCCGAGGCGGCGGGCCGCTTGCTGCGCCAGCCCGCCAGGCTGCTGTTCCGCCTGACGGCCGACATCGACGCCCTCGAAGCGCTGTATTTGCGCCTGCTGGTGCCCGCTTTTTCCGCCCTGTGCGCGGCCTTGCTGGCCGGCGTGGCGCTGGGCGTGATGCAGTGGCAGCTGGGCGTCGGCCTGGCGCTGTGGCTGCTGGCCGCCGGCGGCGGCATCGGCTGGGTGGTGGCGCGGCGCGCG
>NZ_NEGZ01000130.1 GCF_002127585.1 Janthinobacterium sp. GW458P
CGTCCCGCGCCCGGCCCGCCGCCGCCCAGGCCCAGCATGGCGCCCAGTCCCTGCAGGTTTTTCTCCCAGTCATGGTCCTGCAGCACCAGCTGGCGCGCCGCCGCGCCGATCGCGGCGCCGCCGTCGCCGTCGCGCTGCTTGCACAGCACGCGCGCCGCGTGGTGGATGAATTCGATGTCGTCGCGCGCCAGCAGCAATTCCAGGCCCGGCTGGGCGGCGATGCCTTCGAGCGCCTGCGGCGTGGCCAGCACGATCTTGCCCATTGCCATCGCTTCAAGCACCTTGTTCTGCACGCCGCGGGCGATGCGCAGGGGCGCCACGGCCAGGGCCGCGCCCGCCAGGTAGGGGCGGATGTCGGGCACCTTGCCCGTCACCGTCACGCCGGCCACCMTGGCCAGCGCCGTGACGGCGGGCGCCGGCCGGCTGCCAACGATGTAGAACTGCAGCTGCGGGAACTGGCGCCGCAGGGCGGGCCACACATGGCGCACGAACCATTGCACGGCGTCGATATTCGGCCAGTAATCCATGGCGCCCGTAAACACCAGCACTTGCGCGCCGGGCGCGTACGGGCCCGGCGCCGCCGCCGCCGCGGCCGGGGCGAAATACACGGCGTCGACACCGTTGTTGAAATGCCCCGTCTTGCGGCGCGCCATGGGGGCGCACTGGCGGAACAGGGCCGCCTCGGCCGGCGAGACGAAACTGGCGGCCGTGAACTGCTGCGCGATATGGCGTTCGTACTGCAGCAGCAGGCGGGCTTCGTGGCGGTACAGCTGCGACAGGGGCCAGGGCTTGCTGTCGCCGTACTGGCGCCACTTGTCGGAATCGACGTCGACGAAATCGATCACGCGGTGCAGGGAGCGGCCCGCGCTGCCGTCGATGTATTGCGCCATGGGCCCGGAATAGGCGACGGCGTGGCGCACCTTGCCGCTCGATATCACGCCGTCCACCCATTGCAGCAGCCGGGCGTCGCGGTAATAGTGCACGCTCATGGCTTGCCGCGCCAGCAGCGCCTGCGCCGCGCGCCAGCGGGCCGCGCCGCGCCGCAGGCCAATGAAGCGCGTGCTGGCGCACAGGGAGGCGACGGCTTTCGCGTGCCGCCAGTCGTCGTCGTCGTCGATGAAGCAGCCCAGGTGCACGCGGAAATGCCGGCTCAGGTATTGCAGCATGTGCCACGAGCGTATTTTGTCGCCCTTGTCGGGCGGATACGGCAGGCGGTGGACGAGGAAGAGCAGTTCGCGCATGGTGTGTTCCCTTGCTTAGCCCAGCTGCCGCACGATGTGCGGCCCCAGCAGGTTGGCCAGCGGCAGCGGCAGGCGGCGCCAGGCGCGGATGAACAGCGCGTATCGGGGATTGAGCGGATTGACCTCGGGCAAGGCCGTGGCGCGCACCAGCTTGTAGGCGTAGGGCAGCGGCTGCGGAACAAAACCCCAGTTTTTCTTGAAGTCCCAGGCGCCCGTGCCCAGCTTGCTGCGGCCGAAATCGAACAGGCGGCAGCCGCGCGCGGCCGCGCGGCGCATCACTTCCCAGTACATGAAGTCGTTGGCGCCCGTGCTGCGCGCCAGCAAGGCGCCGCCGCCGTAGTAGGGCAGCACTTCGTCGCGGAAGTAGAACGCGAGTACGCTGGCCTGCGCCTGCACGCCGTGGTACACGGTGAGGATGTCGCAAGCGTCGCCGAACACGCTGCGCAGCAGGGCGAAATGGCGGCGCGCGAAGACGGGCGTGCCCAGCCGGTGCACGCTGTCCGCGTAAATCGGGTAGAAACGGTCGAGATCATGGTCGATGGCGCTGTGCAAGCCGTTGGCGATGCCCTTGCGCACGACGGCGCGCTGCTTGCGGGGGATGGCCAGCAGGTTTTGCTCGTCATCAAGGTGCAGCGGACGGCGGAACGTCGCGTACAGGGGCCGCTGCAGCCAGGCCGCGCCTGCCTGCTCCGGCGCATCGCGCCAGCGGTATTCGAGGTGGCCCACGCCCAGGCGCCGCGCCAGCGCCTG
>NZ_NEGZ01000131.1 GCF_002127585.1 Janthinobacterium sp. GW458P
CGCGCGCTCGGCTTCCAGCCGCTTGCCGCTGGCGGCCAGCTGCTCGCCGGCCTGGCGGTACTGCGCCAGGCTGGCGGCCGCCTCTTGCGCGGCGGCGGCGCCGCGCTGCTGCTCGGCGGCCAGTTTTTCCCGCTGCGCGCGCTCCTGCGCCAGCTGCGACTGGCTGCGGGCCAGTTCCTTTTTCAAGCCGTCGCTGGCGGGCGCGGCCTCCGGCGCCGCCCTGGCCACCGGCGCGCCCTTGGCTTTCAGCAATTCCAGTTCGCCGCGGGTCTGCTGCAATTGCGCCGTGACATTGCGCAACTCGGCGCGCAGGCGCTCTTCCATGCTTAGCCCCTTCTGTCCCTGCGCCTGGGCTGCGCCGCCGGCCAGCAGCATCAGCAGCAAAGCCGGCAAGCGCGTTTTGTTGAATATCAACATCATGGCTCCTTAAAAACGCGCGTTCAGTTCGATTTGCAGGGTGTCGATCGACAGGGCCGAACCGAACACTTCGCGGCTCGACGTCCAGCGGCCGCTGAACCAGGTGTTCTTGTCGATCGCATACGCGCCGCCCAGGTAGTAGCCGCGCGCATTCGTGCCGCCCAGGTGGAAGGTGGAATCGTTGTAGGCGTCAGGCAAGGCATCCGGCTCGATGCGCTTGTAGCCGAGCAGCACGTTCCAGTCGCCGCGCGCCTGCGTGTTCGCCTTGCCCAGGGTCGCCTGCAGCATGTAGGCGTTGCCGCCGCTCCTGAAGTCGGCCTGCGAGACGCCGCCCGTGCCGCCGAAGTTGTTCATGATGCCGCCCTTGGCGCGCGCCCACATTTCATTCTTGTCGTAGGCCATGTTGCGCACATAATCGCCCTCGATGCGCAAGTCCTTGCCGCCCGCGACCTTGCTATCCCAGCGCGCATTCAGGTTGGCCAGGCGGAATTTCGAGGCCAGGCCCACGAATTGCGGCTGCGGCGTGTTCGCCGGGTCCAGCGGGTTCAGTGCGATATTGCGCAACAGCATCAAACTGTTGCCCTTTTGCATGCTCGACGGACGCGACCAGTCCGTGCTGCAGCCATCGGCGCCCGCGTACAGCGCGCACGGCTGCGAATACTCGCCGCTGATGTTGCGGAAGTTGTAGTAGGCCAGGGCGCCGCGCAATTGATGGTCGCTATTGATCTTCCACGAGGCGCCCACTTGCGCGCCGAGCAGCCATTTGTTTTCGCTCGCCATTTTTGCCTGGCTGCGGCTAGGTGCGTTGTCCGACGAGTATTCGAGCGGAATGATGCCCAGCGTACCGAAGACGGTGACATCCTTGCTCGCGCCCACGGGCTGCTGCACCTTGGCGGCGATGCCGTCGAAATTGAGTTCACTGGAAAACAGTTCGTCGCCGGAAACAAACGGGTTGTCGAAGCGGCCGGCCGTCAGTTTCAGCCAGGACGCGGGCTGGTACGACAGCCAGGCCTGGTCCAGCCAGATGTTTTTCTTGCCCAGGCCGCCACCGAGGGTTTGCGTGGTCGAGACCGGGCTGTCGTCGTTGCCGCTGGCCAGGCGGATGCCCGCTTGCGTGTTCTCGGAAATGTCGGCCAGGATGCCCAGGCGGGCGCGCGCGCGCAGCAAATTCTTGCGGTCCTGGCGCGTGTTCAGCAGCGCCGGCAGGGCCAGGTTGGTATTCGAATTGACGTCGTAGCCGCTGCCGCTGTTGAGCGAGCGCCAGTCGATCTCGATATTGCTGTTGGCCATGTCGTAATAGCGCGATTCATAGCGCGCGCGCACATCGCCTTCGACGCGGATGCGCTTGCTCCATTCCGGCGTTTCATTCGGCGCCGCCCAGCCGCCGGCCTTGGCTTCGGCCAGCACCTGGCCCTTGATTTCATCGCGGATCTGCTCGCGCACGGTTTGCGAAATGTAGGGCACGCGCACGTCGCCCGGCTGCACCTGCGCCAGCGCGGCCGGCGCTGCCGCCGGACGGGCTTGCGCGGCGGCCAGCGCCTCGCTCTG
>NZ_NEGZ01000132.1 GCF_002127585.1 Janthinobacterium sp. GW458P
CGCCGCCTGCAGGGCCGCCGCCGCCGGCGCATGCCAGCCGCCGGGCAGGCCGGACTGCCGGTCGCCGTCGGCCAGCMGGGTCCAGGCGTCCGGGTCAAAATAATCGATGCCGCCCGGCGCAGCGCGGGCGGCGGGCCACGGCAGCATTTCCAGCACGCCGGGAAAGTCGCGCACGAAGCCGAGGAACTGGCGCCGCGTGTGCTTCCAGCCTATCCAGCTGGCCAGCATCCGCACCAGCGGATCGCGTCCCAGCAGCACCTGCACCATGGCCTGCGTGCCCCGGTTGGGCGTGCCCACCTGCAGCAGGCGGCTGCCTGGAATGGCGCCAAAGCGCTGCCAGCGGTCTTTCAGGGCCAGGCGCGCCGCCAGCCCGCCCATGCCGTGGGCGACGATGCGCAGCGGCTGGCCGCGCTGTTCGGCATCGCGCATGGCGTCGTCGAGCACGGGCAGGAAGGCGGCGCAGGTGTCCTGCAGCGAGAGGCGCCAGTCATACGTAAAGGGGCGCACTTCCTGGCTTTGCGCGAGAAACCGGGCGAACGGCTCATAGCAGGATTCGAGCCAGCCGGCGCTGACGATGTGCGGCTGGCCCACGGCCAGGCGCTCGATACGTCCCTCGACCAGGTTGACGGGGTCGAACCAGATGCGGTTGCTGCCCACCTGCAGGTGGCTGCCCATGATGTCGGGCAGCAGCAGCACGATGGGCGCCTGCGCGCGCCGTTTCGGCACTTCGCCGCCGCGCGCCAGCATGCCGTGCTCCATGCCGGCCAGCGGCTCGTAGGCCGCGTCGTCGCCGGCCAGCGCCTGCAGCGCGGCCGTGCCGGAAGGGGCGCGCTCGAAGTAGTTCAGGTGGTGCACCTGCGGCCCGCGCAGCAGCAGTTGCCGCACGGGCGTGCTGCGCACGGCGCCGCCCACCATCGCGGCGCAATTGACCACCAGGTCGTTCTGGCCGCCGTAGAAAATCTCGCCGAGGCAGTCGCCCAGCCAGCCCAGCAGGCTTTCGCCGCTGCAGGCGCCGGCCAGCACGTGCAGGGGGCTGGCCACTCGCACGTCGGGCGCGTTGAGCAGGGCTACCAGCGGCGAGTCGGGCATCATCGCTTCCAGGCCGGGCAGGATGCGCGCGTCGCAGCGCTGACGCACCACGGCCAGCAGGAAGGCCGCCGCGCCATCGGGCGCCTCGGCCGGCGCCGCGCCCGGGTCGGCGCCGTGCAGCAGCAGGTTGAACATCACGCTGGCCCAGCGGTCCAGGCGGCCCGACATCAGGGTGGTGCCGCGCGCGGGACAGGCCACGCGCACGAAGCGGGCGACGCGGATGGCACGCGCCTTCAGTTCCACGCTCAGTTCGCGCAGGCGCGCCGCATCGTCGGCGTAGCCGGCGCGCCCGCACAGCCGCGACTGCGCCGTGAAGTGTTCGATATCGTGGTTGTTGAACGCTTCGCCGCCCACCGTGTTCTCGCTCAGGCGGCCCAGGCCGTCGCTGGCCAGGTCGACGGCGCCGCGGCTGTCGATGCGCTGCGCGCGCGCCAGCAGTTCGCCCACGAGGCCGCCGCGCGAATGGGCCAGCAGGTGCAGCACGGCGCCGTGCGGCAACTGGCGCACGAGGGCCAGCGCGTTCTGGATCGGGCTTTCGCTGAGGCTGCGGTGTTCGTAGCCGTAGATGCGGTTGCCATACTGTGCCGCCAGCTGCGGCGCCAGGCCGTTGCGCCACAGGCCGCCAAAGCTGCGCTGGGTGGACGCCGCCGTGCCGTGCAACAGCAGCAGCACGGGTTCCGGCCCGGCGGGCAGGCTGGCGACCTGGGTCATGGCCCCTTCGATACCGCAGCGGTACAGGCCCAGGCGCTGCTCGAGCTGGCGGTCCTGGAAGGCGCCGGCCGCCGCCAGCGCCGTCATGGCGCCGGCGCCGGCGCGGTAGACGCGCAGGGCCCGCAGCATCCAGGCGCCCAGGCCGTCGCGGC
>NZ_NEGZ01000133.1 GCF_002127585.1 Janthinobacterium sp. GW458P
GGCCGACCCGGCCCGCGCGCGGCGCATGCTGGCCTTTGTCGCCGCCAGCTTCGCGGCCGACCCGGGCCGCCGCTGGCCGGCCATGGCGCAGGCGGTGCTGCTGGCCAGGCACCAGCTGCACGACTTGCCGCTGGCCCTGACGTACGCGCGCGCGCTGCGCCGGCTGGCGACGGGGCCGCAGGTGCCGCCGTGGGCGCGCGAAATGGAAGCGTTCATCCTGGAAGACATGGACCAGCTCGACAGCGCCCGCCTGGTGATCGGCGGCCTGATACAGAGCGGCCAGATCAGCGATCCGCACGAGCTGGCCTTCCTGGCCCGCCGGCTCGACGAACTCGCCAGCCAGATTGCCGCAAAGAAAGCAAATGCGCCGCCATGACCTGGCCCTTGAAATGCCGTGTCCGCAAGCGGCCATTTGCAGTAAACTGCCGTTAACGGGCTGCCTGCGGGGGCTGCCTGCCGCAGTCCCCGCAGTGGCTCCCGCAAGCCAACGTTTTTGATAAGGAATTCCCATGCCGCAACATCGCCAGCACGGCTTTACGCTCGTCGAAATCGCCATCGTCCTGGTCATCATCGGCCTGCTGCTGGGCGGCGTGCTGAAGGGACAGGGGCTGATCGACAGCGCCAAGGTGAAAAACATCATCCAGCAGTCCAATTCGCTGACGGCCGCCGTCAACGCCTACCAGGACAAATTCCGCGCCCTGCCCGGCGACGATATCCAGGGCACCGTGCACGTGCCCAATTCGGCCGGCAACGGCAATGGCGACGGCCAGATCGGCGACGGCCAGCCGCGCGAATTCACGCTGGCGCCGCAGCACCTGGCGCTGGGCGGCTTCATTACCGGCTCGTTCAACGGCACCTCGCAGTTCATGACCAGCGCCCAGGGCGGCGCCGTCTACCTGTACAACGATGAAGTGGGCGGGCGCGCCGGCAACGGCATCCGTTTCGACAACTTGCCGGAAGGTTATGCGGAGCAGATCGACAGCAAACTCGACGATGGCGTGGCCAGCACGGGTTCCGTCCGGGCGAACATGCCATATGGCAATACCGGTGCTATCATTCCCCGCACCGCCGTGTTTTTCTGACAAGGCAGTCACTATCAAAGGAATAGCATGTCACTGCACCGTAAGCTCGTCGTCTCCCTGACCGCCGCCTGCGCCGTGCTGGCCGGCGGCGCGCAAGCCCAGTTCGTGGGGCCGTCCGTCGGTCCCGACGCGCCGAAGACGGTCGCCGCCGTCCTGAAAAATCCCGTCGACGACCAGGCCGTCGTGCTGCGCGGCCACCTGCTGCGCAAGGTCGGCAACGAGAAATACACCTTCTCCGACGGCACGGCGGAAATCCGCGTGGAAATCGACAATAAAGTCTTCATGAACCGCAAGATCGACGCCAGGACACTGGTGGAAATCCGCGGCGAAGTGGAAAAGGATTTCATGGAAAGTCCGGAAATCGATGTCGACGTGCTGACCGTCGTCCAGTAAGCCCCGCCTGGCTTCCCGCCGCGCGCCGGCGGGACGCATGCCCCCGCCCCCCCTGCGCGGCGCGGCGCCCTTCCCCTGTATGCCTTGTGCAACTCTTTTTTCGGGCCAGAAACTAGGCTTGTCAGAAGAATCAATTTCGTCTAGCATCTTTTCATTCAAGGTCAGCCAGCGCCAGCGCAAGCCTGCCTGTCGACTCATCCATTCTGGGAGCTTTCCGGGTGCAAGATTTGCCTTCGATACGCTCAAGAATTTCATGGCTGGTGCTCGCCTGGGTCCTCCCGACGTCGCTGGTCTTCATCCTGCTCGTGGCGCAAAGCTACACGCGCGAACGCGACCACGTCGTCAGCGAGACGGCGCAGGCGGCGCGCGCCGTGGCCGCCGCCGTCGAACGCGACCTGGGCGGC
>NZ_NEGZ01000134.1 GCF_002127585.1 Janthinobacterium sp. GW458P
CGGCACGGCGGGCGCGGCACGGGCCTGCTGCAGGGTCAGCACCTCGCCCAGGCCGCTGGCGGCCGCCACGCGCGCGCCCATGTCGGGCAGGCTGCCGTCGGCGGCGCGGCAAAAGCGCTGCAGGATGGTCTTGATGATGGACGTGTGGTCGTACACCCGGTGGCTGACGCTGCCCGCCGCGATCAGCGGCGACACGAGCAGCATGGGCACGCGCACGCCGTACTGGCGGAACGCGGGATCGTCATCGATGGCGGCGGGCGGCGGCACATGGTCGAAAAAGCCGCCGTGCTCGTCATAACTGATGATGAGCAGGGTGCGCGCCCAGGCGGGACCGCGCGACAGCGCCTGGTAGACCTGCGCCACCAGCGCCTGGCCGGCGCGGATGTCGGCCGGCGGATGGTCGTCATTTTCAAAGAAATGCGGATCGATCCAGCTGACCGGCGGCAAGGCGCCCGCCAGCGCGTCGCCGATGAAGCCGTAGCGGCGGGCGCTGGAACCGAAGGGTTCGTAAAACTCGGACGAGCGGTAATGGTCGTCCGCCAGGGCCAGGCTCCAGGGTTTCCAGGCGGAATAAAACTTCCAGCCGACCTGGGCGCGGTCCAGGTGGCGCACGAAGGATTTGTTCGCATACAGGGGCACGCGCTTGCTGTCGCGGCTGCCGGCAGCCTTGCCGCTGATCGCGTACAGGCGGTTCGGCCAGGTGGCGCCCGGCACGGAGCTGTAACAGCGGTCGCAGACGCAAAACTGCTGCGCCAGGAAATCGTACATGGGCAGGTCGGCCCCGTTGTAATAGCCCATCACCAGATCGATGTCGGGGTCGCCCGGATGCGTTTGCGCATAGTCGTCGACGAAGCCGCCATTGTTGTTTTGCAATTGCTGCGCCACCGACGCGCCCGTATGCGAAGGGTCCTGGTCCGCGCCGAAGGCCGTGCGCTGCAGGTGGTGCACGGGATAGCTCACGCCCGCATGCACGTTGGCATAAGCCGCTTGCAGGCCGTCGATGTCGGGGCGCCCGCCTTCCAGGCTCAGGTAGCCGAGCATGTGGTCGAACGAGCGGTTTTCCATCATCAGCACGACAATATGGTCGACCTGCGCCAGATTGCCCAGGGCATGGGCGTCGGCACCGGCGGCGGCAGTAGCGGCAGTAGCGGCAATAGCAGTGGCGGCAGGCATGGATGCTCCCCGGCCGCGCGCACAGGCGCGGCGACTCTGGTTTGACCAAGCCCTACAGGCAGAGTTCACCCGACGGGAGCGGCCCTTGATCTACCGCAACGCTCAGCTTGCCATCAATACGGAACGCGATAGCGGTAGCCCTTGAAATTGAAAATCGCCGCCTTCGGCTGCAATTTTTCCAGCACCAGGCCGGGCGCCAGTTCCTCGCCCTCGTGGCGCAAGACCTTGTCGATCAACAATAAGCGGTCGGCCGGATTCTTCGAATAGATATAGCCGCCGATGGCGATGGGCGGAATCTGCCGCTGTATCGGCTCAGGCAGGTCGCGCATGCCGGGTACGGCATCCTCGGCCGCCGGCGCGGAGGC
>NZ_NEGZ01000135.1 GCF_002127585.1 Janthinobacterium sp. GW458P
TGTACGTCATCTCGCCTTTTTCAACCTGCTCGACAACGCTCAATTTAAAAGCCAGGCTGTAATCTCGCTGACTGCGTCGAAACCCTTGTTCCATCGGACACTCCTTCTCTGTAACGAAAAAGTGTCAACTTATTCCAGGACGGGTCATCCCCATAAAAAAAGCCCGCGCTCGCAAGCACAGGCTTCTTTGGGTGCGCCGCAGCGGCGAATGCCGCGGCGCGTCCGGTTTTCGTTGTCAGGAACGCGCTTACGCGAAGTTCTTGGCAACGAAGTCCCAGTTGACCAGGCCCCAGAACGTTTCCACGTACTTGGCGCGCAGGTTGCGGTAATCGATGTAGTAGGCGTGTTCCCACACGTCGCAGGTCAGCAGCGGCTTGTCGCCGGTGGTCAGCGGGCAGCCCGCATTCGAGGTGTTGACGATGTCGACGGAACCGTCGGCTTTTTGCACCAGCCAGGTCCAGCCGGAACCGAAGTTGCCCACGCACGACTTGGTGAATTCTTCCTTGAACTTGTCGAACGACGACCATTTGGCGTTGATCGCGTCAGCCACGGCACCGGTAGGCGCGCCGCCGCCGGCCGGCTTCATGCCGTTCCAGTAGAAGGTGTGGTTCCACACTTGCGCCGCATTGTTGAAGATGCCGCCCGACGATTTCTTGATGATGTCTTCCAGCGACAGGTTCTCGAACTCGGTACCCTTGATCAGGTTGTTCAGGTTGGTGACATACGCCTGGTGATGCTTGGCATAGTGGTATTCCAGGGTTTCTTTCGAAATATGCGGCGCCAGAGCGTCCATTTCATACGGCAGTGGTGGCAGAGTATGTTCCATGTGATGTCCCTTTATGGTGAGTGTTCGGAGTCATCCGGCCTGGGCCGGAGGGTTGAGCCATGCGTGCTTGAATCAAGCATTCTTGCTGAACGAGCCACTATTGTAAAGCGGATGCGCCATTGCTGCAGATTCGGGCCTGCGTCGCGGATGCTGGTGGCGTAGTGATTCTCGTTCAGCCTGAAGCGGATGGAAATGTTCCCCGCCGCGAGCCTCAGCGGATGCGGCGCGTGGCGTCGCGCCCGATCCATTCCAGCGGCGCCATGCTCGCCAGGACGGCGCCGCCGCTATTGCAATTATTCCAGCGTTGCCTGCACGCTGGCGATGCCGATCTGCGCGCTGCCTTCGGCCAGGCGCACGTTGACGTTCTGGCGCGCCTGCAGCTGCGCCGGCGAGCGCACGATGTTGCCCTTTTCGTCGCGCAGGATGGCGTAGCCGCGTTCCAGGGTGCGCTGCGGATTCAACAGTTCCAGCTGGGCCGCCAGGCCGTCGAGGCGGTGGCGCCGCTGCGTGAGCAGCTGCGCCATGGCCGCGCCGCCGCGCCGCTGCATCTCCACCAGGCGCGCGCGCGGCGCCGTGACGTCGGGCCGCAAGGCCGCCCAGCGGCTGCGCAGGCGTTCAAGCGCGTAGTGCGACTGGTTCACGGGCGCGCGCGCCGCATGCGTCATGGCCGTGGACAGGGCCAGCAGCTGCAGG
>NZ_NEGZ01000136.1 GCF_002127585.1 Janthinobacterium sp. GW458P
GCAGGCCGAACGCGCGCTGCGCCAGCCGCCGCGCGCCGAGGCGCCGCAGGCAGCCGATGCCGCGCCGGCCGCAGGACAAGCTGCCGCGCCGGCCGCCGACGTATTCGATGCCGAAGGCAACCTCGTGTCCGCGCCACGCGCGCCGCGCGGTCCGCGCAACGACGTGCCGGGCGCCGGCAAGAATGCGGGCAAGAGCCGCAAGAAGGGCAAGGGCCGCCAGGCTGCGCCCGGCAAGGTCAGCGATGCCGACGCCGTGTTCTCGTTCGTTACCTCCGACGCGTTCGACAGCGAAGACGGCGGCACGGGCCGCGTGCAGAAAGCGGCCGTGCGCCGCGACCTGACGTCCGACGACGACGCGCCGAAGCTGCACAAGGTGCTGGCCGAAGCCGGTCTCGGTTCGCGCCGCGACATGGAAGACCTGATCATCTCGGGCCGCGTGTCCGTCAACGGCGAGCCGGCCCACATCGGCCAGCGCATCCTGCCGACCGACCACGTGCGCATCAACGGCAAGCTGATCCAGCGCCGCGTGAGCAAGAAACCGCCGCGCGTGCTGGTCTATCACAAGCCGGCCGGCGAAATCGTCAGCCACAACGACCCGGACGGCCGTCCATCCGTGTTCGACCGCCTGCCGACCATGAAGGCGGGCAAGTGGCTGGCCGTCGGCCGCCTCGACTTTAATACGGAAGGTCTGCTGCTGTTTACCACCTCCGGTGACCTGGCCAACCGCCTGATGCACCCGCGCTACGGCATCGACCGCGAGTACGCCGTGCGTACCCTGGGCGAGCTGGAAGAGGGCATGCGCCAGAAGCTGCTGGCCGGCGTCGAGCTGGAAGACGGCATGGCGCAGTTCTCGAAGATCGCCGATGGCGGCGGCGAAGGCATCAACAAGTGGTATCGCGTGGTGATCGGCGAAGGCCGCAACCGCGAAGTGCGCCGCATGTTCGAAGCCATCGGCCTGACCGTGTCGCGCCTGATCCGTACCCGCTACGGCGCCATGACCCTGCCGAGCGGTCTGAAGCGCGGCCGCTGGGAAGAGATGGATGAAAACACCGTGCGCGACCTGCTGGCCGCCTACGGCATCGAAAAGAAAATGCCGCCTTCGGGCGACCCGCGCGCCGCCGGCGCCGCCAAGGGCCGCGAAGCGCGCAAGGCCAGCCGCGATGACGAGCCGAATGGCAACCGCATCGATGTGAGCAACCGCAACGCCGATCCGTTCCCTGTCGCGCCGCGCCGTGGCCAGCCGCAAGGCCAGTTTGCCCGTCCGCAAGGCCAGGGCCGTCCAGGCGGCGCCGGCCGTCCTGGCGATGCCCGGGGTCCTGGCCGCGGCCAGCCGCAAGGTCCGTTCCAGGGCGGTCAGCCGCGCTCGTCGGCATCGTTCGACGGTGTGTCGCAAGGCCAGGGTCGTCCGCCGCGCGCGGCCGGCCAGGG
>NZ_NEGZ01000137.1 GCF_002127585.1 Janthinobacterium sp. GW458P
CACGCCGCCACGCCGCTGCCGCCCGTGCCGCCCTGCCGTTTCGACGCCCAGGCGCTGGCCGCCATCACGGCCGCCACGCCCACCGTGGCCTGCGAATGTCCGCGCCACCTGGCCGAGATCCTGCTGATGGTGGGCAGTTTCGAGCGCTACAGCCTGCACTGCGCCACGCGCCACCCGGACGACGCCCTGCTGCACGAGGAACTGGCGCATGCCACGGGCCAGGCGCGCGCCATGCTGGAGGCGGCCATGGACCGGCTGGCGCGCGCCGAAGGACTGCCGCTGCCGGCGGGCGCGCATGGATAGGGCGCGCCACATCGCCGTCGTCGGCGCCGGCATCGCCGGCCTGTCCTGCGCCAGCGCCTTGCAGCATGCGGGCGTGCAAGTGACCGTCTTCGACGCGGCCGGCACGGCGGCGGGCCGCATGGCCACGCGGCGCGCCGATGACTGGCAGTGCGACCACGGCGCCCAGTATTTCACGGCCCGCTCGGCCACCTTCCGCGCGGAAGTGGCGCGCTGGCAATTGGCCGGCGTGGCCGCCCTGTGGACGCCGCGCCTGTGCCTGCTGGCGGCCGACGGCAGCGCGCACGCGCCGGCCGGCGCCATCGAACGCTTCGTCGGCATGCCGCGCATGAGCGCGCCCGCGAAATGGCTGGCCAGCGGCCTGCCGTTGCAGTTGCAAACCTGCGTCACCGGCCTGCAGCGCGGCGCGGACGGCTGGCAACTGCAAACGCGGGAGCTGGGCCTGCTGGACCAGGTCTACGACGCCGTCGTGCTGGCCATCCCCGCGCCGCAGGCCCTGCCCCTGCTGCAGGCGCATGCCCCGCACCTGGCGAGCCTGGCGGCCGGCGTCACCATGCAGCCGTGCTGGGCCGTCATGGCCCGCCATGCGCAGCCGCTGCAGCTGCCCTTCGACGCGGCCTTCATCAACCACGGCCCGCTGCGCTGGATCGCCCGCAACAACAGCAAGCCGGGACGCAGCGGCCAGGAAAGCTGGCTGCTGCACGCCCAGCCCGACTGGAGCGCGGCGCATCTGGACATGCCCGGGGAACAGGTGGCGCAGGCGCTGCTGCACGCCTTCGCCCGGCTCGGCGCGCCGGCGCCGCAGGCGTGGAACGCCCACTGCTGGCAGCATGCGGCCACGGCCGGGGGCAAGGATGCGCTGTTTGCCTGGCATGGCCGCACGCGCCTGGGCCTGTGCGGCGACTGGCTGCAGGGCGGCACCGTGGAAGGCGCCTGGCTCAGCGGCCGCGCCCTCGCCGCCCACCTGCTGGTGGCGGCCGAGGCGGCGGCGCTGGTGGCGG
>NZ_NEGZ01000138.1 GCF_002127585.1 Janthinobacterium sp. GW458P
AAGCGCTGCGGCACGGCCTCGTCGAGGACGGGGGCGAAGCTGGCGTGGACGTCGTCGCGCATGGCGCGGTGCCGGGCCACGCGCCCCGCCATCGCGGCGTCGCCCGCCATTGCGGCCCGGACCTGCGCGCTGGTGGCCGGGTCGAGCTCGCCATCGGCATAGGCCATCAAGGTTTCATCATCGAAATGCATCATCGTATCCTCGCCGTATCGGACAACTGCGCCTGCAGCGCCTCGCGCGCGCGCGCCAGGCGGCTCGTCAGCGTGCCGACCGGAATGTCCAGCACGTGCGCCGCCTCTTTATAGGGCAAGCCATCGACCAGCACCAGGGCCACCACCATGCGCTGGTCCTCGCTCAGCCGGCTGATCGCTTGCTGTACCGCAAGGCGATGCACCTGCCGCTCGGATGCATCGTCGCCGACGTATTGCCCTTCCTCCTCGGCCGCGAACAGCCGGTCGCGCCGTACCCTTACCCTCACCTCGTCTATCCACGCATTCTTCATGATCCGGAACAGCCAGCTGTCGAGGCGGGAACCCGCTTCCCACTGGCCGGCATGCCGGAGCGCCCGTTCGATGGCGACCTGCACGAGATCGTCGGCATCCTCGTGGTTGCGCGTCACGGCCCGGCCAAAGCGCCGCAGCCGCGGCAGCAAGGCGGCAATGTCGGCGTGCAGGGATGCGGCAGGTGGCGTCATTGCTATCTGGTAAACGATGGAGTGAGGGATTTTAGTCCATCCCTCGGCCATTTAGGCTTAATATGATGAAACATCCTGTATCACTGAACGGCCCGGATACCACGCCATGCCCGCCTGCCCGCCCTTGTCGCTCCCTCCCGCCCGGCGCTTGCTGGCGCTGCTGCCCCTGCTGTTCGCCTGCGCCGCCGTGCAGGCCCAGGGCCACCGTCCCGCAATGCAAAGCCCGATGAATCCGTCCATGCCGCGCGGCATAGGCATCGGGAACGGCAACGGCCTGGGCTTGCAGCGGGACCCGCCGGGCTTGCTCAAACAGCAAAACTGGCTCGAACCCGGCAATGCCGCCCGGGCCGCCGGCGCGGACCATCCCGGCGATCCGGGCGACGTGGCCGGCTTGCAGCAGTCGCGCGCGCGCATGGTCAAAAACCTGCTGCGCCAGTATCGCGACGTGATCGAAGCCGATCCCCGCGGCGAACCGGTGTTGCGGCGGCAACTGCTGGCATGGTCGCCGCCGCCCGCCGTGCTGGACGCGGCGCGCGCCGATGGC
>NZ_NEGZ01000014.1 GCF_002127585.1 Janthinobacterium sp. GW458P
GCCATCACGGGCCATCACGGCGCCCGCAGCGGCCGTGGCGGAGGCGCCGGCGCCGCCCGGCCCGCCGCCACCGGCGCTTGAGCAGGCGCGGCACTACAAGACCAACGTGCCCGCTTCGGCCCAGTTCGAGCTGCAGGTGGACCGCCAGGATGCCGATGGCACCAAATGGAAGGGCGTGGCCGCCATGGCGTGGCAAAACAAGGGCGACACGTATCAGCTGACGCTGGAAGTGGGCTTGAGCATGCTGATCACGCGCATCAACCTGCTGGTGCTGACCAGCGAAGGCGTGATCGACGGCACGGGTATCGTGCCCGTCACGGCCACGGAAAAACGCAAGGGCCGCGCGCAAACGGCCACGCATTTCAACCGCGACGCCAAGGCCATCACGTTTTCGGCCACGACGGCCACGGCGCCGTGGCAGGAGGGGGCGCAGGACAAGGCCAGCGTGCCGTTCCAGCTGGCCGCCATCGGCCGCGCCGACGTCAACCAGCTGGCCGGAAATATCGATATTCTCGTCGGCGAGGAAAAGGAGGCGACCGTGTTCCGCTTCCAGCTGGTGGGCGAGGAAGAACTCGATACCAGGATGGGCCGGCTGGTGACCTGGCATCTGCGCCGCCCGCCCAAGCCGGGCACGTATTCGTCGCAGCTCGATATCTGGCTGGCGCCGTCCATGCAATGGTATCCGGTACAAATACGCAATACCGAGGCGAGCGGGGCCTTGACCACGCAAACCGTGACCAATATTCGCGTCAATGACGCTACAGGAAAATAAATGACCACTTTGACTGCTTTGAAACGCATTTTGCTCGCCAGCCTGCTGGCCGCCGCCCTGACGCCCGCCATGGCCGACGCCCCCCTGGAGCATCCCGCCATCAAGCGCCCGTACAAGCTGGTGCCATCGGCTGACCTCGTCTATTCGATCAAGGCCAGACAGCGCGGCATCGGGCTGTCCGGCGAATCGGTCAGCAACTGGCGCGTGGGCGACGGCAAGTATTCGCTGCTGGCCGAAACCAAGGCGGCCCTGTTCGGCAAGATCCTCGAGCAGCGCAGCGAAGGCACGGTCGACGATTACGGCCTGGCGCCGGCGCAATTCGTGGAAAAGCGCTTCCGCAAGGATGCCGTGACGACCACCTTCAAGCGCGACAGCAAGACCATCGTCTTTGGCGAAGGCGATGACAGCTATCCGCTGAAAGGCGGCGAACAGGACCGCAACAGCGCCGTCTGGCAACTGGCCAGCGTGGCGCGCGCCGCGCCCGAGAAATTCGTCCCCGGCTCGGAATGGGCGTTTTTTGTCGCCGGCGCGCATGATGCCGAGCCGTGGACCTTCAAGGTCGTCAAGGAAGAGCCAGTCGCCACGGGCATGGGCGACGTGGCCGCCATCCACCTGGTCAAGGCGCCGCCGCCGGACAAGAAGGGCCAGCAAGTGGACCTGTGGCTGGCGCCGTCGCTGGAATGGTATCCCGTCAAGGTGACATTCGCCGATGCGGATGGCGGCGATTACGTCGAGCAAACCTTGCAGAAGATCGTCAAGAAGTAAGTACTGACGTTTGCCGGGAACGTTTTTCTTACCCCAAAGCAAGTACTGGGGTCAGTCCTGAGGGATTGGAATGCCTTCCATTGGAAGGCATTCCCCCAGGCCGGCCTGACCCCGGATTGCCGCCTCCTGCGATCAGTCGAATTGCATGTCAGAACTGATATACTGACGCCCCCGCCCCGCAGCGCCGCGTTAGCCCGCTGCGCCGCCCGCTGAACACTCATCCGGAAAAGAATGATTGATATAATGGCAAGTGCAGCCGTGGCTACGGATGCACATCAGACAGAGCAAGAACACCAGGATTCCTTGCAGGCGCATTTCCAGCCGAATATCTCGGCCGACGAGATCGAGCAGGTTTTCCACTTGAAGCGGGCGCAGCCCTTGCTGCAAGTGTTTACGGCCCTGTTCCACGGCGGTTTCGATGGCGTGCTGGTGCGTCTGCTGGTGTTGCGCGAGCTGGCGTCCGATGCGGCCACGTCCGCCTATACGCGCGCCGACATCAATACCAAGCTCGCGTATTTATTGCCGGAAAGCCTGGAAACGGTCTTGCTGCGCCTGCGCTCGAACCAGTTGCTGGCCTGGGATGCGCAGCAGGGCGTGTACCGCGTCACGCCCATGGCGCGCAATGTGCTGTCGGCCATCGACAGCCTGCTGGGCCTGGGCCAGACGGAAGACGAGGCGGAAATGGGCTTTCTGCTGTCGCAGGTGGCCGGTGCGCAAGCCGTGGGCGGTGTGTCTGTCGAGCAACTCCAGCATCTGCTGGGGCGCCTGGTCGACTTGACGGAAGAATTTTCCGACGCGATTGCCTCCGGTTCCGAATTCCGGCTGCGCACGGCGCAGGCGAAGTGGAACATGGCCTGCGACTGGGTCGAGAAGGGCTCCGAGATTCTCGTGGCGATTACTTCCGATGAAAACGCGGACAGCGCCACGCACAAGGCGGCGCAGGCCATCGGCCGGGCGCAAAGTAAATTGTTGAACATGCAAGGCATGTTTTCGCGCGCCCTGAACCAGATCGAGCGCCAGCGCGTGCACCTGGGCCAGTCCGGCCTGTCGACCACCGACATCAAGCGCTGGCTCCTGCTGCACGACGACCTGGCCAGCCTGGCCGACGGCGCCATCGACCAGCCCGTCGTGCCGCTGTTCTCCACGCCGGCCGAGATGATCGACGTGGCCGAAACGGAACTGCTGTCCGAGCGGGCGGCAGGCGTTACCAACACGGGCCTGCCCAGCGGCGAGGACGCGCCCACCACCATCAGCGACGGCCCCGCCATGCAACTTGAACTCGATGACTTGCTCGAACGCCTGTCGAACTTCGCCAGCCTGGGCAATTTCCCCAGCATAGGCGAGGAAGGGCCGAAAAGCGTGCCCGTGCAGGATTCCCTGCTGCCGGCCAGCTTTGCCGTGGCCTCGTACCGCGCCTCGATGCTGCCGCTGCTCGGCGACGTGTCCGAAGCGAGCCTGCAGGGCGCGACGGCCGAACTGGCCCGCTTGCCGATTACCTTTACACCGACCGACGAGATGGTCCAACTGACCGACCCCCACGTGGCGGCCATGTCGATCGCCTCGCTTTCACTGAATGTTTCACTTGATTTAGATAGCGGCACAGCCGATGAATGACGATTCCCAAATCCTGATTGCGCGCCTGCTCACGCATCAAACCCTGCGCCGCGACGACAAGCTCGTCAAGCGCGTGCTGTCCGACGAGCTGTTCCGCGCCGAGATCGATGCGCGCCTGCTGGCCTGCGGCCTGAAACTGCTCGACAACGTGTATGCCGACCATGTGACTTTGGCCCTGACGCGCACCATCGAGCCGAAGATCTTCGGCGCGCGCGATGTGTGGCAAAACAACAACTTCGGCCTGGCGCGCGATGGCGTGGCCTTGCTGGTGGTGCTGTGGGCGCAGATCATCCTGCCCAAGCGCGAACGCCAGGAAACGCACCAGCACGCCGATGATGATCAAAATGATATGTTTGGCACGGAAAAACCGCTGCCGCGCGCCGAAGACGCGTCGATCGGCATTTCCTACAAGGCGCTGCTGTCGGACTTCGGCGACAAGCTGGGCAAGAAGACGCGCATGGACATGAACCTGGGCACCCTGGCCAAGCTGGGCTTCATCGAGCGGCGCGGCGATGTCATCCTGGAAGGCCCGCTGCTGGATCTGATGATGGACACCGACGTGCTGAAAGAGCGCATCATCAACGGCGCCCTGGCCGACGTCTTCAAGCGCGCGCCGGCGCGCCTGGTGGCCGTCGACCTGGACGCTGACTTGTCTGCCGACCTGTCCGCCGACATCGGCGACCTGCCTGACGCGGGCGACGAGCCTGCGTCCGACCTCCCTCACTGAAAGCGCCCATGTTTCATATCAAATCACTTGAACTGGTGCACTGGGATTACTGGCAGCGCATCAAGAATATTCCGCTCGACGCGAAGATCATCACCATCGCGGGGCAGAACGGCTCGGGCAAGACCACCTTGCTCGATGCCTTGCGCACCCTGTTCGGCCTCGACTGCTCGATGGGGCGCACGTATAAACACTATGCGCGCCACTCGGGCCAGCAGACGGCCTGGCTGCGCGCCGTGGTCGACAACAAGAACGTGGGCAAGCAGCTGTCGAACCGCCCGTTCCGCAGTTCCGGCTTCTTCAGCGACGATGAAGTGACGCTGTTTTGCCAGATCCAGAAGAACGGCGGCGACTGGAAGCGCCAGTATCTGATGCGTCCGGGCAATGTGCAGATCGAGGACATCACGGACGCCAACGACTGGCTCGGCGTGGAAAACTACCGCAAGCGCCTGGCCAATGCGGGCCTGTCGCCGGCCATGTCGAAAGTGCTGGCGCTGGAGCAGGGCGAAACGGACAAACTGTGCGAATACGCGCCGCGCCAGCTGCTCGACCTGGTGTTCCAGGTGTTCGGCGACAAGGAAGTGCTGGACGCCTACGACGAAGCCAAGCGCCACCAGCGCGATACGGAAGTGGAGCTGAAACGCTTCGAAACGGAACTGGAAGCGTCGAAAACCAACCTGGAAGGCTTGCGCCTGCGCGTGGCCAATTACCACCAGTGGGAAGGTTTACATAAGGAACGCCGCAACCTGCTGGAAGAAGTATTGCCCAGCCTGCAGTACCACGAGGCGCGCGAAAAGGCAGCCATTGCCAGCCGACAATTGCGCGATGCGCGTAAACCAATGGCGCAGGCCGACCAGCAGCTGACGGATAAACGCAATGCGCTGGCCGCGCAAGCGAAGGCCCTGTCCGACGCGCAGATGAACGAAACCCTGCTGGAGCAGGAATCGATCGGTCTGCAGAGCCGTTTGTCCTTGATCAATGCAAAACTGAAACCGCTGGACAGCCTGCTGGAACAGAAGGACCGTTTGCACAAGCTGGCGGCCGACTCGGGCAGCGACATCGCCGAAGTGGCGGCCCAGCTGGAACAGAAAGAAGCGGAACTGCTGCGCCAGCGCCAGCAGCGCGACGCCCTGTCGGCCCGTATCGCGGCTGAGCAGGCGACGATTGCCGCGCTGCAAGGCAAGACGGCCATGCCGGAGCCGGACAATGTACGCGGCATGCGCCGTGCGCTGCGCGACGCGGGGATTTCGCACGCGATGCTGTCGGACATCGTCGAAGTGACGGACAGCCGCTGGCAGGGCGCCGTCGAAGGCGTGCTGGGCGGTTACGCCTCGGTCGTCCTGCTGGACAAGGCCAAGGATGCGGCCGCTGCCTATCGCCTGGCCGAGAAGGAACGCTACCGCCACTTCATCGTGCCCGACCTGGTCACGGCGCCGGTGGCGAAGGACGAGAGTTTGCTGGCCGTGGTGAAATTTTCCGCGCCCGTGCCCAGCTGGCTGATCGAGCAGCTGTCGCGCATCGCCCGCGTCGATTCCGTCGAAGCGGGCTTTAAATTGGGCAACCACGAGGAGTGGATCACGCCCGAGGCGTATCACCGCGAACGCCGCGGCGGGCGCTCGCTGTTCGTGGAAGCGTCGCGCTACCGCTTCGGCCAGGCTGGCCGCAGCGGCCGCCTGGAAGCGCTGCTGCGCTCGCTGCCGGGCCTGGAAGGCCAGGAAGACACACTGACCCTGGCCATTTCCAAGCTGGCGGCGGAAGTGGGCGCCCTGAAAGCGCGCATCGCCGGCGTCGACGCGGCCAAGGAACTCAGTGCGCGCCAGGAGGAATTCGCCGAAGCGCTGCGCAATTCCAAGCCCTTGAAGGAAGAACGCCTGGAAGTGGGCGGCCGCCTGGGCGAGCTGCAGAATCTGACCAAGAGCGCCACCGTGGCGCGCACGCGTGCCGATACCGTGTGGCAAAACGCGCGCCTGGCCCTGTCCGAGGCGGAAGCGGGGGCGCGTCTGGGCTACAAGAAGCAGATCGAACAGCGCGCCGAGCATGCGCGCGCCTTGCTGGCCCTGCGCCATGCGTGGCGCCATTTGCCGAAAAGCTGGCGCCGTCCCGCACGCCGCGCGGCCCTCGTGGCCGAGCACCAGAATGCGCACCAGGTCGACTTGCGCGTGGCCAGCCTGCAAAACAGCCTGGCGCGCGACGACTGGGAACTCGACGCCACCGTCATCGACCAGCACCACCGCCTGTCGGACCAGCTGCACGGCCGCCAGTCGGAAACGGACGAGCGCCGCTACCAGAACAACCGCGCCATCGAAGCGACGGGCAATGCCCGCGGCGCCTACATGGAGCGCCTGCGCTACACCATCAAGACTTACAGCAAGAACATCAAGGAGCTGGGCGAACTGGCCGGCATCGAAGTCCATGCCGACCCCGTGCGCCTGGAAAACGACGACGTGCAGCTGTCGCAGGCGGGCCTGCACGTGCGCTTCAAGTTCGACGGCAAGGGCGTGATCGGCATGAACGATGGCGAAGCGTCGGGCGGCCAGCAGGTGATGAAATCGCTGGTGCTCCTGATCGGCCTGCTGAAATCGGAAGACGGTTCCGGCGGCTTCGTCTTCATCGACGAACCGTTTGCCCATTTGGATATCCGCAATATTCAATTGGTGGGCGAATTCCTGAAAAACACGGAAGCGCAATACCTGATGACGACGCCGTTGACGCACAACACGGATGTCTACGATCCATCGGAACTCACTTTGATCACGAGCAAGAAAAAGAAGGATACGCAATGGGCGCAACCGATTTTCGTACTGCAGCGCAGGGTCGATCCCGCACCGGGCAAGGCCGCATGATGGCCGTGCGCAAGCTCGCCACAGCCTGCGCCGTGGCGCTGGCCATGGCGGCCGGTCCTGCGCTCGCCAACGACGGCATCGGCTCCGTCAGCGCAGGCGGCATCCTGTTCGGCAAGACGGATGCCGTGGCCATGAAAAAGGAAGTGCTCAGCGTGAGCACGGACTTGATCAAGGTCGAGTACGAATTCCTCAATGAATCGGCGAAGGACGTGGAAGAGACGATTTTCTTCCCGCTGCCCGAATACGCGGCCGGCTACCACGGCTCGCCCACGTATTACGGCCAGCCGCAGCAGTTTACCGTCGACGTGGACGGCAAGCGCAAGGACTATACCACCACGTTTGTCGCCAAGCTCGCCAGCGCCGACGTGACGGCCCGGCTGCGCCAGCTGGGTTTGTCGGACGCGCAGATCGCGTATTTCCCGTCGCACACGCCGTTCGACAAGAAGGTGGCGCCGTTGACGGCCGCGCAGAGCAAGACCATGATCAAGGAGGGCTTGCTGGCCCAGCTCTACGACGAGGAATGGGTGCCGGCCTGGACCGTCAAGGTCATCTACCTGTGGCAGCAGAAGTTCCCGGCTGGCAAGGTCGTGCGCGTGCGCCATCAATATGCGCCCTTCGTCGCGGCCGGCCCCGGCGCTTCCTACCTGGGCGATGGCAACGAGTTTGAAAAGAAGTACTGCGGCGACAAGGCCTTCTACAAGACGTGGAACCGCCTGGCGGCCCAGCAGGGCGAAAGCGGCTTCGTCAACGCTGTCTGGGTGTCATACATTTTGACGACGGGCAACACCTGGAAGAATGGCATCGAGGATTTCACTTTGAACTTGATCAAGGGCAAACCGGACGAGCTGATCAGTCTGTGCTTCCCCGGCACGTTCACCAAGATCAACCCCACCACCTTGCAAGTCAAGCTGCGCAACTTCCGCCCGAAGCAGGACTTGAACGTGTACTTCGGCAATGTCGAAGGCACGGTGAGCAACGACGGCGTGGCGCCGCAGATCCGGCCGTGAGCGCGTGAGCGCATGAGTGAGCAGCAGGCACTGGCGGCGCGCCTGCGCGCCATCGCCCGCGCCACGCCGTGGTGCATGCAGGCGCTGCAAGCCGTAGCGCAGCTGGGCTTGCCTGATTGCTGCATCGGCGCCGGCGCCGTGCGCAACCTCGTGTGGGATGCCTTGCACGGCTATGCGCAACCATCGGCATTGAGCGACGTCGACGTGGCGTATTTCGATGCGCACGATTTGCTTGCGGAAAGCGAGGTGCAGCTGCGCCAGCGCCTGGAAACGGCGCTGCCCGGCGTGCCGTGGGAAGTGTGCAACCAGGCCAGGGTGCACCTGTGGTTTGAAGAAGAGTTCGGCTATGCCGTGCCGCCGTTGCTGTCGCTCGATGACGCCATCGCTTCCTGGCCCGAGTTTGCCACCGCCGTCGGCATCCATCTGCAGCCTGACGGCGAGATCGGCATCGTCGCGCCGCATGGCCTCGATGACCTGTTCAATATGGTGGTGCGGCGCAACCCGGCGCGCATCAGCCCGGACGGCTATGCGCAGCGGCTGGCCAGCAAGGACTACGCGGCGCGCTGGCCGCGCGTCACCATCATCGCCTGGCATTGCGTGCCACGCGATGGCACATATTTAAAAAGCAATTAATTGCACTGTGGATACACATTGTTTATAATTGCCAATTATTTAATGCTGCGCTCTGTCATGCCATTGTTCCATTTTCTGAAGCGTGTACTCGCCTGGTGCGGCGTCGTCTTGTTGCTGTATTGCCTCGCGGCCGTTTTCATGACGGCGCCTATGGTCCTGGCCGGCCTGTTGATGGCGGCCGCGCAACTGGGCATCAGTTTCGCCATGGTAGGCCGCGGTAACCGCTGGGCATGGCTGCTGCTGATGCCCTTCGTATGGGGGGTGCTGTTTGCCCTGCCTTTCTACCTTGGACGCGACATCCACACCTTTGTACCGACTTTGCTTGCATTTATTTACATGCCTGTCGCGCTGGGCCTGTTTTATACGGCGGCGCACCAGTTCCGCCTGTACCGGGCCGCCTGAGGACGATTCCTCTTTATTTGATCCCTACAACATGATGTTATCGATTTCCACGCCGCTGCGCCGCATCGGCCGCCTGCTTTGCCTTTCCTCCGCCTTCGTGGCGCCCGCTGCCTGGGCTGACAGCTATACCGATTTCCAGCAAGCCAGCGGCCAGCTGGAAGCGCTGATGGACAAGGCGACGCCGCAAAGCGGCTTGCCGCGCCTGGGCGACCCCGAGGTGGCGCAGCTGTTTGCGCAGATCGCCGACGGCCCGCGCCTGTTCCAGGCGCCCGTCGCGGCGCTGCAGGACATGAACCAGAGCGCGGCCGTGTGCGAGCAGGCCATGCGGCTGGGCAAAGCGTACTATACGTTTGCCCTCTCAATGCCTTTGTCGCTGCCCGCCGCTGAGCTGCTGAAGGCGAGCAAGGAGCAGATGACGCGGAACCTGGCCAATTATGGCGATGAAATGAGCACCTTGTTTGCCTTTGGCATGCATTGCCATGGCCATGTGATCGGGCTGATGGAGCAGGAATTCAGTAGCCAGCCGCTGCAGGCGGTGAGCAGTGCGGAGCGCCTGCGCGCGCGCGCCTTCAGCAAGGGTTCGACCTCCCTGTATGCTGGCGTGGTGCAGTTCGTGCAAGCGCCGTTCTGGAGCGTGGCGCAAAAGAAGCGGATGCTGGAAGCGGCGGCGCAGCACGCCACGGCGAATGCCAATCTGATGGCGCCGCCCCTGCGCGAACGTATGCTGGCCAGCCTGGCCGACGCGGACAAGGACCTTGATCCCGCCCTGGCGCCGGGGCTGGCGACGATACGCGCGGCGCTGGCCGTGACGACGTGTACCGGCCTGTGCCAGTACTATTGATTTACTCGGCGGCTTGCAGGGGCTTGCTGCGCTGGCGCCAGCGCAGCAGTCCCCAGGCGTACACGGCGTAGTAGCCGATGACGAGGCCGTAGGCGGCCATGGTCAGCGGGCTCTGGCCGAACGGCGGCGGCGGCACGGGCACGTCCAGGCGCGTGTTCATATAGATTTGCATGCCGCGGTACAGCAGGCGGGCGATGAACAGCATCGTGATGGTTAATCCAAGGTAGCGGTGCTGGGTAAAGAAGAAATCCTTGCCCACCTGCTCGAAGCGCGTCAGCTTCAGGCCCAGCACGCCCAGCCAGCCGCCGGCCAGCGCGGCCCCGCCCAGGCTCGACAGGGGCAGCAGCTCGAATTTCGTCGTCGTCGCCAGGAACAGCAGCAGCGCGGGAAAGCCGACGGCGACCAGCCAGTGCCGCCACAGCTGCGATTTCTGGCGCGCCACCAGTTTTTTCAGGCGCGAATAGATGCGCCAGACCAGCAGCGGGACCAGGAACAGCAGGGCGAGGGTAGTGGTTTCCATGTAGGCTTCGGGTACGGGTAAAACAGCGATTGTAAGCCAGATGGCGATGCGGGCGAAAATTGTCATATGGCAAAAGTTGCTTATTGACATTTACATGGCATGAAAGCACTATGTTCTGTCACACCTTGCCGCCATGAGCGGCGCGGTGCCATCGGTCATCGTTTTCATCCACCTCACTGGAGTGCCATGTCTGTTCGCTTCCCCTTGTTGCCCATCACCGTAGGCTTGCTGGCCTCGTCTCCCCTGGCCATGGCGCAGGATGCCGGTTATCAAATGCCGCCCGCACCGCTGCAAGCCATCGTCGATGCGCCGCGCGCGCCGACCCTGAGCCTGAGCCCGAAACGCAACCTGGCCGCCGTGCTGCCCACGCCGTCCCTGCCCGGCATCAGCGAGGTGGCGCAGCCGGAACTGAAGCTGGCCGGCCTGCGCATCAATCCCCGCACGTATTCGGCCAGCCGCTTCAGTTTCCATACGGGACTGGGCTTGCTCGACATCGATACGCAGAAGGAAGTCAAGGTCAGCGGCTTGCCGGCGGCGCCCCGCATCGCCGACCTGGCCTGGTCGCCCGACCAGCGCTACCTGGCGTTCACCCACGTCGCCTTTGCCGATCCCGCCAGGGGCGTGAAGGCGTCGGGCGTGGAACTGTGGCTGCTCGACGTGCAGACGAAAGCGGCGCGCAAGCTGGCCAGCACGCCTTTGTCGACCGTGTATGGGCGCGGCTTTTCGTGGATGCCCGACAGCAAGACCCTGCTGGTGCAGCTGAAGCCGGCCAGGCTGGGCGCGGCGCCCGTGCCGAGCGGCATTCCGACAGGCCCGTCCATCCAGGACAGCGTGCCCGGCGGCGGCGTCAAGCAGTTGCGCACCTATCCCGACCTGCTGAAAAACGCGCAGGACGCGCAGCTGTTCGAACATTACACGACCGTGCAGCTGGCCTTGCTGGACGTGGCGGGCAAGCAGCGTCTGGTCGGCCAGCCGGGCCAGTTCTCGCGCGTGTCGGCTTCGCCTGATGGCAAGCACCTGCTGACGACCAGCATCATGCGTCCGTATTCGTATATCGTGCCGGCGCACGACTTCGGCCACAGGATCGATGTGCGCGACCTGAATGGCAAGGTGGAGCACGCGGTGGCGGCGCTGCCGCTGGAAGAAGGCTTGCCTCCAGGCAATGATGCCGTGTCCGCCGGCGTGCGCTCCGTCAGCTGGCGCGTCGATGCGCCCGCCACCCTGGTGTGGGCCGAAGCGCAGGACGGCGGCGACCCGGCCAGGGCGGCCGAGATCCGCGACATCGTCTACACGCAGGCGGCGCCGTTTACCAGCAAACCGGCCGTGCTGGCCAGGCTCGGATCGCGCTACGCGGGCGTGGCCTGGGGCCGCGGCGACCTGGCCCTGCTCAGCGAAGCGTGGTACAAGACGCGCGCCGTCAAGCAGTGGCGCATCCAGCCGGACCAGCCGTCCGCCGTGGCGGGCACGCCTGGCGACCTCGTGTATGCCGGCTCGTTCGAAGACCGCTACAACGATCCGGGCACGCCCGTCATGCGCGCGGACGCTGCCGGCTTGCCGCGGTTGCTGATCGCCGCTGACGGTTCCATCCTGCTCGACGGCCAGGGCGCATCGAAGGATGGCGACCGGCCCTTCATCGACCGCCTGAACCTGGCGACGAAACAGAAGCAGCGCCTGTTCCAGAGCGCCGCGCCCTACTATGAAAACGTGGTGGCCGTGCTGGACGAGGACGGCAGCCGCCTGCTGTCCACGCGCGAGTCGCCGACCGAGCAGCCCAATTACTATGTGCGCAATCTCAAGCAGGGCGCCGCGCAATTGACGGCCCTCACGCACTTCCCCCATCCGCTGCCGCAGCTGAAGGACGTGCAGAAAGAGCTGATCCGCTACAAGCGCGCCGACGGCGTCGACCTGACGGCCACATTGATGCTGCCGCCAAACTATGACGTGAAACGCGACGGCCCGCTGCCGATCCTGATGTGGGCGTATCCGCAGGAATTCAAGACAGCCAGCGCCGCCAGCCAGACCAAGGGCTCGCCGTATAAATTCAACGCCGTCAGCTACTGGGGCCCGGCCGCCTTCCTGTCCATGGGCTACGCCGTGCTCGACAATCCATCGTTCCCCATCGTCGGCAACGGCGAGCAGGAGCCGAACGACACCTACCTGCCGCAGCTGGTGGCCGATGCCGAGGCGGCCGTCGACGAAGTGGTGCGCCGTGGCGTGGCCGACCGCAACCGCATCGCCATCGGCGGCCACTCGTATGGCGCCTTCATGACGGGCAATCTGCTGGCGCACACGCGGCTGTTCCGCGCCGGCATCGCCCGCAGCGGCGCCTACAACCGCACCCTGACGCCGTTCGGCTTCCAGGCGGAAGAGCGCCCGTTCTGGCAGGCGCCGGCCGTCTACCAGGCCATGTCGCCGTTCAATTCCGCGGACAAGATCAAGGATGCCCTGCTGATAATCCATGGCGAACAGGACAACAACTCGGGCACCTTCCCCATCCAGAGCGAGCGCATGTTCCAGGCCGTCAAGGGCCTGGGCGGCACGGCGCGGCTGGTGATGCTGCCGAACGAAAGCCATGGCTACCGCGCGCGCGAATCGATCATGCAGATGCTGTATGAAAGCAACAACTGGCTGGAAAAATATGTGAAGAACGCGGCGCCGCCAGCCGCCGACGTCCAGCCGGCAGGCAAATAAGGGCAGCGGCGCGCATCTCGTGGTATGGTCTTCCTTTGTCTGCAGGGAGGCCAGCCATGACCGTTATCCATGTCCACCGCGCGCCCGACCCGGCGCCTGTCGATGAACCCATGCCGGCGCCGGAGCCGCAGGAAGCGCCCGGCCACCACCCGGGCCCCGTGCACCCGGTGCCGCAGGAAGATCCCGTGCCGCACCCGCATCCCAATCTCGTCAAGAAAGGCTGTTTTAGATGACAATTGTCAAGGAAGTCTACACACGCAAAGTCAGCGGTGAAACGTTCGACTATGAGCTCGACTATACACAGGGCGCCGATGTCGCCTGGATTGCGCGCGTGTACCACGACGGCGTGCTGAAAGGCTCGCCGCACGGCGCGCTGACGGCCAACGTGCTGTCCGGCCCCGCGCTGGAACAATATCTGCGCGCTTACGTCGAAGGCATGATCGAGCGGGGCCTCGACGTGGCCGAGTAAGTTTGCCTTTGCGGCAGAGCAAGGAAAAGGGCGCCGCGGCGCCCTTTGTGTTTTTCGCTTGCGTTGAATCAATCAATGCATCAATCAAACGCCCACGTGTAAAGGACGTCCAGCGCATTATTGGTGCCGGTCTGGAATTGCAGGGTGATGCGGCGGTTCAGCTTGTAGCGCAGCTTGACCAGGCTCGTCGCCGTGCTCGTGCCCTGCTCGAACGTCAGGTAGGCGCGCGACGACAGCCGCTTGCCGACGGTGACGACCGTGCTTTCCAGTCCTTGCGCCTGCGACAGGCCCACTTCGTCGAGGCCCAGCGAATTGGCCAGCTTGCCCTGCAAGCCGCCGCCGGAGCCGCCGAAGAGGGCGCCTGCGGCCGTCGTCAAGAGCGCCATTTCATCGCCGGCCGCCGTTTCCGCGCCGTGGCCCAGGATCAGCCAGGCCAGCTTGTCGCTGTCCGACACGCTTGGCGTGGACACCAGCTTGGCCGTCGGCGCCTGGGCCGTGCCGCGCACTTCCACGCCCGCTTCCACATTCGTTTCCGACAGGGCCTCGCCTTCGGGACGCTTGCGCACGGCCAGGATATTCAGCGAGGGGTTGTCGTAGGCGCCCGTGAAGGCGATCAGGCCCCGTTCGATCGACAGTTTCTGGCCGTAGGCTGCGTATTGACCTGTGACAACCTTGATGCTGCCCGTCACGCGCGGCGCGGCGCGGTTGATGACGCGGGCGCGCACATTGCCCGCCAGGTCGGCGTCGAGCCCCATGCCGCGCAGGTGGAAGTTGTTGCCGAGGTCAAACTCGAGGTCGATATTCAGGGGCAGCGACGGCGCTTCCTTGCCGCCCTTGGCTTCCTTGCCCAGCACCACCACGTCGCTGCTTTGCGTGGGGGTATCCTGCGGCGCCAGTTCGATCAGCGCGCGGTTGGCCTTGAACTTGCCCTCGAAGCTGAAGCGCTTGTCGTTGCGCACCAGGGTGCTGTTGCCCGACAGCACCAGGGTGCGGTCGGGACGCGACAGCGCCTGCAGGCGGTCGGCCAGCAGTTTCAGTTCCAGGCTCGCTTCGCCATTCGCAAAGCGTACCCAGCCATCGGCCTGCACCTTGCCGTCGCCGCCGTCAAAGCTCAGGCGCTGCAATTGCAGCTGATCGCCGGCCAGCTTGGCTTGCAGCACGCCATTGCGCAATTTCAAGCCCTGGTCGGCCCAGTTCACCAGCAGCTTGCTGCCGTTGATGTCGCCATTCAATTGCGGCGCGCCGATGGTGCCGCTGCCGGACAGCGCCACTTTCAGGGCGCCGCCCAGTTCCAGGCCCGGCTGGCCCGTCAGCGGCGCCAGCCACGCCAACGAATCGATATTCGTGGTGCCCGTCAGCGACAGGGCGCTGTCGTTGCTGATGCGCCCGCCCAGCATTTGCACGGTGGCATTGATATCGCTCTGGCCCGCGCGCGCGCCGTCGAGTTTCACGGCCAGGCGCAGCTGCTGGTTGGCGACATCCACGCGCGCATCGAAGGTGCGCAAGCCCAGCGCCAGCGGCTGTTCCACGCCCACCGTCACGTCGCCTTTTTCGCGGTAGACGTGCAGCATGCCGGCCAGCGAGGGATCTTTCTGTTTCGCCGTCGGCACCTGCATGTCGAGCGACCATTGCGCGCCCAGGGTCAGGTCGCTGCGCGCATTGGCCTGCAGCGAAGGAATGACTTGCGCCAGATAGGTCAGGGCCACGCCGGCCGCCTGGCCGGAACTGGTCCAGCGGGGGCCGTTCTTGACGAGGCTTTGCATGGTGAAGCTGCCTGCCGGCAATTTGATGACGGTATTGCCCACGCTGATCTGCTCGGGCTGGCCCAGGCCCGCCACGCCGCTGCCGGCCGCTCCCGCCACCTTCACGGGCACGGGCGCCTGCAGCACGAGCGCATAGCGGCCCTTGTTTTGCAGGCTGTCGATCGTGCCCGTCCAGGCGGCGCCGCTCTGGCTGCCCTTGACTTGCACTGTGGCATCGAAATCGTCATTGCGCGCCGTCAAACTGACCGTATGGCTGCCGCGCGTGCCCGTCGTGCCCAGGCGGGCGCTGGCCAGCTTGAAGGTGGGCGTGGCGTAGCCCGTGATCTCCAGGCTGCTGACCATGGGATCGAGCGCGCCCTGGCCGGCGCCCACGCTGGCGCTGCCTTTCACGGCTTTCAATTGCTGGTCGCCAAAGAAGGTCAGGTCCTTGCCATCGAGCGTCAGCTGCGCGGCGGGCGCGTCCATCTTGCCCGAGACGGAACCGGCCGCATGCAGCACGCCGGCAAAGCGGGGGCCCAGGGTCGACAGTTGCGGCGCGTCGAGCTTCCACGTCAGCTTGTCGGTGGCGCCGCCCAGCGCGCCCTTGGCCAGCAGGCTGTTCGGCCCCAGGCGCAATTCCGTATCGACGCTGTCGATGCGTTGCGCGTTGGCGGACAATTTGGCGTAGCCGGCCAGCGGCGCGTTTTGCAGGGTCGATTCGCGCAGGGCCAGGTTGAGGGCCACTTGCCAGTCGCTCGTCAAGCGTCCGCTGCCGTTGAAGTCCGCGTTGACGTTGCCGTTGGGCAGGGATGCGCCAAACGCGGCCGGGTTGATCTTTTGCAAGGAACCCGTCATTTTCAATGCCGCCTGCTGCTTCGGCCCCGTCAAGCCCACGTCGCCGCTGGCGTGGATGGCGCTGTCCGCTGCCGGGCGCTTGCCGCTGGCGAGGCCCAGTCCTTTCGCGTCGGCCACAAAGCTCGTGCGCGGCTGCTGCAGTGTGCCCTGCAGCACGCCGCTGGCCAGCACCGTGCCCAGCAAGTCGCCCTGCAGCGCGGACAGCTGGCGCGCATCGACATTCCAGTTCAGCTTTTCGCCGGCGCCGCCAAAGTTGCCCTTGGCCGTCATGTTGTTCTTGCCCAGCGCCAATTGCACGTCGATGCCGCTGAAATGGGCCGCATCGGCCGTCAGCTTGCCCTTGCCCGACAAAGGCTGGTCGAGCAGCTTGCTGGGGCGCACGGTAACGTCCGCATTCGCCAGCCACTGGGGCGCCACATGGCCGTTGGCGCGCACGTCGAGGTTCAGGTCGGCCACGGGGAAGGCGCCGAAGTCGGCGGGATTGAGGCGGCTGGCGCTGGCCACGGCCTTGAACGGTTGCTCATCCTTGAGGCTGATCTGGCCCGTCGCGTTGACGCTGCTTTTGCCTGCCTGCAAGGTGGCCTTGCGCAATTGCACGAGGGAATCGGCAAGCGTCGCTTCCACGTCCAGGCGCAGCTTGGCTTCGCCCAGTGTTGCGCGCAGGGTTTGCGTCTTGCCGTCGCTGTCGAGCACGATATCGCCGGCGATCTTGGTGCTGTTGATGCTGCTGTACATGTGCTGCAAGTCGATCTTGTCCGTGTGCAAGGCCAGCTGCGCCGTGCCGATGGGCGCGTCGGCGGCGTCGCGGTTGAGCTTGCCGCCGCCCGTGAACTTGCCCGCGTTGCCGAAATCGATGATGGCCGATTCCAAGGTCGTGGCCGTCAGGGTGCCGCCCAGGCGCGCCTCGAACTGGCGCAGCGGCAGCTTTTGCTGGTCGATGGGGCCCGGCGTGGCGTGGTTGAGGATGGCCAGCTTGCCCGATACGGTTTGCCTGGCCGGCCGGGTATCGATGGCGGCATCGAGTTCCAGGCTCAGGTCCGCCTGCGGCATGGTGGCGTCGAACTTGCCCGGATTGATGTTGCGGCCACGGATGCTGGCCGAGCGCAGGATGATGACGGGGTCGAACGGCGCCAGCGCCAGCCGGGCGTCGGCCGTGGCCGCGCCCGCGCTGCCCTTGGCCGTGACGTTGAGCAGGTTCAAGTCGCCGCCCAGTTGCAGGGCGAGGGCGGCCGGTTTTTCACCGGCGGCAGGGTTGATCTGCGTCAAGGCCGCCTTGCCTGACAGTTTGAACGGCTGCGTGGCGGCAATCGTCGCGCTGGCCGTGGCCTGGCCGAACGGCGTGACGGCCGAGGCGTCTTCCAGCTGCCATTGCGACTTGTCGCCCGACAGGGTGAAATGGATCTTTTCAAACACCGTGTTGCCGCCCGCGCTGACGAGGGTCACCTTGTCCAGGCGCGCGTCGGCAATGCCGATTTTAAAGGGCGCGGCCAGGCTGGCGGGCATGGTCGACGGTTCCTCGGACGGCGCCGTGCTTGCCACGGACAGGCTGGCCACATGCAGTTCGCTGATGGCGATGCCTTCCGAGAAGAACTGGAACGGCGACCAGTTGATGTCGATGTTGTCGGCCGTGATGTGCTGCGTCTTGCTGCGGTAGCTGACGTGGCCCAGGTGCATGCGGTTGTACAGCGAGCCGGATACGCCCGACACCGCGATGTCGCCGCCGCTGGCGCTGGCCACTTTTTGCACCAGCATCTGCAAGGTCGATTCGCGCCCCAGGAACCAGAAGGCGGCGCCCAGCAGCACGGCCAGGCTGGCAACGGCGATCAGCACGTAGCGCACCCAGCGGCGCGGTTTTTTCGCCGGCGGTGGCGGCGCGGCGTCGTGGGACTCGGTAGAAATATCGGACATCAGAAAGTGAATCCCAGAGAAAAGTGCAAACGGTAGGCGTGGACGGCGTGGCCATACGCCACGTCGACATTGATGGGGCCGACGGGGCTCTTGTAGCGCCCGCCCAGGCCGTAACCGGATTTCGGCGTCATGGCCGTTTTGACCGTGTCGGCCGCGTTGCCGGCGTCATAGAAGGCGGCAATGGCCCACTTCGGCTTGAACCAGTACTGGTATTCGGCGCTGCCGGTGAGCATATAGCGCCCGCCGATGGTGGCGTCGCCTTCCTTCACGCCCAGTTCCTGGTAGCCGTAGCCGCGCACCGACTGGTCGCCGCCTGCGCGGAACAGGTAAACGGCCGGCACGCCGCGTTTTTCCTTCGAGCCCAGCGCGCCCATTTCGCCGCGCACGATCAGCTCGCCCTTTTCACCGAGCGGACGGTAATACACGGCCTTGCCGGCCACGCGCACGAAGCGCTCGTCCGTCAGCACGGGCAGCAGGGCGCCGCCCACCTGGGCGTTGATGACGTAGCCCCTGGTGGGGAACAGCAGGCTGTCCAGGCTGCGCTTGGTGATGGCATAGGTCAGCGGCAAGCTCTTGCTGCGCGTCTGCTCCAGGCCGACGACGGTCTTGTCTTCGCTGAGGAACTCGAACGTCAGGCTGCGTTCGAGGTTGGTGCCGCCCCAGTTGCGCTTGGCCGAGATGGTGGTGACGGCCGTGATTTCATTGGAAATGTCGCTGCGCTCGAACGAGGCGCCCGCGCTGTCGTTGTAGCCGCGCTCGGTGGTGGGAAAGTAAAAATTGGCGTGCGCCGCCTGTTTTTTCGTTTCCATGGTGATCGCGCTCTTGAAGCGCGTGCCCCACACGTTCAGGTTGTCATAGTTGAGCTGGGCGCGATTGCCCGTGTTCGTACTGAAACCGAGACCGGCGCTGACGTTCTGTTGCTTGTTTTCCGTCACGCGCACGACCAGCGGCAGCAGCGGCGCGGGGCCGCGGCTGGCGGCCCTGGCTTCTGGCGCGGCACCTGCGGCCTCGGCTTGCTGGCTTTCCTGGCCCGCCTCGATCTGCTCGCCCAGGATGCTGCTCATGTCGGCACTCACTTCCACGCTGGCAAAGTAGCCCGTGTCCTGCAGGCGCGCCTGGAACGATTGCAGCGCCGACTCGCTGTAGTAGTCGCCCGGGCGTATCTTGTCGAGGTTGCGGATGATGCTGGCATCGTAGCGCTTCAAGCCTTCGATGCGCAGCTCGCCGAAGCGCAGCTCGGGGCCGCTGTCGAGCACCACCAGCAAGGAGACCTTGTGCGTTTCCGGGTCGACCACGGCTTGCGTATCGACCAGCTGGGCGCGCGGATAACGCGTCTGCACCACTTCGCGCAGCAGCGCGCGCTTGGCGGACTCCCATTCCGCCTGGCGGAACACGCTGCCCGATTTCAGCGGCCAGCTGCGTTTCAAGGCTTCCGTATCGAAAGGCTCGGAGGCGGCCAGCGGCGGCGTGGGGTCGAAGCCGCGCAATTCCAGCTCGACCTTGTCGACGGTCACGGGCTGGCCCGGCTCGACGTCGACGATGACGACGGGTTTGGCGCCCGTCGTATCGACGCGCACCGTGACGACGGGCGTGTAATAGCCGGCCGTGGCGATGAGGTTTTTGGCTTGCTCGGGCGTATCGCGCACGAGGCGCTGCAATTGCTCGCGGTCCATGCGCGGGTTGCCGCGGAAGCGTTCCAGGTCCAGGTTCTTTTCCAGCAACTCATCGAGGTCGCCGGGCGCGTTCACCTTGACTTCATACTGCAGCGTGGCGGTCGCCGCCTCCGTGGCGGCGCTGCTCTCTGCGGCGGCGTCTTGCGCGCTCTCTTGCGTGCCTTCCTGCGCGGCCGCATGGGCGGCGGGAAACAGCAGGATGGCGCTGCCGGCGGCGGCCAGTGTCAGTTGACCCATTACTTTTGTCACCACTTGTGCCAAAATTCGTGGTCGTATCGCCTTGCCGGCAGCTGTGTGCCGTATGGGTCGTGCAGAAAACATGGTGCTCCAGATGAGTAAATGCTGACTGCATGTTACCGGAATAGGTAAACTGATGGCGGACGAATAAGTATTTTTTGCGCCGGGAATCACGTTTCCCCGCGCACGATTGCAACAGAATAAAATTGAAAAGAAAGAAATTATGCTAGCAACTGACTCCGCACTGGTGCTCTTTAGCGGTGGGCAAGATTCCACCACCTGCCTGGCCTGGGCCTTGAAGCACTATAACCGCGTGGAAACTATCGGCTTTGACTATGGACAGCGCCATGCGATCGAGCTGACCGTGCGTCCCGGCGTGCTCGAGCAGATGCGCCGGCACTCGCCCGAATGGGACAGCCGCCTGGGTCCCGACCACATGATCGACCTGTCGCTGATTTCCGCCATTTCCGATACGGCCATGACGCAGAACGTCGAGATCGTCATGCAGGAAAACGGCTTGCCGAACACGTTCGTGCCTGGACGCAACTTGCTGTTCATGACGGTGGCCGCCACCGTGGCCTACCGCCGCGGCTTGACGGTGCTGGTGGGCGGCATGTGCGAGACGGATTTTTCCGGCTACCCGGATTGCCGCGACGACACGATGAAAGCGCTGCAAGTGGCCCTGAACCTGGGCATGAACACGCGCCTGAAGCTGGAAACGCCGCTGATGTGGCTGGACAAGGCGCAAAGCTGGGACCTGGCGGAAGACCTGGGCGGCCAGCCGCTGGTCGACCTGATCCGCAGCGGCACGCACACCTGCTACCTGGGCGAACGGGGCCAATTGCACGACTGGGGCTATGGCTGCGGCACTTGCCCCGCCTGCGCCTTGCGCGCCAACGGCTACCAGCAGTACGCGGCGAGGAAGGCCGCCAAGTAAGGAATTTTGCGCCGTTTCTTCAAGCGGCGCGGCAGGGGAACCAGCCATGCTGTGGTTTTTGCCACAGGAGCATCTTGCCATGACATCCGTCTTTGCCGCGCTGTACGGCCCCGTGTTCTGGGCCGGCTTCATCGGCGCCGCCAGCTGGTTAATTGCTGTTAGACAACATTCCCTCTGGGTCTTGCCGCCCTTGCTGCTGCTGGCCCTGCTCACCTCGTTTCTTGCGGAACGTTATCTTCCCTACGATGGCGCGTGGAACCACGCCCAAGGCGACGGCTGGCGCGATGCCGTCCACGCGCTCGTCAACGAGGCGCTGTACCTGTTGGGCCTGGCGGCCTTTCCCCTGCTGGCGGGGCACCTGGCGCTGGGGCCGTTCTGGCCCGGCGCCTGGCCGTTCTGGGCGCAGCTGCTGCTGGCCATCGTCATCGCCGATTGCGGCATCACGCTCGTGCATTACCTGAGCCACCGCTATTATTTTCTGTGGAAACTGCATGCCGTGCACCACAGCGTGCAGCGTCTGTACGGTTTCAATGGCTGGATGAAACACCCGCTGCATCTGCTGCTGGAAGCGGCGGGCGGCATGCTGCCCTTGCTGCTGCTAGGCATCCCGGAGCGTGTCATGGCCGTGCTGGCGTTTGCCGTGGCCATCGAGCTGTTGCTGCAGCATGCGAATGTCGACATGCGCATGGGATGGCTGCGCCATGTGTTCGCCTGGGCGCCGCTGCACCGTTTCCACCACATGAAGTACGGCACGGCCGGCGACGTGAATTTCGGCCTGTTTTTTACCTGCTGGGACCGGATGCTGGGCACGCGTTTCGATGCACCGGGCTACCGCATGCGGGGCGAGGACCTGGGCATCGGCAGCCGTCCCGACTATCCCGTGGCCTACCTGCCGCAATTGCTCGAACCGTTCCGCGCGGAAGAGGGCGTGCGCGCGCCCGAGCTGCCGGCCGGCTTGCGCAAGGGGGCTTGAGCGACAGGTCAATCGAGCAGCGTGACCTTGAGCTGGCGCAAGCTGCGGTCGGCGCGCACGCCGAACAGGCTGCGCATGGTGCGCGAAAAATGCGCGGCGTCGGCAAAGCCGGCGCCGTGGGCCGCCTCCGTCAGGCTACTGCCGAGCAAGATGAAACGGATGGCCAGGCGCAAGCGGCGCCACAGCACCAGCCGCCGCACGGGCAAGCCCAGCTGGGCGCTGAACAGGCGTTCCAGCTGGCTCAGCGACAAGTGTGCCGCTTCGGCCACGGCGGCCGCGCTGACTTTGCCCGACAGCAGCGCATCGACCCGGTCCAGCGCCCGCTGCACGCGCGCGTCGGCCAGGGCCAGGCGCGGCTGCGCCTGCAATGCGGCGGCGATGCCGTCCGGCGTGGGCGCGTCTGCGCCGCCGGCCGCCGCCAGCAGGGCCGCGCCGCCCAGGCGCTGCGGTTCCGCATAGATGGTCAGCATGGGCGACGGCGCGGCCACGATGGCGTGCGGGCGCAGGCTGTCGACCAGCAAGTGCCGCGCCGTGTGGACGACGCCGTCGCGCTGCGCCGTGAAGGGCGCACCCGTGCTCAGCATCAGCTGGTGCGCGTAATGGGCGTGGCTGTCCGTGGCGCCCGCTGCGCCATGCAGGATGGCAAAATCCGGCGCCAGCCACAAGCTTCCCTGCCAGCTGGCTTGTTGCAAACGAAACTCCCTGTTGATGGATCGGCGGGGCGATCATAACAGCAGGCGAGCGATGGTTCCCATGGCATCGAATTTTCTGCGGGCATACATAATTTCTCGCATGAAATGTGTGGTCTTTTTAACACAAAATACAGCATTGCCAGCCCGCCCGCTGTAACGTACTATCATTCTCATCGACTACCGATGGTAGTCGTGCAGCCCGCTGCCAGCCTGCGGCCCCGAGGTGGTTTGATGAGCCCGTCATGCATACACGCGTGTTCCCGTCGTGGTTTTCCAGGCCAGTGTCGCAGTGGATAGGGCCGCGCCTGTTTGCCGCGCTGGTGCTGGCCCTGTGCCTGGGACTGACCTACGGCGCCTGGCACAATGCCGACGACGCCAGCGAGCAGCAGGTACAGGCCGATTTCGATTTCCGCGTGCGCGAACTGGTGGGCAGCATCGTGGGCCGCATGCAGACCTATATCCAGGTGCTGCATGGGGTACAGGGCCTGTATGCGAGCTCGCAGGAAGTCACGCGCAGCGAATTTCATGCCTACCTGGCGGTGCAGCAGGTGGACCGGCATTTTCCCGGCATCCACGGCATCGGCTACCTGCCGCTGCTGGCGGGCGGCAAGCTGGCGCGGCACGAGGCCCAGGTGCGCGCGCAAGGCTATCCCGGCTATGCCGTGCGCCCGCCCGGCCAGCGGCCATGGCATGCGCCCATCACCTATCTGGAACCTTTGAGCGACAGCAACCTGCTGGCGTTTGGTTACGACATCCTGTCCGAACCCGTGCGCCGCGCCGCGCTGGAGCAGGCGCGCGACACGGGGCAGGCCGCCATGACGGGCAAGATCCGCCTGGTGCAGGATGGCGGCAATGCTGAAGTGTATGGCTTTCTGATCGTGCTGCCCGTGTATGAGAATGGCTTGCCGCAGGGCACTGTAGAGCAGCGGCGCGCCGCCCTGCGCGCCTGGGTGTTTGCCCCATTTCGCATGGGCGACCTGATGGCGGGCGTGGGCGGCGAGGGTTCGCGCCAGCTGGACCTGGAAATCTATGACGGCGCGCAGCTGGCCGAGGCGGCCCTGATGTATGACAGCCTGCCGGGCGCGCAGTCGGCCGGCGCTTCTTCCACCCTGGCGGCGCAGCAGGCGATCACCATCGCCGGCCATGCCTGGAGCCTGCGCGTGCGCGCCATGCCCGGCTTCGACGGCGAGATGCTGGCGCGGCCCCGCGTGGTGGCCTGGACCGGCGTGCTGGCCAGCCTGGTGCTGGCGCTGGCGGCCTGGCTGCTGGCGGCGGGACGGGCCCGCGCGCAGGCGGCATTGGCGCGCGCCAGCGAGCTGGCCGGGCAGCTCGAGCAGGGCCAGGCCAGCGTGCTGGCGATGGCCGAGGCAGCGCAGCGCAGCCAGGCCATGCTGCGCAATATCCTCGATTCCACCATCGACGGCATCCTGGTCGATAACGTCAACGGCCGCATCTTCACCTCGAACCGGCGCTTCCGCGACCTGTGGCAGGTGCCCGACGCGCTCGACTGGCAAGCGGACGGCGATGCGCTCGTGCACCACGTCGGAAGCCAGCTGGAGCAGGCGGCGCCGTTCCTGGCGGCGCGCGCGCATGCGCCGCAAGGCCATCGCGAGCGGCGCGACGTGCTGCATTTGCGCGATGGCCGGGTGATCGAGCAGTACGTGCGCAGCATGCAGTTGGGCAATGAGCAGGCACGGCTGTGGACCTTCCGCGACATCAGCGAGCGCAGCCAGATGGAGCGGCGCGAACACACGCGGCGCCAGGTACTGGAAATGCTGGCCACGGGCGCGCCGCTGGAACGGGTGCTGGAAAGCGTGGTGCTCAGCGTGCAGGCCGACCATCCGGCCATGCTGTGCAGCATCCTGCTGCTCGACGAGAGCCGCCACCGGCTGGTGCTGGGGGCGGCGCCGGGCTTGCCCGCATTCTTCAACCTGTCCAGCCACGGCCATGACCTCGATACCCTGCAGGGCGTGCATGGCATCGCGGCGCAAGCCGTGCGCGGCGGCCAGCGCGTGATCGTGGCCGACCTGCACGGCGATGCGGATGCGCAGCAGACGATGGAGCTGGCTTGGCGGGCCCAGCTGCAATCGTGCTGGGCCGAGCCCGTGCGCGGCGGTTCGGGCAAGCTGCTGGGCGTGCTGATGGCGTATCACCGCCAGCCCGCGCTGCCCAGCGCCGCGCACCTGGCGCGCCTGGGCGAGGCGGCGCACCTGGCCGGCATGGCCATCGAGCAGGCGCAGGTGGCGCTGGCCCTGCGCGCCGGCGAAGCGCGTTTCCGCAGCCTGTACGACCATGCGCCCGTTGCCCTGTGGGAACAGGACTGGTCGGCCGTGCGCGCCGCGCTCGATGCCCTGGAGCAAGCGGAGACGGGCGACCTGGGCGCGCATTTCCAGGCCCATCCGGAAGAGCTGAAACGGCTGGCGGGACTGGTGCGCATCATCGACGCGAATGGCGCGGCGCTGGCGCAGGTGCGCGCCAACGAGGAAGACCAGCGCCGCGGCGCCCTGGGCCTGGCGCAGAATTTCGACGACAGCGCCTTGCCCCGTTTTGGCGACGCCCTGCTGGCGCTGGCCGGCGGCGCCCACCTGTACGAATGCGAGAGCAGCTTCGTGCGCCTGGACGGCGCGGCGCGGCAAAATGAGCTGAGCCTGCTGGTCATGCCCGGCCATGCGGACAGCCTGGACTTCATCATGGTGTCCTCGCTCGACATCACCGAACGCAAGCGCATGAATGCGGAACTGCTGCAGCTGGCGACGACGGATTTCCTGACCGGCCTGCCGAACCGGCGCCAGTTCATGGCGGCGCTGGAAAACGAGCATGCGCGGCTGCAGCGCGAGCTGGCCAGCTGCGCCAGCGTGCTGATGCTAGATATTGATCATTTCAAGCGCGTCAACGATGAGCATGGCCACGCCGTGGGCGATGCCGTGCTGCGTCACCTGGGTGCGCTGATGTGCCAGGCGCTGCGCAAGGTCGACGTGCCGGGCCGCGTGGGCGGCGAGGAATTTGCCATCTTGTTGCCGGGCACCGATCTGGCGGCGGCGGCCGTGTTTGCCGAACGGCTGCGCCGGCGCGTGGCGGAAAGTTCGCTGACCATCGACGGCGGCATAGTGATCACCATTACGGTGAGCATCGGCATGGCCGCCATGGCCGGCACCGATGCCGATTGCGACGCCGTGCTGGCGCGCGCCGACGAGGCGCTGTACCGGGCCAAGCGGGGCGGGCGCAACCGCATCGAGCAGAATGACGGCGGCGGCGACGGCGTGCTCAGCAAGTTCATGGCCCAGTGACTACAGGCTGTGCTGGCGCGCCTGCGCCTGCTTGCGGTTGCGGCTGACGATGTACCAGACAATGGCCACGGGGATCAGCAGCGGCAGCAGCACGGGCGTGCTCAGCGCCAGGGCCAGCACCACGCAGAAGGCCACGCCGGCCACCAGCACCACGCCCACGCCGGCCAGCACGACCCCCGTGACGACGGCGGCGCACACCACCGCGATGGCCGCGATCAGCAGGCCGCCGCCGGCAAACACGAGGCCGAACAGCCACTCCAGCGGACCGTCGATCTCGTCGCCGTTGAACGCCATGTGCATGTCGCTGCCGGCTATCTTGTCGAGGAACAGACAGGCAAGCATGACGATGAGGGCGAAGGTGAGCAATTTTTTCATGATGGGCCTCTGTGGATGGGTGACTGGGTACTGCATGCTCACACTGTAGCGGCGCGCGGCAGGCGCGGCCAGCGGCGTGCGACAGGCCGTCATTTTCGCGGTATGGAAGGTCTGTACGGGCAAAAAACACTGATCTGCAACAAGATTTCTTTTCTTGTAATACGCGCAAGCCGTCCTATACTGAATACCTCAGTCTCGCAAGGAGGGCAACATGCTTTTGTTTGCAGATACCGGGGATCAATCGCTATCCCTTTCCCACCATCGAACCACGCGCCAGCGTAGCGCCCCGCAGTCCTGCGCCGAGCCCGTCGGCGCGCCATCGGCGATTCCGCCGATCATCATCACCCCATTCAATTACCATGCACCGCTGCCGGCCATCGACCCGCGCTGGGTGCCGCCCGGTCCGCCCCTGACCTGGCCCAACCGGCCTGCCATGTCCATGTGCTGACCGCAGCCGGGGAGGCAGGCGCGTCCGTGCCGCGCAGCCGGCGGCACGGACGTGCCTGCGGCTGTCGCCAGCCTGTGCTGGAAGGAAATATTGAGCGTGCCGCCGCGCCTGCGGCAAGGCGGCACGGCGGGCTGATTTCGTCTATCATGCTAGCCCCGACCCTCCATCACGAGCACCGCCATGAGTACCGATTTTCCCGATTTTTCCGATGAATCCGCCGAGCAGGACAATGACGCCCCGATCCAGGAGCCGCGCCTGTGGGTAGGCAACGGCTGGACGGCGCGCGTGATCAAGAACGAGGAAGATGAAGGCTGGGCCGTGGCCATGATCAAGGACGGCGAGCCGGAACCGGCCCTCGTGGGCCCGTGGACCATGGGCCGCGACAAGAAAAACCCGAAGCCGCTCGACGTCAACGCCTTCAACACCCTGGTCAAGACGGCGTCCGAGGTGCTGCGCCGCCACGAACAGCAGCTGCATGCGCAACTGCACAAGAATGTCTTCGTCGCCACCGACGAGGGGCAGATCAAGGTGATGTTCGACATCGTGCCCGACGAAGACCACCCGTACGCGGAACTGAGCGCCTACGACGCCGACGGCGAACAGATCGCCAAAGTGCGCACCTCGGCCGCGTTCAAGTTCAACGCCACAGCCGCCGCGAACTGGATCGAAGGCGGCTACCGCAGGCCTTGAAAGGCGATTGCGGTAGCGCGCGCCTCTATTTACTCAGCTGTACCGCCACGCCTTCGGGCGCGGCTTGCATTTCCAGCTCGTCTTCCCTGCGGTAAGCCAGCCGGTACAGCAGCGGCAGCACCAGCAGCGTCAATGCCGTCGACGACAAGATGCCGCCGATGACCACGGTGGCCAGCGGGCGCTGCACTTCGGCGCCCGTGCCCGTGGCAATGGCCATCGGCACGAAGCCCAGCGAGGCCACCAGCGCCGTCATCAAGACGGGCCGCAAGCGCGTGATCGCTCCCTCGCGTATCGCTTCCTGCAAGGGCATGCCCTGCTCGCGCAGCTGGCGGATGTAGGCGATCATCACCAGGCCGTTGAGCACGGCCACGCCGGACAGGGCGATGAAGCCGACAGCGGCCGAGATCGACATGGGGATGTCGCGCAGCCACAGAGCGACGATGCCGCCCGTCAAGGCGAACGGGATGCCGCTGAAGACCAATACTCCATCCTTCACGTTGCCGAACATGGCGAACAGCAACACGAAGACGAGGGCCAGCGCCACGGGCACCACCAGTTCCAGGCGTTTTGTGGCCGACTGCAGCTGCTCGAACTGGCCGCCCCAGCTGGTCCAGTAGCCGGCGGGAATGGCCACCTGCGTCTGCAACTGCTGCGTGGCGTCGGCCACGAACGAGCCGATATCGCGCCCGCGCACGTTGGCGCTGATGACGATGCGGCGCTTGGCGTCTTCGCGGCTGATCTGGTTCGGCCCCGGCGCCACTTGCAGGCTGGCTACTTCACCGAGCGGGATGAAGCGGGCGCGGCCTTCCGCCGCCGCGCCCAGGGGCAGGGCGATGGGCAGCCGTTTGAGTTGCTCCAGGTCGCTGCGCAGGCTGTCGGGCAGGCGCACGACGATGTCGAAGCGGCGGTCGCCCTGGAACAGCGTGCCCGCCTCTTGCCCGCCGATGGCCGTGGCGATCGCCGCTTGCACGTCGGCAATATTCAATCCGTAGCGCGCCGTCTGCTCGCGGTCGATCTGCACCGTCAGCATGGGCAGCCCCGTGGTCTGCTCGACTTTTACCTCTGTTGCGCCGGGAATCTTGCCCAGCACGCCAGCGATCTTCGCCGCCGTGCTGTCGAGCACGCCCATATCGTCACCGAACAGTTTGACGGCCACGTCGCTGCGCACGCCGGAAATCAGTTCGTTGAAGCGCAGCTGGATCGGCTGCGAAAACTCGTAGTTATTGCCCGGCAAGCTGGTGGCCGTCGCTTCGATTTCCGCCAGCAATTGCTCGCGCGACTTCTTCGGTTGCGGCCATGCGTCGCGGGGTTTCAGCATGATGTAGCCGTCGGAAATATTCGGCGGCATGGGGTCCGACGCGATCTCGGCCGTTCCCGTGCGGGCGAACACGCGGGCGATTTCCGGGTGGTTTGCCATCAGCTTGCTTTCCAGTTGCTGCTGCATGGCCAGCGACTGGCTCAGGCTGGTGCCGGGGATGCGCAGGGCCTGGATGGCGATGTCGCCCTCGTTCAGGCTGGGCACGAATTCGCTGCCCATGCGCGTGGCCAGCAAGCCCGACAGCAAGACGGCAACCGCCGCGCCCGTCAACACGACGGGCGTGTTGCGCATCACTTTACCGAGCAGCGGTTCGTACCAGCGCTTGGCCGCGCGCATGATGGCGTTTTCCTTCTCCGCCACCTTGTCGCCGATAAACAGCGCCACGGCGGCCGGGATGAAAGTGATCGACAGCAGCATGGCGCCGAGCAGGGCGATCACCACCGTCAGGGCCATCGGCGTGAACATGCGGCCTTCCACGCCCGTCAGCGCGAAGATGGGCAGGTACACGACCATGATGATCAGCTGACCATACAGCAAGGGACGGCGTGCCTCTTGCGATGCCGCAAACACTTCGTGAAAACGTTCCTGCAAGGTCAAGGAGCGTCCCAGTTTTTGCTGCGCATGGGCCAGGCGGCGCACGCAGTTTTCCACGATCACCACGGCGCCATCGATGATGATGCCGAAATCGAGCGCCCCCAGACTCATCAGGTTGGCGCTCACATGGTATTGCACCATGCCCGTAAACGTGAACAGCATGGCCAGCGGTATCACCATGGCCGTGATGACGGCCGCGCGGATATTGCCGAGGAACAAAAACAGGATGGCGATTACCAGGACCGCGCCTTCCAGCAGGTTTTTCTTCACCGTATTGATGGCCTTGTCGACGAGCACCGTGCGGTCATACACGGTGACGGCGTGCACGCCTTTCGGCAGGCTGCGGTTGATCTCGATCATCTTCTTGTCGACGGCTTGCGAGACGGCGCGGCTGTTCTGCCCGATCAGCATGAAGACGGTGCCGAGCACCACTTCGCGGCCGTTTTCCGTGGCTGCGCCCGTGCGCAGCTCGCGCCCCAGCACCACGTCGGCCACGTCGCGGATGCGGATGGCCACGCCCTGCACATTGGCGACGACGATGTTGCCGATGTCGTCCTTCGATGCCACCTGGCCCGGCGCGCGTATCAGCAGCTGCTCGCCCTGCCTTTCGATGTAGCCGGCGCCCACGTTGCTGTTGTTGCGCTCGAGCGCCGTCACCACGTCTTGCAGGCTGATGCCGTAGGCGGCCAGTTTTTCCGGATACGGCGCCACCTGGTATTGCTTGGCGTAGCCGCCGATGGCATTGATCTCTGTCACACCCGTGACATTGCGCAACTGCGGCTTGATGATCCAGTCCTGGATTTCGCGCAAGTCCGTCGGCGTGTACGGCGTGCCGTCCGGCTTTTTCGCGCCCTCCTGCGTTTCCACTGTCCACAAATAGATTTCACCGAGCCCCGTGGAAACGGGCCCCATCTTCGGCGTGATGCCGGCCGGCAAGCTTTCCTTGGCTTCCTGCAGGCGCTCGTTGATCATCTGGCGCGCAAAATAGATGTCCGTGCCATCCTTGAAGATCACGGTCACTTGCGACAGGCCATAGCGCGACAGCGAGCGCGTCTGTTCCAGGTTCGGCAAGCCGGCCATGGCCGTCTCGATGGGGAACGTCACGCGCTGTTCGGTTTCCAGCGGCGAATAGCCGGCGGACTGGGTATTGATTTGCACCTGCACGTTGGTGATGTCGGGCACGGCGTCGATGGGCAGCTTTTGATAGCTGTAGATGCCCAGGCCTGCCATCGCGGCCACGGCCAGCATCACCAGCCAGCGCTGGTCGATGGCGAAGCGGATCAAGCGTTCAAACATGATGGTTTCCTTTCGTTTGACGTGATCAATGTTCGTGGCCGGCGGAGTCCTTGCCCAGCTCGGATTTCAATACAAAACTGCCTTGCGCCGCGTATGGCGTGCCGGCGGCCAGGCCCTGCTTGATGTGCGTCAACGTGCCATCGCTGCGCCCCGGCACCACGGGCGTGGCCTGGTAGCCGTCCTTGACCTGCACGAAGACGACGGGCTTGTCTTCCACCGTCTGGATGGCCGTGCTCTGCACGGTGACGGGCGCGTCCGCTTCGCCGGACACCACTTCCACCGTGACGAACAGGCCCGGGCGCCACGCCATGTCCGGGTTCTGCAAGCTGATGCGAGCTTTCGCCGTGCGCGTCTGCTCGCCCAGCAGCGCGCCCACGTAGGTGATCGTGCCTTGCGCACTGGCATCAAAAGCGCTGGCTTTCACCTCCGCCTTGCCTCCCATGCGCACGGTGGCCAGGTCCTTCGCCGGCACGGCGATTTCCGCCCACACGGTTGACAGGTCGGAAATGACGAAGATGTTCGCGTCTTCCTTGACGGCTTCGCCCAGGGTGATGTGTTTTTCCAGCACCATGCCGTCGAACGGCGCGCGGATGTCGTAGCGGTTCAGCGGCCCCTTGCTGCTACTGCTGGCGCCCAGCGCGCTGAGCTTTTGCTGGGCATTCTGCACGGCGATTTCCGCCTCGCGCCACGCTTGCTGGGCCTGGAGGTAATCTTGCTCGGCAGAAATTTTCTCGCGCCACAGTTTTTCTTCGCGCTCATACGTGGAGCGGGCCAGCGACAGCCGCCGCTGCGCCGACAGCAGTGCGCTGCGCTGTTCCGACAGTTCCGTGCTGGCGATGACGGCCAGGATCTGCCCCTTTTTCACCAGCTGGCCCAGGTCCGCCTGCACGGCTTCCACCACGCCGGCCAGGCGCGGCACGACGTGGGCCGTGCGGTCTTCGTTAAAACGGATTTCGCCGGGCAGGGCCACCGTCGTCTTGATGCGGGCGGGCGCGGCCGTGGCGATGACGACGCCGGCCGCCTTGCCTTGCGCCGCCGTCAATTCCAGCCGGCCTTCCACTGCCTCGTGGCCGTGTTCGTCTTTCTTTTCAGCATGGGCTTCCGCCTTGGCGGCGGCGGGCGGCGGAGCCTTGGAATTGCCCGTGCCGAGGATGAAGATGGCCAGCACGATGCCGGCGGCCGCGATGGAGGCGATGGCGATCGCCTGTTTTTTGTTGAGTGTGATGTTCATGGAGGGTGTTCCTTACAGGGAGGCAGGGGCGCCCAGCAGGCGCTCGATCTCGGCGGCGGCGTGCTGCGCTTCCGTCAGCGCGCGCAGGTATTGGTTCTTGGCTTGCAGCAAGGTGCGTTGGGCGTCGAGCACGTCGAGGAAGGCGAACTTGCCGAACTCAAAGCCCTTGCTGGCCGCGTCGTAGGCGCTCTGGGCGCCGGGCAAGATGTCCTGGCGCAAGCTGTCCACGTCGAGCCGGGCCGTGGCCAGGCGTTCGCTGGCCACGGCCACGGCCGTCTGCACGGCGATGCGGGCGGCGGCCAGCTCGTCGCTGGCCTTGTCGCTGCGGCGCAGGGCGTCGAGTTTGTTGCCCGCGTTGCGGTCGAACAGGGGCAGCGGCAGGGCCAGGCCGATGATGGCCTGGTTGCGGCCCAGTTCTTCCGAGCGCTTCATGCCGATGCTCACCGTGACGTCGGGCGTGGCGCGCCGCTGTTCCACGTCCAGCATGGCTTGCCGCTGGGCCAGCGCGCTGCGCGCCTGGCGCACGGCCGGGGCTTGCTCCAGCCGTGCCGCCAGTTCGCTGCCTGGCGGCAGCGACGGCAAGGTTTCCAGGCGGCCCTCGGCCACGCCAAAGCGGGGCGCGGCGTTGCCCCACAGGGCGGCCAGGCGCTTGCGGGCGCCAGCCAGGGCGCTGCGGGCCAGGTTCAGTTCCAGCTTGACGCTTGCTTCGGCGACACGGGCGCGGGTTTCCTCGACGGGCGAGGCCTTGCCGGCCGTCACCCGGCGCGCCGTGATGTCGCTGGCGCGGGCGGCCAGCGCCTGCGCGCTGTCGGCCAGGCGCAAGCCTTCCTGCGCCGCCAGCACGTCGACGAAGGCGGACGTGACGGCCGCGCGCGTGTCGGCTTGCTGTAGCGCAAGGCCGGCCTGCGCCAGTTCCTGGCCCTGCTGGGCGACGGCGGCGCGCGCGCCCCGCTTGCCGCCCAGCTCGATCAACTGGTTCAGCTGCACGGTGGTGCTGCGCGTGGCGCGCCGCGTGTCTTCCAGCACGGTTTGCAGTTCCGGGTTGGGCAGGGCGCGCGCCTGCTGCAGGGCGCCGCCCTGGGCCGCCAGTTCATGGCGGGCGGCCGACAGGGKGGCGTTGCCGCCTTCGGCCAGGGCCAGCGCGGCAGGCAGCGTCAGCGGGCCGGCGGGTTCTTCAGGTGTTTGCGCGTGCGCAAAGTTGCCGGCCAGCAGGCCAGCGGACAATAACAAGATGATTCGGTACATCGAATTCTCCAAAAGCATGGAAAAGAATTCGACGGGACGCGCAGGCGGGCGCCTGGCTTATTGCGATCAGTGAAAGAAACGTCCCGTCGGCCTAGGTGGCCGACGACCAGTCAGGGCGCTTGGGCACGTCCGGGATGTGGGAAGCGTAAAAGAAGGGAGAGCTGTCCGCATTCACGGACGCCGTGTCGCCGACGGGCAGGCTGGAGCCGGCCGGCAGCCACGCGTGGCCGATGCCGTGGCAGACGTTGCAGTCGCTGTGCGGCTGGCCTTTTGATTGCTTATCGGCAACTTTTTTGTCGGCGCCGGGTTTCTTGTCCGCATCCGCCTTGTGCTGGTGGTTGTGGTGGCCCAGGTGCTGTGCTGCCTTGCCTTCCTCGTGCAGGCAATACGCGCTCGCCGCGGCCCAGGACATCTGGAGCGGAAGCACGAACAGCAGCAAAATGAGGAAGAATTTTTTCATGTGTGTGGCTATTGTACAGAAAGGCGGGCGGCCGTGCCCATGTCAGCGCGGCTGGGCGCGCCACGCCTTCAGGTGCGCGGCGATGGCCTTGCCCTGGAATAGCTGCGGTTCGGAATGCTCTTCTTCCTCCATGCCGCCCTCGAGGAAATCGGCCGCCTCGCGCGCCTGCACCAGCACCTTGGCCTTGTCGAACGCCTCGGCAAAGCCGGCGCTGTTCGGCAGCGCTTCCTTGAAATACGCTTCGCTGAAGTAGGTAAAATCGTTCTGGTCGTCGCAGCCGAACGAGGTGCGGTCGCTGCGCGCGGCCGTGATGATGAGGGTGTTGTCATCTTTCAATGGTGCAATGAAGCCGCCCGCATAGCAGGCCGAGATGACGATGACTTTCCAGCGGATGCCGCTGTGCCTGAGCATGGACGCCAGCTCCTGCGCGGGCAGGCCGTGCAGGTCCATGCCGTTTTGCGCCAGCGCCAGTTCGTGCTCGGGCGAGCCGTGGCTGGTGAGAAACAAAAACAGGATGTCGTTCTTCTTGTCCATCTTCGCGCCCATGCTGTCGAGGCTGGCACGGATGCTGGTGCGCGTGGCCATCGGCTGCTGCGCCACCGTGTTGCGGCTATTGACGAGCATCAAGGAGCGACCCACGGTGCCGAAATCGCGGTCGAACTGGCGCTGCACGAAGGCCGTTTCGCGGTGAAACACTTCCTGCGCGCCGTCGCCGGCCACGCCCAGCAGGTAGAGATTGATCTTTTTCGCCGCATCGCGCGGCGCGATGCGCGCCAGGGCGCCGTCGAGCAGGCGCCTCTGCTGGTACAGGGCCAGTTCGATATTGTCGCGCGTGAGCTTGTCGGCGGCCGGGTCGTCCAGCTGGCCTTCCGTCCAGTTGCCGCTGTCTTCGCGCCGGCCGTCCGCCTGCGCCACGGCGTAGCGCAGCACGCCCTTGCCGTCGAACTGGCCATTCTTGAAGCTGCCCCGGTATTCATCGCCGTCGGCCGTGCGCAGCACGCCTAGCCCGTCGAATTTCCAGTCTTTCAGCGCGCCCTCATAGCGGATGCCGTCGCTGGTGGTGACCTTTGCCTTGCCCAGCACCTGGCCCTGGACGAATTCGCCCTCGAAGACGGTGCCGTCCGTGTCGGTCAGCTTGCCGGCGCCGTGCGGGCGCCAGTGCTTGAACTGGCCTTCGAAGGTGGCGCCGTCGGCGCCCTGGAAGCGGCCCGTTCCTTCGAAGCTGCCCTTGACGAAGCTGCCCGCATAAATCTCGCCCTTGGGCGAGGTGTAGCTGCCCTGGCCGTCGAAGGCGCCCTGGCGGAACTCGCCCGTGTATTCCACGCCCGAGGCCTGGCGCAGCTTGCCCTGGCCGGCAAACACGCCGCGCGCGAAGCCGCCCTCGTAAAACGCGCCGCTCGCGTATTCGAGCCGGCCCTGGCCGTGCATCTTGCCGTCGACGAGGGGGCCGAAATAGCGCCCGCCGTCGGCCGTTTCCGCCGCCGGCGCCCGTCCGTCCGGCGCGGCGCACAGCGGCGGCATGCCCAGTGCGGCAAACGCCAGCAGGGCGGCGAGGGTGTAGGGGCGAAGCGAGGCGCGTAGCGTGGCGGTCATGAGGACGGTCTGGTCTGTAGGAAGGGGCCTAGTCTGCCACCGTATCGCCAAGGTGGCAAATGCGCGCGTGACGTGTGTTGCTCTGCTTCAAGGCAAGATTCCACATTTTATGCCGTGCCAAGGCGGGACTGAACTGATAATATTGATTTTCAGAACATATCGACACAAGGGACACAGTCACCCCATGGAAAGCCGTCTCAGCCGCCTGGAAGCCGTTCAAACCGTGTTGCTGGAAATCGGGCAGCGCTCGAGCACCTGCAGCGATATCAGCGAGTTCCTGCAGGCGGTGCATGCGGCGCTGGGACGCATCATGTATGCGGCCAACTTTTACGTGGCCCTGAGCGACCGCGAAGACGGCCTCGTGCGTTTTCCCTATTTTGTCGACGAATTCGACGCCGCGCCCGACCCGGACGCGGGCGTGCGCCTGGCCAGCGCCGCGCAGTCGCCCACGGCGTGGGTCATCGTCAACCGCAAGCAGCTGGTGATGACGGCCGACGACGACGCCATGCGCGCCATCGGCGGCGGCGCCTGGGGCGGCGGCACGGCGGCCGAGCACTGGATAGGCTGTCCGCTGCTGGACCAGCAGCACCAGGTGCTCGGTGCCATCGTCATCCAGAGTTACGACGCCCAGCACCGCTTCAGCCTGGAAGACCAGGCCCTGTTCGCGCTGATCGCCACGCACGTGTCGAGCGCCCTGCAGGGCATGCAGAGCATGGACCGGCTGGAAAAGGCGGTGCAGGAGCGCACGGCCCTGCTGGCGCACGAGGTGGCCGAGCGCCGGCGCGCGGAAAACCTGCAGCATGCGCTGTATGAAATCGCCAGCCTGTCGGCGCAGGCGGCCGATGCGACGACCCTGTACACGCGCCTGCACGCCATCATCAGCGGGCTGGTGACGGCGAAGAATTTCCTCATCGCCTTGTACCACCCGGACAACAAGGACATCACGATCCCGTATTTTGTCGATGAAAAGGATGCCCAGGCGCCCGTGAAACGCTTTCATTACGGCATCGGCATGAGTTCCTATGTGCTGGCGCGCCGCCAGGCCTGTTTGCTCGATGCCGGCAGCTATGCGGCGCTGGTGGCCAGCGGCGAGATGGACGAGCCGCTGGGCAATACCGGCATCGCCAGCTGGATGGGCGCGCCCATGCTGCTGGGCGAGAGAAAGTATGGCGTGATCATCGTGCAAAGCTACGACGAATCCGTCGTGTATGGCCAGGCGGAACTGGACGTGCTGGCCTTCATGGCCAGCCACGTGGCCGTGGCGATGGCCCGCATCCAGGCCGACCGCGCCATGCGCGAGGCCAAGGCGGCGCTGGAAGAGCAGAACGCGGCCCTGAACAGCGCCCTGAGCGCCTTGCAGGAAGCGCAGTCGGAACTGGTGCGCCAGGAAAAGCTGGCGTCCCTGGGACGCCTGGTGGCGGGCGTGGCGCATGAAATCAATACGCCGCTGGGCATCTGCGTGACGGCCACCAGCCATCTGGTGCAGGAATTGAAGCTCACGCGCGAAGACCTGGCGGGCGGCCAGCTCGACGAAGACGGCTTGCAGCAGTTTTTCGACATCGTCGACCAGACCCTGCGCATCATGACGACGAACACCCAGCGCGCCGCGGCGCTGGTGCGCAGCTTCAAGCAGGTGGCCGTGGACCAGTCCTCGGACGAGCTGCGCAGTTTTAACTTGCGCAAATACCTCGATGAAGTCCTGCTGTCCTTGCAGCCCAAGCTCAAGGGCAAGCCCGTCAAGGTGGAAATCGATTGCGCGCCCGAGGTGCAGCTGCGCAGCTATCCGGGCGCCGTGTCGCAGATCGTCACCAATATGGTGGTCAATTCACTGGTGCACGGCTTTGCCGAAGGCGAACCGGGCAAGATCAAGCTGTCCGCCCGGACGGCCGGCGAGATGCTGGAACTCGACTACAGCGACGACGGCATGGGCATGGACAGCGCCACCCTGGGCCAGCTGTTCGACCCCTTCTTCACGACCAAGCGGGGCTCGGGCGGCAGCGGCCTCGGTGCGCACATCCTGTATAACCTGGTGACGGGGCCGCTGGGCGGGACGGTGAAGGTGGTCAGTGCGCCGGGGATGGGCTTGCACTACAAGATACGTTTCCCGCTGGAGCCGAAGAGTGCTTGAAATTTGAAACTTGAAAACGGCGGGCCGGAGACGCGGGCCTGAGAAAATGCCGATGGCGGCGTTGCGGCTCCTTGCCGTACATGCGTACTGTCTGCGTCGCCGCGCCTTGCCCTCGGCATTTTTCAGCTCCGCTTGGCCTGGAATGCCCGTGTTGTGGTCTTGCGCCGCAGCCTGGTTTGCCAGTGTGCGGGGGGCAGACCCTCAGGGTCTGACCCCGGTATTTGTTCTTGGGTTAAATCTGGAGCCTAATCCGGGAAACGTTGATTTAACGCAAGCGCCTCGTCGAGGTTTGCAATCAGCAACTCCACATACTGCGGATCGAGGTGGCTGCCGCTCACTTCGCGCAAATAGCTGACCACGCGGGCCAAAGGCCAGGCGTCCTTGTAGCAGCGCTTGTGCATGAGGGCATCGAAGACGTCGGCGACGGCGGCGATGCGCGCGTATTTGTGGATGTTCTCTCCCACCAGGCCTTGCGGGTAGCCGCTGCCGTCGTATTTTTCATGGTGCTGGTGGGCGATCACGGCCGCCGCTTTGAGCAGCGGGCGCTGCGAGCCGTCGAGGATGGACATGCCCACCGTCGGATGCTGCTTCATGATTTCCCATTCGGCCGCGTCGAGCTTGCCGGGTTTCAGCAGCACGGCGTCGGGCGTGGAAATCTTGCCGATGTCGTGCATGGGCGCCGCGTGGCGCAGCACCATGGTTTCCTCTTCCGACATGCCGGACGCCTGCGCCAGCAGCTGGCACACTTCGGCCATGCGGCGCACGTGGTTGCCGCCTTCGTGCGAGCGCGATTCGACCACGTCGCCCAGGCGCAGGATCAGCTCGGCCTGGGTATCGGTGATTTCCTGCGTCAGCAGGATGTTGTCGAAGGCGATGGCCACGCCGGAGCAGAACACTTCCAGCAGCTGCGCGTCGAGGTCGGAAATCTCTTCCACCCCCTTGAGTACCAGCAAGGAGGCCTTGCCGCTACTGTTGGGAAAATAGCCGACATAGGTGTCGCCGTGCAGGCGCGAAATCTTGTTGCTCTTGGCGTGGTCCAGCTGCGACAGCAGGGAAGGGCTGAGCATGCCGCCGTCGGCGTCCAGGTCGCCGATCTGCGCGAGGATTTCATAGTCCTGTTCGCCCGTGATGGCGCTGGCGCCGCGCAGGCGCAGCAGCATGCTCGTTTCCAGGCGCAGCAGGGCGACGACCTGCTGCAGCAGGCCGCTGGCAAAGTCGCGCAGGTTGCGCTGCTTGAAGATGTGCGCGGAGGCGGCGATGACGCGCTCGAGGCCTTCGCGGTAATGGAGCTGGGCCTGGCGCGCTTCTTCCACCTTCATGATGTCGCGGTAGGCGCGCAGGGCGGCAAAGGTGGTGGTAAACAGCTTGGTGCGGTCGAGTTCCGTCTTTTCCTTGTAGTCGTTGATGTCGTAATTGACGATCACCCGCTCTTCCGGCGCCTGTCCCGGCTGGCCCGTGCGCAGCACGATGCGCGTAAACTGGTTGCCCAGGTCTTCGCGCATCCAGCGCGCCACCTCGAGGCCGCTGTCTTCGCGTTCCATCACCACGTCGAGGAAGACCAGCGCGATGCCGTCCTCGCGCGCCAGCACCTGCTTGGCTTCGGCGCCGCTGTAGGCGTGCACGAAGCTCAGGGCGCGGCCCTCGAGGCGGAAACGGCTCAGTGTCAGTTTGGTGATGTCGTGGATATCGGGTTCATCGTCGACGAGCAGGACTTTCCAGGGAGGTAACTTGGGCGATGCTGAAGACAAAAATGACATAGGGGCGAGTTCCGCTAAAAGGCATAACTGACGCAATGCTGAGACGCCCGCGCCAGGAATTCCTGTGCGCCACTACCGGCGTTGCGCGTTTTTCGGGCGCATTTTGTCGATTGTAGACCGACAGCTAGGTATTAACAATAAGCAAGAAGAATTGACTAAAATCATGCAACATTCATGCTTTAAAAACACTTTAAATTCATGCTGGCAACACTATCCATACTTTATCGCTTAGGCAACTATATTTTCAAGACAATACTTTGTTTTAATTAATATTGCCAATGAATCTGTAAAAAAAGTCGGCGAACGCCCCTTGTTCGTTACGCTGTGCAAGAAAAGTAACAATGTATAAGTTTCACTTTAGAATGAAACTGGTGGCGATATACTGAAAAGTATAGAAGTGGCCTGAGGCCACCAACATCTCTTGAAAGGGCACACCATGAAAAAGAACACGACGCGCGGCTTTATTGCCGGTCTTGCCTTGCTGGCGAGCAGTGCCGCCTGGGCGGGCGCGCAAGTACATTTCAACAAGCCGGAGCAATTCACGGATGTATCATTCGATCAGATGGAGCGCGAGAAGGTACTCAAGGATTTGGCGGCGCATTTCGAGAAACTGGGAGAGTCGCTCAAACCAGGGCAAACCCTGAAGATCGACGTGACCGACCTGGACATGGCCGGGCGCGAGAACCCCTCCATGCGCACCACGCAGGATTTCCGCGTGATGACAGGACAGGCCGATTGGCCGCGCATGCGCCTGCACTACGTGCTGGAGCAGGATGGCAAGGTCATCGGTAGCGCTGATGCGGCCCTGTCCGATATGTCCTATATGACGCGCATCAACCGCTATTCCAGCGGCGACAAGCTGCGCTACGAGAAACAGATGATCGATGACTGGTTCTCGGCCACCTTCGGTACGCCAGTGAAGCGTCCGGCCCGCAAGTAAGCGGCCAGCGCGCGCCGCCCCGTGCGGCGCCTGCGCTCGCACACAAGGTCAGCGCCAGCGGCAACGCTTGCCAGTCCGGGATCAAGCCGGGCTCCGGCCAGCCCGTCATGCGCTTGCCGCGGCGCAGCTTTAATGCAAATACACCCCTTCGATGCGCGCCAGCTGGCCGTTGTGCCGCATGGCCAGCAGGGCCGCATTCATCTTGTCGATGAAATCGGTCTTGTAGGCGGGCGTATTGCGCGCGCTGTAGGCGATATGCGTGGTTTCGGACGACAATTCCAGCACTTCGCGCAGTTCAAAGCCGTAGCCGGCCAGCTCGCCGTGCAACTGGCGCGCCGTGTGGCGTGCCGCGCCGCGGTCGCTGGCGTAGCAATCGATGCGCCGCAAGGCCAGTTTTTTCAGGTTGGCCTCGTTCCCCTTGGCCGCCTCCAGGCGCAGCACGCCCTGGCGCGCCGGCGCCATCAGTTTTTCCGACAGCAGAAAACCCGTGTTGACGCCGATGGTCAGGCCGGCAAAGTCGGTCGGGAAGTGCGTGCGCTGCGTGCGCATGACGGCGTCATGGCAGAACAGCACCACCGATTCGCGGTACAGCGTGGCGGAATACGGTCGTACGTACGGCCGTTCCGTCTTGCGTCCGGGCGGAAACAGGCCGAATACCTGGCCTTTTTCCAGCGCATCGAGGCCCCGTTTCCAGGGCCGCGGCTGCAATTCCAGCCGGTAATCGGGCATGCTGGTAGCCGCCAGGCGCAGGATATCGACGTACATGCCCTTGAACACGCCATTTTCCACGTAGCTGTACGGAGCGTAATCGTCGTCGCCGTACAGGATGACGGTTTGCGGCGCGCCCAGGGCGGGCGGCAATATGCCCAGCAGCGCCACGGTGAGCCACAGTCTTGCCGTTATTGCTGATTGCATGCCGCTCCAGATTCAATGTCTTCCTGGCAAGCATACAGCATGGCGCCGCGACTAGTCGATCCAGTTCACTTGTGGAAACTTGCTGCCGAAATCCTCCGGCATGGGCACGACCTGGCTGCGCTTGTAGTTGAAGAAGACAAAGCCGGACTTGGCCATGGCGATCAGGGTGTTGTCGCGCGGACGCGTGATGCGGAAGGTGATGTCGCCGCCATACTTGTTGAAATCCATGACGCCCACTTCGAACAGCAACTGGTCGCGCGCATGGGCTTCGGCGCGGTAGGTGGTGGCCAGGTCGGTGACGATGATGCCGGTGCCGTCCGCCTCGATGTCGCGCACGCCATATTCGAACAGGAAGCGGGCGCGCGCCTCGGAAATCATGGAAATCATGGAATCGTTGCCGAGATGGTTGCCGGCGTTGATGTCCGTCGTGCGTACCGTCAGTTGCGAGGAATAGCAGTACTGGTCTTCGGGAAATTCAAGTGTCAAACGGGCCATGGTGTTCTCTTGAGCTGGTGCGCAGGGCGCGGCGGAAAAAACCAATTCTAGCCGGTTCCCCGCGCCCCGTCGAAAAAGGCCCCAGCCGCGCGCGGCCATGACTGTTTACGCATGCTTATTTGCGTACCTGTTTGCATACCTGTTTGCATACCTTATTTGCGCACGATCCGGTACACCTTGCCCGTGCCGCTCAACATGTACAGCTCGTTCTGTGCATCTTGCCCGAAGGACAGGATATTGCCCACGTTGGTAATGCCCCAGTCCGTCACGGCGGATGCCGCGCCATTGCTATAAGTGAAGCTTTTCAGCCAGCCGCTGCAGTAGTCGGAATACAGGTAGTGCCCCGCCAGTTCCGGCAGCGCCGTGCCGCGGTACACATAGCCGCCCGTGATCGAGCAGCCGCCGGCCGTGTCGTGGCCGTATTCGATGGCGGGCAGCACCAGCGCCGCCTGGTTGCAGCTGCTGCTGTTGTAACAATGCAACCCTTCCATGATGTTCCAGCCATAGTTGTTGCCCGCCTGTCCGGCGGGACGCACGTCGACTTCTTCCCAGTTGGCCTGGCCCACGTCGGCGATGTACAGCAGCTGGGCCGGCACGTCGAAGGCGTAGCGCCACGGATTGCGCAAGCCGTAGGCCCAGATTTCCCCGCGCCCGCCCGCCGTGCCGGCAAAGGGATTGCCAGAGGGAATGGCATACGGCTGGGCCACGGTGCTGGCGTTGACGTCCAGGCGCAGCAGTTTGCCCAGCAGCACGTTCGTGTTTTGCGCATTGCCGGGCGGGTCGCCGCCACTGCCGCCATCGCCCGTGCCCGCGTACAGGTAGCCGTCCGGGCCAAAGCTGAGCAGGCCGCCATAGTGGTTGCTGAACGTGGGGTGGGGGATGGTAATGATGGTCAGCGCGGACAGGGGATCGGCCACGTTGGCGTTGCCGGCTGACACTTGCCGCCGCTCGATGACGATATCGCCGGCCAGGTTGGTGTAATAGATGAAGAAATAGCCGTTGCTGGCGTACTGCGGATGGAAGGCCAGCGACAGCAGGCCCCGTTCGCCGCTGGTGGTGGTGAGCGTGCTGATGTCGAGGAAGGGCGTGGGCAGCACGCTGCCGTTCTGCAGCACGCGGATGCGGCCGGGGCGCTCGAGAATGAAAAGGCGGCTGTCGCCGGGCGGCGCCGTGAGGAAGATGGGCGCGTCCAGCCCGCTCGCCACTTCCTGCAGGGCCAGGGCCAGCGGCGCCGTGGCCGCATAGCTGACGCTGGCGCTGGCCGTGGCTCCCGTATTCACCTGCACCTGCTGCGTGACGGGCGTGGGCGCCAGGGTTCCCGTGCCCTGCGCCACGCTGGCGGCGCTGACGGTGTAGGCGCCGGGCGCCAGGCTGGTGAGCGTGGCGGTGGCCGTCAGCGTCGTGCTGTACGACGCGGGCCCCGTGACCGTGACGGCGCCCGCCACGCCGGCCGGCAAGCCGCCGATGCTGACCGTCAGGCTGCCCGTGGTGGCGCCGGGCGCCGGGTGGTCCTGGCCGCCGCCACAGGCGGCAAGCAGGGCCAGGCAGCATGCCAGCAGCAGGGCCAGCCAGGGCCGGGGAGATCGGCAAGGAAAGCGGGACGAGATATGGCGCATGGCAGTCTCCTGCGGGAACGATGCAACGGCGGCTCAACAAACAATGGGCTTGTGCCAAGAATGCGCGTCTGTGTGCAGGCAAGTTTGAGCTGGCGCAAACGGACATCGCACTGGCGCCAGCATACGCCTCGCGCCTGCCGTTTTTCCGTGCGCTGCTGCACCGTGCGGCGGCATCGGACAAATGCGCCGCGTTTTCAGACAAGCGCAAGGCCAGCTACGCCGCTGTGCCCGCCTGCGCCTGATAATGGCGCATCTGAAACCGAGCAGGAAGAATCCCCATGAAAACCAAAGCAGCAATTGCCTGGAAGGCGGGCGCGCCCTTGACCATCGAAGAAGTCGACCTGGCCGGCCCGCGCGCCGGCGAAGTGCTGGTCGAGCTGAAAGCGACGGGCATTTGCCATACCGATTACTACACCCTGTCCGGCGCCGATCCGGAAGGCATCTTCCCTGCCATCCTCGGCCATGAAGGCGCCGGCGTCGTCGTCGACGTGGGGCCGGGCGTGACGACCCTGAAAAAGGATGACCACGTCATTCCCCTGTACACGCCGGAATGCCGCCAGTGCAAATTCTGCCTGTCGCAAAAGACGAACCTGTGCCAGGCCATCCGCTCGACGCAGGGCCGCGGCCTGATGCCGGACGCCACCTCGCGCTTCTCCCTGAACGGCCAGCCGCTGTACCACTACATGGGCACGTCCACCTTTTCCAATTACATCGTCGTGCCGGAAATCGCGCTGGCAAAGATCCGCGCGGACGCGCCGTTCGACAAGGTCTGCTACATCGGCTGCGGCGTGACGACGGGCGTGGGCGCCGTGCTGTTCTCGGCCAAGGTCGAGGCGGGCGCCAACGTGGCCGTGTTCGGCCTGGGCGGCATCGGCCTGAACGTGATCCAGGCGGCGAAGATGGTCGGCGCCGATAAAATCATCGGCGTCGACATCAACCCGGCGCGCCAGGAAATCGCGCGCAAGTTCGGCATGACGCATTTCATCAACCCGAACGAGGTGGACAACGTCGTCGACGCCATCGTGCAGCTGACGGACGGCGGCGCCGATTATTCGTTCGAATGCGTGGGCAACACCACGTTGATGCGCCAGGCGCTCGAGTGCACGCACAAGGGCTGGGGCAAATCGTTCATCATCGGCGTGGCGGCGGCCGGCCAGGAAATTTCCACGCGTCCATTCCAGCTGGTGACGGGGCGCGAATGGCGCGGCTCGGCCTTCGGCGGCGCGCGCGGCCGCACGGACGTGCCGAAGATTGTCGACTGGTATATGGAAGGCAAGCTCAATATTGACGATCTGATCACGCACCGCTTGCCGCTGGAACGCATCAACGAAGGCTTCGACCTGATGAAGAGCGGTGAGTCGATCCGTTCCGTCGTGTTGTACTAATCTTATCGGATGTCCTCATTGCGCAACACTTGACGGACGGGGCACGGCGGCAGGCTGTACTTCGCTGCCCGCCCCTGCTAGTGTGAAGGCATCACCGCCTTGCTTTGGGAGCCGTTCATGTTTGCCACTGCCTATCTCGCCACCTTGCGCCGCATGCTGCCCGTCTTTATCGGCGCGGCCCTGTCCTCCCTGTTGGCCTTGTGGTGGAGCAATGCCGCCATCCTGGCCACGCCCGCCATCTGGCTGGGGCTGCTGGCCACGTATCTGCTGTGCGCGCTGATGTTTACGCCGCTGCAAGGACGGCGCCAGCAGCTGGCCACGCGCCACGTGCGCAGCAACAAGTCGCGCTGAGTCTCGCGCACCGTCGCTGCGCCTAGCGCGCCGTGCTGGAAAAGCGCTCGCGGTAGTCGCGCGGCGTGATGGCAAGTTTCTTCTGAAACAGGCGGCGCAGCCTTTCCTCGCTGTGCAGGCCTGCCTGCGCGGCCACTTGTTTTAAGGAAGACACATTGTCTTCCAGCAAGCGCCGCGCCACTTCGAAGCGGGCCGTTTCGATGAATTCCGTGGGGCTGGTGCCTGTTTCACGCTGGAACACGCGCGTAAAATTGCGCTCGCTCATGGCCAGCCTGGCCGCCAGCAGCGGCACCGTGAGCTCGTCGGCAAGATGTTCGATGATCCAGCCCTGTAATTGCCGGATGGTCGGGTGCGTCGTCATCTGGCTCGACAGGTGCACGGAAAACTGCGACTGGCCGCCGGGCCGCTTCAGATACACGACCAGGTCGCGCGCCACTTCGAGCGCGATATCGCGGCTGAAATCGTCTTCCACCAGGGCCAGCGCCAGGTCGATGCCGGCCGTCACGCCGGCCGACGTCCAGAATTTGCCTTCCCGCACGAAAATGGCATCGGCATTGACCTGTATCAAGGGGTAGCGCTGGCGCAGGCTGTCCACGGCGCTCCAGTGCGTGGCCGCGCTCTTGCCGTCGAGCACGCCCGCCTCGGCCAGGAAGAAGCAAGCCGTGCACAGGGCCGCCAGCGCAGTGATGCGGGGCGCCGCCTCGGCCACCCAGGCGGCGAGGGCGGGGATGTCCTGCAAGACTTGCTCGACGTGGTGGCAGCCGACGATGACGGCCAGGTCCGGCAAGCGGCTGGCGTCGAGCGCCTTGCTGGCGTGCAGCGACATCAGGGTGTCGGACTCGACCGGCCCGACGGCCGTCGAGGCGATGCGCACGTCGTAACCGCCAGGCAGATTGCGCAGGCGCAAATGCGTATTGGCGTAATCAAACACTTTCATGGCGCCGATGGCTTCGAGGGCCTTGAAGCCGGGATAGACGATGATGTCGACGGTGCGCAGGGGAAATTCCTTGGGGCTTTGCTTGATCATGCGATATGCGCGAGGGTGACAAATACTGCCATAATGCAACAACAGCGAGGGCGTAGATTAGCATGGAATAAGCCACGCGCCCGCTGGTTTCCCATTCATCAGATTCCTGGATATCGTGCGCTTACTTCCCTTTTTTGCCACCCTGACACTATTGTTGTACTCAACTATTGCCCAGGCTGCCACGCTCAACTTCAATGGCGGCGCCGTCAGCGGCTGCAGCCTGAGCACGGATGGCTTGCAATACACGTGCCCCTCGCTGGCGCTGGACTCTACCGACGTCATCGTCATCGGCAGCGCGTATGGCGTGACGGTCAACAGTTCGCTGGCGATGAGCTATAACCAGGGCTTGACGATGAGCGGCAACGCCGCGCTGACCGTCAGGGGCAATCTCGATATCAAGGACATCAAGCCGTCGAATCTGAAGGTGACAGGGGGCAGCCTGAGCGCCGAAGGCGGCACCTTCCTCATGGGCGCGCAGGAACAGACCGTCACGGCGAATATTGCCGCCACCACCATCAAGATGGGCTCGAACAACGTCACGGTGACGGGCAAGATCAGCGCCAAGGGCCCGGTGGAAATCGCCTCCGGTTCGGTCATCAACGGGCCGATCAGCGGCACCATCGTCAATATCCTGGCCGCCAGCACCCGCATCCAGGGCGATATCACGGCCAGCGTTTCGCTGACCATCGGTTCGGGCAGCCAGGTGACGGGCGACCTGAAATCGCCGACCATCGACCTGAAGGCGTCCGGCCTGCTCGTCATCGGCGACGTGGACGCGAGCAATTCCTTGTCGATCGCCTCGGGCAATGGCATCAGGGGCAATGTGGATGCCGGCGAGGTCACCCTCGACTCGTCCAACGCCTATATCACGGGCAACGCCAAGGTTGACCACATCACCCTGGGCTGGCAGGGCCGGGTGCAGCAAACCATCACCTGCAAGGCCTATACGCCATCGAACCCGTGCAGCTGCGTGACGAACAACAGCGGCTGGGCCTTCAATGAACCGATGGGGCCGAAATGCGGCCCCGGCACGCAGGCCGCTCCCCACCACTTCCAGATCGACCATCCGGGCAATGCGCTGACGTGCGCGCCGCAGACGGTGACGGTGACGGCATGCGCGGATGCCGCCTGCAGCACCAGGTACACGGGCGGCGCGAATGTCACCGTCAGTCCCGGCGGCACGGCGACGCTGATCGACAGCAGCGGCGTGGCGACGGCCAGCGTGCGCCAGTACACGGCCGGCAGCGCCACCCTGAGCCTGGCGAGCGTGCCCGGCGCCAAGGAAGCGCTCGTGTGCAAGCGCGCTTCGGACGCCAGCAGCAGCTGCAACATGGCTTTTGCGGCAACAGGATTGACGGTCATTCCCGTCAATCATGTTTCTGCCACTCAACAGTCGTTCAGCATCAGCGCCGTGCAGGGCGCCCCCAGCCAGACCCCGCAAGCGTGCGTGCCCCTGTTTAAGAATACCAGCAAGGATTTGACCCTCAGTTGCAGCTATGGCAATCCCGCCAGCGGCACCTTGCCCGTCTTCATCAAAGGCACGGGCCCCTTCATCGCCTTGGCCGCGGATAACAGCAGTGCTTGCAGTCTCCTGGGGAAGACTGTCAACCTGGCGTTCGACAACGCTGGCGTTGCCACGGCCATCATGTCGTATGCGGACGTGGGCAAGCTGAATATGACGGCCACCTATACGGGGTCGGCCGCTAGCGGCGACGCCGGCTTGAGGATGACGGGCAACGCCGAAGTCACCGTCGTGCCGGCCGCGTTCAGCGTCCCCGTCATTGCCAGTCCCCAGCGCGCGGGCGCGCCGGTGACGGTCAGCATGAGCGCGCTCAATAGCGCGGGCGCCGTGACGCCGAACTTCGGCAATGAAAAGCCGGCAGAAACGGCGCTGCCTTCGCTGGCCAGCCTGGTCAGGCCGACGGCGAGCGAGATCCCCAAGCCCGCCAAGCCTGCCCTGCAAGGTGGCGTGGTCTTCGCCAATGGTAGCGTTGCCAGCAGTGACATGAACTGGCCGGAAGTGGGAACCATCACCATCGCCTTCAATCTGGCCAACCGCAAGGGCTACCTGGATGCCAACCTTGCCGCGCCGGCCCCGAGCGTGAGCAAGCCGGTGCAGTTTATCCCGCATCACTTCATCACGGAGCTGATCAAAAAGGGCGACGGTGATGCGCCGGCCGCGCTCAACGGCATCGCCACGCCGTGCGCCGCGCCGCTCACCTGCGCCGACGATGGGGCGACAGGCCGCTACGCGTATGCGGGGCAGGCGATAGGCGTGCGCGTGACGGCGCGCGCCCTGGGCGGGACGACGACGCAAAATTATGACGAGCTCAATCCGAGCGTCCTGGCGCCCGTGCTGCTCGACGGCTGGGATGCGGCCACGGGCACGATTGCTTTTCCACCGAGCACTTCTGATGGCAGCAGCCGGCTCACCGACGGCAAGAAGGCGCAAGCCACCATCACCGGCGTGGCGCCCGCGACATTCACCCTGGGCGTCGCCTCGCCCATGGTCGCCTACCGCTTTCCGGGCAAGCCGGGCGCGCCGCTGGCGCCCACCGGCGTGCGCTTGCGCGCCAGCAGCACATATCTCGGCAGCGTCGTCGTCAGCTCGACCTCTGCATTGGTACAGAACGAGGCGCGGCTGACCGTGCTGTCGGGGCAATGGCAGGTTGCCCACGGTTATGGTTCCGAGTTGTTGCCCGTCAAACTGGCCGTGCAAGTGCAGTATTGGAATGGAACGAAATGGGTGACGAATTTGCTCGACAGCATCAGCGCATTCAACAAGTCGGACGTGGTGCTGGCCAACTGCAAGAAACCGCTGGACTGCGCTGCGCTGGCTGTGGATGACCGGACCTACGCCGTCGCCCAAGGCGTGTTGCCGCAGTTCAATCGCCTGACTCTGCTGGCGCCCGGAACCGGCAAGTCTGGCCGCGTGGACGTTTCCGTGGGCAATCATCCTTACCTGGGCAGCACGGTCGGCGTCGTCGTCTTTGGCATCCTCAGAGCGGGCCCCGTGATTTATCTGCGCGAGATGTATTGAGGCAGGGCAAAGGCGGGTGCACGCAGGCAGCGTGAAAAACCAGTAACATGCCTGGCTGTGGCATTCCCCCAACCTCAGACTGGAGTTTTCTATGAGCACAACTTCGCAGTGGATCGATATTGCCGGCCCGGACGGCAGCTTCCAGGCTTACCTGGCCGTGCCGCACGTGGGCAAGGGCCCCGCCATCGTCCTGTTGCAGGAAATTTTCGGCGTCAACGAGCATATCCGCGCCGTGGCCGACCAGTACGCGGCCGACGGCTACGTGGTGCTGGTGCCGGACCTGTTCTGGCGCGCCGGCGCGCACATTGAACTGGGCTATGACGGGGACGGCTGGAAGCGCGCCGTCGAACTGATGCAGGCCACCGACAATCCGCATGCGGACAGCGATATCGCCGCCACCGTCGCCGTCCTGCGCGCCCGCCCTGAAGTGACGGGCAAGCTGGCCTCGGTCGGCTACTGCTTCGGCGGCCGCCTGTCGTACCAAACGGCCGCGGCCGGCCTGGTCGACGCCGCCATCGCCTATTACGGCGGCGGCATCCAGAACAAGCTGGACCTGGCCGACAAGATCCAGGTGCCGCTGCTCATGCATTTCGGCGGCCAGGACAGCCATATTCCGCCGCAAGCCGTGCAAAAGATCGCCGAGCGCTTCGAAGACCGGCAAGACGTGGAAATCCATATCTACCCGGGCGCCGAGCACGGTTTCAACTGCACCCACCGCGACAGCTACCAGCAGCGTGCCGCCGCGCACGCGCATGGCAATTCCTTGATTTTCCTGGCAGAAAATCTGTAAGGCTTGCGCCGAAAACAGGATCGCCGGCCTTGCGCGCCGAGCAGCAAAGGCGCATGGGCGCTAAAATAGCGGCTGTGCCGGGCAACTCCGGCCGGCCGGGCGCGGCGCCCGGCAAACCTGGATGAGGAACCGAATTAAAGATGGCCCAAGTAATTGTTTCTGTAACATTGGCGGCAAGCGCCGAACGCGTGTGGGATTTTATCGGCGGCTTCCAGTCGTTGGCTGAATGGTCGAGCTCGATCAAGACCAGCCTGTCCGAACACGGCGGCCGCGTGCGCCGCCTGAAAACCACGGACGGCGCCGTCATCGCCGAGCGCCTGCAAAGCTACAGCGAAGCGGACAAGAGCTACAGCTATACCATCGTCTCGGGGCCTATCCCCGTCAGGAATTACCGCTCCACCCTGTGCGTCACGGGCGAACCGGGCGGCGCTTCCTGCGTGGCGCAATGGTCGAGCGAGTTCGACGCGGCCGAAGGCGTGGAAGAGGTCATGGTGGGCGCGTTCCAGCACCTGTACGAGACCGCATTCGTCGACCTGAAACGCATCATGGCGATTTGAATGAAAAACACCGGCACAGGCCGGTGTTTTTTTTATGCGTAGACAGTTTTAGCGTTTCACCTTGCCGAACGCCTCGCCCTTGTTCCACGTCGGCAAGTTCTTGTCGTTTGCCACTTCGTAGCCGAGGTTCAGGGTGAATTGCGCCTGCTGCACCATGCCCGACAAGTCCCACGACGGGTGGTATTCATCGGTGACCTGGTGGTAATCCTTTTTGAACGCCACCAGGCGCTCGCCGGAGGCTTTCGGCGCCTGGACGAAGTCGAAGGAGCCGTCGCCGGAAAACACGGCCGAACCCACGTTGAAGGCGGGTACGCCGGCCTTGGCAAAGGCAAAATGGTCGGCCCGGTAAAAGGCGCCGGACAGGTCGGGAATGGTGGGCGCGAGGCGCAGGCCCATGCGCTTGGCCACCCGCGCGGCGCTTGCGTACAGGCTGCTGCGCTCGGCGCCGGCCACGCCGATGTCGCGCGTCTTGCCGACGAAATTCATGCTGTCGAGGTTCAGGTCGGCGGCCGTCTTGGCCAGCGGCCACAGGGGCGCGCGCGTGTAGGCCGTGCTGCCCAGCATGCCCGTTTCCTCGCCGGCCGGCCACAGGAAGATCTGCGTGCGGCGCGCCGGTTGTTTTACCGCAACCTGCGCCATGGCCAGCAGGGCCGCCGCGCCCGAGGCGTTGTCGATGGCGCCGTTGTAGATGTGGTCGCTCTGGCCGGCGCGGGCGCTGCCTTCGTCATCCTTGCCCAGGTGGTCCCAGTGCGCCGAGTAAATCACGGCTTCGTCCTTCAGTTTCGGATCCGTGCCCGGCACGATGCCGGCCACGTTGAATTGCTCGATGCTGCGGATCTGGCTGTTCAATGCCACCTTGACCGTCGCGTTCAGGGCCACGGGACGGAATGCGCGCGTTTCGGCCTGCGCGCGCAGGGCGTCGAGGTCTTGTCCGGCTTGCTGGAACAGCGCGCGCGCCATGTCTTCCTGCAGCCAGCCTTCCATCGCATTGCCCGCGCCGGCCAGGCTGAAGCGCTCGTGGCCGAAACCGTTGGCCGGCACCGACCATGGGTAGGAGGCCGATTCCGTCGTGTGGATCAGCAAGACGCCGGCCGCGCCCTGGCGCAGCGCTTCCTCGTACTTGTAGACCCAGCGGCCGTAATAGGTCAGCGACTTGCCGGCGAAACGGTTTGGCTCGGCTGCGGTCGGCTGCGGGTCGTTGACCATCATGATGACGAGCTTGCCCTTCAGATCGACACCCTTGAAATCGTCCCAGTTTTCTTCCGGGGCGCGGATGCCGTAGCCGGCAAACACGAGGGGCGCGTCGAACGCCACTTTTTCCTGGCCATTGGCCGCGCCAAAGACGATGTCCTTGCCGAAGGCGGGAGACAAGGTCTTGCCGCCCGCGCTGAAGGTGACTTTGCTCGATGGCAAGGCCTTGCTGCCGACGATGGTCAGCGCCTGGCGGTAGCTGCCATCCTGCAACGGCTGCAGGCCGGCCACGGCCGCCTGGGTTTCCAGGTAGCGCACGGCCAGGTCGCCGCCGCGCTGGCCCGTGCCGCGTCCTTCCAGTAAATCGTCGGCCAGGAAGGACAGATGGGCGCGCAGGGGCGCTTCGGCAACGAGCGCTTGGGCGAAGGCGGTAGTACTGAACAGGCTGGCCGCGAGGACGAGGGGAAAACGCATGGCAACTCCAAAAGTGAATACGGGAAAGCAAAGCAGCGGCAATCTTACTCTACCGCAATGCTCCAGCGTAGCGCGCGGCATGCGCGCGCCATTGCGGCCACAATGGCCGCTGGCCCGCCGACCAGGAGCGTTCCATGACTAGCCGCCGACTTGCAATCGAGTAACACCTTGCGTACCGCCGACGCTACCTTGGTCTGCTACAAGGACAGGCGCAGCGGCGCGCCCGTCGTCTTCAGCCACGGCTGGCCCCTGTCGTCCGACGCCTGGGAAGAGCAGATGTTTTACCTGGCTTCGCACGGCCTGGCGACGACGCACAGGGACCGCCTGAACGAAGACTTGCTGGAGTTCCTGCGCCACTCGGTCGATGCGGCAAGCAATATCGAAGCGCACCTGTAAAACAGCCGAATCTATTGTAAAACATATAATATTGCTTGGTTTTTGCACCAATTGCGTGCGGATCGCCGATTTTTCTGCGTTGTCGATGGCAAAAAACGGCGTTCTGCGGCCTGTGTCCACCCGGTATGGTCCAGTAAAGAGTAAACTAGCAGATACACTCTTTCGCATTGGGCGATTCGAGCGAACTTGTGAGTGATTTCATGTCTGATACACCAATTTCCTTATTTTCCGACCTTAACCTGAGCGAGCCGCTGGTTCGCGCGCTCAAGGATGTCGGTTACGAAACACCGTCGCCTATCCAGGCGGCCACGATTCCATTATTGCTCGCCAACCGCGACGTGCTGGGACAGGCGCAAACAGGCACGGGCAAGACCGCCGCCTTCGCCTTGCCTATCCTGTCGCGCATTGATCTGAAACAAAGCTCACCCCAAGCCCTGGTCCTGGCACCGACGCGCGAACTGGCCATCCAGGTCGCCGAAGCGTTCCAGGTGTATGCCGCCCACATTCCCGGCTTCCATGTGCTGCCGATCTACGGCGGCCAAAGCTACGGCCCGCAGCTGTCGGCCCTGCGCCGCGGCGTGCACGTCGTCGTCGGCACCCCTGGCCGCGTCATCGATCACCTGGACAAGGGCTCGCTCGACCTGTCCAAGCTGAAGACGCTGGTGCTCGACGAAGCCGATGAAATGCTGCGCATGGGCTTTATCGACGACGTCGAACGTATCTTGAAAGAAACCCCGGACGGCCATCAAACGGCCCTGTTCTCGGCCACGATGCCTTCCGTCATCAAGCGCATCGCCACCACCTACCTGGTGAACCCGGCCGAAGTGACCGTGGCCGCCAAGACGGGCACGGCCGACAACATCCGCCAGCGCTACTGGCTCGTGTCGGGCATGCACAAGCTCGACGCGCTGACGCGCATCCTGGAAGCGGAAGCGTTTGACGGCATGATCATCTTCGCCCGCACCAAGCTGGGCACGGAAGAGCTGGCCAGCAAGCTGCAGGCACGCGGTTTCTCGGCGGCCGCCATCAATGGCGACATCCAGCAGGCGCAGCGCGAGCGTACCATCCAGCAATTAAAGGACGGCAAGATCGACATCCTCGTGGCAACCGACGTGGCCGCCCGCGGCCTGGACGTCGAGCGCATCAGCCACGTCGTCAACTATGACGTGCCGCACGATCCGGAAAGCTATACCCACCGCATCGGCCGCACGGGCCGCGCCGGCCGCAGCGGCGAAGCGATTTTGTTCATCACCCCGCGTGAAAAGAACTTGTTGAAAGCCATTGAGCGCTCGACCCGCCAGCCGATCGGCATGCTGGAACTGCCGACGATACAGGCCGTCAACGACGTGCGCATCGCCAAGTTCAAGGAACAGATCAGCGAAACCCTGGCCCTGGGCGAACTGGAACAGTTCCAGTCGCTGATCGAGGATTTTGAACGCGAACAGAACATTCCCGCCATCGAAATCGCCGCCGCGCTGGCGAAGATGGCGCGTGGCAATGTGCCTTTGTTGCTGGACAAGAACAAGGCGCGCGAGCAAGCCACGTGGCAGGATGACCGTCCCGTGCGCCAGGACCGCTTCGACCGCCCTGAGCGCAACGAGCGTTTCGACCGCGGCGACCGCTTCGAGCGCAGCGAGCGCCCGGCCTTCCCGAAGAAGGAACGCATCCAGCGCCCGGCCGACGCCGGCATGCAGACGTTCCGTATTGAGGTAGGTCATCAACATGGCGTAAAACCGGGCAATATCGTGGGCGCCATCGCCAACGAAGCGGGCATCGATTCGAAAAACATCGGCCGCATCGAAATCTATGATGACTACAGCGTCCTGGACTTGCCGGACAGCATGCCGAAAGAATTGCTGGACCAGCTGAAAACCGTGTGGGTGGCGGGCCAGCAGCTGCGCATCAGCCGTGACGGCGACGCGCCGGACCTGGCGCCGCCAGCCGCGCCGCGCAAGCCGTTTGCCGCCAAGTCCGCGCCAGCGTTCAAGGATGCACCAGCGGACGCGGGCGACGCTGCGCCTGCGCCGCGCGCGCCGAAGAAGGAGCGCCCACGCCCGGGCGTGACGGCTTACCGCATCGAAGTGGGCCGTGAGCACGCCGTGACGCCAAGCAACATCGTCGGCGCCATTGCCAACGAAGCGAACCTGGAAGCCAAGCATATCGGCCGCATCGATATCTTTGACAACTACAGCGTGCTGGACTTGCCGGAAGGAATGCCGCCGGAAATCCTCGACCACCTGAAATCGGTCGTGGTCTCGGGCCAGAAACTGCGCATCAGCCTCGATGACGGCACGACGGAGCGCAAGCCTGCGCCACCGCGTCCGAAGTCGCCGCGCAAAACGTTCAAGTAAGCCATCCCCACGGGCGCTGCGGCGCCTGTGTCGCGGATTGGAGACATATCTCCCCACTGGCGCATTCGCGCCAGTTTTTATTTTCCCTCAAGAAATGAACATGGTTGCCGCGCTATGGTTGCAGGCAGGCGTAGCCACGCGCCGGCCTGTATTGCGTCCGCTGCGCGTCTTTTAATCGGCGCAAGCGCCATGTTTATTGCCCGCCACATCGATACATAATTTTTTATTAATTATTGCGCATGTGCGCAATTTGAATTTTGCATTTCAATAAAATCAATCAAGTTGAGTCAAAGTAAATCATAAAACATAAATGAATTGATTTTTATTATATTGTTTGACTGGCGTCATTGTCGCCGGGGCGATATCTCGTGGGTGCTTGATGTGGTATATTGTTTTTATGTTTTTGTTATGCTAGTTGAAAAAAATAGAGGAGCGACGATGCGGGTCAACACGCCTATCACGCAAAATGAATACGTATTAAATGACGGCATGACGATTGTTTCCACCACGGATTTACAGGGAAACATCAATTACGCCAATCAGTATTTCATTGAAGTCAGCGGCTTTTCAGAAATGGAACTGCTGGGAGCGCCACAGAATATCCTGCGGCATCCCGATATGCCGGCCGAAGCGTTTGCCGACCTGTGGGACACCATCAAGACGGGCATGCCGTGGACGGGCATGGTCAAGAACCGCTGCAAGAACGGCGACTTTTACTGGGTCTTCGCCAATATCACGCCCGTCATCGAAAACGGCCGCCCGATCGGCTATATGTCCGTGCGCACCAAGCCCACGCGCGAGCAGGTCAACGAAGCGGCAGCCCTGTATAAAAGTTTTAAAGACGGCAATAGCGCCAGGCTGGCGATCCGCAATGGCCGCGTCGTGCGCCAGGGCTGGGCCGCCAGGCTGGCCGAGTGGCGCAAGCTGAGCCTGTCGCAGGACATCGCCCTGCATTGCGCCGTCTTCGGCGTGGTGCTGGCCATCCTCGGCTGCGCCGTGTGGAGTATCGACGGTGAGACAAGCACGGCCACGCGCAGCTGGCTCAGCGGCGCTGCCGCCGCCGCCGTGGCGCTGATGCTGTATTTCTGGGTCCATCTGCACAACTCTCTCGTCGCGCCGCTGGGCGACGCCATCACGGCGGCGCGCAAGATGGCAGGCGGCGATTTGACGGGCGTCATCGACAAGGTGCGTGATGATGACATGGGTCAATTGATGGCGGCCTTGCGCCAGACGAATATCAACCTGCACAGCATTATCGGCGACGTGCGCGCCAATTTCGAGGATATCCGCATTACCACGGCGGAAATTGCCACGGGGAATATGGACTTGTCCAGCCGGACGGAATCGCAGGCATCCAGCCTGGAGCAGACGGCGGCCAGCATGGAAGAACTGACGTCGACCGTGCAGAACAGCGCCGATCACGTGTCCACGGCCAACGACCTGGCGGCGCAGGCGTCGACCATCGCGGCCAAGGGCGGCACCATCGTCAGCGAAGTGGTCACCACGATGGACGAAATCAGCACCTCGTCGCGCAAGATTCTCGACATTATCGGCCTGATCGACGGCATCGCCTTCCAGACCAACATCCTGGCCTTGAACGCGGCCGTGGAAGCGGCGCGCGCGGGCGAGCACGGCCGCGGCTTCGCCGTCGTGGCGGGCGAAGTGCGGAGCCTGGCGCAACGCTCGGCGACGGCGGCCAAGGAAGTCAAGCAGCTGATCGACCATTCGATCGCCACCGTGAATGCGGGCAGCGTGCTGACCAGCAATGCGGGCGCCACCATGACGGAAGTGATCGCCTCCGTGGCCCGCGTGACGGAAGTGATGGACGAGATTTCCTCGACCACGCGCGAGCAGAACCAGGGCATCGGGCAAGTCAACCAGGCTGTCATCCACATGGATGGCATCACGCAGCAGAATGCGGCGCTGGTGGAGCAGGCCGCCGCCGCCGCCACCAATCTGGCGCAGCGCACCGACAGCGTGGCCAAGTCGATCGGCATCTTCAAATTGAAGGCCTCGCCCAAGCGCAAGGTGGCCGGCGCGGGGCGCGGCGCGGGCGCGGGCGTGGCGTCGCGGGCCTTGCTGAAGGCGCGCCAACCCGGTTAGTGCCGGGGGCAGTCACTGCGTGAGCGGAATGCTTCCCATTGGGAGCATTCCCCCCAGTTTGCTTTTGGGGTACTTTTACTGCTTCACCCGATACACTTCCCCGCTGCGCACCTTCTTCACCACGCCGTCCCCGCCAAACAGAATCACATATTCGCCCTGCGCGCCCGCGGCGGCCGGGTAGCTGTACATCCACACTTCCTTGCCGCTGTCGAAGCGGATGGCCGTGCTGTCGCCCAGTGCGGCGCGCACCTGTTCGCGCGTGCTGCTGCCCGGCCGCACCACCTGTTCCAGGGTGGCGTAAGGCACGTTCTTGCTTGCCTGCAAGGCGCGCGTGCCGGAGCAGGCGGCCAGCAGCGCCAGCATGGCGATCAGCAGCCATTTCATGGCGCCACCTCGTCCATGTAGTCAAATTCCAGCAGGGTGTCGTCGGGCCAGCTGGCATCCCACAGGGGCGCGTAATACGTGCGGTCGAGCAAGACCTGGCAATCGCAATACGGCAGCGAGGCGGGCGTTTGCTCGCCGCCCGCATACAGCATGGCGAACGGCAGGGCCAGGCGGCGTTCGCCATGCACGAGGGTGACGCCGAACAGGGGCCGCTCCGTGAAGAACAGATAATTGCCGTCCGGCTCGGAACACACTTTGTCGGTGCTGTAGAGCATGCTCGACAGCCAGGCGATGATTTGCGGGTCGTTCGAGATCAGGCCGGAATCCATGCCGGCGCGGCATTCCAGGCGCAGGTCGCCCAGGCGCCGCGTGCCGGGCGGCAAGCCGGGCGTGATGACCTGCGCGCGCCAGCTCATGGTGGAAGCCCTGCGGTTGGCGAGCAGCACGGCGTCTTCGCGCGCCGCCTGCGCATTGCGCACGGGGGCAAAGCTGTTGTCCTCTGCCAAGGGGAGCGGGATGCTGACGGTATCGCCGGCGATGCGCAGCTGCACGCCCGTCATGTCCACGCCGGGCTGGCGCGGCAGCAAACGAAAGCGCAGCACGGCCTGCGGCGCCAGTGCATGGTCGCGCTCGAAGCGCTCCACGCCCTGCAGCATCTTGCGGTAGGATTTGTCGACGGGGTCGCGCGTGGCGTCCACTTTTACTTGCGGCACGGGCGCGGTTTGCGCCAGTGCAACAGCGCTGGACAGTGGACCAGCGAGCAAGCCAGCGAGCAGCAAGGAGAGAGGAGTGCGCATGGCTTGATGCTACGCCTTTTTGCGCGGCAGCCACGCACGGATGGGTATTTCAGTATTCGCTATATTTGCGCGCGTCGCCGCGCACCTGCTGCGCCGGGTATTTCTGCGCATTCAGTGCCATTTTTTCCAGCACGGCCGCGTGCAGGTCAACGCCGCTCTTGTCGGCCAGGCGTACCAGATACATCAGTACGTCGGCCAGTTCGTGGCGGATGCCCGTGCGCTTGGCTTCGTCCAGCTCGGCGTCCGCGCCCGTGGGCAGCCACTGGTAATGCTCCGCCAGTTCCGCCACTTCCACGGACAGGGCCATGGCCAGGTTTTTCGGCGTGTGGAACTGGTCCCAGTCGCGCACGGCGGCAAAGGCGCGCAGGCGCGCGCGGATGTCGAGCAGGCTGTCGGCGGGCGCGCTCATGCGGCCGCCCGCAGCGGCTTTTCCATGAAGACACTGAACGGATCGTCGCGATACTCGCCGTACGGCCCGCGCCGCTGGTAGCCTTGGCGCGCGTACAGGGCGATGGCCTCGGGCTGGTGGATGCCCGTTTCCAGGGTCAGCAAGCGGCAGCCGCGCGCCAGCGCCTGCTCTTCCAGCAGGGCCAGCAGGCGCCTGGCCAGGCCCAGGCCGCGGCTGTCCGGGTGCACGTACATGCGCTTGACCTCGCCGAAATCGGGCGTGACGACGATGGCGCCGCAGGCGCGCGCCGCGCCCTCTGGATCGCGGGCGACGGCGAACAGCAGGGTGTCCGGCGGCAGGGACGCCAGGTCCAGCGAATAGACGCACTCGGCCGGATACAGGGTTTGTTGATATGCATCAAGCTCGGCGATCAAGGCTTGCACGTCGGCTTGCCGCGGCGATTCCAGGTGAATTTGCATGGTGGAAAGTACGTTGACTGAGATGCCCCCATGGTATCACTGCGGCCGCGCCAGGCGCATGCTCAGGCCGATGGGCGACATCACAAACCCCATCAATTCCTGCGCCTCGCCGCCGTCCGGCGTATCGACGCCGGCGAGGTCGAAGCTGCCCAGCAGCATGGCCATGGCGATCTTGATTTCCAACAAGGCCAGGTAGCGGCCCGGGCAGGTGCGCAAGCCGGCGCCGAAGGGCATGGCGGCGCGCTTGTCGTTGACTTCCTCGCTATCGGCCAGCCAGCGCTCGGGCTTGAACGCCTGCGCGTCGGGAAAGTGGCTATCGGACACCGTGTCGTGGCGCATCACGCACCACACGAGGGTGCCGGCCGGCACGGCGATGTCGCCGATGACCGTGTCGCGCAGCGCCTCGACGGGCAGGAAGGGCGCCACGGGTTTTAAACGCATGGCCTCGCTGGCGCAGGCGCCCAGGTAGTCGAGGCTGTCCATCTGCTCGATCGTGAAGGCGCCCACGTCGGGCGCCAGGCGCCGCACTTCCTCGCGCGCCCGCGCCAGGGTGTGCGGGTTGCGTTGCAGCAAATAAATCATCCACGACAGCGTGTTGGCCGTCGTGTCTTCGCCCGCCAGCAGCATGGTCAGCACATTGCCCGCGACATTGCGGTCGCTCACGCCGCTGCCTTCCAGGTCGGCGGCGGCGATCATGGCCTCGAGCAGGTTGGGCGGGCGCGCGCGGCGCGCCGGATCGTGCGCCATGCGCGCGCGCGCCTGCTGCACCAGGCCGGCCACGGCGGCGGAGAGGGCCGCCACGTCGCGGTCCAGGCGGCGGTCGATGGGCAGCTTGACGTAGCGCCAGTACGGGAACATGGACAGGCTGCGCCGCGCCACGGCGGGCAGGATGTCGTCCATGTGGCGCTGGATCACGTCCTCGCCCGATTCGAGCGTATTGACTTCCGTGCCGAAGGCCAGGCCGGCGATGATGTCGACCGTGTAGCGCTTCAGGTCGCCGTCGAGGTCGATCGCCTGGCCTTGCGTGGCGGCAAGATGCCAGCGCCGCTGCAGGCGCTGGGCCACCGTCACCAGCGCGGGGAAATAGGCCTTGATGGCGCCGGGCGCCATGCCGGCCATGACCATGCGGCGCTGGTTGCGCCACTCCGTGCCTTCGGCCAGGAACAGGCCGGGGATGCCGCCCATTTCCTCGGACACGATGGAGCTGCTGAGCGGACGCCGGAAACCGTCGGGGCGGTCGCGCAGCACGGCGGACACGGCCTCGCTGTCGGCCACCACCAGCACCAGCGTGCGGCCGAACCAGGCGCGCAGGTAGGGGCCGTAGCGCCGCACCCACTGTTCCACGTCGCGGTGGATGCGCGTGAGCTTGATCTGCAGGCTGTTGCCGACGATGGGCAGGGCGAATGGCCCCGGCAGGCGGCGGATCTGGCGCAAGGGCCGCGCGATGGCGGGGGGGGCGGCGGGCGCGGCGGCATGGTCGAGTGGCGGCATGAACATCTCCTGACGATACGGTGAAAGTACGAGGATGGCTTGCAAGATTTGCTTGCAATTATAGTCATACTTTACGCGATTGCGGACCGCCTGTATTGAACGAATACGACATCGCGCGGCATGCGCAATTGCCGGTACAATCGTCGCCATGCCTGCCGCCCCTCTGCCCCTGACCCGTTTGATCGCGCCGCGCGCCGCGCTCGCTTCCTGCGTGCGCGCCATCCTCGTGCGCGACACCACGGGCTGCGCGCTCCTGCCGCCGGCCCAGCGCCTGAACCGTTTTCCCGCCGCGCCCATGTGCAGCATCATCTGGACCGTCGCCGGCGACGTGGAAGCGGCCGGGCCGGGCCTGTCGCTGCCGGACGTGCGCATGCCGCCCGCGCTGTTCGGCGGCCCCCGCTCGTATCCGCTGGTCAGCTACAACCCCGGTCCCGTGCACTCGTTTGTCGTGATGTTTTATCCGGCCGCCCTGCATGCCTTGACGGGCGTATCGATGGATGCCTTGCTGGACCGGTTCCGCCCGCTCGACGCCGTGTTTGGCACGGACTGGCTGGCCCTGTCCGACGCCGTGCTGGCCGCGCCCGACGATGCCGCCCGCGTCAGCCTGGTGGAAGACTTTCTCGCGCCGCGCTGGCTGGCGGCGCGCAAGGGCAGCGACCATCCTGCCGGCGCCGTGCAGGACTGGGTGCGCCGCCTGGGCGTGCAGGCCGCATCGACGGGGCTGGCCAGCAGCGTGCGCCATATCGAGCGCCGCATCAAGGCCTGGGCCGGCCAGCCCATGCGCACCTTGCGCCGCATGCGCCGCGCGGAACAGCTGTTCCTCGACGAGCGCGGCGCCATCCTGCAGGGCGCGGTGTCATGGTCCGATATCGCCGCCAGCGGCGGTTACGCCGACCAGGCGCATTTCTGCCGCGAGACGCGCGAAATCACGGGCTTGAGCCCCACCGAGCTGGCGCGCGCCATCCGCGACGATGAAAGCTACTGGGTCTACCGGATATGGGCGTAGTGAATGCCTGACCAAACCTGCTGCGCGTCGGTATAGGCGGCCTGCGATGCTCACCGTACTACAGTACGGTTGCGCTTCTTGGCCACCTCTCCCTTCCGCCCGCTACGGTTTTGTCAGGCATCGGGACGCTGAGTAATGCTATTTTTTTCTTGAAATACCACGCCTTTTGCCAAAGTGACTTCATGGTGCCCCGCGCCGGGCGCCAGCATGGGGAAGCAGTTTTCCGCGCCGTGCACGCGCACGTCAAGGAAGTAGGGGCCGCTCGATGCCAGGCAGTCCGCCAGCGCTGCGTCGAGTTCCTCGCGCCGGGAGACCGTGCGCGCCTGCCAGCCGAACGCGCGCGCCAGGGCGACGAAATCGGGCAGCGCTTCGGTGTAGCTGTGGCTGTAGCGCCCGCCGTGTATCAGTTCCTGCCACTGGCGCACCATGCCCATGTAGCCATTGTTCGACAACACCACCTTGACGGGCAGACGGTGCTGCACGGCCGTGGCCAGTTCCTGGATATTCATCAGGATCGAGGCGTCGCCGCTGACGCACACCACGCATTTTTCGGGGTGGGCGATCTGCGCGCCTATGGCGGCCGGCAAGCCATAGCCCATGGTGCCGGCGCCGCCCGAGGTCAGCCAGCGGCGCGGCTGCTCGAAGCGCAGATGCTGCGCCGCCCACATCTGGTGCTGGCCCACGTCGGTGGAGACGAGGGCGTCGCCGCTGTCCATGCTGTCGAGCGCCGCCTGCAGGCGCCGCATCAGCGCCTGCGGCGCGATGACGTCCGGCGTATCGTCGAACGCCAGCGAGTCCTGCGCGCGCCAGCCGTCGATGCGCCGCCACCACGGCTGGCGGTCCGCCAGCAACCGCCCGCGCAGCTGCGCCAGCAACGCGGCCAGCACGGGCGCGCAGTCGCCGCGCAGGGCCACGTCGGCGCGCACCACCTTGCCGATGGACGCCGGGTCGATATCGATGTGGATGACCTTTGCGCCAGGACAAAAGGCGTCCAGCCGCCCCGTCACCCGGTCGTCGAAGCGGGCGCCGACGCAAATGACCAGGTCGGCATGGTGCATGGCCAGGTTCGCCTCCAGCGTGCCGTGCATGCCCAGCATGCCGAGGAAGGCCGGGTGCGAGGCGGGAAAGGCGCCCAGGCCCAATAAGGTCAGGGTGCACGGCGCGGCCGCCAGTTTCACCAGTTGTTGAAACGCGGCGCAGGCCTCCGGGCCGGAATTGACGAGGCCGCCGCCGCCATAGAACACGGGCCGGCGGGCGGCGGCGATCAGGCTGGCGGCCTGTTCGAGATCGGAGGCTGCCGGCGGCGGCAGCGGGGCCGGGGCGCAAGGGGCAGGCACCGTTGTTGCCTGCACCGGCGCCAGCTGCAGATCCTTGGGAAAGTCGACCAGCACGGGGCCGGGCCGGCCTTGCGTGGCTTGCGCGTACGCTTCGCGCACGACGTCGGCCGTTTCGTCGGCCGCGCGGATTTGCCGGTTCCACTTGGTGACGGGGCGCGAAATGCCCAGCGCGTCGCATTCCTGGAAGGCGTCGGTGCCGATGCTGGTGGTGGCCACCTGGCCGCTGATGCAGATGACGGGGATCGAATCGCACAGGGCGTCGAGCAAGCCCGTGGTGGTGTTGCTCATGCCGGGGCCGGACGTGACGAAGACGACGCCGGGCCGGCCCGTGCTGCGCGCATAGCCTTCGGCCGCGTGCACGGCCGCCTGTTCGTGGCGCACGAGAATATGGCGCAGCCGGGGCTGGGCGTGCAGCGCATCGTACAGGGGCAGCACGGCGCCGCCCGGGTAGCCGAAGACGGTGTCGACGCCGAGCGCCAGCAGGGTGTCGATCAGGGTGCTGGCGCCGTTGTGGGAGGCGTGCGCGAGGAGGGGAGCGGGATCGGGTTTCATGGCCTTATTTTCTGCCTGATGCGGCAGAAAAGGCTGCTGGTTTTCTCGTATAGAATGCATTATTGAGCAAAATTTGCTGCAAAATAGTGAAAGAACAGAATGAAGCTGGATAAATTCGACCTCGCCATCCTGGCGGCCCTGCAGCAGGATGCCCGCATCAGCCTGCACGAGCTGAGCGCCAAGGTGGGCCTGACCTCGTCGCCGTGCTGGGCGCGCATCAAGCGCATGGAGGACGATGGCGTCATCGAGGGTTATACGGTGAACGTCAACGCGGCCAAGGTGGGGCTGGCCGATACCGTCATCGTGCAAGTCACGCTGGACGACCATTCCGACCAGGCCCTGTTCGAGTTCGGCCACGCGCTGGCCATGATCCCGGAAGTGCTGGAAGCGTTTCTCGTCTCGGGCGACTACGATTACTACCTGCGCATTGCCGTCAGCGACACGCGCGACTACGAACGCCTGCTGCGCGAGCGCCTGTATAAAATTCCCGGCATCCGCCACAGCAAATCGAGCTTTGTGTTGCGCCAGCTTAAGCAGAGTTACCTGCCTTTGCAGCGTTGACTTTGTTACCCTTGCCCGGCACGGCGGGAGTTTTTCCCTAGCCCATCCCCGGTGGCTGTCCGATACTGGACAGTCATAAAAACCACGATAAAAACGGGGATACGCATGAAACTGACTTTATTGGCCGCCGCCGCCATGGCGCTGTGCCAGGCGCAGGCCGCAGACCTTGCCGCTGACGCCAGCGCGGCCATCAGCCTGGCTGCCTCGGGCGACTTGCCGACAGTCATCATCACGGGCAGCATGCCGCTGCCCACCGTGGAGCAGCCGCGCGATGCCCTGGCCGCGCCCGTGCAGACGGCCGGCGCGCAGCAGATCGCCGCCAGTGGCGCGCTCGACATTTCCGCCTTCCTGCGCCGCAACCTGGGCAGCGTGGTTGTGAACGAGGTGCAGAACAACCCCTTCCAGCCCGACGTCAGCTACCGCGGCTATACGGCCTCGCCCCTGCTGGGCACGCCGCAAGGCCTGTCCGTGTACTTGGACGGCATGCGCCTGAACCAGCCGTTCGGCGACGTCGTCAGCTGGGACTTGATTCCGCGCATGGCGATTGAATCGCTGACCCTGATGCCTGGCTCCAACCCCCTGTTCGGCCTGAACACCCTGGGCGGCGCGCTGGCCCTGCAGACCAAGGATGGCAAGAGCAGCCCCGGCGCGGCCGTCGAGGCGCGCCTGGGCTCGCACCAGCGGCGTGCTGTCGAATTCGAGCATGGCGGCAGCCATGCCAGCGGCTGGCACTGGTACGTGACGGGCAACCGTTTCAGCGAAGACGGCTGGCGCGACGATTCCCCGTCCGACGTGCGCCAGGTGTTTGGCAAGCTGGGCTGGAGCGATGCGCGCACGGATATCGCCGTCACCGTGGCCCGCGCGGACAATGCGCTGACGGGCAACGGCTTGCAGGAGCAGCGCATGCTGGCGCGCGACTACCGCAGCGTCTACACCAAGCCCGATTTGACGCAGAACAAGTCCACTCTGTTGAATCTGACCGGCAGGCACCAGGCCGGCGCTGGCTTGCTGCTCTCCGGCAATGTGTACTACCGCAAGATCGACACGCACACGTTTAACGGCGACCTGAACGACGAGTCGCTCGACCAGTCCGTCTACCAGCCCGGCGCGGCCGAACGGGCGGCGCTGGCGGCGGCCGGCTACACGGGCTTTCCCGCCAGCGGGGCGAATGCAAGCAATACGCCATTCCCGAAATGGCGCTGCATCGCCAACGTGCTGCTCAACGATGAACCGGCCGAAAAATGCAACGGCATGCTCAACCGCAGCCATACCGAGCAGGAAAACTATGGCTTGTCAGGCCAGCTCACCGTGCTGGCCGACCTGGCCGGCGCGCGCCACAGCATCACGGCCGGCGCCGCCTTCGATGCCAGCCACGCCACGTTCCGCCAGAGCAGCCAGTTCGGCTATCTGAACCCGGACCGCAGCATCACGCCCGTCAACTTCTTCGCCGACGGCACGCAAATCGACGACGACGGCACGCCCGTCGACAAGCGCGTCGACTTGAGCGGGCGCATGCGCACGTGGAGCGTGTATGCGAGCGACAGCATGGCGCTGAATCAAGCGTTGACCCTGACCGTCTCCGGCCGCTACAACCGCAGCACCGTGCGCAACCGCGACGCCATCACGCCGGGCGGCGGCAGCGGCTCGCTCGACGGCGACCACCGTTTCAGCCGCTTCAATCCCGCCATCGGCCTGGCCTATGCGCCGGCGAAGGGCGTGAGCGCCTACCTCGGCTACAACGAAGGCAGCCGCACGCCGACGGCCATCGAACTCGGTTGCGCCGACCCGGAAAACCCCTGCCGCCTGCCCAACGCCATGGCCGGCGACCCGCCCTTGAAACAGGTCGTCACCAAGACGTGGGAAGCGGGCCTGCGCGGACCATGGGGCGACGTGGCGCGCTGGAGCGCGGGCCTGTTCCGCGCGGAAAACCACGACGATATCCTGTTCGTGGCCGACAACCAGGCCGGTTTCGGCTACTTCAAGAATTTCGGCAAGACGCGCCACCAGGGCGTGGAGCTGGCGGCCGACGGCAAGGCCGGCGCGCTGGACTTCGGCGTCAACTACACATGGCTGCAGGCGACGTATCAAAGCCGCGAAACCGTCAACGGCAGCGCCAACAGCAGCAGCGATGCGCCGGCTCCCGGCCTGGAAGGCAATATCGTCATCACGCCCGGCAACAGGATACCGCTGACGCCCAGCCATATCCTGAAAGCGCACATGGACTATCAGGGCGGACGCGACTGGACGGTGGGACTGGCCATGACGGCCGTGTCGAGCGCTTACGCGCGCGGCAATGAAAACAACCGGCACCAGGCGGGCGGCCCGTCTTACCTGGGGTCCGGCAAGAGCGGCGGCTACGCCGTGGTCGAGCTGAACGGCAAATACCAGCTGACGCCGCGCCTGAGCGTGTTCGCCCAGGTGAATAATCTGTTCGACCGCAAGTATGCGACGGCGGCCCAGCTGGGCGCCACGGGCTTCGACGCCAGCGGCAATTTCGCCGCCCGCCCGCTGCCCGCCGTGAACGGCGACTATCCGATGGTCAACGCGACGTTTTACGCGGCCGGCGCGCCGCGCAGCGTGAATGCGGGCCTGCGCTATGCATTTTAAGGGTGGGTATTTTCAATAATGCCATTGCGCAGCGCCAGGTGGACGAGGGCGGCGGGGCCGGGCACGTCGAGCTTTTCCTTGATGCAGGTCTGGTGGTTGGCCACCGTCTTGCTGCTCAGGTGCAGCAGGCGGGCGCAGTCGGCGGCGCTGCGGCCGGCGGCCAGCAGGCGGAAGATTTCGAATTCGCGCTGGCTCAGGCTGCTCAACCGGTCCGCTTCCCTGCGGGCCGTGCCCTGCAGCACGGCGGGCGCGCTGTGCGGGTCCAGGTAGCGCCGGCCCGCGTGGGCGGCGCGCACGGCGTCGACCAGGTGTTCCGGGTCGGCCTGCTTGCTGACGAAGCCGCAGGCGCCACCCTCAAACGCGCGCGCGATCAGCTGCGGCGTGTCGTGCATGGTAAATACCAGCACGCGGGCGCTGGCATCGCGCGCGAGCAGCTTGCGCAGCAATTCCAGGCCGCCGATGCCGGGCATGGACAAGTCCGTCACGCAGACGTCGGGCGCCTGTTCCTGGTGCAGCGCATACGCCGTTTCGCCATTGCCCGCCTCGGCCACGACGGCGATGTCGCCGCCTTGCTCCAGCAGGCGCCGGTAACCGGAGCGCACCACCGGGTGGTCGTCCACCAGCATCACGCGGATCGGGGCCAGCGCCGCGTTCATGCCGCGCCAGCCGTCAGGGGCATCGCCACTTCGATGCGCAGGCCCTTGCCCAGCGCGCTGATCCAGCGGATATGGCCGCGCATGCCCGCCACGCGCTCGCGCATGCCCAGCATGCCGAATCCGCTGTATTCGGTGTTGTCCTGGCGCAAACCCCGGCCATTGTCTTCCATGGTCAGGTGCAGGATGCCGTGCGCATCGGCGCGCAATTCCACCGTGGCGCTGTCAGCGCCCGCGTGGCGCGCCACGTTCGTCAAGCCTTCCTGCACCAGGCGGTAGATGGCGGTGGCCGTGCTGTCGTCGAGGCCGGCGGGGATGGCGTGCGACGCGTAGCGGCAGGCGATGCCGTGCTGCTGCGCCCAGCTGTCGCACAGCGCCTGCAGGGCCGCATCGAGTCCCAGGCTGTCGAGCGCGGGCGGGCGCAGCCGGCGCAGCATGGTGCGCACCATCGCATGCAGCGCTTCCGACGAGCGGGCGATGCTGGCCGCGCAGGCCTGCACATTTGCCTGGTCGCCGTCGCGCGCGCGCAGGATGTAGCTGGCGGCGGCGCGGATGGCCGTGCAATCCTGTCCCACTTCATCGTGCAGCTCGCGCGCCAGCGCGCAGCGCTCGTCTTCCTGCGCGCGCATCAGGCGCTGCGTCAGCGCCCGGTTTTGCGCCAGCAGGACCGCCACCTGGCGCCCCCGCCGCACGGCAAAGCCGGCCAGCGCCAGCGCCAGCAGCAGCAGGCTCAGGGCCAGCTCGTCAAGTTGCCAGTGCTCCTGGCGCCAGAGTGCGCGCGCCAGCCTTTCCGACAGGTCCAGCCTGGCGGCCAGCAGGAAAAACGCCGGCGCCAGCACGCAGGCCAGCAGGACGGCGCGTGCCGGCCTGCCGCGCGTGCTGGCCCGGGCGCTCAATTGATAGTGTTCCATGATGCACGCTCCCCGAGCACGGTCGATGCCGATGTTCTGCAATCTTCATGCCACCGCCGCCGGGCGGGCGTGGGCGCGCCGCATGGGCGGCGGGGCCGGGCGGGGTGTTCCAGGATGGAACAGGTGTACCGCGATGTGACGGTGCGCCGTGACGCTGACGCCAGGCGCGGTTTTCCAGCTTATCCGAAGTTGCCGGCAGATGCAGGCGCGCACGTTTGACGACGCGCTGGCCGTTGTGCGGATGTAACGTTGAGATTCGTCAAATGTTCATAGACGAGACAAAACAAAGTTTCGGGATGTTAGATAAAAAATAAATAAATGATATTAAAAATATGATATTTATTTTATGCAATTTGCTATATTTATTGGCACTTTTGTGAAAAAGCTGCAAGCGGGCGCCAGACCTGCCGACCTCTCTATCCACAACAATCAAGGGACCAGAATGAATCGCTCATCATGTGCAGTGCGGGTATCGCCCGCCACCGTCCATCGCTCCGCTACCCGCGGTCGCACAACCCTGTTATCCGCCCTGGCCACGCTGGCGCTGCTGTCTTCGGCGTCCGCCACGGCCAGCATCCTGACCTTCGACAGCTTGCGTCCCGACGTGTATGCAAGCGGGCAGACGCTCAATACCTCGAGCTACAACCTGCATTTCCTGGCCGACCCGACGACGGCGGCCAGCGGCGGCGTCAGCGGCGTGGGCGCCATCCTCGATGGCCGCGTGGGCTCGTCGTGCGATATCGCCGCCTGCCCGCAGGGCGCCACCGGCAATTACCTGGCCATCCTCAACGATGGCGGCGTGAATTTTTCGCGCGCCGACCACCAGGCGTTCAGCCTGGCCGGTTTCGACTATTCCTTCATCGCCCCCGTCTCCGGCTTGCCCGACATGCAGTGGGGCCAGCTGCAGCTGAGCGGCACCCTCAGCAACGGCCAGGTGATCAGCACCTCGCTGGCGTTTCCCGGCCAGGGCAGCGATGGCAATTACCATTTCCAGAGCGCTTCCCTGCTGAGCGGCTTCGGCAACCATGCGTTTACGGGCCTGACCTTCAGCGCCTGCATTTTCAATGACACTGGCGTATGCAGCAATTCCCTCGATTTCCCCGCCTTTAACCAGGGCCAGTTCGCGCTCGACAACATCAATATCAGCGCCGTGCCGGAACCGTCGACGTATATGCTGCTGCTGGCCGGCCTGGGCGCCATCGGCATGGTTGCGCGCCGCCGCAGCGGCAAGTTCGCCGCGTTCACCGTGCAAGGAGCGTGAGATGAAACTACGTCCCGTTTCCCTCGCCATCCTCCTGCTGGCCGCCAGCCTGGCGCAAACGGCGCAGGCGCAGGAACGCCGCTCCTACATCGTGCAACTGGTCGACAAGCCGGCCGCCACCTACACGGGCCAGGTCGACGGCCTGGCCGCCACCAGGCCGGCCCCGGGCGCGCGCATCAACGTGGGCGCCGCCGACGTGCAGGCCTACCTGAGCTATCTCGACAGCAAACAGGCCGCCGTGGCCGAAACCGTCGGCGCGGCGCAGATCACGCACCAGTACAGCGTCGTCTTCAACGGCTTTTCCGCCCTGCTGACGGACGATGAAGTGCGGGCCCTGAAGAAGAACAGCGGCGTGGCCAGCATCAGCGCCGACTCCATCCTGCAGCTCGACACCAGCTACACGCCCACTTTCCTGGGCCTGGACAAGCCGGGCGGCATCTGGGAGCAGCTGGGCGGCAAGACGCACGCGGGCGAAGACATCATCATCGGCATCGTCGACAGCGGCATCTGGCCCGAGAACACGGCCTTTGCCGACCGTCTCGACGAGAACGGCGTGCCCAGCCACAGCGGCAGCAATGTCGTGTACGGCGCGCCGCCGGCCAGCTGGCAGGGCAGTTGCCAGACGGGCGAAGGCTTTGGCGCCGAGAATTGCAACAACAAGCTGATCGGCGCGCGCTACTACCGCGCCGCCACGTCGGCCCTGCACTGGACGGAATTTTTGTCGCCGCGCGATTCCGTTGCCGGCCTGACGGGCCACGGCGGCCACGGCACGCACACGGCCTCCACGGCCGGCGGCAACAATGGCGCCATCGCCACCTCGAACGGCGTGTCGCTGGGCAAGGCTTCCGGCATGGCGCCGCGCGCCCGCATCGCCGCCTATAAAGTCTGCTGGACGGCCGCCTCGACGGGCCGCAACGGCTGCGCCACGGCCGACAGCGTGGCCGCCATCGACCAGGCGGTCAAGGATGGCGTCAACGTCATCAACTTTTCCATCGGCCCGAACGCGGGCGGCGGCGCCTTCGACGAGCCGACGGAAGTCGCCTTCCTCGGCGCGGCGGCGGCCGGCGTGTTCGTCGCCACCTCCGGCGGCAATTCCGGCCCGGCCACGCCGGCGCCCGACGTGCCGGCGCCCGTCTCGCACATCAGCCCCTGGCTGGCAACGGTGGCCAATTCCACCCACAACCGCCTGTATGCGGGCAATGTCATCCTCAGCAACGGCAGCAAGCTGGAAGGCGCATCGAGCAACGCGAATACGCCGGCGCTGCCGCTGATCCGCTCGCGCGACGCGGGCCTGGCCGGCGTGCCGCCGACGGACGTCAACCTGCTGCGCTGCTTCGGCGCGGCCGATGCCGCCCCGGCGTATCTGGACCCGGCGAAAGTGGCGGGCAAGGTGCTCGTGTGCGACCGTGGCGGCAACGTGCTGGTCAACAAGAGCGCGAACGCCAGGACGGCGGGCGCGGCGGGCGTGGTCATCGCCAACGTGGCCGGCGGCGCCAACACCGTCATCAACCAGGCGCACGTGCTGTCGACCGTGCACCTGGCGCAGGCGCAGGGCGACGCGCTGAAGGCCTTCATGGCGGCGACGCCCGATGGCGCGGCGGCATTGGGCGAAATCCATACGATTGCCGACACGACGGTGCAGGCGCCCATCGTCAGCGACCGCTCCTCGCGCGGGCCGAACGTGGCCAACGCAAACATTCTGAAACCGGACCTGTCCGCGCCCGGCACCAACGTGCTGGCCGGCGTGACGGCCGACCTGACGCCGGCGCAGCGCGACGCCGTGGCGGCCGGCGGCGCGGCGCCGGCGGCGGAGTGGGATTTCTATTCCGGCACCTCGATGGCCAGCCCGCACGTGGCCGGCGTGGCGGCGCTGCTCAAGCAGCAGCACCCGAGCTGGTCGCCCGCGGCCATCAAGTCGGCGCTGATGACGACGGCCTTCAGCACGTATTCCGATGGCTTGAACGGTTCCGTGTCGTGGGATGCCACGGCGAAGACGTCGGGCCAGCTGCCATGGGGCCAGGGCGCCGGCCATATCGCGCCCAACAGCGCGGCCGATCCCGGCCTCGTGTACGACATGTCGGAAATCGACTATGCGCGCTTCCTGTGCGGCCTGAACCTGAAGGTCTACACGGCCGCCACCTGCCAGGCCGTCGGCACCATTCCCGCCTACAACCTGAACCTGGCGTCGCTGACGGCGGCCAACGTGCTGGGCACGCAGGTGCTGACGCGCACGGTGACGAACGTGGGCGCCAGCAGCGCCGTCTACAACGTCTCGGCCAGCCTGCCCGGCTACACGGTGGCGGTGACGCCCGCGAGCCTGAGCCTGGCGCCCGGCGCCAAGGGCCAGTACCAGGTCAAGCTGACGCGCACCACGGCGCCGGCCAATACCTGGACCTACGGCGCCCTGAGCTGGACGGATGGCACGCACACGGTGCGCAGCCCGCTGACGGCGCGCGGCACCTCGCTGGCCGCCATTCCTTTGGTCAGCAGCGAAGCGGCCTCGGGCAGCAAGGTGCTGACCCTGGGCACGGGCTTCACGGGCGCGCTGGTCGGCGTCAAGTCGGGTCTCGTCGAAGCCGTGCGCGAGTCGCGCACGATCGGCCAGGCGGCGACGGGCGCCGCCGCTTCGGCCGCCTGCAAGGCCGGCGGCGCCACGGGCGTGAACGTGCACAACGTGGTGGTCCCGGCCGGCACCCTGGCGGCGCGCTTTGCCACCTACGACGCGGAAACGACGGGCGGCGCGAATACCGACATGGACATGGAGGTCTACAACGCCGCCAATGTGCTGGTCGGCAGCAGCGGCAATGAAAGTTCCAATGAGCAAGTGGAACTGCGCCTGCCCGCCGCCGGCACCTACAAGGTGTGCGTGATCGGTTTCGCGCCGCAAAACGGCCAGGCCGACTACACCCTGTCGTCGTGGGTGCTGGCGCCGGGCTTGAACAACGGCAACTTCAAGGCGCTGATGCCGGGGACGGCCTACGTGGGCGGCACGGCGTCTGTCTCGCTGAGCTGGTCCAACCTGGCCGAAGGCAAGCGCCACCTGGGCGCCGTCGGCTACCAGGTGGGCGGCGTGGTGCAGGGCGTCACGGTGGTCGAGGTCAATACCAATGATCCCGTGCCGCTGTTCCAGAACGCGCGTAGCGCCAGGCCGGTACTGGCCGAGTAAGTCGTTCATGGTACGAACAAAGGCGTGCCTCCGGGCGCGCCTTTTTTATGCACGCACCCCGTCCGGGAGGAATAGCACTTGCATGGAGGCAACGCCCCCGGTATCTTGTCGAACAGCCATGGCTTTGTGCCCTGGCATTCTTGGGGAGTCGCGCGTGACCAGTTTCCGCACCAATACCGACCGCCTGCTGGAAGTGCGCCTGCAGGATGAAAAAGTGCTGGCGATTGCCGGCGCCATGGTCGCCTACACGGGCAGCATCAAATTTGAGAAATCCCTGCTGGGCGGCGAAGGCATCTTCGGCGCGCTCAAGCGCAAGGTGACGAACGAAGGCATGCAGCTGATGCAGGCTTCAGGCAGCGGCACGGTGTTTTTCGCGCAGAATGCGGCCGAGATCACCGTCATGGCGCTGGCCGGCGAAAAGCTGACCATCGAAAGCAGCAGCCTGCTGGCCTACGACACGGGCCTGAAGACGGGCACCAGCTTTGCGGGCCTGCGCGGCGCCAGTTCCGGCCAGGGCCTGTTTTCCACCACCGTCGAAGGCCACGGCAACCTGGCCGTCATTTCGCGCGGCAACCTGATCATGCTGGAAGTGACGCCTTCTCACCCGCTGCGCGTGGACCCGGATGCCTTCGTCGGCTTCAAGGGCGATATCCGCCAGGAATTCGTTTTTGATGTCAACTGGCGCACCATGATCGGCCAGAGCTCGGGCGAATCGTACCAGCATAAATTCACAGGCCAGGGCGTGGTGTTCATCCAGCCCGCCGAACGTTAAGTCAGCGAGGACCCGCCATGCCTGTCTATCAGCAGATCAATGAAAAGATGCTTGAGGTCAAACTCGGCAATGAAGAAGTGTACGCGCGCAAGGGCGCCATGGTGTCCTACCAGGGCGACGTGGCGTTCAGCCGCTCCTTCCTGGCCGGCCAGGGCGTGCAAAGCCTGGCCATGCGCGCCGTCACGAACGAGGGTTACGCCCTGATGTCGGCGCGCGGCACGGGCAGCGTGTTTTATGCGCAGGGCGGCCTGTTCGTCACCATCGTCCCCGTGCGCGGCGAAACTTTCTATGTGGAAAGCGACTCCCTGCTGGCCTTCGATGCGCGCCTGACGGCCGGCACCATGTTCCTGGGCAACCAGGGCGGCGTGCAGGGCGTGGTGCGCGGCATGGCCACGGGCCAGGGCTTGTTTACCACCACCCTGCAAGGCACGGGCGAAGTGGCGATTTTGTCCGACGGCAATGCCATCGGCTTGCCCGTCACGCCGGATGTGCCCGTCTTTGTCGATCCGCAAGCGTATATCGGCCACACGGGGCAGCTGGGCTCGACCATCGTCACGGACCTGAACTGGAAAACCTTCGTCGGCCAGGCGTCCGGCGAATCCTACCAGGTGAAGTTCACGGGCCAGGGCACGGTCTACATCCAAGCGAGCGAAAGGTAAGCCATGACGATTTACACCCCCGATACCTTGCCGAAGAACGATAAGCTGAACCGTTTTTCGTATGTCATCGACGTCAAGGAACAGATCTTCATTCGCAAGGGCAAGATGATCGCCTTCTATGGCGAGCTGCGCTTCGAAGCCATGGGCAGCAGCGTGCTCGACTTGATCGTGCGCAATGCCTTCAATGCGCCGAAATACGTGCATCACTTTGTCGTGGCGCAAGGCCAGGGCCAATTAATTTTGGGCGACAACGGCAACGACCTGGCCTGCTACGACCTGGACGACGCCAACATGACCATCCGCGCGAAAAACCTGCTGGGTTTTACCAAGGACGTGATCTGCCAGGAATCGACCTTGCCCGGTTATCTCACCATGATAGGCACGGGCAAAGTGATTGCCTCGTCGAACGGCCCCGTGCACTTCCTGGAATTGCCGTGCCGCGTGGACGAGCAGGCCGTGCTGGGCTGGGCCGATTGCCCCAGCCCGTCGTATCACTACGACTACGCCCACGTGCAGGGCTGGGCCTCGGCCGCCGGCGCACTCACGGGTTTTACCTTGTCGGGCGAGGAAAAGCAGATCGACTTCACGGGCGCCGGCACGGTGCTGGTGCAGTCGTCCGAACTGGACGTGACGGGCAGTTCCACCCTGATGCAGCTGCTGGCGCAATTGCCGCTGCTGGGCAAGGAAGACCTGGGCAAGCTGAGTCTTTCCGTGCAGCAGCAGATGAAGGACAGTCGTTAAGACCAGGAAGTCCAAGAGTACCTGACAGAACCGTAGCGAGCGGAAGGGAGAGGTAGCCGAGAAGCGCAACCGTACTGAAGTACGGTGAGCATCGCAGGCTGCCTATACCGACGCGCAGTAGGTTCGGTCAGGTACTCAAGGCCGCGCCCAGCCGGGCGGCCGTTTCTCCAAAAACGCGGCAACGCCTTCCTCCGCATCCTCTTCCATCATATTGCGCGCCATCACGTCGCCCGCATACGCATACGCCTCGTCCAGCGGCAGCTGGCGCTGCCGGTAGAACATGGCCTTGCCGTAGCGGATGGCCGTCGGGCTTTTCGCCATGATCTGCTGCGCCAGGCGCGCCACGGCCTCGTCGAGCGCCGCGTCGGCCACGGTTTCGTTGATCAGGCCCCAGTCGGCGGCCGTGTCGGCGTCGATGAAGCGGCCCGTCACCAGCATGTCGAAGGCCCGCTTGGGCGAGACATTGCGCGACAGGGCGACGGACGGCGTGGCGCAGAACAGGCCCACGTTGATGCCGGACACGGCAAAGCGGGCGGACGCGCCCGCCACGGCCAGGTCGCAGCTGGCGACCAGCTGGCAGCCGGCCGCCGTGGCGATGCCGTGCACGCGGGCAATCACGGGCACGGGCAAGGTTTGAATGGCTTGCATCACGCGCGAGCATTGCGCGAACAGGGTTTGATAATACGCAAGCTGGCGCGTGGCCTGCATCTGGCGCAAATCGTGGCCCGCGCAAAACGCCTTGCCTTCTGCGGCCAGCACCACGCAGCGCACGTCGGGCTGCTGCGCGATGAGGTCGAGTTCGGCCTGCAGCGCCGCCAGCATGGCTTCGGACAGGGCATTGAATTGCAGGGGGCGGTTCAAACGCAGGGTGACGAGGCCATCGTGCTCGTCGCGCAGCACCAGCGGCGCATCGGTATCTTGCAAAGCGGTCATGCGGTCTCCAGCGGCCTGATGGCCTTGTTATTTTCAGGAAAACTTACTTGGCGGCATTCACGCTGCCGATGCCGGCGATCGACTTGTGCACGATCTTCGGCTTGCCGTAATAAATCAGTTCGCCCATGCCGCGCACGACGGCGTTCAGTTCGCCCGAGGAATACACCTTGACGGAGCCGATGCCGTCGAAATTGACGTCGACATTCTTTGCCAGCAAGGCTTTCGTGTCGACTTCGCCCACGCCTTGCGCCTTCAGGCGCAGCCAGTCGACCTGGCCATCGGCGGCCAGGCGGCCCGCGCCCTTGTAGCTGATGTCGACTCTTGGGCCATTGAGCTTGGTCAAGATCTTCTCGCCCGCGCCTTCCGCGATCAGCTTGCGCAAGGTGGGCATGGTGATGATGATGCGCGGGTCGCCCTCGGTCTTCTTGATGTCCTTGTCCTTCATGGAAATTTTCAGCTCGCCGTCGACCACCTCCGTGATCACGCCGCTGAGGAATTTCTGGTCGCCGCGCAGCAGCAGGGTCTGCTCCTTGCCCGATTCCACTTCGATGCTGATAGGGCCGCGGATATCGATGGCGTTGAAGGCGCCGACCGTGCGCGCCTGCTCGTCGGCATGCGCGAGGGGCGCGGCGAAAGCAAGGGACAGGACGGACAACTGGAACAGATGGCGCATGGCGGTTTCCTCGAGTAGTTGATCAGTGTATTCTATGTTGCAACATCTCCAAGGTGGAGAAATTTGCGACGAACGGCACAAATCGCGGCATGGATGAGACAGCTCCGCCGCCGGCCAGCCGCGCGCCTGGCGCGGCGCCGTTCGGCTATGCTATGGCGTACCGCGTCCTGGAGACTGCATGAAAAATTATCACAAAGAAGATTACCCCGTCGCCGATATCCGGCGCTTCCTTGAGCCGGGGCCGGTGGTGCTCGTCAGTTCCACCTGGAAGGGCGAGAGCGACGTCATGACCATGGCCTGGCACATGCTGATGGAATTGTCACCATCGTTGCTGGGCTGCTTCATTTCCGACGCCAACCACAGCTATGAAATGATCAAGCGCAGCATGGAATGCGTGATCAACCTGCCCACGGCCGACATGGTCGACCAGATGGTCGCCATCGGTAATTGCAGCGGCGAAGATACGGACAAATTCGCCGCCTTCGGCTTGACGGCGCAGCCGGCCGAGCAGGTGGGCGCGCCGCTGATCGCCGAGTGCTACGCCAACTTCGAATGCAAGCTGGCCCAGGTGGCGGGCAACCCGAAGGGCGGCTTCTTCATCTTCGAGTGCGTGAAAGCCCACGTGGCCACTTCGCCCAAGCTGCCCGAAACCCTGCATTACCGGGGCAATGGCGAGTTCATGGTGTCGGGCCGGACCATCAGCCGCAAGAGCCTGATGAAGCCCGAGATGCGTTAACCCCAAACGCAAGGGCCGGGGTCGGACCCTGAGGGTCCGACCCCAGATTTTGTCATTGGGTCAAATGACCCCCTGCGCCAGCATGGCATCGGCGACTTTCACGAAGCCGGCAATATTGGCGCCATCCACATAGCTGACGGTGCCGTCGGCGCGCGTGCCGTACTGCTTGCATGCGGCGTGGATGCCTTGCATGATCTGCAGCAGACGCGCGTCGACTTCCTCGCGCGGCCAGGAAATGCGGGCCGCGTTCTGGCTCATTTCCAGGCCGGACGTGGCCACGCCGCCCGCATTGCTGGCCTTGCCCGGCGCATACAGCACGCCGGCCGCCTCGAACGCTTTCGCCGCCTCGATGGTGGTGGGCATGTTGGCGCCTTCGGCCACGCATTGCACGCCATTGGCGATGAGCAGGCGCGCGTCGTCGATGTTCAGTTCATTTTGCGTGGCGCAGGGCAGGGCGATGTCGACCGGCACATGCCATGGTGCCACGCCCGCTTCGAAGCGCACGCCCGTGCGCGCGGCGTAATCGCTGACCCGGCCATACAGATGGTTCTTGACCTCCATCAGGATGGCCAGCTTTTCCGGCGTAAAACCGGCTTCGTCGATGACGGTGCCGCTGGAATCGGAGACGGTGATGACTTTCGCGCCCATGGCCATGGCTTTTTCCACTGCGTACTGCGCCACGTTGCCCGAGCCGGAGACGGACACGCGCATGCCTTCGAAGGAGCGGCCCCGCGTTTTCAACATTTCTTCGGCGAAATACACGGTGCCGTAGCCCGTCGCTTCCGGACGCATCAGCGAACCGCCGAAGCTGGCGCCCTTGCCCGTAAACACGCAATCGGCGCGGTTGCTGAGCTTTTTCATCATGCCGGCCATATAGCCCACTTCGCGCCCGCCCACGCCGATGTCGCCGGCCGGCACGTCCGTGTCCGAGCCCACGTGGCGGAACAGTTCGCTGACAAACGCCTGGCAGAAGCGCATCACTTCGCCGGGGCTCTTGCCCTTCGGATCGAAATCGGCGCCGCCCTTGCCGCCGCCCATTGGCAACGTGGTCAGGGCATTCTTGAACGTCTGTTCGAAGGCGAGGAATTTCAGCACGGACAGGGTGACGGACGGGTGGAAGCGGATGCCGCCCTTGTACGGCCCGATGGCCATGCTGTGCTGGATGCGGTAGCCGCGGTTCACTTGTACTTGCCCATGGTCATCGACCCACGACACGCGGAACATCACCACGCGCTCCGGCTCGATCAAGCGTTCCAGCAAGCCTTGTTCCGCGTATTTCGGGTGCTGCTCGAGGAACGGCCACAAGCTCTCCATGACTTCGGTGACGGCTTGCAGAAACTCGGGCTGACCTGGATTGCGTGCGGCGACATGCTGGACATACTCGTGGGCAGATGCGTATTTCATCAGAATTCCATGGAGGTAATCGGTTATTTGGGCAACTATCATCGCAGATTTTGCACAAAAATGGTGCGGAAATTTGGTTTTGAGGGGTTTCTGCTACATTGTGGGGAGTTTTCAGGACTCTGCGAAAGCTGCGTGGGGAAACGACAACGCCAGCCCGAAGGCTGGCGTTGCGGTCATGATTGCAGGTTTGGCTGCTCAAGCCGGGATGGGCATCACCCCGCCATGCTGCGCAGGATCAAGCCCGTGATGTAGGCGCCATAGGTGCCCAGCGCGTAGCCGAGCACGGCCAGCAGCACGCCCACGGGCGCCAGGGCCGGGTGGAAGGCGCTGGCGATGACGGGGGCCGAGGCGGCGCCGCCGATGTTCGCTTGCGATCCCACGGCCATGAAGAACAGCGGTGCGCGGATCAGCTTGGCGACGAGCAGCATCAGGCCGCCGTGGACGGCGATCCAGATCATACCCAGCAGGAACAGGAAGGGCTTGTCGAGCAGGGCTTTCAAGTCCATGTGCATGCCGATGGTGGCCACCAGCACGTACAGCATGGCCGAGCCGATGGTCGAGGCGCCCGCGCCTTCCAGGCTGCGCGCCCGGGTAAAGCTCAGCAACAGGCCGAAGGTGGTGGCGAGGACGACGATCCAGAAGAAGTTCGATGTCAGGCTGTAATCCTGCAGGCGCCATGCGGCTGGCAGGGTATTGATCCAGCTGATGATGGGGCCGGCCAGGAAGTGCGACAGGCCCGTCACGCCCAGGCCCACGCCGAGGATGATCATGATGTCGGTCAGATTGGCGACGCGCGCATGCTGGGCACGGTAGCTTTCGATGCTGTCCTTGAGCGCATTGATGGCGGACAAATCGGCACCGGTCCAGCGGTCGAAGGCGCCCGCGCGGCCGGCCAGGAACAGCAGCACGGCCGTCCATACATTGGCCACCAGCACGTCGACGGCGACGAACTGGCCGAACAGCGTGGCGTCCACTTCAAACACTTCCTTCATGGCCGCCTGGTTGGCGCCGCCGCCTATCCACGAGCCGGCGACGGTGGTCATGCCGCGCCAGGTGTCGCCCGCCACCGTTTCCGGGTGGAACAAACGCAGGGCCTCGAAGGAGACGAGGGCGCCCAGCATGACGCCGAGTGTTCCTGTGAGAAACATGATGATGGCCTTGGGGCCGAGGCGGAGGATGCCGCCGAAATCGATGGCCACGCACAGCAGCACCAGCGCGCTGGGCAGCAGGTAGTCGCGCGCCACGGCGTACAGGCCGGAGGCATTGCCGTCGATGATGCCGAAGGTGTTGAGCAGCGCCGGGATCAGATAGCACATCAGCAGCGACGGGATATACGTGTAAAACTTTTTCCAGAAACCGTCGGCGCGGGCGGCGGTCCAGAAGACGCCCCCCAGGGTCATGGCGAGCAGGCCGAGGACGACGGCGTCATTGGTGATGAGGGCAGGTGTGGCAGGTGGCATCGGGGATTCCGGTGAACGTGTCAGGAACGCACGGGATGCCGATCAGGCCCCCGGGCGCAGGGTGGCCGTATCGTATAGCAATGTTGAAGCCTAAACAAATTATTTAGACGGTGGCGGCTGGAATTTTTCTTGTCAAATCAAACACTTGGAAACTGCTCGCCACCGCGCGCGGCAGACTGGCGGTTACAAATAGCGGGCCAGCAAGGCTTTGTTCAGCGCTCCGTCGAGTTCGATGCGCACGAAGTGGCCGCTGCCGGGCGCCACCTGGATTTCGCTGCCGTCATCGGCCAGCATGCGGGCGATGGTGAAGTCGCGGTTGCCGCCCGGGTGCAGGGCTTCGATGCGGTCGCCCACGGCGAAGCGGTTTTTCACTTCCACCCTGGCCCAGCCGTCGGCCACGCTCAGCACGTCGCCCACGTACTGGCTGCGGTCCGCCTCGGACGCGCCGCGCATGTAGTTCTGGTGCGCCTGCGTGTGGTGGCGCTGGTAAAAACCGTCCGTGTAGCCGCGGTTGGCCAGGCCTTGCAGCTGGCCCAGCAGGCTGATATCGAAGGGGCGGCCCGCCACGGCGTCATCGATGGCCTGGCGATAGACCTGCGCCGTGCGCGCCGCGTAGTACAGCGACTTGGTGCGTCCCTCGACCTTCAGCGAATCGACGCCGATCTTGACCAGGCGCTCGATGTGCTCGACGGCGCGCAAATCCTTCGAATTCATGATGTAGGTGCCGTGTTCGTCTTCGAGGATCGGCATCAGCTGGCCCGGGCGCTGGGCTTCTTCTATGAAGTATGGCTGGTCGGCCAGCGGGTGGCGCGGCTGCTGGTGCAGGGCGGAAAACGCATTGTTGTCGGCCTCGGCCAGCGCCTGGTGAAATTCCAGCGGCACCACCTGCATGCCGCCCAGGTCGCCGCTGGCGTCTTCCTCGGCATTCTTGACCTTGTAATCCCAGCGGCAGGAATTCGTGCACGTGCCCTGGTTCGGATCGCGGTGGTTGAAATAGCCGGACAGCAGGCAGCGGCCCGAATAGGCGATGCACAGGGCGCCGTGGACGAACACTTCCAGCTCCATTTCCGGGCAGCGCTGGCGGATTTCCTCGATCTCGTCGAGCGACAGCTCGCGCGACAGGATCACGCGCGTCAGGCCCATGCGGTGCCAGAATTTCACGTCGGCCCAGTTGACGGCGTTCGCCTGCACGGACAGGTGGATGGGAATCTCCGGCCATTTGTCGCGCACCATCATGATCAGGCCCGGATCGGCCATGATCAGGGCGTCCGGGCGCATGGCGATCACCGGTTCCATGTCGCGCAAATACGTTTTCAGCTTGGCGTTGTGGGCGAAGATATTGCTGGCGACAAAGAATTGCTTGCCGCGCGCATGGGCGCCGTCAATTCCCTCCTGCAAGGCTTGCAAGGTCGAAAAATCGTTATTGCGCACGCGCAAGCTGTAGCGCGGCTGGCCCGCGTAGACGGCGTCGGCGCCATAGTCGAAGGCGGCATGCATCTTGGCCAGGGAGCCGGCAGGCAGGAGGAGTTCGGGAGCGTGGCGCATGGAGGAGGGGCAAAGCCGGCGATTGTAAGCGGGCGGCGAGCGCATTGCATTGCCCTGGATCAAGGGATTGCAAGGCGCTGCGGCATGCCAGGCTAGGCGGCCGGGCAGATGTTCTGGTTGGCGCGGAACAGGTTGGCGGGATCGTATTGTTTCTTGATGCGCGCCAGGCGTGGATAGTTCACGCCATACGCGTCGGCCGTGCGGCCGCTTTCATCCTCGGTCAGGAAATTGACGTAGACGCTGCCCGTCGCATACGGCGCGGCGTCGTTGAAGAAGTCGCGTGCCCAGGCGATGCAGCGCGCGTCATCGGCCGGTTCGTCCCAGCGCGTGTGCACGTTCATCACGTACAGGGCGTCGCGGTGCGGATAGGCCGTATCCTGCGGCGCCGGCCGGCTCGCCTGCGCACCCAGCAGGCCGAGGAAGATTTCGCATTGCGGCGTCGGCAGCCGGCCCGCGTGGCGGATGACGGTATCGATGGCCGCGTCGCTGAGCTGCGCGAAGTTATGCGACTTCCAGTAGTTGCGCGCGCCCGGCGTGAGCAGGGGATCGAACGCTTGCTGCCAGGCCGTGTACGGCATGTTGCCCAGGTGCATACCCAGCGGCTGGCCGAAGTGGCAGATGCGCTCGATCGCTTCCTCGATGGCCGGCGACGGCGCCGGCGAAAAGACGGGCAGCACGAGCACGTCCTGACCATGCACGTCCGTTGGCAGGAAGGGCAGCGGCGGCGCCTTGCGCAAGACGGCCCAGACGGTCAGTTCATCGGGCATGCCGTTGACGAAATCGCGGTATTGCGTCAGCACCGCCTTGGCTTGCGCGTAGGGGAAAACGATGAGTCCCGCCGTGACTTCCGGCCCGACCGAATGCAGCTGGAATTCGAAGCGCGTGACCACGCCGAAGTTGCCGCCGCCGCCACGTATGGCCCAGAAGAGGTCGGGATGTTCCGTTGCGCTGGCATGCAAGTACTGGCCGTCGGCCATGACCATGTCGGCCGCCAGCAGATTGTCGGCCGCCAGTCCCAGCGTACGACTGAGCCAGCCAAATCCGCCGCCCAGGGCCAGCCCCGCCACGCCCGTGGTGGAATTGATGCCCAGCGGCGTGGCCAGGCCGAACGCCTGCGCCTCATGATCGAAGTCGTGCAAGGTGGCCCCGCCTTCGACATGGGCGCGCCGCTGCCGCGGGTCGATATGCACCGAGCGCATGTTCGACAGGTCGATCACCAGGCCATCGTCGCACAGGGCGCTGCCGGCGATATTGTGGCCGCCGCCCCGCACGGCAAGGGGCATGGCGTGGTCGCGCGCCCAGGACAGCGCCGCGCGCACGTCCGCCGTGCCGGCGCAGCGCGCGATGAGAGCCGGATGCCGGTCGATCATGGCATTCCAGATGGTGCGGGCGCCGTCGTAGCCGGCGTCGTTCGCTTGTAAAAGCTGACCTCTCAATGAAGCTTGCAGCGCATTGAAATGGCCATTCGTCAAGGTATTCATCATGTACCTCCCTACAGTTGCAGGTGCTTATGGCAAGAGTGACGGAAAACAGGGGGACTGTTCCGGCGCGTCGGCGCGCATGCAGCGACAGCCAGCGCGTGGTTTCATGATAGGAAGCTGCCAGGCGGTGCGCAAGCAGTGGCGCCGCTCAATGAGGAAAGGAAGTGGATGGATTGTCCTGCGCCAAGTTTCAGGCGTAAGGCGTGCCCGCCATGGCGGCGCTCAAGCCTGCGTGTCCCTGGTCCACGAGGGCCAGAAGACCGGCCTTGGCCAGCTGTGCGTCGCCGTGTTGGCGGAAGGCGCGGTGGGCCTCGATGAGGGCCGTGCTCCAGGTGGCCAGCAGCAGGCTGGCCGCCAGCCGGGCCAGGGGATCGTGCGCGTCGCGCCCGGTGCTCTCCGTCAGCGCTTGCGCGACCACGTGCGCCAGTTCGTCGCGGATGGCCCGCGCCCGCGCTTTCAGGGTCTCGCTGGCTTCGATGGTGGCGATGAAACCCTGGCCGGCGGCGGAAAACGCGATGTAGGGGCTGTCCTCGGCCACCAGGCGGTGCGCCAGCAGGCGCAGGGTTTCGATGGGGGAAACGGCGGGGTCGCGCTGGCGCAGCGCGGCGCGCAGCAGTTCGCGTCCCTCCTCCTCGCGGTCGAAGAACATGTCTTCCTTGCGGGGGAAGTGGTTGAACACCGTCATGCGCCCCACGCTGGCGGCCGCCGCGATCTCGTCCACCGTCACCTGCTCGAAGCCGTGCACGAAGAACAAGCGCGTGGCGGCATTCGAGATGGCTTGCCGCGTGGCAAGGCGTTTGCGGGAGCGGAGGTCGGCAGGAATCGTCATGTTGCTGCGATCATACACGAAGTGTACTGAGTACAGTTAATGCTTGATGGCGCGCGGCTATCGGGCATATTATTTGTGTACTGAGTACATATTTAGATTGAGTATATGAAGCCCCATCCCCCTGTCGCCGCGCTGCCCCTCATCTTCGCCACCGTCGCGCTCGACGCCGTCGGCATCGGCCTGATCTTTCCCATCCTGCCGGCGCTGCTGCGCGACGTCACGCATGCGGCCAACGTGGCGCCGTATATCGGCATCATGACGGCCCTGTACGCGCTGATGCAGTTCGTTTTCGCACCCGTGCTGGGCGCGCTGAGCGACCGCCTGGGCCGGCGCCCCGTGCTGCTGCTCTCCTTGGCGGGCGCGGCCGTCAATTACCTGTTCCTCGCGTTTGCCCCCAGCCTGTGGATGCTGCTGCTGGGGCGCGCCATTGCCGGCTTGACGAGCGCCAACGTTTCCGTGGCTGCCGCCTATATCACCGATATTTCTCCTGAAGAAACGCGGGCGCGCCGCTTCGGCTTGCTTAACGCCATGTTCGGCGCCGGTTTCATCATCGGCCCCGTGCTCGGTGGCGCGCTCGGCGATTACGGGCTGCGCCTGCCGTTCATGGCGGCGGCCATCTTGAATGCCGGAAACTTGCTGCTGGCATTGTTTGCGCTGCCCGAATCACGCATGCCCACGCGTGAAACAATCGACCTGGCGGCATTGAATCCCCTGCGTCCGCTGCGCTGGGTTTTGTCTCAGAAAAGCTTGCTGCCGATCACCGCCATCTTCTTTACCTTCAGCGCGGCCGGCGAAGTGTATGGCGTGTGCTGGGCGCTGTGGGGCCACGATGCGTTTGAATGGAACGGGCTGTGGATCGGCCTGTCGCTGGGCGCCTTCGGCGTGTGCCAGGCGCTGGCCCAGGCTTTTCTGCCCGGCCCGGCCGTGAAACTGCTGGGCGAGCGCGCCACCATCCTGGCGGGCGTGGCCTGCGCCTGCGTGGCCTTGCTCGTCATGGCCTTCGCCAGCCGGGGCTGGATGATCTTCGCCATCATGCCCGTGTTCGCCCTGGGCGGCCTCGGCGGTCCGGCCCTGCAGTCGCTGGCGACGCGGCAAGTGTCCGACGAGCGGCAGGGCCAGTTCCAGGGCGTGCTGGCCTCGTCCGTGAGCCTGGCGTCCGTGCTGTGTCCGCTGGTGTTTTCCAGCCTGTATTTCGGCTTCAGCGCATACTGGCCCGGCGCGGTCTGGCTGTCGGTGATCGTCGTGTATGCGGCGCTCGTGCCGCTCGTGCTGGCCCTGAACGTTACAACGCCAGCCCGCAAGCTGGCGTCCTGAACTATCCATCCGGCAAGACCGGCGCGCGCCTAGTGCGTGTGCGTGGCGCTGCCGCTGCTGACGGCCTGGCCGCTCATGGGCAGGTGTTCGGGCGGCATGCCGTCCTTGAACAGCTGACGCAGCTGCTGGCGCAGCTCCGGCGTGTCGTCGTGATGGTGTACCGAGACCGCGTGCTCCACGGCAATGCCCAATAGTTCTTCCTCGCTGTCGGCCGAAATGGCCACCGAGCAATGCGTGTCGCTGGGGAATTCCCGGCAATCGATGAATTTGCGCGTCATGATCGACTCCTTTCTGGAAAGAACGGGCACAGCACCCGTTCAATCTCAGTATAGGCCGCAAAGCAGCCTGGACTAGGCCGCGCGGCTCTCGCCGGCCGGCGCGTCGTCAAGACGGCGCACGCCGCCGCTGTGAGCCTGATGCGCCGCATCGGGCGCAAAATCGTTGACCTGGATCAAGCCGTCAACCAGGCGCGCATATTCCAGCAAGGTATTGTGCTCCTGGCAGCTGATGGTGCCCGCCGCCTTGGCCGCAGCCAGCCACGGCTGCATGGCGGACAGGCTTTGCGGCAGGTGCCGCAGGGCCGCGCCTTCGGGCGTGTCTTTCAGGCGCTTTTCGATGGACTGCACTTCCGGCAGCAGGGCCAGCGCCCGCTCGCCAGCGGCCACGGGATCGGCCGCATCCTGCGCCACGAAGCCGTCGGCCAGCAGGCGTTCGCGGTCGGCGCCCGGCGTTTGCATCGCTTGCGTCACTTCACCGCCGAGTTCATCGGACGGCGCACGGTGGGGCAGCCCAAACGGGAAAAGCAGCACCCGCAGCAGCACGGCCAGCACGCGCGCGGGGAAGTTGTCGAGTACGCCAGTCAGGCCCTGCTGGGCTTTCACCAGCGCGTCCTGCAGCGACCAGTGCACATAGGGCAGGTCGGCAGGCGGGCGGCCATCGTCCTCGTAGCGTTTCAGCACGGACGAAGCCAGGTACAGCTGCGCCAGCACGTCGCCCAGGCGGGCGGACAGCCGTTCGCGGCGCTTGAGTTCGCCACCGAGCACGAACATCGACATATCCGTCATGACGGCAAACGCCGTCGACAGCCGCGTCAGGGCGCGGTAGTAGGGCGCCAGTGCCGGGGCACCGGCGTCGGGCACGGCCGCCAGGCGGGCGCCGCCGAGGCCGTACCACAACCCCCGCGCCAGGTTGCCCAGCACAAAGCCCACGTGGCCGAAGAAGGCCGCATCGAAATCGCGCAGGGCCTGGCGGCCGTCGCTTTCGCTGACAGCGGCCATTTCCCTCAGTACATACGGGTGCGCGCGGATGGCGCCCTGGCCGAAGATGATCAGGCTGCGCGTGAGGATGTTGGCGCCTTCGACCGTGATCGCGATGGGGATTTGCTGGTAGGCGCTGGCGAGGAAATTGTTCGGGCCCACGCAGATGCCCTTGCCGCCGAGAATGTCCATGCCGTCGTTGACGAGCGCGCGGCCCCGTTCCGTGACGTGGTATTTGACGATGGCGGAAATGACGGCCGGCTTTTCGCCCAGGTCGACGGCGTGCGCGGCCAGGGTGCGGGCCGCATCCATCAGGTACAGGTTGGCGCCCATGCGCGCCAGCGCTTCCTGCACGCCTTCGAACTTGCCGATGGGCATGTTGAACTGGCGCCGCACGGCCGCGTATGCGCTGGTGCCGCGCACGGCCATCTTGCCCATGCCCACGCTGGACGAGGGCAGCGAGATGGCGCGCCCGGCCGCCAGGCATTCCATCAGCATGCGCCATCCCTTGCCCACTTGCGCCTGGCCGCCGATGACCCAGTCGATGGGGATGAAGACATCGTTGCCGGACGTGGGGCCGTTCTGGAAGGCGGCGTTCAAGGGATGGTGGCGCCGGCCGATCACCACGCCGTCGTGGCTGGCGGGGATCAGGGCGCAGGTGATGCCCGGTGTATCGTTGTCGGAGAGCAAGTGGTCGGGATCGCTGGTCCGGAATGCCAGTCCCAGCAAGGTCGCCACGGGTGCCAGGGTGATGTAGCGCTTGTTCCAGCTGAGGCGCAAACCCAGCGTAGGTCTCCCCTCGTGCATGCCCATGCAGACCACGCCCAGGTCGGGGATGGCGGCCGCGTCGGAACCCGCATACGGGCTGGTCAGGGCAAAGCAGGGGATCTCGGTGCCGGCGGCCAGGCGCGGCAGATAATAATTTTTCTGTTCTTCGGTGCCGTAGTGCAACAACAACTCGGCCGGTCCCAGCGAATTGGGCACCATCACGGTCACGGCCAGCGCCGAACAGCGGCTCGACAGTTTCATCACCACTTGCGAGTGCATATAGGCGGAGAACTGTTTGCCGCCGTATTGCTTGGGAATGATCATGCCGAGGAAGCCCTGGCTTTGCATATAGGCCCAGGCTTGCGGTGGCAAGTCGAGTTGCTGCTGCGTTTCCCAGTCGTCGACCAGTTCGCACAGCCGTTCGACGTCATGCTCAAGGAAGTGGCGCTCTTCGGCGCTGAGCGTGGCGCGTCCATAGCCCAGCAGCCTGGACCAGTCGGGCCGGCCGGAAAACAGTTCTGCATCCCACCACGTTGTGCCCGCCTCAAGGGCGTCGCGTTCCGTGTCGGACATGCTTGGCAGGATGCGCTTGAACAAGGCCAGCAAGCGGGGGCTGATCAGGGCGCGGCGCACGGGGCCGGGCGCGAACAGTAAAACCAGGCCCGGCAGGGCCACCAGCAGTATGATCGTCAGCATGCGATATCTCCCTGTGTCATGACGACAGGGTAGGCCGAAGCGGCCGATGTTACTGTGCGGTACTGCGCATACGCGCAAAGCCAACCGGATCGGTTGGCTTTGCGTGGGAACAAGCTTGCCGGTGATCGTCGGCGCTAACGGAATTAACGTTGCGGAACGAMAATGACCGTGTCGCCTGTCTTGCCCTTGGCGCCCTCATCGCCCTTGGCGCCATCGTTGCCTTGGGCACCGGCAGCACCCTTGGCGCCGTCGTAGCCGGCGGCGCCGCTGTCGCCGGTCTGGCCCGTGGCGCCCGTGGCACCGGTCGCGCCGGCAGGCGCTTCAGCGCCCGTGGCGCCCGTGGCGCCGGCAGGACCAGGCGCGCCGGCAGGGCCGGGAACGACTTGTACGACGGTCGGCGCGGGTGGCGCTTCGCGCTGGCAAGCGGTCAGGGCGAGGGTAGAGGCGAGCGCAAGCAATATCAGGGTAGGTTTCATGATGCATCCTTTGGCAGTGAGCCGTAATGTACGGAACGGCTCGACGGCGTCGGGCGCGAGTTTCGCATGGCGGTGTGGCGGGGAGAGCTGACCAAGTGGCCGTTGCGCCCTGTCGCGCAGGGCGCTGGCGGCGGGAGGGAAAGTGATGGTCTGCCTGCAGCATGGCCGCTTGGGCGGCCGCAGTCCGTTCGTTTGCGTACATAGCGGCGGGCGGGATGGCGGTTTTATGCCAGAACAAACAAAAAAGCCAACCTGAAGGTTGGCTGTGGCTGTTCAGCTGGGAGCGGCAGCACCGTGACTTGGAGCCTGGTGCTGCCCGATGCGCTTATTTAACGGTGAAACTCTTGTCGTGGCCGCCATTTGTACTCGTATAGTCTAATACGTCACGGAAGGCGAGCGAGCCGACCAGCCATTCGCCCGCCTTGGCGCCTGCGGGGATCGTCACCGTCGAACTGAAGGTGGCATGCTTCGCGTCGCCGGACGCCAGCTCCCATTGGCTGTTGATGCGGGTGCCGCCGTTGTCGGCGATGTTGTACCAATAGGGGGCGGGCAGGGCGTTGAGATTGACGCCGGTGGCGTCTGTCACGCTGACGGTGGCCGTCACCTGTTGACTTGTCTGCGAGACGTCAACGATGGCGGGGGTGACGGTGATGGCAGAAACGGCGGGCCCTGAGGTGTCGCTGAGCCCATTGTTTTGCACGGTGAAACCCTGGCTGTAGCCGCCATTTGTACTCGTATAGTCTAATACGTCACGGAAGGCGAGCGAGCCGACCACCCATTCGCCCGCTTTGGCGCCTGCGGGGATCGTCACCGTCGAACTGAAGGTGGCATGCTTCGCGTCGCCGGACGCCAGTTTCCATTGGCTGTTGATGCGGGTGCCGCCGATGTCGGCGACGTTGTACCAATGGGGGGCGGGCAGGGCGTTGAGATTGACGCCGGTGGCGTCTGGTTTCCATTGGCTGTTGATGCGGGTGCCGCCGATGTCGGCGACGTTGTACCAATGGGGGGCGGGCAGGGCGTTGAGATTGACGCCGGTGGCGTCTGTCACGCTGACGGTGGCCGTCACCTGTTGACTTGTCTGCGAGACGTCAACGATGGCGGGGGTGACAGTGATGGCAGAAACGGCGGGCCCTGACGTGTCGCTGAGCCCATTGCTTTGCACGGTGAAACCCTGGCTGTAGCCGCCATTTGTACTCGTATAGTCTAATACGTCACGGAAGGCGAGCGAGCCGACCACCCATTCGCCCGCTTTGGCGCCTGTGGGGATCGTCACCGTCGAACTGAAGGTGGCATGCTTCGCGTCGCCGGACGCCAGTTTCCATTGGCTGTTGATGCGGGTGCCGCCGATGTCGGCGACGTTGTACCAATGGGGGGCGGGCAGGGCGTTGAGATTGACGCCGGTGGCGTCTAGTTTCCATTGGCTGTTGATGCGGGTGCCGCCGATGTCGGCGACGTTGTACCAATGGGGGGCGGGCAGGGCGTTGAGATTGACGCCGGTGGCGTCTGTCACGCTGACGGTGGCCGTCACCTGTTGACTTGTCTGCGAGACGTCAACGATAGCGGGGGTGACGGTGATGGCCGACACGTTGGGGCCGGAGTTGTCGACGGCGCTGGCGGTGACAGTAACAGTTGCGTCCGCACTGCTCGCCTTGCCATCGTTGACGATGAGTTTGGCTACATACAAACCGCTGGCATCGGCGGTAAAGGTGCTCTTGGCCGAGCTGGCGGAAGACAAGGTGGCCTTGCTGTTCGCCGGTTTTGTCGTCAGCTCCCAGGCAAAAGTCAAGGCATCGCCATTGGCGTCCGAACTGGCGCTGCCATCGAGTTCCACCACGCTGCCGGACAGCACCTGTTGCGCGTAGCCCGCGTGCGCAACCGGCGCCGCATTGGCCGTGCTGGCTGTAACGCTGACCGCTGCCGCGTTGCTGCTGACCTTGCCGTCGTTGACGACGAGGCTGGCAACATAAGTGCCAGCCACATCCACCGTGAACGTGGGCCTTGCTGAGGTCGGCGACGACAAGCTTGCCGTGCTGCCTGCCGGTTTGGATGGCAGGGTCCAAGCATAGCTGAGCGTACGGCCTGCATCCGCCGAGCTGCCGCTGCCATCGAGCGTGACGACAGTCCCCGTCACCACGCTTTGTAGCGGTCCCGCCTGGGCGACAGGGGGGACGGTCGCAATATCGGCGATGACTTGCTTGATGGCGTCTGTATTGGTGATCTTGGCCAGCGCGGTGACGACCTGGGTGAGGCGGGCGGCGTTGATTTTTACTCTGAGCGCATCCAGAAGCCTGTCCTGCGCATCGCCGCCGGCCGGGTTGCCCTGCGTCGCGGCTTTCAATGGCGTGGCAAGGAAATCAACGAGCGGACTCGTGTCGACGACACCGTTGAGTACCGTCCCCACATCAGCCTGTGCTGCCTTCACTGCAGTGGTAGTGACCTTGTTGTTGGCAATAGTGGCGTCAAACGCGGCAAAGAAGACCGTCGGTTCGCTCCCCAGTACCCGCGCCGTCAGCATTTCGGTTAGTGGCGTTATGTTGGCAGTGGCGGCGCTGCCGCTTCCCAGCACGAGCGTGTGTAATTTTGAGCCATCCGCCGGATCGGTGATCTGGAGCAGGCACGGTAGTTTTCCGCCGGCTACGGCAAGGCTGTAGCTGCCGTCAGCCAACGTCGTGGCGTTGCCGGTGCCTGTCTGGCATTTGCCAGTAATAGTGGCGCCAGCAATGGCCTTCCCCGTTGCGGCAGTGCCGTTGACTGTTAGACTTGTTGGGGTGACAGGAGCCGGTGACGAGCCACCACCGCCGCCGCATGCAACGAGCATGCACGAACTAAGTACAGTTGCCAGTATCTTCATTGAATCTATCCATTTCTAATTTTTAAGTGATGCCTGTGCTTGCGTCGTACTGAAATGGCCTGGTTTTGCCAGGGTCAGGCTGTTGATGTAAATTATATATCTTTTGAGCAATATTGCTTGTTTCAAATCCGAGCCGATGAATTGGACGAAGGCGTGCCCCACCACAGCGTTGGGCAAGCTATCGCTGTGCGTAACGCTGCGTGACTGGCGATGGGGCCGAAGCGAGAGCGGGCAACGCTGAAAAAAAAGCCAAGCCGAAGGCTGGCTTTTTGCTATGTACGGCTGAATTGCTGGTGGCCCGGAGCGAAATCGAAATAAGGATTTTCAATTCCGATGTTGATTGACGTTAAATGAATGACGCTTTTATTTGTATTCAAGATCATTCCTGAGTCCCCGAGTGCGGTGTGGGCACATCAAACCATAGTTGATAAAGAGCAACGATCTCTCATTTCTACTTGCCAGCTTCGACCGCGATGAGACAGATGCGGTGCATGAAAAAATGTTTGCAAAGGTTAAGGCATGGGTGCCAAGTACCGAATAAGCTTGCACTCTGATTTGAGGTGGTCGTCCTCCGCGGCGACGGAAGGCGTGGCGTGAATGAGCTTTAAGTCGACACGTTTGTATGGCAGAGCAAATAAACGCTGAGCAATAAGAGGAGTTGCCCGAAGTACGGTGGCCTACCGGACACCATGGATGGAGCGGGGCAAAGACTTTTGAGCCGGTAAACAAAAAAGCCAACCCGAAGGTTGGCTTTTTGCTATGTGCTGCTGAATTCTTGGTGGCCCGGGGCGGAATCGAACCACCGACACAAGGATTTTCAATCCTCTGCTCTACCGACTGAGCTACCAGGCCAAGGCGGCGAATTATAGCAGAAAGACTTTCCACCTGACCAGAGCTAGCTGTGTTCAAATGCAACAGATGGCCAAAACATGGTGTTTTGGCATCCTTGTATGACCTGAAGGGATGTGGCGATGCAGCGACGTATTGGAGTGCAGGGCCTGGCGGCTGCGGGCTTGTTCAGTTTGTTTTGCGGTACGGCGCGGGCCGATGGGCTGGCCGATCTGAATGCGGCGCTGGCGCGGCTGCAGGGACAAACGCCCGTGAAGGCGCAGATCGAATCGAAAACCTGGCGCCGCGAGGGAGAGGGCAAGGCGGCGGAAGACGATAGCGGCCAGGCCACGGTGGCGGTCGAGGGCGGGCCGGCGGGCTTGCAAGTGCTCTATGGCAAGGATTTGCTGGCGAAAGTGGAAGCCGAGCAGCGCGCCAAGGTGAAAGATCCGAAGGTCAAGGCGCCGATCGGCTTTGCGCTGGGAGAAATGAAGGCGGCGGAGTTGCGTTCCATGGTGTCGGCGGCGGACTCCCTGTCGCGCGAGATCGAGGAAGCCGTGTTCAGCGGCGAGAAAATCGATAGCTACAAGGGCAAGCCGGCGCGCCTGCTCAGTTTTACCTTGTCGCTCGACAAGGTGCCTGAGAAAGACCGCAAGTATGTGAAGAAGTTCGACGGCGGCATCGACGTGTGGATCGCCGCCGACGGCACGCCGCTGGCCAGCCATTTTCACTTCGATGTGAGCGGGCGCGCCTTTGTCGTCATCAGCTTTACGCAAAAGACGGACGAAACGCGCCAGTATGGCGTCAGCGGCGACCGCTTATTGTTGCTGCGCAAGGAAAGCAGGAATGCCACCTCGGGCGCGGGCGAGAAAGTGGACAGCAAGATCATCAAGACCTTGCAGCTGCAGTCCTGACTGGTTGCAGAACCCCAACAGCCGCTGATCCAGCGGCTTTTTTACATGGCCGAGCTGCCGCCCAGGCCGCTCTTTTGCAGCACGCAGCGTCCCGCCTCACAGGTGGCGCCCGGGTCCGTGACGATGGAGCAGGTCGACATCATGCCGTCCGCCTGCTGCTGCTTGCGGCTGGCCTCGGCTTGCGCCTGGGCCAAGGCCTTGAGTTTCTTGCCGTCATTGCTTTTGCTGGACCAGGCCAGGTAGCGCTCGGGGCCGCCGCAGGCCTTGGTGCCGATGGCAATGGTTTGGCATTGCTGGGTGGAATCGCAGGAGGCGGCGCCCACTTCCGCCTGGATTTGCGCCAGCAAGCCGGCATTGCCCGGTGCGGGCGGCGCATCTTGTGCGGGGGCGCTGCCGCAGGCGCTGGTGGCCAGCAGCAGGATGCCGGCGCACGCGGCGCGCAGCAGGGGGAAATAGGTGGAGGTATGCATGGCTTCATCATGTGCCACGATTGCTGAAATGGCAAGCGCGATTCGCGTGCTGGCAGATGCTTGATCCCGGTCATTTTCATTGCCAACCAGTCAAAGTTAATATAAATCAACATCCAACCTGCGATGTACGGGTGGCAACCGGGCCGGTGCGCTGCATTCCCGCACCGGTACGCGCCGCCGATTCGGGAATGCTTAAGGAGCTTATATGCGCCGCACCATGTCACCCTTCCTCTTCATCGCCAGCCTGGCTTTCGGCAGTGTCCTGCAGGCCGCCGAGAAGGAGCCGATCCAGCCTATCATTGCCGCCAAGGTCGCCAATCCGGCGATGGTCGAGCTGGGCAAGAAACTGTTTTTCGATCCGCGCCTGTCGCGCTCGGGTTTTATTTCCTGCAACAGCTGCCACAACCTGAGCATGGGCGGCACGGACAATATCAAGACTTCGATCGGCCACAACTGGCAGCGCGGACCGATCAATTCACCCACCGTGCTCAATGCCGGCATGAACCTGGCGCAGATGTGGGATGGCCGCGCCAGGGATTTGCAGGAGCAGGCGGGCGGCCCCATCGCCAATCCCGGCGAGATGGCTTTTACGCACGAGCTGGCCATTGACGTGCTGGCCTCGATTCCCGCCTACCGCGCGGAATTTCGGCAAGTGTTTGGCCAGGATAAGTTGACTATCGAGCAAGTCACGCGCGCCATCGCCGCCTTCGAGGAAGTGCTGGTGACGCCCGGTTCCCGCTTCGACCAATGGCTGATGGGCAAGAAAAGCGCGCTGACAAAAGATGAGCTGGCCGGCTACCAGCTATTTAAATCCAGCGGCTGCATCGCCTGTCATAACGGCCCCGCCGTGGGCGGCAATTCCTTCCAGAAAATGGGTATCGTTGCGCCGTACAAGACGGCCATGACGACCGAGGGCCGCGCGGCCGTGACGGGCAAGGATGCCGACCGCTTCAATTTCAAGGTGCCGACCCTGCGCAACGTGGAATTGACGTATCCCTACTTCCACGATGGCGAAGCGGCGACCCTGACGCAGGCCGTCGACGTGATGGGACGTCTGCAGCTGGGCCGCACCTTCACGCCCGATGAAAACGCGAAACTGGTCGCCTTCCTGAAGACCCTGACGGGCAGGCAGCCGCACATCGTGCTGCCGATCCTGCCGCCATCGAGTGACACGACGCCGCGGCCCGTGCCGTTTGACTGAGTGCTTGCCAACCCGTCGGCAGGGGCCGGCACCGGACTTTTTGCTGTGGGGTTAAAACAATGCCCGCGTTTGGCGGGCATTGTGATTGCTTCGTTTACTTCAGCGTGCGCTGGAACAGCTGATAAATGCGGCGGTACTCGTCATACCACGCTTCCGGCTGCACGAAGCCGTGGCGCTCCATCGGGTAGCTGGCCATTTCCCAGTTGTCCTTTTTGAGCTCGATCAAGCGCTGCGACAGGCGCACGGAATCCTGGTAAAACACGTTATCGTCGATCATGCCGTGGGCGATCAGGAGGTTGCCCGTCAGCTTGTCGGCGTATTCGATCGGCGACGAAATTTTATACGCCTGCGGATCGACGTCCGGCGTGTTCAGGATGTTGGCCGTGTATTCGTGGTTGTACGTGGTCCAGTCCGTCACGGGACGCAGGGCGGCGCCGGACTTGAAGATCTCCGGCGCGCGCATCAGGGCCATCAGGCTCATGAAGCCGCCATAGCTGCCGCCATAGATGCCCACGTTCTTGATGTCGCCCTGGTGCCGGGCTGCCAGCCAGTTGGCGCCGTCGATGAAGTCTTCCAGTTCCGGATGGCCCATCTGGCGGTAGATGGCCGTGCGCCAAGCGCTGCCATAGCCCATCGAGGCGCGGTAGTCGACGTCGAGCACGATGTAGCCTTGCTCCACCAGCAGGTTGTGGAACATCTGCTCGCGGAAATACACGGGGTAGCGCTCGGTCACATTCTGCAGGTAGCCGGCGCCGTGGGCGAACATGACGATAGGATACTGCTTGCCCGCTTCCAGCTGCCTTGGCTTGTACAGCTTGGCCCAGATCGGCGCCGCGCCATGCGTGGACGGCACTTGCACCAGTTCCGGCATGACCCAGTTGCGCGCCTTGAAGGCATCGCTGCGCGTGTCCGTCAGGATGGTCGCCTTGCCGCCGGAGACAGGAATCGTGGCCAGCTGGGCCGGCAGGTAGCTGGTCGAATAGCGCAGCAGCAGCTTGCGGCCATCGGGCGACAGGCCGAAGTTTTCCACGCCTTTCAGATTCGTCACTTCGCGCGCGCCGCCATCGCTGGCCGTGCTGGCGCATACTTCATACGTGCCAGGTGCCTGCCGGTTGCACATAAAATAGGCATTCTTGCCGTCGCGGCTCCATTCGACGGCGCTCACTTCCCATTTGCCTTGCGTCAATGCGCGCGCCGGGGCCGCGCCGGTTTTCGCGTACAGGTGGGCGTAGCCGCTTTCCTCGGACAGATACCACAGGGTGGCGTTGTCGGGCAGCCAGCCGAATTCCTCGGCGCGGCGGTTGACCCAGGCCGTGTCGCTGATGCGGTGCGCCGGCACCAGGGCGGCGTTGGCCAGGTCGACGGTGGCGAGCCAGCCGTCCTTGTTGTCGATGGCGCGCACGCGCACGGCAACCTTGCTGCCGTCGGCGCTCCAGGCGATGCCGTCGCGCTGGGCGTCGATGCGCACGGGACGGTTGCCTTTCAGCGGCGGCAGCTTCTGTTCGTCGCGCAGGGAGGCCAGCGGGTCGGTGGCGATGCCGGGCAGGCTGTCGAAGGCGATGTCGCGCACCTGGCCCGTGCGCAAGTCCGCCAGTTTCAGGCTTTGCGCGATCGGCATGTTGCGGCCCACGCGCGTGCGTTCGTCGTCCGCTTCCGGGTAGCCCGTTTCCGTGACGTAGCGGGCCAGTTTGCCCAGCTTGCCCTTTTCGGCGGCCTTGTCCTGCGTGACGAACAGCAGCCAGCGGCCATCCGGCGACAGGGCGCTGCCGGAAATCGTCACTTTATCTCCCAGGTAGATCGGTTCCGGCGCGCGCGTGGCGTCCAGGCGGCGCTCTTCGTGGCGGCGCTCGCGGCTCGCATCGCGGTCTTGCTTCTGGCGCGCCAGGTTGACGATCAGGCGCAGCTGCAGCTCGCGCAGGGCGTCCGCTTCCGGCCTGGCGTCCGGGTCCTTGGCCGCGCGCAGCAGGGCGACGGGGGCGCTCAGGCGGTCAGCGCGGCTCCAGCTGAACCAGTCGTTGCCGCTGCGGTATTGCACGGCGCCGCCGTCGGCGCAATACTGCGGGTCGCTGATGGCGGAGACGCCCCGCGTGATCTGGATCAAGGCGCCGTTTTTCAGGTCGCGCTCGAACAGGTCGCCGTTGCGCAGCAGGATGGCGCGCGTGCCGGCCCGGTTGACGACCATTTGCTGGCCATCGAGGTTCGCCAATTGCGCATCGTCAACCTTCTTGCCGCTATTGAGCGTGGCGTTTGCACCGGCTACCTGAAACGTGTCGCGCAGGGGCGAACCGAGGCGCTTTTGCTTGTAATACAGCTGGCCATTCCAGCCCCACCATGCCGCTTCGACGGGGGTGCCGATCCAGTCGGGATCGGCCATGGCCTGGTCCAGCGTGATTGGCGTGGGGACAGCGGTGGAAGGGGCCGCATGGGCGGCGGGCAGGGCGGCGGCCAGCAAGGTGAGCAGCAGAGGACGGGCCAACAGGGGAAGAACCAGACGCATCGGGGATCGCTTTAAGAAAAGGGGATGGTGAAGGTGCAGGCTATGAGGCCGGTATTCTAGCGGAGGAGTTTCACGCAGGAAATGTCGGAAAGCTAAGTCCTGGGCACCGCCAGCCAGGTGACAAAGTCATCGAGCGGCATCGCTTGCGCATACAGGTAGCCCTGCAAGCCGTCGCAATCATGGGCGATCAGGAAGTCGGCCTGCTCCTGCGTTTCGACGCCCTCGGCTACCACGCGCAAGCCCAGGTGGCGCGCCATGGCCAGGATGGCTTGCACGATGGCCGTGTCGTGCGCGTTGCGCGGCGTGTCGTCGATGAAGCGCTTGTCGATTTTCAGTTCGTACAGCGGCATCGAGGTCAGGTAGGCGAGGCTGGAATAGCCGGTGCCGAAATCGTCGATGGAAAAACGGATGCCCAGGGCGGCCAAGTCGCGCATGCGCGCCAGCGAGGCGTCGCGCTGGTCGATCAGCAAGCCTTCCGTCAGCTCCAGGATCAGGGCGGCGGCCGGCGTGCCGTGTTCGGCCAGCGCCGCCTGCACGCGGGCGGCGAAATCGGGCTGGCGGAACTGGGCCGGGCTGACATTCACGGACAGGGCGACGGGCTGCCCGGCCTGCGCCAGCACCGTGGCGGCGCGGCACGCTTCGTGCAGGGCCCAGTTGCCCAGTCTGACGATCAGCCCCGATTCCTCGGCGATGGGGATGAAGACGTCCGGCGCGATATGGCTGCCGTCCGCCTGCGGCCAGCGCATCAGCAATTCGGCGCCCGTCACCCGGCCGTGGCGGTCGACCTGCGGCTGCGCGTGCATGCGCAGTTCGCCCAGGTCGAGGGCGCGCGCCAGCGCCCGTTCCAGCGTCAGGCGGCGCTCCACGCCAGCCTGCATGGCCGCTTCAAAGAAGGCGATGCCGTTGCGCCCTTCCGCCTTGGCGCGGTACATGGCGATGTCCGCTTCGCGCAGCAGGTCGTGCGCCTGCAGCTGCGCTTTCGGCAGCAGGGTCACGCCGATGCTGGCCGAGCAGTGGTAGGACTGGCCGGCGATGTCGAAGTCGCGGGCGATGGCGGCGCGGATTTTTTCGGCCACCTGGGACGCCGGGCGGGCGGCGCTGTCCAGGTCATCGGCCAGGTGCGCCAGCAGCACCACGAATTCATCGCCGCCGATGCGCGCCACGGTGTCGGCCTTGCGCATCAGCTGCGCCAGGCGTTCGCCGGCCATGCGCAGCAGCGCGTCGCCGGTGGCGTGGCCGCGCGCGTCGTTGATGTGCTTGAAGTGGTCGAGGTCGATGAACAGCAGCGCGCTGATGGTATGGTCGCGCGGCGCGGCGGCCAGCAGGTGGTCGAGGCGGTCCATCAGCAGGCGCCGGTTGGGCAAGCCCGTCAGCACGTCGTAGAAGGCCAGGCGGTGGATGTCCGCTTCCGATTTCTTGCGCTCGCCGATTTCCCGCTCGACGGCCACCCAGTGCGTCTGCCTGCCGTCCGCATCCGCAAACGGCACCAGCTCCGCTTCCACCCAATACGCCTTGCCGGCCTTGTTGTAGTTCAGCAACTCCGCCCTGGCCGGCTGGGCGCTGGCCATGGCGGCGGCGACGCGCGCCAGTTCGTCCGCGTCGGTGGCAGGGCCCTGCTGGAACAGCAGGCTGCGGCCCAGTACCTCGGCGCGCGCATAGCCGCTGCTGCGCTCGAAGGCGTCGTTGACGAAGATGATGCGAGTGGCCGGCGCCGCACCGGCGCCGAGGGAGGGGGCAGGCGGGGCGTCGGCCACTTCGGCGATCATCACCATGTCGTTCAGGCGGGCCAGCGCCGTGGCCGTCAGGCGCAGCTCGGCGTTCAACTGCGACAGGGCCTGGCTGCTGTCTTCCAGGTGGCGCAGCAGGAAGGCGCAGGACAGGGTCAGCACGGCGGCGATGAACAGGAAGTTCAGGGCCACGATCAGGGCGCGCAGCACGGGGGAATCGGGCGTGCCCGGCAGGCGCAGGGCGACGTCGGGGTGCAGGCCGAGGAAAAAAATGGTCAGCGAGGTCAGGACCAGGGTCGACAAGGCTGGCCGCATGCCCAGCAGCAGTGCCGCCAGCACGGGCATGAGCATCATGTAGATCTGGCTGACGGGACCGATTTTCAGCAGCAGGCCCACGCCTACCAGGTAGGCGACGATGAGGAATTGCCACACGCGCCAGCGGTAGGGCATGGCGCGCAGATGCCAGAGGACGCCGATCCAGCCGATGCCCAGCAAGTCGAGGGCGACGATGGACCAGATCGCTTCGCTGGCGGCCAGCAACGCACTGGGAATGGCCGTGACGAAGCCAAGCAGCAACACCGCCTGCAGCAGGCGGTCAAAGACCTGGCCGCGCCAGTGCGCGAGATCGTTCGACGCCGCCACGCTGCCGTCCTTTCTCCAGAATGCCGTGTAACCGTACTGAGCAGTAGGTTGATTAAATACTACGCGCTATCTTTCTCCATGTCATCTTGATCATTCATCATGATCGCCGGCGTTCAGCGTTCAGTGTTGCCGGCCGATTCATTGATCCATTGGTAGGGCATGATCACCTTGCAGGCAACGGGCTGGCCGTCCAGTGTTTCCGGCTGGAAAATGCATTTGGCCAACGCATCGCGGGCCGCCTCGTCGATGGCGGGATAGCCGCTGGAGCGGATGACTGCCGCTGCGCTGACCTTGCCGTCTGCCTGCACCGTGCAGTGCAAGGTCACCCGGCCTTGGGCGCCGCGCCGTTTTGCGCCCGCGGGCCAGGCTGGCGGCGTGCAGCCGGCCGGCATGCTGGCCGGCGGAGGAAGGAGACAGGCGACAGGGCAAGAGGCAACTCCAAATGGTGGGAGCAAAAAAAAGCCAGCCTTCAGGCTGGCACTGCGCGGTGAAGCGCACAGTGGCGCTTCGAACCGGCGCTTATTTCTTCGGTGCGCTCAGGCATTCTTTCATGAAAGCCTTACGGGCGTCGCCCTTCATGTCCTTGGCGTCGGCATTGCACGCCTTCATCTTGTTTTGCTGGGTCATGGCCGGCGCCGGCTTGGCGCTCAGGCATTCCTTCATGAAGGTTTTGCGTTCATCGCCTTTCTTGCCAGCGGCATCGGCATTGCAGGTGGTCATTTTCGATTGCTGCGCCGTCTTGGCGACGGGCGCCGCTTCCGGTGCGGCGGCAAAGGCGGTACCGGCAAACGCGGCGGCGATGCAGAGGGCGATTAATTGTTTCATGGCAAATCCTTGTAGACGCTGGCGGTGGAAAGGGGCATGCAATCGGCACGGAAGTGCCGATATGCAAAACGTAACTAACTATATGACATTTATCAACAAGATTTCGAATTGAGTGTGTCTTTTTGTTACTGCCAGGCGCCAGGCGCCCGCCCGCTGGCCAGGGCCGCCATTCTGCGGCGGCAGCGGTCCCATTTTTTGCTATGCTAGCGTCTTTCCACCGGCCGATGCCGCTGCCTTGGCCGGCGCACCCTCAATACGGAGTAGTTATGGTCTCGTTGCAAGAGCAGTTTTTAAAGGCCGGCCTGGTCGACAAGAAGAAGGTCAAATTGGCCAACCAGGACAAGAGCAAGCAAAAAAAGGACGAGCGCAAGAGCGGCACGCAGAGCGTCGACGAGGTGCGCCTGGCCGCGCTCGAGACGCAGCGCAAGAATGCCGAGCGCGCACGCGAACTGAACGCCCAGCGCGATGCGGCCGCCAACCAGAAAGCCATCGTGGCGCAGATCGCGCAAATGGTGCAAAAGAACCGCCAGAGCAAGGGCAACAACGGCGACGTGCCATATAACTTCACGTTCAACAACAAGATCGAGCGCATCTACGTGACGGCCGCCGTGCAGGCGCATCTGGTGGCGGGCCGCCTGGTGATCGTCTGCCTGGGCGGCGCCGTGGAACTGGTGCCGCGCATCATCGCCGACAAGATCGCCGAACGCGACGCGGCCATCGTCGTGCGCGTGAAACAGGCCAGCACGGAAGTGGATGAAGACGATCCGTACGCGGCGTTCCAGATTCCTGACGATTTGATGTGGTAAGGCCGCGCTTGCAGCGTTGAGACACGAATGCAGATGCTGCAAGCAAGAAAATAAGAGCAATCGCTGAGGCTGCTCAAGGTCGGCACAGCCCAGCGCGGCATGCTGTGGGAATCTTCCCATCGGGCATGCCATGACGATACTTTCCTATGACCGCTCGCGCCTGCATGCCATGCTGGTGGCGCTCGATCAGCAAGCCGAGCGTGACCTGCGGACGCCGGCTTTGTGGTGTCTGACTTGCATCGCCCAGCGCCCCATGCCAGCATGGTTGCCGCCGATTTCGCCCATGGCCATGCGCTCGCCGTCACCGCCATGCTGCACAGCGTGAGCCTCGGTTTACGCCATGGCAGCATGCGGCGGCAAGCCATACTCGGCGCCGCCATGCACAATGCGCGGCTCGGCCCCAAGGTCGCCATGTGGCTAGCGCGCAATGAACTGGCGCTGGCCAGGCATCCGTCCTTGCAGGCGCGAACGGCGGCTATCGAGACGGCGCCTGCCTTGCTGGCGCGCACCGCGCCGGCCACTGCCGTCAAAGGCGTGGTGGCAAACGCAAGCAAGGTCGCGCGCGACATGGAAATCCTGCGCTTCTACGCGGCCCAGGGCAACCGTGAAGCCTACTGGAACTATCTGGCCGCCGGCGGCGACCGTTATGCGCGGCTGGCGCTGGGTGTCGTGCGCAATGACACCATCAGCGGCGTCATTGCCAGCGGTTATGCACAGGTGCGGGCAGATCAGCTTGGGAGAGTGATGAGCACAACGATCTGCCGCAGCGCGTGCGGCACGATGTGATCACGGTGTTTTATGAAAAGGACTTGTATTTATACCCATCGCGCAAACGGATAGAAACGCAGGTTGTCTGCGACCCGGATTTTTTTCCCGATCCCGGTACGGAAAGAGCGAACGCGTTGAAGAAGCGCGTAAGTTGGTCATTAATCCCCGCTGCTCGCACGATATTTTCCTGCACGGCTTGAGGAATTCTCATATCGACATCGGCTACTTTCGCAGCCATCTGCATGAATGGCAAGCCATCGAGCAGGCTGTGGTCGCGTTGCCGGATTCATTGAATCAAGAGCCGCAGAAGGCCTTGTCGCTGGCGCGGCAGCGCGATGCTCGGCTTGAAAGCGGGATGGGACGATAAACGCAAAAACGCCACCCGAAGGTGGCGTTTTTGAACGTATTACGAATTCTTGGTGGCCCGGGGCGGAATCGAACCACCGACACAAGGATTTTCAATCCTCTGCTCTACCGACTGAGCTACCAGGCCAAGGTGGCGAATTATAGCAGACCAAAACGGGAATGCAAGAGCCGGCTGCGACTTTTCCCGGATTTCCTGCATGGGCATCAGCTTACTTGCCTGTGGATCAAATATGATTTGATGTAAACGGTATTTTCCTCAATAAACGATGGCGCATGGCGTGGCCATCGAAATCTGTTTGAGAGGACTGCCGCATGAGCGCCACCACCAATCACACCTCCACCTCGACCTGGATGAAGATCCTCCCATGCCGCTGCAGCGTTTCCGCTTCGGCTGCCGCACGGGGCGCGATGGCCTGATCGCGGAGCTGCACGCCATGCGTGCGGCCGGCGTGCGGCATATCGGCCTGCAGTTGCGGCAGAACCGCCGCCCGCTGACAGAGACCTTGCAGGAGATCGCGGCATATGTGCTGCCGCATTTCACGCAGAAGGAGAGAGTCCATCCGTCTGAGCGCTTGTGTAGCGCATGATGTTGCCGGATAATCAAGCACTCAACGCCGCTCGTGAACCCGAAGTTCATGCGCGGCGCTTTTTCATGGCGGAACCGGCGGGGAGTGGCGATTGAAAGTGATACAGACGGTGAAATGGCGGCTGGCGGTCCTGTCCGTGCTCGTCCTGCACATGGCCGCCGCGCAGGCAGGCGAGGGCGATGTGCTCGCGCTGGCGCGGCTGTGGAGCGAGGCGCGCGCCACGCATCCGGCCCTGGCCGATGGCGCCATCGACTGGGACCGCGCGCTGGTCGCTGCCTTGCCGCAGCTGCAGGGCATGGATAGCGAGGCCAGCTTGCTCGGCGCCGCCCGCACGCTGATGGCGCCGTTACATGACGCTGCGTTGCGCATTGGCTTGCCAAGCCAGGAGTTCGTGCGTTGGTTGGCCGACGGTGCCGTGCTGGAATGGCTGCCCGGCGATACCGCGCTGCTGCATCTGCACCCGGGCATGCGTCTTGATACCGCGCCGTTCGTACTGCCGGCACGTGCCAGGCGGGTGATTCTGGACCTGCGCCCGATCGCTGAAGTTCCGTCCATGCCGTCGCCAGTCAGGTTGCACGCGGTGCTGGCCCAGTTGATCGGCCAGCCGCTGTTGCTGCCGGCGGGACGCTACCGCTTTTCCACGGGGCCACGGCCGCAAGATCCGCAGGACTGGGAAGGCATCGCGCCCGGTTTCATACAGATGGAAACGCAGCGCCTGTACCCGTCGGCCGGTGCGCGTGCCCTGCCCATGGTGGCGATCGTGAACGATACGCAGCCCGTGCCAGGCGCCTTGCTGGCGTTGCAGCGTGCGGGGCGCGCGCGCATCGTGGCCGAGGAAGGGGCCTGGCGCAGCCGCGCCGGCCCGCTGCAAATACAGTGGCTGGGCGTAGGCCTGCCGGTGGAGTTTTCCGCGGGCCAGCAGGTCTGGCCAGACGGCAGCGTGGCGCTCTGGCATGCTGACCGGACCTTGCCGGAGGACCGGGCCACAGGCCAGGGCAGCGCGCCCGTGAAGGCGGCGCTGGCGCTGCTGGCACGCCCGGCCCGCGCAGTGGCGCCTGTGGCGCAAGCGGCCATCTACCCCGTGCGGCAGGATGATGCCGCGTATCGCGACATGCGTTTTCCGCAGCGCGAATGGCGCATGCTGGCGGCGATCAAGCTGTGGGCAACCATGGATAAGTACTTCCCCGCCCGCCGTCTGATGGACGCTTCCTGGGACGAGGCCCTGCGGGTCTGCCTGCGTCGCATGGAGGGAGTGCAGGATGCCCGAGAATATGGCCTGGCGCTGCAGGCGATGGCGGTGCATCTTGATGACAGTCATGTAGGCACGGCTAGCCGGGCGCTGGGCTGGAACGAGCGTACGCATGGTCTGGGTGTGCAGCTTGCGCGCATCGACGCACAGATCGTGGTGGCCGGCGTGACCGACCCCGCGCTGGAGCGCACGGGCCTGCTGCATGCGGGAGATGAGATCATCAGTATCGATGGCGAAGACGTGGCCGTGCGCCTTGCGCGCTTGCGCACCATGACGGCCGCCTCGACGGATGCGGGGCACTGGCGCAAGGCAATGTATGAGATGTTGATCGTCCCGGCCGGAAGCGAGGTGCAACTGCTGCTCTCCGGCGGCGATGGGGCGCGGCGCACAGTGACACTCGAGCCAACGCCGCTGGGCGATGCGCTGCCCTTGCGCCATGCCTTGCCTGCCGTGCGGCTGGAGCAGGGCATCGCCTATGTCGACCTGGATCGACTGCTGCCCGAAGAAGTCGACGCCATGTTTGACACCATCGAGGATAGCCGCGCGCTGATTCTCGACATGCGCGGCTATCCGCATGCGACAGGACGCGCCATCGCCAGGCGCCTGAATGTCAATCATGCCGCCTTCTTTTCCACCTCGTACCAGCAGCTGGCAATGCCGCTGGAAGCGGGCCATGGCGCGCAACTGGCGTATGTGGACCCTCTCTTTCCGGCGCGAGGGCCGCTGTACCGGGGCAAGGTCGTCATGCTGATCAACGAGCAAACGCAAAGCGCGGCCGAACACCTGGCGTTGATGCTGGAGGCGGCCACGCCTGTCACCTTCATCGGTACGCCCAGCGCGGGGTCGAATGGCGACTTGCGCGAAGTAGTGCTTCCTGGAAATGTTCATGTCTGGTATTCGGGCCTGGAGGTGCGCCATGCGGATGGGCGCCAGCTGCAAAGAGTGGGCGTGCAGCCGCATATCCTGGCCGCGCCCTCGGTGGCCGGCTTGCGTGCCGGGCGCGATGAAGTGCTGGAACGGGCGCAGGCATTTCTACGCCAGGATCAAGAATAGTCAAAATCTTTGGCTTCCCCCCGTTTTCTCTGGCGCGCAAGCATGCTGAAACGGGGGCGGCAAACGCTATAATGACCGCATGAACAGTCCCTCTTCCCCCACCATGCGGCGCTTCATGCACAGCCACAGCGACGTTTGCATCGTCGGCAACGGCGCCATCGCGAAAACCACGGCGCTGGCGTTTGCCCAGGCAGGACAAAGCGTCACCCTGTTATCCCCGGTGAGCCCTCCGGCACCCGCGGTCAAGCCGGTCGAAGCCAGCTGGGATGTGCGCGTGTATGCGCTCAACCACACGGCGCACCAGTTGCTGTCGTCGCTGAAGGTGTGGGGCGCGCTCGAAGCCGACAGGGTGGCGCCAGTCGACGCCATGCTGGTCAACGGCGACGGCGCGCAGGCGGGCGGACTCGGTTTCGACGCCTACGGCGCCCATGTGGGCACCCTGGCGTGGATCATCGAAGACCGCAACCTGGGCCAGGCGCTGGACGCGGCCCTGAAGTTCGCGCAGAACGTCAATGTGGTGCAGGGGCGCGCCAGCCGCCTGGAATGGACGAATGACTCGGCCATCGTGCACCTCGACGGCGGCGACACCATCACCTGCGCGCTGGTGGTGGGTGCCGACGGTGCCCAGTCATGGGTGAGGGGCCAGTGCGATATCGGCCTCGATTACCGTTCGTATGGCCAGCGCGGCGTGGTCAGCAACTTCGCCTGCGAAAAACCGCACCATGGCGCGGCCCACCAATGGTTTACCGGCAGCGAAGGTATCGTCGCGCTGCTGCCGCTGCCGGGCGAGCGCGTCTCGCTGGTCTGGTCGGCGCCCGATGCGCTGGCCGATACCTTGATGAGCGAATCGGCCGACGCCCTGGCCGCGCGCCTGGCCGCGTATGGCCACGATAAACTGGGCAAGCTGACGCCTTTGCAGCCGGAACTGGTGCGCGCGTTTCCCCTGACCCTGATGCGCCCGCACGCCATGGTGGCGCCGCGCGTGGCCCTGGTGGGCGACGCCGCCCACGTGGTGCACCCGATGGCGGGCCACGGCATGAATCTGGGCTTTGCCGACGTGGCGCAGCTTGTCAGGACGATCAGCGAACGCGAAGCGCACCGCGGCATCGGCGACGAACGCGTGCTGGCCCGCTATGCGCGCGCGCGCAAGGAAGACGTGCTGCTGATGCAGCTGGCGACCGATGGCCTGGCGCGTTTGTTCGGCGCCGATCTCGAGCCGTTGCGCGTGGTTCGCAATTTGGGATTAAACTTGCTGGATAAATTACCTGCCCTGAAGCGCAAAATGATTTCGCACGCGTTGGGAAATCAGTAAATATCAGTGCATCTTAAGATATCACTGGATAATGGCAGCAGTGAAAATTCAAGGTCGCCGCAGCTGGTCTGCGGCGCTCGTTTTGTTAAAAAGATAATGGCCTGGGCTGCGTAGCCACTCTTGCCGGGCGTTTCAAGTGGAGAAGTGACAGTGATGAAAATGAGCAGAATCGCATTAGTGCTGGCCTCGGGCCTGATGATGTCGTGCGCCGGCGCGGAAACGCCGACGGAAGCGAACATCAAAAAGCTGATCGAGCCGCGCCTGGGCGACGGCGCCAAGGTCGATTCGGTCAAGGAAACGCCGTACGGCGGCCTGTATGAAGTGCGCACGGGCGGCGACATCCTGTACACGGACAAGGCCGCGCAGTATCTGTTCGTCGGCCACGTCTTCGACGCCAAGACGTCGCAAGACCTGACCAAGGTGCGCCTGGACGAGGTCAACCGCATCAAGTTTTCCGACCTGCCGCTCGATTCGGCCATGAAAACCGTCAAGGGCAACGGCAAGCGCGTGATCGCCGTGTTCGAAGATCCGAACTGCGGCTATTGCAAGCGCTTCCGCCAGAATGCGCTGAAGGAAATCGACAACGTCACCGTGTACACCTTCATGTACAACATCCTGTCGCCCGATTCCATCGTCAAGTCGCGCAATGTCTGGTGCGCCCCAGACCGCAACAAGGCCTGGGACGACTGGATGCTGAACGGTAAGGTGCCCGCCACGGTCGCCGCCAATTGCGCCAACCCGCACGAAAAAATCCTCGCGCTGGGACAGCAGTTGCGCGTCTCGGGCACGCCCGCCATCTTCTTTGCCGACGGCAGCCGCATTCCGGGCGCCATCGATACGAAGACCCTGGAACAGAAACTCTCGACCATCAAGTAATCCGGGCTGTCGCCAGGAAGGCTGGACGGCGCGCCCTTGCAAGGCGCGCTTTTTTTTTGCTTTTTTTTCCGCTGTCGTATGATCAGGTGTTGTTTGTAGACTCAATAACAATTCAAAGGGGGAGCAGCAGATGATTACATTGAATATCAACGGGCACGACACGCAGGTCGACGCCGATCCATCCACGCCCATCCTGTGGGCGCTGCGCGACAACCTGAACATGACCGGCACCAAGTTCGGTTGCGGCGCGGCCCTGTGCGGCGCCTGCACGGTGCACCTCGATGGCCAGCCTATCCGTTCGTGCATCACGCCGATTTCCTCGGTCGGGGCGCAAAAGATCACCACCATCGAAGCGATGGAAAACGACCAGGTGGGCAAGGCGGTGCAGGCGGCATGGGTACGCCACGACGTGCCGCAATGCGGCTACTGTCAAAGCGGCCAGGTGATGAGCGCCACGGCGCTGCTGCGCACGAACAAGGCGCCCAGCGATGCCGACATCGACGGCGCCATGAGCGGCAATATCTGCCGCTGCGGCACCTATCAACGTATCCGCGCGGCCATCAAGGACGCGGCCAAGACCCTGGCCTGAGGAGAACGACATGCGTATCGAATGGTTGAATCAGGAAGCATTGCAGCATGGCGGCGTGACCCTGGGCGCGGCGCTGGCATCGTCGGCGGAGCCGGATGCGGGCGGCGTGTCGCGGCGCGGTTTCATGAAGGCCGGCGCGGTGGCCGGCGGTGGCTTGATGCTGGGCTTTTTCCTGCCGGGCGCCGGCAAGCTGGCGCTGGCGGCCGATGGCGCTCCCGCCAAGCCCGTGTATGCGCCGAACGCCTTTTTGCACATCGCCCCCGATAACGCGGTGACGGTGCAAGTGAACCGGCTGGAGTTCGGCCAGGGCGTGCAAACGAGCTTGCCCATGCTGATCGCCGAGGAACTCGACGCCGACTGGAGCCTGGTGCACGGCGCACTGGCGCCGGCCGGCGAGCAGTACAAGGATGCCGCCTACGGCATGCAGATGACGGGTGGCTCGGGCAGCATCGCCCATTCGTTTACGCAGTACCGCGAAATCGGCGCCAAGGCGCGCGCCATGCTGGTGGGCGCCGCTGCAGCACAGTGGAAAGTCAATCCCGACCAGGTGCGCGCCGCGAAAGGCGTGCTGTATGGCCCCGGCGGGCAAAAGGCGACGTATGGCGAGTTTGCCGACGCGGCCATGCGCCAACCCGTGCCCGCCACCGTCAAGCTGAAGGAGCCGCGCGATTTTGCCATCATCGGCAAACCCGTGAAGCGGCTCGACGCGGCAGCCAAGTCCACCGGCAAGCAGCAGTTCGGCATCGACTTCAAGCCGCCTGGCGCGAAAGTGGCCATGGTGGCGCGCCCGCCCGTGTTTGGCGCGAAGGTGGCGAAATTCGACGCCAGCAAGGCGAAAGCCATCAAGGGCGTGCTGGAAGTACTGGAAGTCAAAACCGACCGTGGCGGCAGCGGCGTGGCCGTCATCGCCGACGGTTACTGGCCGGCCAAGCAGGGGCGCGATGCGCTGGTGATCGAGTGGGACAGCAGCGCCGTGGAAAAGGTCAGCAGCGACCAGCAAATGGCGGCCTTCAAGGCGCTGGCCAGGACGCCTGGCACCGTCGCCAAGCCTGCCGACATGGGCAAGCTGGCCTCGGCGCCGAAAAAGATCGAAGCCGTCTACGAGTTCCCCTACCTGGCGCACGCGCCGATGGAACCGCTCAATTGCGTCGTTGACCTGCAGGCCGACAAATGCACGATGTGGGTCGGTTCGCAATTCCAGACGGGCGACCAGGCGGCCATCGCCGCCACCTCGGGCCTGAAACCCGAGCAGGTGACCCTGCATACGATGATGGCGGGCGGCGGCTTCGGCCGGCGCGCCGTGCCCTCGTCCGACTACGTGGTCGAAGCCGTCAACGTCGCCAAGGCGTACCGGGCGGCCGGCAAGAGCGGCCCGTTAAAGCTGATGTGGAGCCGCGAGGATGACATCAAGGGCGGCTACTACCGGCCGTCGCATGTGCACCGCGCGCAGATCGGCCTCGACGCCAAGGGCAAGATCCTCGCCTGGGACCATACCATCGTGGGCCAGTCCATCATGGCCGGCACGCCGTTCGAAGCGTTCATGGTGAAAAATGGCGTCGACGGCACGATGGTAGAGGGCATGGGCGAGCCGTACACCCTGCCGATGAAGCTGTCCGTACATACGGCCAAGGCGAACGTGCCCGTGCTGTGGTGGCGCTCCGTCGGCTCGACGCATACGGCCTTCGTCATGGAAACCCTGATCGATGAAGCGGCGCACGTGGCGAAGATGGACCCCGTCGCCTACCGCAAGCAGCTGATCGACGCCAAGCATACGCGCCACCTCGCCGCGCTGGACCTGGCCGTGGCCAAGTCCGGCTATGGCAGGAAGAAGCTGCCGAAAGGGCAGGCCTGGGGCGTGGCCATGCACGAGTCGTTCAATTCCGTGGTTGCCTACGTGGTGACGGCCTCCGTGGTGGAAGGCGCGCCCAAGCTGCACCAGGTATGGGCCGGCGTGCATTGCAACCTGGCCGTCAACCCCTTGACGATCGAGGCGCAAGTGCAGGGTGCCGCGCTGATGGCGCTGGGCATGACCATTCCCGGCGCGGCCATCACGCTCAAGGATGGCGTGGTGGAGCAACAGAACTTCGGCGACTACCCGGTGCCGCGCATGCCCGACATGCCGGTGGTCGAGGTGCACCTGGTGCCCTCCGGCGATGCGCCGACGGGCATGGGCGAACCGGGCGTGCCGCCGCTGGCGCCTGCGTTTGCCAACGCGCTGTTCGCGCTGACGGGCAAGCGCCTGCGCAAGCTGCCGTTCGACCTGGCGGCCGCATGACGGCAGCGTTTTTTTGAGTACGGTCGGCATCTTGCTGGCAGCCGGAAGGGGACGCAGGTTCGACCCTTCCGGCGTACAGAACAAATTATTGCAGCCGCTGGCCGAAGGCCCGCATGCGGGCTTGCCCGTGGTGGCGGCGGCGGCAAAAAACATGCTGGCGGCCCTGCCGCGCGTGCTGGCCGTGGTGCGCGCCGACGACACGCAGGTGGCGCGCGTGCTCGGCGCGCTGGGCTGCGAGGTGCGCGTCTGCGACGACGCGGACACGGGCATGGCCGCCTCGCTTACCTGCGCCATCGATTACGTGCGCGGCGCGCCGGGCTGGCTGATCGCGCTGGGCGACATGCCTGGCGTGGAAGCAGCTACAATCGCCGCCTTGTCGCATGCCATTGCAGATGGCGCGCACATCGCCGTGCCCGTCTTCCAGGGCCGGCGCGGCAATCCCGTCGCGTTCAGTGCCTTGCACTTGCCGCTGCTGCTGGCGCTCGATGGCGATCAGGGCGCGCGCAGCATCGTCAACAGCCATGCCGTGTGCGAAGTGACAGTGGACGACAGCGGCGTCTTGCGCGATATTGATACACCTGACGATTTGTAAGGCGGGCCAGTGGCGCTCCCGGGAAGACTAGCCAGACACGAGGAAAACATGAAGAAAGTAGCGACTAAAAAAATCATCGCCAAGGCGGGAGCCAAGGCAAGCGGCAAAGCCACAAGCAAAGCCGCAGTGAAAACCACACCGGCCGCCGGCATCATCTACAGCATCGCCGCAGCCGATTTGGCAGGCCACATGTTCAAAGTGACCTTGACAGTCAAGTCGCCGGCCGCCATCGGCCAGGTCTTGTCCTTGCCGGCCTGGATTCCCGGCAGCTACATGATCCGCGAATTCTCGCGCAATATCGTCAGTATCCGCGCCGAGTCCGAAGGCAAGGCCGTGGCGCTGTCCAAACTGGACAAGCATTCTTGGCAAGCCGCCCCGTGCAAGGGCCCGTTGACGGTCGAATACGACGTGTATGCCTGGGATTTGTCCGTGCGCGCCGCCCACCTGGACCAGAACCACGGTTTCTTCAACGGCACCAGCGTGTTCCTGCGCGTGCTGGGCCAGGAGACCGAGCCGCACGAAGTGCACATCGTGCAGCCGAAGGAGGCGGCCTGCAAGAGCTGGAAAGTAGCCACCACCTTGCCGGAACTGAAGGCCAAGCGCTATGGCTTCGGCAGCTACCAGGCGGCCAATTACGATGAGCTGATCGACCACCCTGTGGAAATGGGTGACTTTGCGCTGGCCACCTTCACCGCGTATGGCGTGCCGCACGATATCGTTGTCACGGGCACGGTGCCAAACCTGGACCTGGACCGCTTGTGCCGCGACCTGAAAGCCATTTGCGAAACGCAGATCGCCTTCTTCGAGCCGAAGACAAAAAAAGCGCCGATGGACCGCTATGTGTTCATGACCATGGCCGTCGGCGATGGTTATGGCGGCCTCGAACACCGCGCCTCGACCGCCTTGATCTGCGCCCGCGCCGACCTGCCGACGACGGCCTCGAACAGCACTGAAATCGGCGATGGCTACCTGAAATTCCTGGGGCTGTGCAGCCATGAGTACTTCCACACCTGGAACGTCAAGCGTATCAAGCCGGCCGCCTTTGCGCCGTACAACCTGCAAGTGGAAAACTACTCGCCGCTGCTGTGGTTGTTTGAGGGCTTCACCAGCTATTACGATGACCTGATGCTGGTGCGCGCGGGCCTGATCGACGAAGCGGCCTACTTCAAATTGCTGGGCAAGACCGTCAACAGCGTCTTGCGCGGCAGCGGCCGCACCAAGCAAAGCGTGGCCGATTCCAGTTTCGACGCCTGGGGCAAGTACTATCGCCAGGATGAAAACGCGCCGAACGCCATCGTCAGCTATTACACCAAGGGTTCGCTGATCGCGCTGGCCTTCGACCTGACCTTGCGCTCCAAGACCAACGGCGAGAAATCGCTGGACGACGTGATGCAGGCATTGTGGCAGAGCTATGGCCGCGATTTCTACAAGGGCAAAGCGCGCGGCGTGACGCCGGCCGAAGTCGAGGCCCTGTTCGATGAGGTCTCCGGCACGCGCATGAAGCCATTTTTCGAGCGCTACATCCGAGGCACCGACGACGTGCCGCTGGAGCGTCTGCTGGCCCCATTCGGCGTGAAGTACAGCGACCAGCGCAAAGCGGAAAAACCGAGCCTGGACGTGAACCTGGGCCGCGACGGCAACGACGCCAGGCTGGCGCAGGTGCATCAGGGCGGCGCCGCGCATCTGGCTGGCCTGTCGGCGGGCGACGTACTGGTGGCCGTCGATGGCTTGCGCGTGACGGGCAATCCGGCAAACCTGGACACTCTGCTGGGCCGATACCCCGTTGGGGCCAAGGTAGCGATCCACGCCTTCCGCCGCGATGAGCTGATGACGTTTACGGCCGTGCTGCAGGGTGACCGCGTGCCTGGCGTCAGCCTGGCCTTGTCGCCGACGCCAAAGAAAGCCACGGGGCCGAAGCGTCCTAGCGCGGCATAGCGTTGTTTTTCGGGCCGTAAGACTGGAAACCGGCCGTGACAGGCCGGTTTTCTATTTCAAAGTACATTTTTCACAAGTGACTCACCTGACCCGGGCGCTCGCGTTTTGGGATCCCGCCTTGCCAGCCAATACTGGCAAAGTGGCATCATATTTACCGCAAATGAACTAATTTTTCTTTAACTAAACTAAAATTGCCAAACTGCCTCTTTTAGATCGCGCCCAACGTGCAAACCCTCGATCCTCGAACGATTATGCTGATGACGACCCTGATGTGCGGGGCGATGAGCATCGTCATGTTCTCGGTATATCGCAGTTTCCGGCGCGAGGTGCATGGCCTGGGGCATTGGGCGGCCGGCTTGCTGTTGCTGGTGTGTGCGTCACTGCTGTTCGGCACCCGCGAAGTGCTGCCCCAGGCCTTGTCCCTGATCGCGGCCAATGCGGTGCTGGTGGCCGGCATTGGATTGTCGATGCTGGGCACGGAGAAATTCTACGGCCTGGCGCCCAGCCGCCGCGCTTATCTGCTGATACTCGTCCTGTCCATTGCCGGCAGTAGCTGGTGGCTGCTGGTGCACCCCGATTTCTCGGCACGCGTGGCGGTCTTTTCGCTGCTGGTCTTCCTGTTTTATGCGCGCCAGGTGCAACTGGTATGGCGTCATGGCGAACGCCATTTTTCGAGTTTTTTCTTTGGCGCGCTGATGCTGATGCAGGCCGCCGTGGTGCTGGCGCGTGGCGTGTCCGCCTTGCTGCATGGCGGCGCCAGCGTGAGCCTGACGGTGACCGGTACGCCGGCCGGCATCTATCTGGCGGTCGCCAATTTCATGGCACTGCTGCTGACGGTGGGTTTCATGACGGTGGCGACGCGGCGCCTGCAGCAGATACTGGAGCGCCGCTCGACCCACGATCCACTGACGCAGGTGTTGAACCGGCGGGGCTTTGGCGATGCCTACGCGCGCGAAATAGGCAATCTGCGCCGCCGCCGCTTGCCGCTGACACTGCTCAGCATCGACCTCGATTACTTCAAATCGATCAATGACCGCTACGGTCATGCGGTGGGCGACCGGGTGCTGGCGCATGTGGCCACCATCATTGGCGGCGCCCTGCGCGAATCGGATTGCGTGGCGCGTTTCGGCGGCGAGGAATTCGTCGTGCTGATGCCGGACATGCCGGCGCATAATGCACTGGGCGTGGCTGAACGCATCCGCACCTTGCTGCGCGAGCCCAGTCATGCGGGGCTGCCATCGTGTACGGTCAGCATCGGCGTCGCTTGTCAGGCATCGGTACTGGAAGGGCTGGAGCAGCTGCTGTCGCGCGCCGATGCAGCTCTGTACCTGGCCAAAGAGCGGGGACGCGACCGTATCGAATTCGATGCCAGCGGCTTTACTGCGGACCGGACAATGTCCGCAGCTGGAAGCGGTACTGGTCGTTGAACAGGAAGGTTTCGGAAAAATCGAAAGTTTTGGCGTGGCTGCGCATCAGGTGTGCCGCCGGCGGAAAGAGGACCTGCACGCGCCGCACGGCGGCCAGCGCCGCGGCTGATGCTTCGCTGTCGCGCGAACGGTGCACGCGCACGCTTTTCAGCTCGCCGTCGGGACCCACGCTCAGGTCAAGCACCACGATGGCCGGCAGCATGGGCGGCAGGCGCCCATTGAACGTGTATTCTGCGTTGGCGGCCATGATCTGCTGCGCTACCAGGGATTTGTAGTCATCGATGCTGGCGGCGAGCTGTATCGCGGCCGGCGTGCCAGGGGGCGTGCGCTCCACTGGCGAGGGCGCGCGGCTCACGGGCGGTGGCGCATTCTGGCAGGCTGCCAGCAGGCCGGCGGCGGCAACGATGATAATTGCGTGTCTCATGGCTGCCAGCCTACCATGATTTAGCTGAACAGGCGTTCCAGCTCCACGCCTGGATCTGGCGCGCGCATGAATGCTTCACCCACCAGGAAGCCGTGCACGTCAGCGTCGCGCATGCGCTTGACGTGCGCCGTATTGAGGATGCCCGATTCCGTGATGATCAATTTGTCTTGCGGGATGCGCGGCAGCAGGCCGATGGTGGTGTCGAGCGAGGTGTCGAAGGTGCGCAGATTGCGGTTATTGATACCGATCAGCGCGCTCTTGAGTTTCAAGGCCGCGTCGAGTTCTGCGCCGTCGTGGCTTTCGATCAGCACTCCCATGCCCAGTTCGTGGGCGCACGCCTCCATCTCGGCCATCAAGCCATGGTCGAGCGCAGCGACGATCAGGAGGATGCAGTCGGCGCCCATGGCACGCGCTTCATAGATCTGGTACATGTCGACCATGAAGTCCTTGCGCAGCACGGGGATGGCGCAGGCGGCGCGCGCCTGCTGCAGGTATTCCACGCACCCCTGGAAAAACTGTTCGTCCGTCAGCACGGACAGGCAAGCCGCGCCATGCGCCGCATAGCTGGCGGCGATGTCGGCGGGGCGGAAGTCGGCGCGGATCACGCCTTTCGATGGCGACGCTTTTTTTACTTCGGCGATGATGCCGGGTTTGCCGGCGGCGATGTGCTGGCGCAGGCTTGCTTCAAAGCCGCGCAAGTCGGCGCGCAGGGCGCTGTCACCCTCCACGTCGCTGCGCAGGCTGGCCAGGCTGCGGTGGGCTTTCGCTCTGGCCACTTCTTCGGCTTTCACGGCGAGGATTTTATCGAGTATGTCGGACATGATGGTCGCTGTTCTATAGAGAAGGGGAGATTACGCTTGCGCCGGGGTGCCCAGCTGCTGCGTCACCTGTACGAATTGGTCGAGTTTCGCCAGCGCGGCGCCCGAGCTGACGGCGGCGCGCGCGCGCGCCAGGCCATCCTCGATCGAGCTGGCCACGCCGGCCGCGTACAGCGCCGTGCCCGCATTCAGGGCGACGATGTCGGCGGCGGCGCCGGGTTCGCCGCGCAGCGCTTCCATCATCTTCGCTTTCGATTCGACGGAGTCGGCCACCTTCAGGTTGCGGCTGGCGATCATCGACATGCCGAAATCTTCGGGATGGATTTCATATTCGCGGATTTCGCCGTTGATCAATTCACCGACCATGGTGGCCGCGCCCAGCGAGACTTCATCCATATTGTCGCGGCCATACACGACGATGGCATGCTGCGCGCCCAGGCGTTGCAGCACGCGCACCTGGATGCCGACCAGGTCGGCGTGGAATACGCCCATCAGAATGTTCGGCGCGCCGGCCGGATTGGTCAGCGGGCCGAGGATATTGAAGATCGTGCGCACGCCGAGTTCCTTGCGCACGGGCGCCGCATGTTTCATGGCCGCGTGGTGGTTGGGCGCGTACATGAAGCCGATGCCCGTTTGCGCGATCGACTGGGCGATCTGCTCGGGCTGCAGGTTGATGTTGACGCCCAGCGAGTCGAGCACGTCGGCGCTGCCGGACGAAGACGAGACGCTGCGCCCGCCGTGCTTGGCCACGCGCGCGCCCGCTGCCGCCGCCACGAACATCGAGGCGGTGGAAATATTGAAAGTGTGCGCGCCGTCGCCGCCCGTGCCGACGATGTCGAGCAGGTTGGTGGTGTCGGCCATGGGCACCTTGGTGGAAAACTCGCGCATCACTTGCGCGGCGGCGGCGATTTCGCCGATGGTTTCCTTTTTCACGCGCAAGCCCATGGTGAGGGCTGCGATCATGGTGGGCGACATTTCGCCGGACATGATCTGGCGGAACAGGTACAGCATTTCGTCGTGAAAGATTTCGCGGTGTTCGATGCAGCGCAGCAGGGCTTCTTGTGGGGTGATCGGCATGATGCTTCCTTCTTCAATGATGGCGCAGGAGGACACTGACGGCACGCCGTGGCGTGCGCATGGGATCAGCGCTCGAGGAAATTCTTCAGCAGCGCGTGGCCGTGTTCCGAGAGGATCGATTCGGGGTGGAACTGCACCCCCTCGATATCGTATTCCCGGTGGCGCACGCCCATGATTTCGCCGTCGTCCGTCCACGCCGTCACTTCCAGACAGGAAGGCAGCGAGGCGCGTTCGATCGCCAAAGAGTGGTAGCGGATCACTGTGAAGGGGCTGGGGATGTCCTTGAAGACGCCCACGCCCGTATGCGCGATGAGGGAAGTTTTGCCATGCATGACCTGCTTGGCGCGGATGACCTTGCCGCCAAACGCATCGCCGATGGCCTGGTGGCCCAGGCATACGCCCAGTATCGGCTTCTTGCCGGCGAAGTGTTTCAGTACTTCCACCGAAATGCCCGCCTGTGCCGGCGCTTTCGGACCGGGCGAGATGCAGATGCGGTCAGGGTTCAGCGCCTCGATCTGTTCGATCGTGATCTCATCGTTGCGGTAGACCCGCACGTCTTCGCCCAACTCGCCGAAATACTGCACGATGTTGTAGGTGAAGGAGTCGTAGTTGTCGATCATTAGCAGCATCTTAAAACCCTCCATCCAGGCCATCTTGCACTTGTTCGGCGGCGCGCAGCACGGCGCGCGCCTTGTTTTCCGTTTCCTGCCATTCCATTTCGGGGATGGAGTCGGCCACGATGCCGGCCGCGGCCTGCACGTACAGCATGCCGTCCTTGACCACGCCCGTACGGATGGCGATCGCCACATCCATTTCGCCGCCAAACGACAGGTAGCCGCAGGCGCCGCCGTAGATGCCGCGCTTGGTGATTTCCAGTTCGTCGATCACTTCCATGGCGCGCACTTTCGGCGCGCCCGTCAGGGTACCGGCGGGGAAGGTCGCGCGCAGCACGTCCAGGTTCGACAGGCCGTCCTTCAAGGTGCCTTCCACGTTCGAGACGATGTGCTGCACATGCGAATACTTTTCGATGACCATGCGGTCGGTGACTTGCACGCTGCCCGTTTCCGCGATACGGCCGATGTCATTGCGGGCCAGGTCGATCAGCATCACGTGCTCGGCGATCTCTTTCGGGTCGGCCAGCAGTTCGGCCGACAGCTCGGCGTCGCGCTCTGGCGTGGCGCCGCGCGGACGCGTGCCGGCGATCGGACGCAAGGTGACTTTCTTGCCGCCATCGGCCGTCGTTTCGTTGCGCACCAAAATCTCGGGCGAGGCGCCGATGATCTGCATGTCGCCGAAATTATAGAAGTACATATACGGCGATGGATTGAGCGAACGCAAGGCGCGGTACAGGGTCAGCGGCGAATCGACATACGGTTTGCGGATGCGCTGGCCGATCTGCACCTGCATCAGGTCGCCCGCCATCACGTATTCGTGGGCCTTGGCGACCGCTTTCAGGTAGTCTTCCTTGGAAAAATCGCGGATGGTTTCCGTGCGCACGGAAGCGCTGGTGACGGGCGCATCGACACCGCGGCGCAGCATCATGCGCAAGTCCTTCAGGCGCTGCTGCGCTTTCGAAAACGATTCGGGCTGCGCCGTGTCGGCGTAGACGATCAGGTACAGCTTGCCGGACAGGTTGTCGATGACGGCCAGTTCTTCCGTCACCATCAGCTGGATGTCGGGCAGGTTCAAGTCATCCTTCGGCGCGCCGCCGGCCAGCTTTTTCTCGATGTGGCGCACGGTGTCGTAGCCGAAGTAGCCGGCCAGGCCGCCGCAGAAGCGTGGCATGCCGGGGCGCAGGGCGACCTTGAAGCGCGACTGGAACTGTTCGATGAAGTCGAGCGGATTGCCTTCGTGCTCTTCGATCACGCTGCCGTTCTTGACGATTTCGGTGCGTTTGCCGTAGCTGCGCAACACGGTCGTGGCGGGCAAGCCGATGAAGGAGTAGCGGCCGAAGCGTTCGCCGCCGACGACGGATTCGAGCAGGAAGGTGTTCTTGCCGCCGTGTTGAGCCTGCGCCAGTTTCAGGTACAGGGTGAGCGGGGTTTCCAGGTCGGCGAACGCTTCCGCGATCAGGGGGATGCGGTTGTAGCCTTGCTGGGCCAGCGATTTGAATTCGAGTTCGGTCATGTGTCTCTCCATGCCGCCAGGGTGCGAGTGTGCATAGTGCACAAACCCTGCGGTGGGTTATCAAAAAACTTGCCGGTACATGGAACTTGCGCAAGAGGCGCAAAGGACGCGTGTGCAGCCGGCAGCAATCGTAACGGCTCGGCCCTTAGGCCTGCCAGGATTGCCAGCGTCGCCAAAGCCAGGCCTCAATCGAGCCGGTTTGGGTGACATTGTGTTTTTTGATGAGAAACGTGTTCACGATATGGTGTTGGGTTTGGTCAGTATGCCGGTTAATTTTGCATGCTAATAAAACGTGCTGCTTCGAGCAGTGTCTTTACTATACCATCGGAATCGGTATCGTGTATAGAGTGTCCGTGATTGTAGCCATATGGTACCGTCAATACGGGGCAAGCCGCAGCCCTGGCCGCTTGCGCGTCATTCGATGAGTCGCCGATGGCCACCACTCTGGCGGGGGGCAGGTCGAAGTCCGCGCACACTTGCAGCAGCGGCATGGGGTGCGGTTTTTTCTTCGGCAGCGAATCGCCGCCGTAGACGATCTCGAAATAGCCATCGAGTTTTTTCTGCTGCAGCAGGGGCAGGGCGAAGGCGATCGGCTTGTTGGTGACGCAGGCCAGGCGCAAGCCCGCCGCCTGCATCGCCGCCAGCCCCGCTTCCACGTCCGGGTACAGGGTGCTGAACTGGCCATTGACGGCCAGGTAATGGCGCTGGTAAGCCTCCATTGCCGCGTCAAAACGCTGTTCCACGCCGGCCGCGTCGAAGTCGAGCGCCAGCACGGTGCGGATCAGGTTTTCCGAGCCCTTGCCCACCATCAGCTTGATGGCATCGGCGCTGATGGGCGCCAGGTCGAACTCGGCGCGCATGCCGTTGATGGCGACATGAAAATCGGGCACGGTGTCGAGCATCGTGCCATCGAGGTCGATGATGGCGGCGCGTACGCCGGCCAGTACGTGGTCTTTCACCGTGCCCGCCTGCATCAGGCGCCCGCTACTTTGGCCAATTCTGCGCGCATGGCGTCGATGACGGCCTTGTAGTCCGGCTTGCCGAAGATGGCCGAGCCGGCGACAAAGGTGTCGGCGCCGGCAGCGGCGGCGGCGGCGATGTTGTCGATCTTGATGCCGCCGTCGACTTCTAGCATGATGTCACGGCCCGATTCGTCGATCATGCGGCGCGCTTCGGCGATTTTCTTCAGCGCCTGCGGAATGAAGGACTGGCCGCCAAAGCCTGGGTTGACCGACATGATCAGGATGATGTCGATCTTGTCCATCACGTGTTCCAGGTAGTGCAGCGGCGTGCCCGGGTTGAATACCAGGCCCGATTTGCAGCCATTGTCGCGGATCAGTTGCAAGGAACGGTCGACGTGATCGGACGCTTCGGGGTGGAAGGTGATGATGTTCGCGCCAGCCTTGGCGAAATCCGGGATAATGCGATCGACGGGCTTGACCATCAGATGCACATCGATGGGCACTTGCACGTGCGGGCGGATCGCTTCGCACACCAGCGGTCCGATGGTCAGGTTCGGCACATAATGGTTGTCCATCACGTCGAAGTGGATGATGTCGGCGCCGGCGGTAACGACGTTGCGCACTTCCTCGCCCAGGCGGGCAAAGTCGGCTGACAGGATGCTGGGAGCGATACGGAATGTTGTCATGGTGGCTAAAGGCTCAGAGTAGAAAATGCGAAGATGCGCTATTTTACGCTTGACGCCGTTACCATGCTTTATTGAAACACAGAATATGCGCCGCGCAGTGGCCGCTGAGCCACGCGCGACATTCATGATTACTGAAGGGATGACGATGTCGACTTATGAATTTACGGTAACGGTCAAGACGCAGTACTTGCCCGAGCAATCGGCACCCGAGCAGGGCCGCCATGTATTCAGCTACACGATTCGCGTGGTTAACAGCGGCACCGTCGGCGCGCAACTGATTTCGCGTCACTGGGTCATCACGGACGCCAATAACAAGGTGGAAGAGGTGCGCGGCTTGGGCGCGGTCGGTCACCAGCCGCTGCTGCAGCCGGGCGAACAGTTTGAATATACGAGCGGCACCATGCTGGCCACGCCGCAAGGCTCGATGCGGGGCGAATACTTCTGCGTGGCCGAGGATGGTCACCAGTTCGAAGCGCTTATCCCGGAATTCGTGCTGTCACTGCCGCGTACCCTGCATTAAGAAGCGTCAGGCTTGCGGGCCATCGTCTATCATTTCAGCTTTTCCGCGGCATCTTTTTCGTCGCTTACTTGTTTCCGTGCCGGTGGCGCGGGCTTCTTGCCCGAATACATGGTCCACCAGACGATAAATACCAGCAAGAAGAAGGCCACCAGCGCTTCAATCATCAAGATCCACATACGCATCCCTATGTTATTTACACGCAGCTTATTCACGCGCCGCTTATTTACACGCGGTAGTCTACTCGTTTCAATCGGCGCCGTCGCGCTTGTTCTTTCCGCCTGTACCACGCCGCCTGCGCCGCCCGCTGCCAGCGGCAAGGCGCCGCCCATCGCGCCGACCGTCGTCAAGCCTGTGCCGGCCAAACCCGCCGATGCCAAGGATGCCACGGATGTGGCGGCGCCCACCTTCGTGCCTGCCAAGTTTGCCGCCTTGCCCGGCTGGGCGCGCGACGACATGCGCGCCGCCTGGCCAGCCTTCATGGCCTCGTGCGGCGTGCTGGTGAAACGCCCTGACTGGAAGGAGTCATGCACGATCGCGCGCCAGGTGAATGCGGACAGCGACAAGGCCATCCGTCTGTTTTTTGAAACCTTCTTTGTGCCAAATCAAGTGCTGGCCGCCGACGGCGCCAGCACCGGCCTCGTCACCGGATATTATGAACCGCTGCTGCACGGCGCGCGCAAGCGCGGTGGCCCATACCAGACACCGCTGTACAAGGTGCCTGACGACTTGGTCTCGGTGGACTTGTCCGGCGTGTATCCGGAACTGAAAAACATGCGCTTGCGGGGCAAACTGGTCGGCAAGAAGGTGATACCGTACGCAACCCGCGCCGACATCGAGCGCGCCACCGCCGTCACGGGCAAGGAATTGCTGTGGGTGGATGACGAAGTCGAGGCGTTCTTCCTGCAAGTGCAGGGTTCCGGGCGCGTGCAGCTGACCGATACGCAGGAAACCGTGCGCGTGGCGTATGCGGATCAAAACGGCCATCCGTACAAATCCATCGGCCGCTATCTGGTCGACAAGGGCGAGCTGACCCTGAGCCAGGCGTCCGCGCAGGGCATCAAGGCGTGGATTGCCGGCCATCCCACGCGCAAGGATGAATTGTTCAACGCCAACCCGAGCTATGTGTTCTTCAAGGAAGAGCGCCTGCCCGATCCGAAAGTGGGGCCGAAGGGCGCACTGGGCGTGCCGCTGACGCCGCAGCGCTCGGTGGCCATCGATTCGCGCTTCCTGCCGCTCGGTGCGCCCGTATTCCTGTCCACCACGCAAGCCAATAGCGAGATTCCCATGCAGCGCCTGGTGATGGCGCAGGATACAGGCGGCGCCATTCGCGGCCCTATCCGTGTCGATTACTTCTTTGGTTTTGGCGCGGAAGCGGCCGAGAATGCGGGCCGCATGAAACAGAGCGGCGCCGTGTGGGTGTTGTTGCCGAAGCAGGCGCCGGCGCGCTGAGTTTTTCGCGGCGCCGGGCTGGGATTGCGCTAACGCAAGGTTAGCGCAGGACCATCACTGGAAGATGGGTATGCGCCAGCACTTTTTGCGTTTCGCTGCCCACGAACAGCTTGTTCAAGCCTTTGCGGCCATGCGAGGCCATCAGGATAATGTCGCAATGGTAAGTCTGTGCCGCGTTGACGATTTCTTCGTGCGGGCTGGGCGAGACGGCCACCACGCCTTCGAAGGGCACGCCGACGGCGCGGGCCGTCTCGCCGATCTTGTCGATGGCGCGCTGCGAGGCTTCCTGCATCTGTTGTTCGTACAGGCTGGCGTCGAGCACGATGCCGCCGTCCGCCATCGGCGAAAACGGGAAGGGCTGCACCACGCTGATGGCGACCAGCTTGGCCTTGTTCAGTTGGGCGAAGGCGAGGGCGGTCTCGGCGGCTTTGTCGGACAACGGCGAACCGTCGGTGGGAAATAAGATGGTGTTAAACATGGCGTACTCCTCAAGTGATGTAAGACAGCTTATGGAGTTACATCAATTAAAACCTTGATGTAAATCAAACCTACCGGGCTTTGGCAGAAATAGTGTCGCCAAAGCAATCTTTCGCCAGTGTATGCCTGTTCCCCGCCTCAGGTGCGCACGCTACGCAGCGCCGTGCTCCACACCATGGCGACCGTCAACGCAATGCTGCCGGCCGCGATGCAGGCCAGGCCATTGCGCACGCCAAAGTGTTCCGCTACCCAGCCGGCGGCCAGCGCGCCCAGCGGCGCCGTCGCCACCGTCAGGAAGCGCATGGTCGACGTCATCCTGCCCAGCATGGCATCGGGTGTGACTTTCTGGCGCAAGCCCAGGTAGGGAATAAAGAACAGCATCACGCCGCAATCGAAAAAGAACATCAATATGGCATAGGCCACGGCGCTGGCGGCCGCGCTGCCGAACAAGGCGGCGGGGATGGTGGGCGTCAGGGCAAAGCAGAGCGAGGTCGAAGCCAGGCCGATCAGGATGGTGCGGCCGGCGCCATAGCGTTTCGTCAATGGCTTGACGATGAAGGCGCTCAGCAGCACGCCGGCGCCGCCCAGCATCTGCGTCATGCCCAGCACGCCCGGACTCATGCCCAGGTCGCGCGTGGCGAACAGCACCGTCAAGGCCATGCTGGCGTAAAACAGGAAGTGCCAGATTCCGGCGCCCCATGCCAATGCGCGCAGCAGCGGCTCGCGCCACACGAACAGCAAGCCGTCGGCAATGTCGCGCAGGGCGTGCTTGTCGGACGGCGCAGGCCGCGGGTCGCGCACGCTCATGGCGCGCAAATTGAAGACGGAAATTAAGTATCCGCAGGCCGTGCACAGGATGGCGACGGGAGCCGACAGCATTTGCACGAGCACGCCGGCCAGGCCTGGGCCGATCAGGCGCGAAGCCGATTCGGTGGCGGCAAATTTCGACTGCGCATCGATCAAGCCATCGCGCCCCACGAGGAAGGTCAGAAACACCTGTTCGGCGCCGCCACCGACGACGAAGCCTGTGCCGATGACGAATCCCACTATATATAACCAGGGCATCGACAGCACGCCGCACCAGTAGGCCACGGCCACGCTGGCCAGGGCCAGGCCCGACATGCTTTCGCTGAACAGCATGATAGGGAGCTTGCTGCGCCGGTCCAGCAGCACGCCGACGGGCAAGCCGAACAGGGCGAACGGCAGCGCCTGCAGAGCGACCAGCAGGCCCATCTGTTCCGGCGTCGCATGCAGCAGCAGTACCGCGCACAGGGGCAGGGCCAGCGAAGTGATCTGGGCGCCGAAGCAATTGAGGCCATTGCTGAACCACAGGCGGCGAAAATTGACGCTGGCGGCGCTGCCGTCGCCGCGCAGGTAATCGGCGCAGTACTGGAAGATGGAGGAGAAAATATCTTGCTCGATATGAAAATGATCAGGCTCACAATAATAGCAGTGCACCTGCCGCGCCGCTGCCGTTAGCCGCTACAATCGTTGCACCGTTCATCGAGAGGAGACACTATGCAATACGAAGACCTGATCATCGACATCCAGGATAAAGTGGCACTGATACGCCTGAACCGCCCCAAGGCCCTGAACGCCTTGAACGACAACATGATGAATGAGCTGGGCCACGCCTTACTCAAATTCGATGCCGACGAGAATATCGGCTGCATCGTGCTCACGGGCAGTGAAAAAGCATTTGCCGCCGGCGCCGATATCGCCGCCATGGCCGATTACACCTACCCGGACACCTTTACCCAGGGTTACATCAGCCGCAATTGGGAGCATATCTTGCGCGTGCGCAAACCGGTGGTGGGCGCGGTGGCTGGCTATGCGCTCGGTGGCGGTTGTGAACTGGCCATGATGTGCGATTTCCTGATCGCCGCCGACAGCGCCAAATTCGGCCAGCCGGAAATCAAGGTCGGCGTCACGCCGGGCGCGGGCGGCACGCAGCGTTTGCCGCGCGCCATCGGCAAGGCCAAGGCCATGGATTTGCTGCTGACGGCGCGCACCATCGACGCCGCCGAGGCTGAGCGCATCGGCCTGGTGTCGCGCGTCGTGCCGGCCGATAAGCTGCTGGAAGAAGCCCTGGCCGCCGCCAAGACCATCGCCGCCATGCCGACCTCGGTAGCCATGATGATCAAGGATTGCGTCAACCGCGCGTTTGAAACGACCTTGACCGATGGTGTCGCCTACGAGCGCCGCTTGTTCCAGGCCGCCTTCGGTACGCCTGCACAAAAAGAAGGCATGCACGCTTTCCTGGAAAAGCGCTTGCCAAACTTCGACGGTCTTTGATATGATTCGCCTCCCCGATGAGACGCACTAGTTTGCGGCACAAAAGGGACAGCCTTCAGGGGCTGGGTAGTAAAAAAGAAGGTTGACGAAATGGCCGAAACGCTTCATACTCTTCCTTCTTCGCAGCTGACAAACACAACGCTTTGTCGATAGCGCGAAAGCAGTACCGAATACAGTTCTTTAACAATTAACAGTCGATAAGTGTGGACATTTGATGCAAGTGCAGCGCCGATCTTTGGATTGGCGTCATACTTAAAATATCAAATGTTCACAAGAAATAATGAAATAGGATACTTCTTCGGAAGTAGCCTGTCAGTTTTTTGAGTGAGCAAATCTTTTGCAATGCAAAAGATTTGGATGGTAGTGATACTGTCCGACCTGTCAGAAATGACATTAAACAGAGATTAAACTGAAGAGTTTGATCCTGGCTCAGATTGAACGCTGG
>NZ_NEGZ01000139.1 GCF_002127585.1 Janthinobacterium sp. GW458P
CGCGCGCAGGCTGATGTTGTCGACGTCGACCACGGACGAGTCGGCCGCGCCGCTGGCCGCCAGCTCCAGCTGCACGGGCGGGCGCAGCAGCCAGGCGCCCGCGCCCAGCCCGGCGCTGTCGAGCTCTACCGCGTAATGCTGCCATGCCGTGGCCGGCGCGCCGGGCGGCGGCGCGCGCAGGCGCAGCGGGGCGTTCACGCAATTTTGTGGATACAGCAATTGTCGCTGGCACAGCCGCACCTGCAGCACGGGCATGGCGCCCGCGCGGCGCGCGTCCAGCGCCAGGGTGTAGCGCGTGGCCGGCTGCACGGGCAGCCGTTGCAGCAGCCGCAGCAGCTCGCCATAGCCGGCGCTGTAGCCGGGACTGGCCAGGCGCACGTAGATGTTGCCGGGGCGGCCACCTTCTGCGGCATACGTGATGCTGGCGGGCACGTCGCGCTGGGGATTGTGCCAGTAATAGGTGGCGGGAAAGCTGCCCATGCCCATGCCGAACAGCCGGCTGTCCCAGCCGGACGGCTGCATGGCCAGCACTTGCCGCCAGTGGCGCAAGCGGCCCTGCAAGTCGCCCGCGCTGGTGGCAAAGCGTTCCGTGGCGTAGTAGCTGGCGGAAACGGGGATGGCCAGCAGCAACAGCATGCCGGCCGCGCCCGCGATGCCGAGGCTGGCGCGGTCCAGCTGCCACAGCGGCGGGCGCAAGGCGCGGTTGCACAGCATCAGCGCGGCCAGCAGCACGGCGAGGCCGGCCGGCAGCAGGGCGGGGCTGCCGGCCCAATGCCAGGCGATCCAGCCAAGATTACAGGCGAGCAAGGTCCACGCCATCATGGCCAGGCCCAGCCTGGCGGGTCCTTTGGCGGCGCTGCCGTCCGGCCGCGGGGGGCCGGGCAGCAGCACGGCCGCCAGCAGCAGGGCCGCCAGCAGGAACAGGAAATATGGCCCTTTCAGCCAGCCGGCCGCCAGGCGAGCGGGGTCCGGCCACCAGCTGGCCAGGAGCAATTGCAGGCACAGCGCGCACAGCACGCTGGCCGGCGCCAGGCGCCACGGCAGCGGGCGCGCGGCCAGCACGAAGCTTGCGGCGAGCAGGACCACGGCGGCCGCCAGGCCCCGGTAGCCGGCCAGGCTGAACATATAGACGAGCAAGGTCCCGCCGAGGCCCGCCAGCAGCAGGCCCAGCAAGGCGCGGCGGCGCGGCAGCGGCTGGGC
>NZ_NEGZ01000140.1 GCF_002127585.1 Janthinobacterium sp. GW458P
CCGACATACCGGGCGCGCGCCAGGGCGGCGCCGATGTGGCGGCCTACGTGAGCCGGCTGCAGCATGTGCTGCTGGGATTGCTGTGCCGCGCGGCGCAGACGCGCCCCGGCGGCTACCGCCTGGCGCTGCAGCTGTACCTGAACCGCGCCGGCGTGGTGGAGCGGGTGCAGCTGCTCGACAGCACGGGCTTGCCCGCGCGCGACACGGCCATCGCCCGCCTGGTGCTGGGCATGCAGGTGGGCGCGGCGCCGCTGCCGGCCCTGCCGCAGCCCGTGTCCATCCTGCTGCTGCCGGATGGGCCGGGCGTGGAAGTCGATTGCGCCGCCCGCGCGCCGGGAAGGCGCGCGCCATGAGCATGCCCGACCTGCGCAGCAAACTGAAACGGCACCTGAGCAGCCGCTACGCCGTGCTGCGCTGGCGCCTCGAGCGCGTCGTCGGCTGCAAGCACAATGCGGCCGATGCGCTGCAGGAAACCTGGCTGCGCCTCGAAGCGATGGCCCAGCCGGTCGCCGTGCACAATCCCGACGCCTACCTGCTGCGCATGGCGGCCAATATCGCCACCGATGCCTACCGCCGCGACCAGATCATCGTCACCGAGCGCGAACGCGAGGAACTGATGCACATGGCCGACGACAGCGCCAACGATGTCAGCGACCCGGCGCGCATCGTCGCCGCCCGCCTCGACGTGCAGGCGCTCGACGCGGCGCTGGCGGGCCTGTCGCCGCGCCGCCGCGCCATCCTGACGGCGGCCCGCGTCGATGGCTTGCTCAACGGCGAAATCGCCGAGCGCTTCGGCATTTCCGTGGCGATGGTGAAGAAAGAATTGCAGGCCGCCATGCAACACTGTAAAACGTGCATGGCCGACGCCGATGCCGCCCAGCGCAGCGATGTGGCGGGCCGACGAAAATATTGATAATGCTCATGAATACTTTTGACCGCGATCAACGCGGGCCTTCTACTACTGCCGACAGCGATGCCGCCATCGGCCAGCAAGCCGCTGCCTGGTGGGCGCGCCTGCGTGCCGACGATTTCACGCGCGCCGACGCCGACGCCTTGCGCGCCTGGTGCGCCAGCAGCCCCGACCATGCGCGCGCCTGGCGCGAACTGCAACAGCTGTGGCAGGCGCTCGACCCCGCCTTGGCCCGCGCCGCCGCCGCGCCGCAGCGGG
>NZ_NEGZ01000141.1 GCF_002127585.1 Janthinobacterium sp. GW458P
CCGCGCCACGTTCACGGGCGCCTGCGCCCGCTTGACGGCGCGCGCGGCCGGCGCCATCGCGCCCCACACGGCGCGCGCCTCGGCAAAGGCATTGGCATGCCTGCGGCTGCGCGCGCACCAGTGGCGGAACACTTGCGCGTCGCGCTCCGTCACCTGGCCCGAGGCCAGCCGCACCACCCATGCCTGCGCTTCCTGTTCGATGACACCCATGTCGTCTTCCGCTTGTTCAGTCATGATGTTTAGACGTTTTTCCGGCCCCGGGACCGAAGCGTTGGATGAAATCGCGGCCCATGCGCGCGCAGCAATGTTCCAGGCCGGCGCGCAATTCCTTCTCCACCGTGCGGGCGGAAATGCCGAAGCGCTCGGCGATGTCGCGGTGCGGCAACTGGTCGACGCGGGCGGCGATGACGATGGCGCGCCGGCGTTTCGGCAACTCCTGCAAGGCCCGTTCCAGCTCCTCGATTTCGGCGCGCGCGCTGAAGGTGCGGGCCGGATCGGCCAGCTCGTCGGCCATCTCGTACAGATCGTCGATATCGGGCAGGCTGAGCAGGCGTGCATTGTCGCGTCGTTGATCTTCCGCAATATTGATGGCGATGCGCATCAAATACGCGGACGGATAGCTGATCGCCTCGGGCGCGTTCATCTTTTCCACGCGCAAATACGTTTCATGCAGCGCGTCGTTGGCCAGGTCTTCCGAGCCCAGGCGGCGCTGCAGGTGGCGGCGAAACTGTCCGTAGCGTTCCAGGAACAGCTTGCGCAAGGTGGTTTTCAACAATTCCGGCATGGTCAAGGCACCCCGGCCACGGCCAGATACGGCGCGCAATCGGCGCCGGGGTCGGGCCGCGGCGTCAGCAGGATCGTCAGCGGCTGCGGCAAGCCCATGGGTGGCGCACCGTCCATCAGCAGGCTGCGCAGGCGCTGCACCACGGCGTTGTCGCGCTGCGCCACGCCGCTCGCTTCGAGCACATGCACGGCGCGCACCTTGCCCCGCTCGTCAAGCCACAGCTGGAAGGCCAGGCGGTAGCGGCCGAAGGCGTCCGGATGCAAGCGGCACAGCGCGCGCGTGAGCGAGCGCTGCAGGACGGCCGCATAGCCCTGCAGCGGCGGCGCGGCTGGGGCGGCGACCGGTGCAGGCGCCGGCGCCGCGGGGGCGTCG
>NZ_NEGZ01000142.1 GCF_002127585.1 Janthinobacterium sp. GW458P
AGCAAAGCGTGGGCATCGACGAGATCAACCGCGCCATCGGCCAGATGGATGCCGTGACGCAACAAAATGCGGCGCTGGTGGAAGAATCGGCGGCGGCCGCCGAATCGATGCAGCACCAGGCGCACAACCTGGCGCAAGTGGTCAGCGTGTTCAAGCTGAACGGCCAGCAGGCCGGCGGCGGTTTGAAAAATTCGCAACGTCCGGCGGCGCCAGGTCCGAAGTCGGCCTTGCGGATCGGCACGCGCTGATGCGGTCGCGGCTGCCGGGTTCAGCCGCACCTTCACCCTTCTGTAATTTTATGTAGTCTGCTTCCGCTCTTTCAGGATATTCACATGAATTTGTTAAGAAACGTCAGTATTGGTGTGCGCCTCGGCCTGGGTTTTGCCGTGATCTTGCTGTTTTCCATGCTCATTACGGGCATCAGCGTGTGGCGGCTGCATGACGTGGCCGTGGCCACGCGCAACATGATGGAATTGCCGCTGGCCAAGGAGCGTTATATTTCCGACTGGTATGCAAAGATCGACAGCGGCGTGCGCCGCACCACCGCCATTGCCCGCAGCAGCGACACGACACTGGGCGCGTATTTTGCGGAAGAAGCCAAACAATCGTCGGTGGTCTCAGGCGAACTGCAAAAGAAAATCGAGGCATTGATTTCCAGCCCGGAAGAAAAGGAACTGTTCCGCCTGGTGAGCGAGCAGCGCAAGGTTTATCTCGATTCGCGCGCGCAAGTGTCGAAGCTGAAGGCGGATGGCCATGAGGCCGAAGCGGAGCAGGCGTTCCAGAGCATCTTCGTGCCCGGCTCGACGAAATACCTGAAAGTGGTCAACGACATGCTGCAGCACCAGCGCGCCAGCATCGACGCCACCGCGCGCGAGATCGACGCCGTCGCCAGTACCAGCCGCAACCTGCTGCTGACGCTGGCCGCGCTGGCGCTGGGCTTTGGCGTCGTCTGCGCCTGGTTGTTGACGACAGGCATAGTGCGCCCCCTGCGCACGGCCGTGGAGATTGCCCGCAAGGTGGCCGACGGCGACCTGACGGCGCAGATCGACGCCAGCGCCAAGGATGAAACCGGGCAACTTCTGCTGGCCCTGAAGGACATGAACGCGAGCCTGCTCAACATCGTGGGCGAAGTGCGCAGCGGCACGGACAGCATCG
>NZ_NEGZ01000143.1 GCF_002127585.1 Janthinobacterium sp. GW458P
GAGCGCGCTGCGCTGCTCGGGCGTGGAAAACAGCCGTCCCAGCTGCGGCACCTGGGCCTGGAGGGAAGGGACGGCGCCGGCCAGCAGCACGCACAGGAGGGCGGCGCGCTTCATGGCCGCCCCAGCGCGGGCACGGCCACGCTGCCCAGGGTCAGCCACAGCAGGCTGCAATCGGCGCTGAGGACGGCAGGCATGGCGGCCGGCGCGGCCGCGCTGGCGCCGCTGCGCTTGAGCGTGCATTCCTGCACGGCGAAATAGCCCGACAGGCGCAAGTCGTCGAGCAGGTGCAGCAAATCCATTTCATGCAGCAGGTCCATGCGCAGCTGCATCGGGCTGCCGCGCAGCTGGTACTGGCCCATCACCATGGGCGAGGGCACGGACAGCACTTGCTGCGCGCCGATGTCGTAGCTGATAGGCAACAACTTGCGTTGTTCCTGGCTCAGGCGGATGGCGTCGATCCAGGCCAGGCGGTTTTCCTCGCCGATCAGGCCGCGCTGGCGCAGGGCCAGGAATTGCGGTTCGTAGGCGCGGATTTCCTGCTTCTCCGCTTCCGCATGGTTGAACAGGCTGGCCGCCGCCGAGTGCGTGCGGTAGGCCATGTCCAGTTGCTGCGCCGCGCGCGCGCGGTAGGCGATGCTCAGGCTGAGCAGCAGCAGGCTGCCCAGCATGGTCAGCGCAAAGCACAGCAGGGCCCGGCGCACCAGGTGCAGTTCGCCCAGCCAGGCGGGCAGGGCGCGCGCGGGCGCCGCGGCTTTCTTCATGCCGGGCAGCGGCGGCTGTTTCACGGGGCCGCTCATGGCTGCCACACGAGCAAAAGGGTGAAGCGGGCCTGGCTGTCCGTGGCCGGCGTGGCGCTCTTGCCGGACAGGGTGGCGCTGGAGCGCAAATCCAGCGGCGCTTCCTCGATCGTCACGCGCAGGCCGGGCTGGCGCGCCAGCGTTTGCGCGAAGGCGGTGATGGCGCCCAGCGCGGCGCGGTAGTCATTGCGCGGCATGTCCACGTCCGCTTCCAGGCGCAGCGCCTGCGGCGGCGCGACGGGCACGCCGGCCAGGGCGCTGGCCGGCGGTGCGCCCGCGCCCTGC
>NZ_NEGZ01000144.1 GCF_002127585.1 Janthinobacterium sp. GW458P
GGCGGCGTTCGCCGTTCGCCCCGGCAGCGCCGGCACCGCGCGCGCCGGCCGGCTTGTCGCCGGCCAGCATGACTTTCGCGCCCTCTTTCAGACGGTCGGCGCCTTCCGTGATGACCTGCTCGCCCGCTTCGAGACCGGCGCGGATTTCCACCATGTCGGTGGTGGCCTGGCCCCGCGTGACCATGCGCACGGTGACGGTCTTGTCCGCCTTGAGCACGTAGACGAAGTCGCCGTTATTGCTGTGGCGCAAGGCCGTCACGGGCACCAGCACGGCGCCCGTGATATTGCCCAGTTCCAGGCGCACATTGACGAACTGGCTGGGGAACAGGGCCATCTTGTCATTCGCGTAGCGGGCCTTGGCGCGCACGGTGCCCGTCTGCACGTCGACCTGGTTATCGAGCGCGCTCAGGCTGCCTTTATCCAGCATATGCGTGCGCGTCCGGTCCAGCGCCAGCGCGGCCAGGGCCGAGCCGCCATTGAGGCGCTCCTGGATGGTCTGCACCTTATCCTGCGGCACGGAAAACTGCACGTCGATGGGCGAGAGCTGCGTCACCACCACCACGCCGCCCGCGTCGCTGGTGCTCACCAGGTTGCCGATATCGACCACCTTCAGGCCCGCCCGGCCGCTGATCGGCGACACCACCTTGGTGTAGCCGAGGTTCAGGCGCGCCGTGCCTTCGGCCGCGCGGTCCGTCATGACGGTGCCTTCGAGCTGCTTCACGAGGGCCGCCTGCGTATCGACGTCCTGGCGCGCAATGGAATCCTGGCCCAGCAGGGTTTGATAGCGTTTCAGGGTCAACCGCGCGTTTTCCAGCTGCGCCTCGTCGCGCTGGCGCTGGCCCGTGGCCTGCATCAGCGCCATCTCGAATTGCGCGGGATCAATCTGCGCCACCACCTGGCCCGCCTTGACCATGCCGCCTTCCTTGAATTTCAATTCTTTCAGGATGCCCGACACTTGCGGGCGCACCGTCACGGTGGACGCGGCCGTCACCGTGCCCAGCGCATCGAGCACCACGGGCAGGTCGGACTTGACGGCCGTGGCCACGCCGACGGTGGTCGACGGCGCGCCGCGGCGCCCGCC
>NZ_NEGZ01000145.1 GCF_002127585.1 Janthinobacterium sp. GW458P
CGGCGATGCCGCGCGCGGCCAGCAACAGGTTGTTCAGCGATTGCTGCAGCTTGCCTTCGGCCTTCTGCTGCTGCAGCAGGGGATTGTTCAGCGACGTGGCCGGCTGGCCATTCGGCAAGCGTCCCGTGGCGGTGGCCGTGCCCTGCTGCGCACCCTTGCCGGCAAACCAGGCGCCGCTGAACGGCTGCTGCGCCTGCGCGCCGCCCGCCTGCAGCAGCATGGCGATGGCCAGCGCCAGCGGTTTCAGGCGCACCGGGCGCCCGGTCCGGTTGCCCGCCATGGCGGAGGAGGATGCGTGTTTCGTGACCGACTTGCTTCGCTGCATGGCGACATTCCCTTTTCATGTTCCGTTGCTGACCGATATCGCGAGGCGGCGCGCACCACGCACGGGGCGGGCGGCAGGCACTGATTCGCGGCTTCCAGCAGCATTGACAGGGAATACGGTCCGGGACTGCAAAAGGTCATCAAAATGTCATAATTGGCGCCCCGCCTTGGCGCACCGCCTTGGCGCGCCGCCTTGGTGCCCCGCCTTGGCGCGCCAAGGCGGGACTCAGCCGAACAGCACGATGCCACCAGGCAAGCGCGTCACGCGCGCGCCATACGCATCCTGGATCAGGGCGATCACGTCTTCGAGGCGGTCGAGCGAAAAACTGGCTTGCACGCGGGTCTGTTTCAGGGTCTCGCCATTGAGGATCAGCTTGCCGGGACGATAGCGGTTCACTTCCGCCACCACCTCGGCCAGGGTGCTTTGTTTAAAAACCAGCAGCCGCTGGCGCCAGGCGCTGACTTCGCTGGCCGCCACCGCGCGCGTGAGGCCGAAATGCTCGGGCCGGTAGCGCAGCTGCTCGCCGGCGGCCAGTTCCGCATCGTTGCCTGCCTGCATCACGCGCAAGCGGCCCGCCAGGCAGGTCACGCACACTTCCTGGCCGAACAGCCGGATATTGAAGCGCGCGCTGCCGGCCGACACGCTGCCGTCGCCCGCCTGCACGCGCAGGCGCGCCGCGCCGCGCGGGCCGGCCTGGAATTCCGCCTCGCCGGCCAGCAG
>NZ_NEGZ01000146.1 GCF_002127585.1 Janthinobacterium sp. GW458P
GGCCGCCCGCAGCGCGCAAGGCGGCGCCGCTCAAGCTGGTGGTCACGCGCGGCGCGGCCCCGGCCAGGAGCACGGCCGCCGCCGACGACGGCGACTGGGAAGTTTTCTGAACCATCGATTGCACGAATGACGCACGACCACTGGCATACACCGCACCGGAGCACCGCCATGAACGCCCTTTTTCTCACTTATCCCTTCATACGCTGCGAAGACCTTTCGCTGATGCGGCCGGCCCTGGCCATGGCTGGCCTGGCGCTCGTGCTGGCCGCCCTGCTCTGGCGCCGCATCCGCTGGCGCCAGGCCAGCCGCGCGCCGGACGCCACGCAGGCACATGTTGATCTGCATCAACTACTGCAGACGCGCAAGACCGCCGCCCCGGCCAGGGCGCAGGAAGCGCCCGCGTTGCCGCTGGAGCCGCAGGAACGCGCCGCACCGCCCTTCGAGCAGGCCCGCCTGGACGCCATGTTCGGCCACGACCGGCGCCTGCAGGGCGAGATCCTGGCCCTGTTCGTGTCCGAAACGCGCGACCGCCTGGCCGGCATCGCCCATGCGCTGCGCTGCGAACGCGCAGCCCCGGCCCGCATCCTGGCGCAGGAAATTCTCGACGGCAGCCATGCCATGGGCCTGATGCCCTTGCAGGCGCTGGCGCGGCAAGCCGTGCATGCGGGGTTTTCCAATGATATCGCCGCCCAGCGCCGCCTGCACGCCGACCTGCTGATGGCGCTCGACGCGCTGTCCCAGGCCGTCACGGCCCTGCAGACCAGCGCGGCCGAAGCGGACGACCGCAGCGACATGGGGAGCCTGTCATGAGCGCGCGCATCGACCTGGCGCTGCTGCGGGGCGGCGCCGTCCTGCCCTCGCCCGAATGGCGGCGCCAGCGGCTGGCGGCCATGTGCCAGCAGCAGGCGCCGCTCGATGAACTGGCCGAGCAGATACGCAGCGATCCCGCCCTGTGCGGCCAGGTCATCGGCCTGGCCAACGGCGCCGTGCCAGCGGACGGGCGCCGGCACGCGGCCGTCAACGCGGCGATGCTGGCGGCCATCGG
>NZ_NEGZ01000147.1 GCF_002127585.1 Janthinobacterium sp. GW458P
CATCACGGCGTTTGAACTCGTGTACCGCCTGCCGCAGGAGGGCGGCGGGGTGGCCGCGCCGTTCCAGGACGGCCAGCGCGCCATGCGCGTGATCCGCGCGCGCGCCGCCGAGTGGCGCATCGACCCGGCGCGCATCGGCATGCTCGGCTTTTCCGCCGGCGCGCACCTGGCCGGCATGACGGCCGTCCAGCCGGACGCCGCCCTGTATGCGCCCGTCGATGCGCTCGATGCGGTGTCGGCGCGGCCCGACTTTGCCGTGCTGCTGTATCCCGTGCTGACCATGCAGCCGCCATTCGACACGACGCAGGCGAAGCGGCAGCTGCTGGGACGCCACCCGGCGCAGGCGGCGCGCGACGCGCTGTCGGTGGAGCGGCAAGCCGATGCGCGCGCGCCGCCCATGTTCATTGCGCAGGCGCTCGACGACGGCATTTCTCCGCCCGGGAACAGCGTGCTGATGGCGGCGGCCCTGCGCCGCGCGGGCGTGCCTGTTGAACTGCACCAGTTCCGGCACGGCGGCCATGGCTGGGGCCTGGGCCAGCCGGGCAGCGAGCCTGCCGCCTGGCCGCGGCTGCTGCTGGCGTGGCTGCGGACGCGTGGCTGGCTGGCCGATTGAATCAGTCGATGGCGCCGGCCGGCGCGTTCAGGTCGCGGCGCGCCTCGTCCAGCGCCGCCTGCAGCTGCGGCAGGAATTTTTCCACGTTGTCGAGCTGGCCGTTCGACGCCAGGTTTTCCATCTGGTGGCACAGGCCGTGCAGGGTGGGGCGGCTCAGGTAGCCGGCGCTGCCTTTCAGGGCGTGGAAGGCGGCCGCCGCGGCGCTGGCGTTGCCGTCGCGCACGGCGTGGCAAGCCAGGTCCAGGCGCCGCGGCGCTTCGCTGAGGAAGGCTTGCGCGATGCGCTGCACGTGCTGCGGCGACAGGCCGGCCAGCGGCAGGATATGCACGGGCGCGCTCATGGGGTCGGCCGGCGCCGGCGCCTCGGCCGGCCTGGCCG
>NZ_NEGZ01000148.1 GCF_002127585.1 Janthinobacterium sp. GW458P
GCACGGGCGCCGGCGCGGGCTGTGCGGCGCGCAGCAGCGGCGCTTCGCGCCAGCGGGCGGCGATCCAGAATAGCAGCAGGGCCACCAGGCCGAAGAACAGCCAGCCGTAGACCAGGTGGTCGACGCCGACGGCCAGGCGCATATTGCTCAGGTGCCCCAGCATCACGATCAGGTAGGCGCGCACGCCATTGGCGAGGATGGGCACGAGCAGGGCGGCGGCCATGACGGCCAGGCGCCGCCGCGCGCTGCGGAAATTCAGGTGGGCGTAGAGGGCGCCCAGGGCCAGCGCGGCGATCAGGTAGCGCAGGCCGCTGCACGCCTCGACCACCGACCAGTTGCCAGTGGGCAGCGACAAGTTATTGCCGTCGCGAAAGACCGGCACGCCCGTCAGCTGCAGCGCGGCCACCGTGAAGCTGGCCGTGAAGTCGATCAGCGGTTCGAGGAAGATTTCGCCGAAGGGCACGGCGAGGAACAGGTAGGCCAGCGGAAAGGCCAGCACGCGCACGGCCGGCCAGCCGAGGATGGCCAGCACGCAGGCGGGCAGCATGGCCGTGGCCGCGTATTGCTCCACCACCTGCACGTTGGCGGCGTCGGCCAGCAGCCAGGCCAGGCCCAGCAGGGCCAGCAGCAGCAAGCCCCACGGCGACGGGCGGTGCGCCAGCGCGGCCAGGCGGGCGCGGCGGCGCCAGGCCAGCCATGCGCTGATGGGCACGATCATGAAGCCGTGCGCGAAGGTCTGCGAACGCGACCACAGTTCCACCATTGACCAGAACGTGGCGTGGTACAGCAGCACGACGGCGGCCAGGGCCAGCAGCAGGGCGGGCAGGGCCAGGTCGCGGCGGCCGTCCGGCAGCAGGGCCGCGGGCAGGCGATTGACGCTGTCGAGTTGCACGTTCATGTCGACGCTTCCCGCGCCGGTCGCGCCGCGCCCTGGCCGGCGGGCCGTCCCGCGCCCGGCCCGCC
>NZ_NEGZ01000015.1 GCF_002127585.1 Janthinobacterium sp. GW458P
CGATGCTGTCCGTGCCGCTGCGCACTTCGCCCACGATGTTGAGCAGGCTCGCGTTCATGTCCTTCAGGGCCAGCAGAAGTTGCCCGGTTTCATCCTTGGCGCTGGCGTCGATCTGCGCCGTCAGGTCGCCGTCGGCCACCTTGCGGGCGATCTCCACGGCCGTGCGCAGGGGGCGCACGATGCCCATGGTCAAGACCCAGGCGCAGACGACGCCAAAAGCCAGCGCCAGCGCGGCCAGCACCAGCATCAGGTTGCGGCTGGTATTGGCGACGGCGTCGATCTCGCGCGCGGTGGCGTCGATGCTGGCGCGCTGGTGTTCCAGCAAGTCCAGCACCATCTTCTGGTATTTGGCGGCGGCCGGCACGAAAGTCTTTTCAAACACCTCGTTGGCGGCATCGACCTGCGCTTCCCCCTTCAGCTTGTAGACCTGGTCGCGCGAACCGATGTACAGCTTGCGCTGTTCCAGCAGGCCGGCGAACATGGCTTTTTCCTCGGGCGTATCGATCAGCGCCTCGATCTTCTTTTGCAGCTCGGCCGAGCTGGCCGACGACACTTTCGATTCTTCAGCGAAGTAGCCGCTGAGCGAGGTATCGCTGCTGCGGGCGATGGCGATGGTGCGGCGCACGGCGCTGTCGATGCGGCCGTACCAGTCGGAAATATAACGTTCCTTGGCCAAGGGCTGCTCCATCATGGTGCGCGTGGCCGTGGCCACGTCGTGCAGGCGCCAGACACTGATGCCCGTGATAACCATGGAAAACAACAAGATCACGGCAAAACCGAGTCCAAGGCGGACCCCGATGCTGACGTTTCGTAATAAATTCATGTGACTATCCTAAAAAGCCCCGATGCCAGCTTGATAACAGGCTGGCGATCTCGCTCATGGGCGCGTGCTGGCTGGCCGCTGTAGCGAATTGGCGTGACAAGTGAAACTGGCGCACGGTTCGCGTGAACCGTGCGCCAGGAAATGCGCTAGCGTGCGCCTTGCTGAAAAAGCAAGCAATGCTTGGGGTCAATTGTTTCCAAAAAAAACCTATCTGCACCAGGGCGGCATGAAAGGTTCAGGGCAAGGCGCGTTGCCGAAGACAGTACGGCAATGCAACACCGCCCTGGACTTTTCCTGGCGGCCTAGGCTGCCAGTTTTTCGATCAGGCCCATGTCGGCGCTGGACATCAGCTGGTCGATATCGACCAGGATCAGCATGCGCTCGTCGATGGTGCCCAGGCCGATCACGTATTCCGTATCGATCGAGCGGCCCATGTCCGGCGCCGGCTTGATCTGTTCGGGCATCAAGGTGGTGACGTCGGAGACGCGGTCGACGACCATGCCGACGACGCGGTTGCCGATATTGAGGATGATGACGACGGTGAACTGGTCATAGCTGGGCGTGCCCAGGTTGAACTTGATGCGCATGTCAACGATCGGCACGATGATGCCGCGCAAGTTGACCACGCCCTTGACGAACTCGGGGGCGTTGGCGATGCGCGTCGGCGTTTCATAGCTGCGGATTTCGCTGACCTTCTGGATATCAATGCCGTACTCTTCCTGGCCCAGGGTAAAAGCCAGGTATTCGGCGGCCTTGGCGACGGCCGTGCCAGTTTCGCTGGAAATGGTGCTCATGATCTTCCTTTATCTAATTGAATCGCCCGGGGGCGCAGGCCACGGCACGCCGTACGCATGCCACTGACGTGAGAAGAGCCATCCAAACGAATGGCTCCTGCTAGTGTGTTTTTGCAAATACTTTCTTGTAATTAGCTTACGCTTCTAATTTCCGTGCGGCAATGTTACCCCATGTAAATTTTACGTGCACTAAAAAAGAGCATTCGAGGCCAGCCGGCGTTACCAGGAAGGAAATTACGTGGCAAAAACGTCACGTCCGCGCGGCATCCGCGGGACCGCCGCCACAGGCGTCCGCGCCACCGGGGCCGGCGTTTTATGCGACACTGCGCGCTTTGCCTTTTAGAAGTCTGAACATGGATTCCTTGCTTTCCCAATGGCAACCACGCCTGCTGGCGCTGGCCAGGGCCGGCCTGGGCGACGACAGCGCCCACGACATCAACCATTTGCAGCGCGTCTGGCGCAACGCCGCCGTCCTGCTGCGGGAGCATGCACAGGCCGATGCGCTCGTCGTGCTGGCCGCCTGCTATCTGCACGACCTGGTCAACTTGCCGAAAAACCATCCCGAACGCCACCTGGCATCGCGCCAGGCGGCCGTGCTGGCCTGCCGCCAGCTGGCCGAGCTGGATTTCCCCGCCGATAAACTCGAAGCCGTCGCCCACGCCATCGAGACGCACAGCTTTTCCGCCAACCTGGCGCCGGCCACCATCGAAGCGCGGATCGTGCAGGATGCCGACCGCATCGACGCGCTGGGCGCCGTGGGACTGGCGCGCCTGTTCTACACGGCGGCGCGCATGGACAGCGCGCTGGCGCATGGCACGGACCCGCTGGCCCGGCATCGCCCGCTCGACGACAAGGCCTACGCGCTCGACCATATCGTCACCAAGCTCGACAAGCTGCCCGGCAAGATGCAGACGGCGGCGGGCCGCGCCCTGGCCGAACAGCGGCTGGCCGTGCTGACGGATTTTCGCGCCGCCTTTGCCGACGAATGGGGAATTGCTCTCTAGCATGGGTGGCGATAGCCAGCGCCGCACATGCTGTCTATAATATAAGACTCAACTATCGCGCCGCGCGTCAGCAGCATCCTGCCACGCAGCGGCGCAACGCCAACAACAGAACCCTGCCGGCCGCATGGCTGCGCGGGGTGCGCGCCGAAAGCATGCATGTCCGATAAAACCAGCCCCGACAGCCATTCCACATCCCCGCCCGCCGCGCCTGAGCGCGCCGGCAATCTCAACTTCATCCTCGTCTGCGTCTTCATCGACATGCTGGGCATCGGCCTGGTGGTGCCCGTGCTGCCCATCCTGATCGGCGACTTTGTCAGCGGCAAGGATGCGCAGGCATTCTGGTACGGCATCATGGCAGCCGTCTTCGGCTTGCTGCAATTCATCTTCATGCCCATGCTGGGCGCCATCAGCGACCGCGTGGGACGCCGCCCGGTGCTGCTGTACTCGATGGCCGGCATGGGCATCAATTTCCTCGCCACGGGATGGGCGCCCAACCTGGCCTGCCTGTTCATCGGCCGCATCATCGGCGGCGTCTCGTCGGCCAGCATGTCCGTGGCCTCGGCCTACGCCTCCGACATTTCCACGCCGGACAACCGCGCCAAGAGCTTCGGCAAGATCGGCGCCGCCTTCGGCCTGGGCTTCATCTGCGGCCCCATGCTGGGCGGCCTGCTGGGCGAGATCAATCTGCACCTGCCGTTCTACGTGGCGGCAGGCCTGTCGGCGGCCAATTTCATCTACGGCTATTTTATGGTGCCCGAATCGCTGCTGCGGGGACCCGGTCCCCGCCCGCCATTTACTTTCGCCCGCATCAACCCGTTCGCGGCCCTGCTGAAACTGGCGCGCCGCGTGGAAATCCGCGGCCTGGTGGTGGCCTTCGGCCTGATGACGTTTGCGCAAATGATGCTCAACACCACCTGGGTGCTGTACACGCACTTCCGCTTCGACTGGACGCCGCGCCAGAACGGCATCGCCCTGTTCTGCGTGGGCCTGTGCGCGGCCGTCGTGCAGGCGGGCCTGCTGGGCATACTCATCAAGCGATTTGGCGAAGTGCGCTTGTCCTTGCTGGGCATGGCCTCGGGCGCCCTCACCTATCTGCTGTACGGCCTGGCCACGCAGGGCTGGATGATGTATGCCCTGATTCTGTGCAACCTGCTGGCCTTTGCCGCCGGCCCCGCCCTGCAAGGCATCATCTCGAAGGCGTCCGGCGCCGGCGAACAGGGTGAACTGATGGGTTCCCTGCAATCGATCAGCAGCCTGGGCATCATCATCATGCCTTTGCTGGGCAGCATGATCCTGGGCGAAGTGAGCCACTTGCCGGCGCAGGACTGGCGCATCGGCAGCACCTTCTATCTGTGCGCCATCATGCAGACTCTGGGCATCGTCGTGGCCTGGCGCTACTTCCAGGCGCAGCGCCTGGCCAGACTTGCGGTTTCCACCACAAAGTAGTCGGCAGGATAATATTGCATTCGAGAAATAAATAGGCGAGAATGGGAAATCAGCCGCGCGTCACCGACGTCCGGCATTCGATGGCAAGCAAGGATGGGTATGACTGACTTTTATTCCAGCGCCTGGCGCCGAACCGTGGCCCTGCTGGCGCTGACGCTGCCGTCGCTGGCGGGCGCACAATGCTCGCGCGACATCCAGGTGCCCGTCTCGGCCATCGGCGCCAGCGTGGTCGTCAATGGCGCCACGGTCAGCGGCATCTACCCCGACTTGCTGCGCAGCATGGGTGCCAAGCTCGGCTGCAACTTCATTTTCACGCCCGTGCCCCGCGCGCGCCTGGAAGCCATGTTCGAGGCGGGCAAGGCCGATATGCTGATCCCCGCCAACAGCACGCCGCGGCGCGACCAGCATGGCCTGTTCATTCCGCTGGTAGGCAACCGTCCCCTGCTGATCTCGCTGCAGGGCGCGCGCGCGCCCGTCAACACCATGCAGGATCTGATCGAGCGGCGCGAATTGCGCGTGGCGCTCGTGCGCGGCTACGACTATGGCACGCCGTACCAGGCGCTGGCCAAGGAGCTGAGCAGCCAGGGCCGCCTGTTCTACGAGGTCGACGCCCTTTCCGTGGCGCGCCTGATGCAAAGCGGCTTCATCGACGCCACCATCATGAGCCCCACCATCCTGTCGGGCGTGGCGCAGAACGATGCGCGCGTGTACGGCCTGGCCGACCGGCTGCGCCTGGAAGCCTTGCCGGAATTGCCATGGGGCATGAGCGGCGTCTACCTGTCGCGCAAGTCGCTGACGGCGGAAGACCAGGCGGCCCTGCGCGAACTGCTGGAAAAAGCGGCCCGCTCAGGCGCCCTGATGGATGGCTTCCAGCGCCATCACCGGCAGGAACTGCTGTCGCTGAGCATACGTCCCCGCTAAGGCCGGCATGTCCGGTCTCGTCGTCGCCGTCGTCCTGTTTGCCGCCCTGCTGCACGCCAGCTGGAACGTCATCGTCAAGTCGGGCAAGGATACCTTCCTCACGACGGTGCTCGTCTCCGTGGGCGCGGCGCTGATCTCGCTGGCAATCTTGCCTTTCGTCAATACTCCCGCTCCTGCCAGCTGGCCCTGGCTGGCCGCCTCGGCCGTGGCTCAGCTCGCCTATTATTCGCTGCTGGCGGCCGCCTACAAGGCCGGCGACATGAGCCATGCCTACCCGCTGATGCGCGGCAGCGCGCCCCTGCTGGTGGCGCTGGCCAGCTGGCCGCTGATCGGCGAGCGGCTCGCGCCCTTGCAGATGGGCGCGATCGCCTGCATCAGCGCGGGCATCCTTGGCCTGTATGTTGCCGCGCGCGCGCCCGCCACCCCTGGCATCGCGAAAAACACGGGGCGCGCCACCGCCTTTGCGCTGGGCAACGCCGGCGTCATCGCCAGCTATACCCTGATCGACGGCATCGGCGTGCGCCTGTCGGGCGCGCCGGCCGCCTACACGATGTGGATTTTTGTGCTGAACGGCGCCGGACTGCTGCTGTGGACAATGCTGCGCCGCCGCGCCGGCCTGCTGGCGTATGCGCACACGCAATGGCGCCTGGCCGCCTTGGGCGGCTTCGGCACCCTGGCCTCGTACGGCCTGGCCCTGTGGGCCATGACGCAGGCGCCCGTGGCCGCCATCGCGGCCCTGCGCGAAACATCGATTCTGTTCGCCATCGCCATTGCGGCCCTGTTCCTGCGCGAAAAAATCAGCCCCCGCCGCTATGTGGCCATCGCCCTGATCGCGGCGGGCGCCATTCTCATGCGCATGGGCTAGCGGGCGTCCAGCGGCGCGATCGGCAATTCGATGGCGCTGGCCGCCCCTGCCGCGTGGTACACGCGCTGCGTCGCCTTTCTATAATGGCCCGGGTCGGCCAGGAAGATGTTCGGCACGTAGTTTTGCGGGTTGCGGTCGTACAGGGGGAACCAGCTCGACTGCACTTGCACGGCAATGCGGTGGCCGGGCAGGAAGACGTGATTCGCGTTCGGCAAGGCGAAGCGGTAGCGCTCCACTTTGCCCGCCGGTATCGGCGTCGGGTGCTCGAAGCTGTCGCGGTAGCGCCCGCGGAAGATATCCATCGCCACGCCCAGCTGGTAGCCGCCCATGGCCGGCTGCGACGGCACTTCGTCCGGATACACGTCGATCAGTTTCACCACCCAGTCCGCATCCGTGCCGCTGGTGGCGGCGAACAGGTTGACCATCGGTGCGCCGGCAATGCGCACAGCTTCCTTCAACGGCGCGGACATGTAGCTGAGCACGTCCGTGCGGTCCGCATAGCCGCGCTGGTCGCTGACCAGCCATGGCTTCCACACGTCGGCGTCAATGAGGCGCACGGGACGGGGCACGAACGGCACGGGCTTGGCCGGATCGGCCACGTATTCGTCGAAAGCGCCTTCCGCCGCATCCGCAGGGCCCGATGGCGCCGCAAAGCCCAGCTGGTTGCCCTCCTGCAGGTAGATCGGCGTCAGTTTCGTGTCGCAGGTCTCGCAGGCCAGCGGCCACTGCTGCAGGCGCTGCCACTGGTTGGTGCCGCTCTGGTAGGACACGACGGGCGCCGTGTTCGCTTCCGGCGCGCCATCCTTCAGGTATTGATTGAGGAATGGCTGCATGACTTTTTCGCGGAACTGGCGCGCCGTGTCGCCGTCAAACTTCAGGGCGCCCAGGCTGGAACCGTCATAGTTGACGCCGCTGTGACGCCATGGCCCCACGGCCAGGTAATTGAGGTTGTTGCGCTTGTCGCGCCCTTCCATCGCCGTATAGGTGGCGTAGGCGCCATAGATGTCTTCCTGGTCCCATTGCCCCACCACGTGCATGGTGGGCACGATCAGCGGGCGCTTCGCCAGGATTTTATCGAGCGCCTGTTCCTGCCAGTAACTGTCGTAGGCCGGGTGCTCGAACAGCTTTTTCGTGTACGTCAGCTTGTCGATGCCGAATTTCTTCGCATAGGCGCCTGCCGAGCCGATGCGCAGATACGCGTCGTACTCGTCGTAGACGCCCAGCACGGGAGACTCGCCGCTGCCGCGCGCGCTCGTCTGCCACGCCAGGTAGGACAAGCTGGGCATGCGGAAGGCGCCGTTGTGGAACCAGTCATCGCCGCGCCAGCCATCGACCATGGCGCTCATGGGGATGGCCACCTTCAGCGCCGGATGCGGGTCGACCAGGGCCATCAGCACCGTGTGGCCTTCGTACGACGAACCGAGCATGCCCACCTTGCCATTGCTTTCTGGAATATTTTTCGACAGCCAGTCGATGGTGTCCCACGCATCGGTCACATTATCGACCTTGGTATGGTTCAGCGGACCGCGCACGGGGCGCGTCATCACGTAGTCGCCTTCGGAACCATGCTTGCCGCGCACGTCCTGGAAGACACGGATGTAGCCGTTTTCCACCAGGGTATCGTCGCCCTGCGGCAAGGTGGCCAGCATGCTGGCGCTGGTGGCGCGCTGGGCGCGGCGGGCCGCGTTGTACGGCGTGCGCGTGAGCATGATCGGCGCTCCTTTCGCGCCCTTCGGCACGACGATCACCGTGTACAGCTTGACGCCGTCGCGCATGGGGATCATCACCACGCGCTTGACGTAATCGTTCAGGTCCGGCATCACCAGCTTGGCGCCGATATCGGGCGTCATCGGCGGCGTTTGCGGCTTTTGCGACGTTTTCAGGGTTTGCGCCAGCAAGGGGGCGCTGAACAAGGTACTGACAAGCAGGGCCAGGCCGGTGAGCCGGACGGGGGACGACACGCGCATACTGTTCTCCAATGATACATGCCACGCAAAAGTGGCCGAACGGCAATAGTACCCGGAAAGCAAGTTTTGCATAAGGCAAGCCTCTGACGCGGCGCAGCAGATAAATCCGGCCGCAACTTGACAGAACGCGCCTGAACTGCAACCATAACGCCATGAAATTTATCCCGTCACAACACGCCTGCTTGAATTGGTGGTCCCGCTCACTTTCGCGCGGCCACTCTATAGTGATGTGAATTTGATCCACGCCGCCTCGATCGGTGGCGTAACAGGCTCAGCCTGGATCATCCCCGATGCAGGCGGCTCAAAAGGAAACTTGATGAGCTTGCCTAACACCCCCGATACCCCCGACACCGACAACGCCCCGGCAGCACCGCTGTCCGCCGCCGCCATCGCTTCGCAATCCGTGATCCTGACGGGTGACCGCCCGACCGGCCCCCTGCACCTGGGCCACTATGTGGGCAGCCTGCGCGACCGCGTCCGCTACCAGAACAGCTACAAGCAATTCATCATGCTGGCCGACGCGCAGGCGCTGACGGACAATATGGACGACATCGACAAGGTGCACCGCAACGTCGTCGAGGTGGCGCTCGACTACCTGGCCGTCGGCATCGACCCAACGAAAACCACGGTGTTCATCCAGTCGCAGATTCCGGAACTGGCCGAGCTGACCTTTTACTACCTGAACATCGTCACCGTGGCGCGCCTCGAGCGCAATCCCACCGTCAAGGAAGAAATCCGCCTGCGCGGCTTCGAGCGCGACATTCCGGCCGGCTTTTTGACCTACCCCGCAAGCCAGGCGGCCGACATCACCGCCTTCAAGGCGGGCGTGGTGCCCGTGGGCGAAGACCAGATCCCGATGATCGAGCAGACGAATGAAATCGTGCGCCGCTTCAACCGCATGTACAACCGCGAAGTATTGATGGAATGCAAGGCGCTGGTGCCCGATATCGGCCGCCTGCCCGGCATCGACGGCAAGGCGAAGATGAGCAAGTCGCTGGGCAACACCATCAACCTGGGCGCTACCCCGGCCGAAATCACGGCCGCCGTGAAAAAAGTCTATACGGACCCGCTGCACCTGCGCGTGGAAGACCCGGGCCACCTGGAAGGCAATATCGCGTTTACCTACCTGGACGCGTTCGATCCGGAAAAAGCGGCGCTGGCCGAAATGAAAGCCCATTACGTGCGCGGCGGCCTGGGCGACAGCATCGTCAAGAAGCGCCTGGACGTGGTCTTGCAGGAAATGCTGGCGCCGATCCGCGCCCGCCGCGAAGAGTTCGCCAAGGACAAGGGGCAAGTCATCCAGATGCTCAAGGAAGGCACCTTCAAGGCGCGCGAAGTGGCGGCCCGCACGGCCGACGAAGTCAAGTCCGCACTGGGCCTGAATTACTTCTAATCACCATTTACAAATAGCAAACTGATGCGCCTTGGCGGAGTCGGGTAAAATCCCGTCTTCGCCAGGGCGCAATGCATTTGGCACCGTGGCATCAGCAATCAGTAGAGAAGACAAACGCGCAATGACCGATACCGCAATCGAACGGCTGCTGCAGCAGCATTTTTCCATCGATGCGCTGCAACAGGCGCCCGCGCCCCTGCAGCAGGCGCTGCGCATGCTGGGCGGCTGGCTGGCCGCCGGACGCGACACGGCCTATCCGCACACGCCCTACGCTGAGCTGCTGACGCAGCTGTCCGACATCAGCCCGCCCGCGCACGGCATGCCCGTGGCGGACTTTCTGCAGGAGCTGGACGCCACCGTGCTGGCCAATACGGCCCAGCTGAACCACCCGCTCTACATCGGCCACATGACGCAGGCCCTGCCCTGGATCAGCGTGCTGGCCGAAGCGTTCACGGCCACCCTGAACCAGAACCAGGTGAAGATCGAGACGGCGTATGTGTCGACCCTGATCGAAAAGCAGATCCTCGGCTGGCTGCACCGCCAGGTGTACCGGCAGGCCGACAGCGTCTACGCGCAGGCCATGGCCGCCACCAGCGGCGCGCTGGGCAATGTCGTCAATGGCGGCACCATGGGCAACCTGACGGCGCTGGCCGTGGCGCTGGAAAAACAATTGCCCGGCACGCGCAAGCGCGGTTTGTTTGCCGCCGTGCAAGAATCCGGCTACGCGGGACTGGCCGTGATCGGTTCGGCCCGCAGCCATTATTCCGTGAAAAAGGCGCTGGCGACCCTGGGCCTGGGCGAAAACGCGCTGCAGCTGGTGGCCGTCGACCGCGACAACCGCATCGACATCGCCGCGCTGGAAGCGACCATTGCCGACTTGAAATTGCGCAATATCAAGGTCGTCGCCATGATCGGCATCGCCGGCACGACGGAAACGGGCGCCATCGACCCGCTGGCCGCCATGGCGGCCATTGCGGCACGGGAAAATATCTGGTTCCACGTGGACGCGGCCTGGGGCGGCGCCCTGCTGATCGCCGAACAGTACCGCGCGCTGTATGACGGCATTGCCCTGGCCGACTCCGTCGTCATCGACGGCCACAAGCTGCTGTGGGTGCCGATGGCGCAAAGCATGGTGCTGTTCAAGGACAACGCCAGCCTGAACCTGTTGAAGCACAACGCCAACTACATCTTGCGCGACAATTCCGGCGACCTGGGCCAGACATCGCTGGAAGGCTCGCGCCGCTTCGACGCCCTGAAACTGTGGACCTCGTTCAAGGTGCTGGGCGTGTCCGGCTACACGACCCTGCTGCGGCAGGCGGCCACCCTGTCCGGCCAGCTGCAGGATCTATTGGCCGACCAGCAGGATTTCGAGCTGATCACGCGCTCCGACACCTTCATCCTCACCTACCGCTACGTGCCCGCGCACTTGCGCCAGCGCATGGACAGCCTGCTGGCCGGCGGACAGCCGGAAGCGGCGGCCGAACTGAACAAGCAACTGAACACCTTGAACGCCAAGCTGCAAAACCGCCAGAAAGCGCAAGGCCACAGCTTCGTGTCGCGCACGGTGCTCGAATCGACGCGCTACCCTGGCCCGACCAACGTGCTGCGCGTGGTCATGACGAATGTCAGGACGCGCCCCCACCACCTGCGCGCCATCCTGGCCGAGCAGCGCGCCATCGGCCAGGCGCTGGTGGCGGAACTGGGGATGTAACACCTTTCCACCCATCAACCTTGACTGGATGCCCGATGCACAGGCTGACCGCCCTTTCTGACCTGTTACGGCATCTGCTGAAATGGCTGCTGCTGGCCGGTATGGTCGCGGTCCTGGCCGGCACAGCCTCGGCCGCCTTCCTGTACGCCCTGGACTGGGCCACGCGCACGCGCCTGGCGCACGCCTGGCTGATCTGGCTGCTGCCCGTGGCGGGCTTTGCCGTCGGCTGGCTGTATTTGCGCTACGGCAGCAGTGTCGAGGGCGGCGCGAACCTGCTCATCGATGAAATCCACGATCCGAAGAAAATCATCCCGCTGCGCATGGCGCCGCTGGTACTGGGCGGCACCGTCATCTCGCATGTGTTCGGCGCCTCCGTCGGGCGCGAAGGGACGGCCGTGCAGATGGGCGGCGCGCTGGCCGACCAGCTCACGCGCATGTTTCGCCTGAACAATGAAGACCGACGCATCATCCTGATGGCCGGCATCAGCGCCGGTTTTGCCTCCGTCTTCGGCACGCCGCTGGCGGGCGCCCTCTTCGGCCTGGAAGTGCTGGCCATCGGCCGCCTGCGCTATGAAGCCATGCTGCCCTGCCTGGCTGCCGCCGTCATCGCCGACCAGGTAGGCCTGCTGTGGGGCGTCCAGCATACGCATTACGCCGTACCCCTGATCCCCGCCCTCTCCGCCTGGACTTTATCCGCCATGGTGATCGCCGGCGTGCTGTTCGGCGTGACCGGCAAACTGTTTGCGCACGCCACGCACGGCTTGAGCGGCCTGATGAAGCGCTGCATCGGCTACGCCCCGCTGCGCCCGCTGGCGGGCGGCCTCGTCGTCGCCATCGCCGTGTGGCTGATGGGCACCGATAAATATATCGGCCTGGGCATTCCCACCATCGTCGACGCCCTCAAGGAGCCGCTGCCCGCATATGATTTCCTCGGCAAGATGGCGTTCACCATCGTCTCGCTGGGCACGGGATTCAAGGGCGGCGAAGTGACGCCCCTGTTCTTCATCGGCGCGACCCTGGGCAATGCGCTGGGGCCTGTGCTGCACCAGCCCGTCGCCCTGCTGGCCGCCGTCGGCTTCGTCGCCGTGTTTGCGGGAGCGGCCAACACGCCGATTGCCTCGACCCTGATGGCGATGGAACTGTTCGGCGCCGAGATCGGCGTGTACGCGGCCATCGCCTGCGTCGTGGCCTACCTGTTTTCCGGCCACGCGGGCATTTATAGGGCGCAGCGCAGCGGGCATGCCAAGCGCACCGCCCGCAAGGAACTTGAACCATGACCCAGAACATCTACGACAACGACGCCTTCTTCGCGGCCTACAGCCAGCTGCCCCGCTCGATTGGCGGCCTCGACAGCGCTCCCGAATGGCCGGCCCTGCGCGCCATGCTGCCCGACCTGCGGGGAAAAAGCGTGCTCGACCTGGGCTGCGGCTATGGCTGGTTCTGCCGCTGGGCGGCAGAACAGGGCGCGGCGCGGATATTGGGCGTGGACGTGTCGGAAAAGATGCTGGCGCAGGCAGGCGGCATGGGAGAACATGCAGCTGTCAGCTATGCCCGGCTTGATCTGGAACAACTGGCCTTGCCGCCCGCCAGCTATGATCTGATTTACAGCTCGCTCGCCTTCCACTACATCGAAGGTTTCGACGCCTTGCTGGCCGCCATCCGCCACGGCTTGAAGCCGGGCGGCAAGCTGGTGTTTTCCATCGAGCACCCGATCTTCATGGCGCCGCGCCAGCCAGGCTGGCTGACGGATGCGCAAGGCCGCAAGCGCTGGCCCGTCGACAGCTACCAGCAGCAAGGCCCGCGCGTGTCGGACTGGCTGGCACCCGGCGTCATCAAGCGGCACCGCACCCTGGGCACGACCATCAATGCGCTGCTGCAAGCGGGTTTGCAGCTGGACCATGTGGAAGAATGGGGCCCCACTGACGAGCAGATCGCGCAGCAGCCGGCCCTGGCGGAAGAGCGCGAACGGCCGATGCTGCTGCTGGTGGGGTGCGGCCTGCGCTAATCCCCTTGGGGCCGCAGCGCCGCCCAGCCCTGCAAGGCCAGCGGCACGGCCCTGGCCCAGCGGTTCGACGACAGCGAAAACGTCAGCGCGCGCACCTGGTGATACCAGCCGGCGGGCACGTACAGCATGTCGCCCGGCTCGACGATGCATTCAATCATGGTCGCCTGGCGCGCCAGGGGGAAGCGCTCGAAATCGGGCGCTTCCGGGTCGAAGGGCGAACCGAACAGGATGGCGTTCGCCTCGCTCGGATACAGGAAGGCGTCATGGTGCGGCGGCGACAAAAAGATGCGCTTGCGGCCCCACACCTGGGCGAAGATATTGTCGTCGTAATCGCAATGCAAAGGCGTCACCGTGCCGGCCGGCCCCACCCAGAAGCGCGGCGGGCCCATCTTGTCGAAATACGTGGGCCAGTGGCACAAACGGTTCAGCTCGCGCAATTCCAGGTTGCCCAGGTACGGCGGCAGCGCGTACTCGCCCTCGGCCACCAGATCCAGGTATTGCCCCATCGACATGTCCTGCATGGCGCGGTCGGCCGCGAACGCCGTGTTGATGTAGTCGCCCACCCGCGCCCGCACGGGCACGTGGCTGAACTGCTCGCGCAAGACCTCCGGCCCCAGGGCCGACAAGGGCCAGCGCTGCACCAGGCCGCGCATCAGGAATGGCAAGCCCAGCGCGGCGCGCGCGCGAAAGGCGGCCGCATCCAGCATGGCCAGGCGCGGCACTTCGGCGATGGCGGGCAGGCCGCGTGCCGCCTGCCTGATGGCCTTGCGCATGGCGTCGATGGACGTGACGCCGCGCACCAGCGCATCCTTGTGCTCGCGCGCCTGCTTGCGGGCCAGGGCCGCTTCAGGCGAACTGAATTCGGCTGGCGGGCGCGGCGGCAGCGCACGCGGCGCCGCCGATGGCGGCGTTTGCCCGGAGGCAAGTGAATTTTTCTTTACTGACATAAACCTTCTTTGCTATCGATGCCTTGCGCGACAGGAAGCACGCGTGCGCTATTTTAAGCGAGCACGGCCCGGCTGGGCGCAACGACGATCTTCTGCGGCACGTCCGGCACGGGAGCGCCGGCGGCCAGCGCCAGCAGGACTGGCGCCATGCCGGCCACGGACAAACGCCAGTCCACGGCTACATGGGCTAGCGCGCTTTGCGGCATCGATGGCGCTTGCGCCTCCTGCGGCTCCTGCACCAGCACCCTGCCGCCATGGGCCTTGATGGCCCGCAAGCCGGCCGTGCCGTCGTCCAGGTAGCCGCTGAGGATCACGCCCACCGTTTTCGGCCCGAAAGCGGCGGCAGCACTGCGAAACAGCGGGTCGATGGCGGGACGCGTGTGATGTTCCCTGGGCCCCCGGGTCAACTCGACCGTCGCCCGGCCAGCCAGCCTGACGACCAGCATATGCCGGTCCGGCGGCGCCAGCAGGATGCAGCCGGCGCGCAAGGGTTCGCCCGTTTCGGCAAAGCGCACGGGCAAGGCGGAGTGCTTGCCGAGGATCTCGGGCAGCACGCTCTTGCGCCTGCCCACATGCATGACGACCAGGATGGCCGCAGGAAAACCCGCCGGCAAGGCGGCGAAGGTGGTGGACAGCGCATTCACGCCACCCGCGGAAGCCCCCATGACGATCAGCGTTTCCATGCCAGGCCCTTTTCGCACCAGGTTCAGGAATGCATTCTGCTGTGCCTTGCATCATGATTCCGTGCGCCGACTAACCCAGTATGTCACATCAGACACGCCCCCACGACGCATCGACGCCTGGCAAAAGCGTCGCGAACGGAAGGGAGAGGTGGCCGAGAAGCGCAACCGCACTGAGGTGCGGTGAGCATCGCAGGCTACCTATACCGACGCGCAGCAGCTTAGGCCAGGCGTCCTCAGACAGGGGTTTTGAAGATGGGATCGACAATAAACTGCTGCGCCTTGATGCGCAAGGTGCGCTCCTCGTCCAGCTCGGCGCGCGTTTCGCCCAGCTCTTCGCGCTCCGCTTCCAGCTCCAGGCGCACGGCGGCCAGTTCCGTTTCCACGCGCGTCAGGCTCTCCAGCTTCAGCTGGGCCTGGATCAGTTCCGCGCGCGCCGCTTCGGCCGCGTCTTCCAGGCGCGGGATGCCTTCGAGCTTGAATTGCGCCTTGGCCAGGTCCATGCGCGCCTGCTCGGCCGCCTCTTCCAGGCGCGGCAAGCCTTCCAGGCGCAGCTGCGCCTTGGCCAGGTCCGTGCGGGCCTGGTTGGCCACCTGCCGTTCGCGCTCGAGTTCTTCGCGCAAGGTTTCCAGTTCGCCCGCCTGCAAATCGAGCAATTCCTGCTGGCGCTCGTTTTCGCTGGCCAGGTCCATCAATTCCTGTTGATTGTCGTTCATCTCGGCTTCATGCGCGCTGTGGCTGGCGCTTAATTCCTGCCCTACATAATCGAGGATGGCTTGCTGCAGCACGGGCGACAGTTCGGCGGCGGCGGCGATCTGGCGCTGCGCACCGGCCTTGCGGCGCTGCAAGAGTTTGCTGATGGTGCCCAGGCAGGCGCCGTTGCCCAGCCGCTCGCGCAGCGCGCGCACCGTGATGGCCTGGCCTTCGCCCGCCATCGCTTCCATTGCCGCATTGATCTGTTCCGCGCTTACTTTTGCCATGTCGTCTACTCTTGAATGTTGCCCAGGGCAATCTTGCCCAGGGGCATTATCTTATGCCAGCGGCGGCAAAGCGTAAAGTATTTCTCAATAGAAATTGCAATTGCACAACGGAATGGCGTGCAAACATGCGGCTTGGGAGCTTATTCTTCGAGCAGACCGTTTTCGGTCAGCATATCCTGCACCAGTTCCAGGCGCAGCACGGGATTGTCCTGGCTCAGCAGCAATTGCTTTTGCATGGCGCTCAGCGACAGCAGCTCGCACCAGCGGTTCGCCACCCAGCCGCACTCGTCGAGCCGGTACGGCGGCTGCAGGGGCATTTGTTCGGGCGGAATCTTTTGCTCCTGCAAGGTGCGTATCAGCGCGCCCAGGGCGTCCGCCACGTTCTGCTGCTCTTGCGGGATGGGGATGGTTTTGTCGGGTGGCAGGGTTTCAATCCGCGCCGTCCACAAGCCGTTTTTCAGCTGTTCGCTGGCCACGATGTGGAAGCGCTGCATGCCCATGCACTTGATTTGCAGCAAACCCGACAGGGGCGCGGCCCAGTCGATGACGCGCGCCAGGGTGCCCACGGGCGCCAGGGTTTCCAGCTGGCCCGGCTTGCGCACTTCCGCGCCGTCCAGCAACTGCACCACGCCGAACGGCTGCTCGCCCATGATGCACTGACGTATCATGTCCAGGTAGCGCACCTCGAAGATCTGCAGGGGCAGATAGCCATCGGGATACAGCACCGTATTGAGCGGGAACAAAGGTATCGAGGTCATGGCGCATGATGGCACGAATGCGATATCCGTGCTGCGCGCCTTGTCCTGCCTGGCCAACTGCGCCGATTATTTGTAGAAGCGCCTTTTCTTGGCCCGCTCCGCCGCCTTCGGCGCCAGCACCTTGACGGGCTTTTTCTGGATCGTGCCGCCGGCCGACGTGCCCGGCACGCGGTGCTCCGCCTCGTAACCAGGTTCCTCGCCGCGTTTCAGGGTTTGCCGCGTCAGCGCTTCGACGGCCGACAGCAATTCGACTTCATCGGCGCAGACGAGGGAAATGGCTTCACCCGAAGCGCCCGCGCGGCCCGTGCGGCCGATGCGGTGGATATAGTCTTCCGCCACGGTGGGCAAATCAAAATTGACGACGACGGGCAACTGGTCGATGTCCAGGCCGCGGGCGGCCACGTCGGTAGCCACCAGCACCTGCACCTCGGCCGCCTTGAAACGGGCCAGCGCACGCAGGCGATTCGGCTGCGTCTTGTCGCCATGAATCGAATCGGCGCGCACGCCCTGCTCCAGCAAGGTATTGACCAGCTGCTCGACGCCCTTGCGCGTCTTGACGAAGACGAGGACCTGGCCCCAGCGCCTTTTCTTCAGCAGGTGCAAAAACAGGTCCGGCTTGCGTTTCTTGTCACACACGATGACCGACTGTTTCACGGCCTTCACCGTACTGTTGCGCGCGCTCACCTCCACCGAGATGGGATCCTTCAGCATGGTTTTCGCCATGGCGCGGATGGCGTCCGAGAAGGTGGCCGAGAACAGCAGGGTCTGGCGCTGCTTGGGCATCGTCATCAGCAAAATATCGAGTTCGCGCTCGAAGCCCAGGTCCAGCATGCGGTCCGCCTCATCCAGCACCAGCGTCTGCACCTGCTCGAACTTGACGGCGCCCTGCGTCTGCAAGTCCAGCAAGCGGCCCGGCGTGGCCACCAGCACGTCGAGGCCCTTGCGCAGCTTGCTGATCTGCGGCTCGATGGGCACGCCGCCATAGGCGACAAAGCTGCGCAGCGGCAAGTTGCCGCCATAGCTGCGGAAGCTGGCATAGACTTGCTCGGCCAGTTCGCGCGTGGGCACGAGCACCAGCACGCGCACGCACTGGGGCGCCACCACGCCCTCCAGCGTCAGGCGCTGCAGCAGCGGCACGGCAAAGCCGGCCGTCTTGCCCGTGCCCGTCTGGGCGGCGGCCATCAGGTCGCGCCCGGCCAGGACAAAGGGAATCGCTTGCGCCTGCACGGGCGTGGGCTTGGCATAGCCGAGCTCATCGAGTTTGCGGACCAGGGGATCGATCAGGCCGAGGGAAGAAAACGTCATGGGAAAGCAATCTTGGCAAATGAAATGGCAGCGCGCACGGGCTGGCCGTGCGCGCGATTGCCGAGATTATAGGCCAGCGGGGATGCCGGCCGGGGTTTCACCGTTAAAACAAAGGCGTCAGAACTTCATTTCCAGCGTTGCGCGCGCCTGCGGCGAGCTCGGCGAAATGCTGTTGCGCACGATGGTGCCGCTGGCGTCCGTATAGGTGGTGTCGCTTTCGAAGTCTTGCGCCAGCAGGTTGGACACGGCCAGGCGCAGCTGGTTCTTCGCATCGAATTTCCACAGTGCATAAATGTCGAGGTCGCGCCGCGGCGACGTGTAGGCGCTCTGGCGCTCGGTGATGCGCACGGGGCCGCCATTGCGGAAATTGAAGCTGCCGCCCGTGGTCAAGACGCCGTCCGGCGTCTTGTAGTCGAGACCGACATTGCCGCTGACGGGCGTTTGCTGGTCGAGCCGGTTGTTTGGCCCCGGCACCTGCTCCACTTGCGACCAGTTGCGGCTGACGCTGGCGCGCAGGTCGATGGCCGGCACGGGCGCGGCCAGCACGGCGCGCAACGGGAACTTCGCTTCCAGTTCCAGTGTCTGCGTATTTGCGCGGCCGTCGTTGACGGGCGTGGAGACCCAGCGGTCATTGATAAACAGCAAGCCCTGGCGCGTATAGCCATCGATGCGGCGGGCCGAGGCGCGCGCGCTGAGCAGGGCCCCTTCGGCCCAGTAATGCTCGTACGAAGCGTCGATGCCCAGTGCCAGTTCCGGTTTCAGGTAGGGATTGCCTTCACGGTCGGGATCCGTCTGGCTGTTGTTGGTCGAGGTATTGCGGCGCGGAATCAGGCTCGCCGTGGGCTGCGCCTTGTACGTGCGCGTCAGGGCCAGGCGCACCTGGTCGCCCTTGGTATCGGGCAACTTCCACAGGGTTTGCAGCAGCGGACTCCACACGCTGGTGCGCTGGTTCACTTCGTCGTAGGTGTCGCCCGCGCTGCGCGTATCGATGCCTTCCCAGCGCACGCCCGCATACATCGACCAGCGCGGCGTGATCTCCCATTCATCCTGCACGTACAGGGCCAGGCGCTTGATGGTGGCGTCGAAACCCTCGTCGCTGTTGACGGGCGGACGCGCGCCCAGCGCCGCCTCGCGCTGGCGGCGCGTTTCGTCGCGCTCCGTGTAGGCGCCGTCCCAGCCCATCGACAGGGCATGGCCGGGCAGCAAGGGCGAGGAATACTTGCCGGTGGAACTGACGCCGTTTTCCGTCGACTTCACCGCCACCTGGCGCTCCAGCGCCAGGCCGCTGCCGTCGATAAAGCCCTGCTGCAGGCTGTCGGACGTATTGCGGGCGGCCGAGGCGCCGATCTTCAGTTCCAGTCTGGCGCCGCCGGCCAGTTTGTGCATCCACGTCAGGTCGCTGCGGCCGAAGGCATTGTGGTTGCTGGAACTGCCCGTGTTGGTGTCGTAATCGGGGCGCAAGCCCTGCAGCGTCTCGGCGCGGCTGAAATTGCGGTGGTTCGAGCGCCCGCCATTGAAGAAAAATTGCGCCGTCACATTGTCGCCGCCGGCCAGCACCCAGTTCAGGCGCGGCGACAGGTTGATGCCTTCGGGACGGCCATCGCCCGTGCCGCTGGTGCGGCGCAGCAGGTTTTGCCGGCCGTCGGGCGCGTAGCCCAGTTCCAGCCCGGGGTTATCGTAATGATAATCGTAGCGGTACAGCGAGCCGGCCATCGAGTACGAGAAATTGCCGTCGCGGTCAGACAGTTGCAGGTTGACGCTGGGCGAAAAGCTCACGTCGCTGCCCTGCACGCCCAGCTTGAGTTCGCGCTGCGCCGTTTTGACGGCCTTTTTCAGCACCACGTTGATGGTGCCGGCGATCGACTGCGTGCTGTATTCGGCGCTGGCGGCGTGCAAAATCTCGATGCGCTCGATGACGTCGGGCGACAGCGTGTCGAGCGAAAAACCGGCCGGCGCCCGTTCGCCGTTGAGCAGGATCTGCGTGTAGCCGCTGCCCAGGCCGCGCATGCGGATTTCGCCGCCCGAGCGCCCGGCCGCGCCGGACACGGTAATGCCGGGCAAGCGCTTGAGCACGTCGGTGACATTGCTGTCGCCATACTTGAGGATTTCCTCGCTGCTGACAATCATCTTGCTGGCCGTATCGTCGCGGCGCGGGTCATAGCCGCTGCCCTTGACTTCGACGGTCTGCATGGCGGGCGCGGCGGCCTTGGCGGCCTTCAGCGGCGCGCCGGCAGGGTCGGTGGCGGCGGGCGTTTCGGATTGCTGGGCCTGGACATTCCAGGCAAACAGGACAGCTGAACAAACAACGGTGAGGCGGAGGCAAGGGCGTGGCATCATGACCTGGCTGAAAAAAGTTGGCTGAATAAAAATGGCTAAATGCTAAAAAACAGGCCGCCGTATTGTGCTGCAATTTTTTCCCACTGACACAGTTTCCTGAAAATATTTCCTAGAGCAAATTAAATTCGGTGGCAGACTGCGATACGCACCCTTGCATACGGCGCATATCATTGCGCGCCACATCGCCGCTATAATGCGTTTTCGCCATTATTCCGCTCACCCCGTCAAAGGCTTCCCATCGTGTCTGACCGTCTTGCCGTTTTGCCTCAATATCTGCTGCCCAAGGGCGCGCTGACCAACTTTGCCGGACGCATCGCCGGCGCCAAGGGCGGCGCCATGACCACGCGTTTGATCCGCTGGTTCGTCGGCCGCTACAACGTCAACATGGATGAGGCGCTGGACCCGGACATCACGCACTACACGAGCTTCAACGATTTCTTTACGCGCGCGCTGCGCCCCGATGCCCGTCCGCTGGCCCGGGCCGACTACGTCTGCCCCGTCGACGGCCGCATCAGCCAGTTCGGCACGATCGACAAGGACCAGATCTTCCAGGCCAAGGGCCACCATTTCAGCACCACGGCCCTGGTGGGCGGCGATGCGGCCCTGGCGGCGCAGTTCGAGCACGGCAGCTTCGCCAATCTGTACCTGAGCCCGCGCGACTACCACCGCATCCACATGCCCTGCGACGGCCGTTTGACGCGCATGATTTATGTGCCCGGCGAATTGTTCTCCGTCAACCCGACGACGGCGCGCGGCATTCCCGGCCTGTTCGCCCGCAACGAGCGCGTCGTCTGCGTGTTCGACACGGCCAACGGCCCCTTCGTCATGACCCTGGTGGGCGCCACCATCGTCGGCAGCATGGCCACCGTCTGGCACGGCGTCGTCAACCCGCCCCGCACGGGCGAGATCCGCGACTGGAGCTATGCCAACGACAATGTGGTGCTGAAACAGGGCGAAGAACTGGGCCGCTTCCTGCTCGGTTCCACCGTCGTGATGCTGTTCCCGCAAGACACCGTGCAATTTAATGCCAGCTGGCAACCGGCCGGCCCCGTGCAACTGGGCGAAGTCATGGGCAACGTGCCCAGCTAAGCCTGCGGGATGCGCGCCTACACGGGCGCATCCGTGCGATACATTTCCTCCATCAAGTCCAGAAATGCCCGCGTCTTGGCCGGCATCAAGCGCCGGCCGGGAAACACGGCCCAGCCCGTGACCAGCGGGAAACTCCACTCCGGCAGTACGCGCACCAGTTCCCCCGTCGCCACATACGCCTTGGCGAAGCGGTCCGTGCTGGCCGCGATGCCCACGCCCGTGCAGGCCATGCGTACCAGCAATTCCGGCGAATTCGCCAGCAGGCGCACGGGCAAGTCGCGCTCCCACGTCGTCTTGCCGCGCATCAAAGTCCAGTGCACGAGGCCGTGCACGGCGCGGGGCAGGCTCAGCAAATCATGGCCATACAGGTCGTCGGGATGCTCGGGCAAGCCGTGCACGCTCGTGTATTGCGGCGAGGCATATAGCGCCAGCGTGCTGAAGGCCACGCGGCGCGCCGCCAGGCTGGCGTCGTCGGGCAAGTTGCCCATGCGGATGGCCAGGTCGAAATTTTCTTCCAGCAAGTCCACGCGGCGCGCCGACAAGTCCAGTTCCAGCGAAATGGCCGGATAGCGGCGCACGAATTCGGCCAGCACCTGGCGCATCAGCGCGTCGCCGAAGTCGGCCGGCATGGAAATGCGCAGCAAGCCGCTGGGGCCCGCCTGCCGGTGCTGCGCCAGCGCGCCGGCCGCCTCCGTCTCTTCCACCACCTTGCGCGCATGTTCGAGCAGGCTGGCGCCAAACTCCGTCAGCGCCAGCTTGCGCGTGGTGCGCAGCAGCAGCCGTTCGCCCAGCTTCGCTTCCAGCTGCGAGATGCGGCGCGACAGGGTCGACTTGGGCAAGTCCACGCGCACGGCGGCACGACTGAAACTGCCGCACTCGACGACGCGGGCAAACAGCAGCAAATCTCCGGGATCGATATCCATCGCTTACCTTTACGCTCAATTGTTCCATGAGTGGATTAATGTTATCCATTTTAACGGCTTCCGCATCAATTTTGGAATTGCTATAGTTCATCCATCGCAAGACACCTCACAACGGAGAAAACAAGATGAACATCCTGCAAATCAATTCCAGCGCCCGCAGCACCGGCTCCGCCTCGACCCGCCTGGCTGACGCCATCGTTGCCCGCGTGCAAGCAGCCAACCCCGGCGCCGCCCTGGCGCGCCGCGACCTGGCTGCCCAGCCGCATCCCGTGCTCGACGAACCTACCCTGCAAGCGCTGTTCACCCCGGCAGACAAGCGTACGCCGGAACAGGCGGCCCGCATCGCCCTGGACGACGCGCTGATTGCGCAAGTGCAAGCGGCGGACGTCATCGTCATCGGCGCGCCCATGTACAACTTCGGCATCACCGTGCAACTGAAAAGCTGGTTCGACGCAATTGCCCGCGCCAACGTCACCTTCAAGTACACGGAAAACGGCCCCGTCGGCCTCTTGACCGGCAAGAAAGTCTACGTGGGCCTGTCCCGCGGCGGCTTGCACCGCGACAGCGCCAACGACAGCCAGGTGCCTTACCTGAACACCATGTTCGGCTTCCTGGGCATGACGGACGTGCAGTACGTATATTCGGAAGGCATGGGCATGGGTCCGGAAGCCGTGGCCAAGGCACAGGCGCTAGCCGATGCCGAGATCAACGCGATCCTGGTATAAATACAAAGATTGATGGGCATCAAACCGGGACGGCGCGCGAGCGCCGTTCCTCCCGACTGGAGAACACAATGAGCGACATCACCACCGTCAACAAGCCACGCGCCGTCGAGCGCGTGATCGCCGGCCAGGCCGTCATGGATGGCGCCGGCGTGAAGATCAACCGCGTGCTGACGCAGCAGCTGCAGCGCCGCCTCGACCCGTTCTTGATGCTCGACAACTTTGCCAGCGACCAGCCGAACGACTACATCGCCGGCTTCCCCGAGCATCCGCACCGGGGGTTCGAGACAGTCTCGTACATGATCACGGGGCGCATGCGCCACAAGGACAGCGCGGGCCACGAAGGCTTGCTGACTTCGGGCGGCGTGCAATGGATGACGGCCGGCAGCGGCGTGATCCACTCGGAAATGCCGGAGCAGGAAGCGGGCGTGATGGAAGGGTTCCAGCTGTGGCTGAACCTGCCCGCGCGCGACAAGATGCGCACGCCGTGGTACCGCGATTTCACGAGCAGCGAAATCCCCCGCTACACGACGGACGCGGGCGTGACCGTGCAAGTGATCGCCGGCGAGAGCCATGGCGTGGCGGGCGCCGTGCAGCGCGAACTGACGCAGCCGCTGTACCTCGACATCGACTTGCCGGCCGGCGCCAGCTTCGAGCAACCCTTGCCGCCAGGCCATAACGCCTTCCTGTACGCCTTCCGCGGCGAAGTGCGGGTGGACGGCAAGGCCGTGCCCGCCCTGCGCATGGCCATCTTCGCCAATACGCCAGGCAGCGACGGCGTGCGCATCGAAGCGCCCGCAGGCGGCCGCGTGATCCTCGTCGCCGGCCAGCCCCTGAACGAGCCCATCGCACAATATGGCCCGTTTGTCATGAATACCCAGGCGGAAGTGTTCCAGGCCGTGCAGGATTTCCGCGAAGGCAAGTTTGGCGAGACTGCCTCGCAGTAATATTGTTTCGTATCAAGAAAAGACCTGCTGCGCCTCCGGGCCTGCAGGTCTTTTTTCGTGCCGACTATTTTGTTACTTTTCATTTACACTAACGGCAACCTCATTCAACAAAGCATTCCATGCAGCCGACGCACACCGAACACGACGCCACCCATTTGCACGCCCACCTGAAGGGCGACGCCAAGCACACGCACTCGTTCGAGGGGCGCAGCCAGAGCATCCTCGCGTGGGCGCTGGGCCTGACCCTGTCGTTTGCCGGCATCGAGGTGGCGGCCGGCTTCCTGTCCAATTCGCTGGCGCTGATTTCCGACGCGGGCCACATGGTCACGGACGCGGCCGCGCTGGGCCTGGCCCTGCTGGCGCAACTGATCGCGCGCCGCCCGCCCTCGCCGCGCCACTCGTTCGGCTTTGGCCGCGCCGAGGCGCTGGCCGCCTTCGTCAACGGCCTGGCCATGCTGTGCGTGGTGGGCTGGATCTGCTATGAAGCCGTGCTGCGCTTTTCCGCCCCGCAACCCGTCAAGGGCGGCATGGTCTTCATCGTCGCCTTCATCGGCCTGGCGATCAACGTGGTGGTGGCGTGGGTATTGTCGAAGGACAAGCAAAGCGTGAACACGCGCGCCGCCCTCGTGCACGTGATGGGCGATTTGCTCGGTTCCGTCGCCGCCATCATCGCCGGCGCCGTGATTTACTTCACGGGCTGGATGCAGATCGACCCGCTGCTGTCCGTGCTGGTATCGCTGCTGATCCTGAAATCGACGTTCGGCGTGCTGCGCGAGTCCTACCATTTCCTGATGGAAGGCGTGCCGCACCACATCGACTACATCGAAGTGGGCACGGACGTGGAGCAGGTGGACGGCGTGATTGCCGTACACGATCTGCATGTGTGGGACATGTCGCCGGGCCAGCCGGCCCTGATCGGCCACGTGGAAATCGAGCACCTCGACCATTGGCCAAAGGTATTGCGCGCGATCAAGAAGATGTTGCTGGCCAAGCATGGCATCGACCATATTACTTTGCAGCCAGAGACGGCGGCAATGGCGGGGTTGCATCAGGGTGACAAGACCCACTAACAGGCATTTCAACAAACATCACAACGCCTGACAAAACCGTAGCGAGCGGAAGGGAGGGGTGGCTAAGAAGCGCAACCGTACGAAGGTACGGTGAGCATCGCAGGCCGCCTATACCGACGCGCAGTAGGTTTGGTCAGACGTCCTCAACTGCGCCGCGCTTCTAACACCCCACTCACATCCTTGATCACATTCAGCGCCTTCAACAACTGCGCCGTCGAGCTGATCTCGGCCGTAAACGTCATGCGGGCCTGGCCCTTGGCGCTTTGGGTGTTGACGCCGATCACGTTGATCTTTTCACGCGAAAAGATTTCGGAGATGTCGCGCAGCAAGCCCTGGCGGTCGCCAGCAAGAATAAAAATGTCGACCGGATACACGGTGTCGTGGCCCGTGCTGCCCCACTCGGTAAAAATCACGCGCTCGGGCGCCTTGGCGCGCATTTCCTCGAAATTCTTGCAGGTGGCGCGGTGGATGGAGACGCCCTTGCCGCGCGTGACGAAACCGACGATGCTGTCCGGCGGCGCCGGCTTGCAGCACTTGGCCAGCACCGTCATCAAGCCCTCGGTACCGACCACCAGCACGCCGGACTTGGCGCCCTGCTCCACGCTGGAGGCGCGGCTCTTGCCGACCAGCACGGCGTCTTCCGGCACCACCACTTCGCCATTGTCGTGCAGCGCCTGCTCCACGTGGCGCAGGCTGAATTCATCCTTGCCCACCGACAGGAACAGCTCGTCGACCTTCGCAAAACCGAGCTTTTGCGCCAGCGCCTCGAGGTTGACGGCCGTCTTGCCTTCGCGCTGCAGCGACTTTTCCACCAGCGAGCGGCCGTGGGCCAGGGTTTCCTGCATGTCGATGGCATGGAACCAGGCGCGGATCTTCGAGCGCGTGCGCGTGCTGACGGCGTAGCCGGCGCTGAGCCAGTCGCGCGACGGCCCGGCCGTGCCCGGCGCGCCCTTGGCCGTGATGATTTCGCAGGTCTGGCCGTTCTTCAGCTGCGTATTCAGGGGCACCATGATGCCGTCGACCTTGGCGCCGCGGCAGCGGTGGCCCACGTCCGTATGCAGGTGATACGCAAAGTCGACGGGCGTGGCGCCCACGGGCAATTCCAGCACGCGCGCCTGCGGCGTCATGACGAAGATGCGGTCATCCAGGGTGGCGGACTTGAGCTTTTCCACCCATTCGCGCTGGATTTCTTCCTGGCCCACGACGGCGTCGGCCACCTCCGTTTTCCAGGCCAGCAACTGGCGCAGCCAGGCGATCTTTTCGTCGTATTTCTGGCCGGCAAAGTTCGAGCCGCCCTCTTCCTTGTAGCGCCAGTGCGCGGCCACGCCGTATTCGGCAAAGCTGTGCATTTCATTCGTGCGTATCTGCACTTCCAGCGGGCGGCCATCCTCGGCCGTCACCACCGTGTGCAGCGACTGGTAACCGTTGGGTTTCGGGCGCGAAATGTAATCGTCGAACTCCTTCGGGATGGGGGTCCAGATATTGTGGACCACGCCCAGCACCGTGTAGCAGGTTTTCACGTCGGCAACGATGACGCGGAAGGCGCGCACGTCGTACAGGGCCGTAAAGTCCAGTTCCTTGCCGCGCATCTTGTTCCAGATGCTGTAAATGTGTTTCGGGCGGCCAAATACTTCCGCCTGGATGCCGGCCGAAGCCAGTTCCGTCTGCAGGCGCAGAATCGCCGAGGACACGAAGCCCTCGCGCATCATGCGCTTTTCTTCCAGCATCTTGGCGATGCGTTTATACGCTTCCGGCTCGATGAAGCGGAACGATAAATCTTCCAGTTCCCACTTCAGCTGCCAGATGCCGAGGCGGTTGGCCAGCGGCGCATACAAATCCAGTGTTTCCTTGCCGTACTCGCGCGTCATTTCATTGAACAGCTTCAAGTCGGCAAAGTAGCGCAAGGTCGTCACGCAGGCGGCCAGGCGCACCAGCACGACGCGCATGTCGGAGGCCATGGCCAGCAACATCTTGCGCAAGGTTTCCACCTGGGCCACGGCTTGCTGCGCCGCATTCTTGCCACGCCCGCCGGCGCCGCCGTGCTGCGCCTGGGTCAGCGCGCGCAGCCGGATCAGCTGGCGCACGCCTGTCGCCAGGTCGCACACCTGCTTGCCGAAGCGCGGCTCGATGTCCGCCGCCGTGTCCGGCTCAAGCAGGGTCAGCTCGAACATCAGGCCGGCAATGCGCGTTTCCGCATCGCTGCGCAGGAAAGCCAGCGTAGTAGCCACGCCGATGGCGAACTCCAGCGCGGAGCGGCCGGCAAAGGTCTGCTTGTCGCCATACGCTGCGGTGGCATACGCGAGCGCATCCAGCACGCGCGCGCTGTCCGGCGCACTCAAGCCCTCTACCAGTTGTTCCGATGTGGCGCTATTCGGGGCCGAGATGGAAACCATGTGATACCTTATAAACTTAACAACTCAATAACTGAATAACTTAGCGTTCTGCAGCGATGATGACGATTTCTACCAGGCAAGCCGGATTGGCCAGCTTCGCTTCCACCGTGGCGCGCGGCGGCGTGTGGCTTGATGCGACCCAGTCGTCCCACACTGCATTCATGCCGTCGAAATCCTTCATGTCGGCGATGTAGATCTGGCATGACAGGATGCAAGTCTTGTCGCTGCCCGCTTCCATCAGCAAACGGTCGACGTGACCGAGCACTTCGCGCGTCTGGCCGACGATGTCCTGCGTCGTGTCTTCGGCGATCTGACCCGCCAGGTAGATGGTGCTGTTGTGTATCGCTACTTCAGACAGGCGTTTGCCTACGTGCAGTCGTGTAATTTCCATGCTTCTTCTTTCGGTTGTTTCAAAATCGGTACAGCGGTACTGCTTGATATCTGATTACTTTCCCAGCAAAAACTGGCGCGCGATGGCGATCTGGTCGTCGTGGATGAAGGTGGGCGCATGGCCCACGCCCTCGATCTCGACCAGTTGCGCCTTCGGGCCGCGGCCCAGCATGATCTGCGCCGTCGCGTGCGACAGCAGATCCGATTCCGCGCCGCGCACCAGCAAGGTGGGGCAGCGCACGGCATCATACGCGGCCCACAGCATGGCTTCGTCGCTGGCCGCCGATTCCGGCGTGGCCGAGCGGAACGGCATGGCCAGGCCCATATCATAGTGGCGGCGCCAGTGACCATCCTTGTCCTGGCGCAAGACGTCCACTGCCAGTTTATGCCATTCCGCATCCGTGTGCGGGCCGAAGCTGGCGGACACGTCGCGCACGAATCTGGCGCCCTGCTCGAAGGTATCGAAACGCAAGTCCTGGCCGATGTAGTCGCCGATGCGCTGCAAGGCTTCGGGCGCCAGCGTGGGGCCGATATCGTTCAAGACCAGCTTGCTGATCGGGCTGTCCGGCAGCGAAGCCAGGCCCAGGCCGATCAAGCCGCCCATCGAGGTGCCGAACCAGTCCACTGTCTGGCGTTCGCCGTTGGCCAGCACGCGCGCCAGCAAGGTCACCATGTCGCTCACGTACTGCGGTATGCGGTAGAACTGCGGATTGGCCAGCCAGCCCGAGCGCCCGCGTCCCACCACGTCGGGGCAGATCACGCGGTAATCGCTGGCCATGGCGCGCGCCAGGCTGTCGAAGTCGTCCGCCACGCGCGTCACGCCATGGGCGCAGACGAGCACGTTCGGATTGTCGGGCGCACCCCATTCCTTGTAGGACATGGTGTGCAGGCCTGCGGGGGAGATGCATTGCACTGACTTGATGCTCGCTTCGATCATGCCATTCCTTATAACACCGGAGAAAACCTACTGCGCGTCGGTGTTTACGGCCTGCGATGCTCACCGTACTTCAGTACGGTTGCGCTTCTCGGCCACAACTCCCTTCCGCTCGCTACGGTTTTGTCCGGCGTCGTTTTATTTGGTAGTAAAAAATAAAGAAACCGGCGATTTGCCAGTTGCCTCGCGCGCGATGCTACGGCAGTGTAGCGCAGCGCGGGCAATGCTCCAAGCGCACGCCTGAAATGCTGCGCCGCAGCATGCGCTGTATGGCGCAATACCCGATATAGCGAAAATGCATATCTGCGGTTATCCACAATTGAGCACGCCTGCCAATGGGCGGATGATCGCAGCATCAACCCGCAAGAGGAGACCACTCGTGAAAAAACCATTCTATAAAATCCTGTACGTGCAGGTGCTGTTCGCCATCGTCGCCGGCGTGCTGCTGGGGGTGTTCTACCCTTCGAACGCCGTCGACATGAAACCGCTGGGCGACGGCTTCATCAAGCTGATCAAGATGATCATCGCCCCCGTGATCTTCTGCACCGTGGTCTCCGGCATCGCGGGCATGCAGGACGTCAAGAAAATCGGCCGCGTGGGCGGCAAGGCGCTGCTGTACTTCGAGGTGGTGTCCACCTTCGCGCTGGCCATCGGCTTGCTGGTTGCCAATATCCTGAAACCGGGCGCCGGCTTCAATGCCGATCCGGCCCACCTGGACGCCAAGTCGATCGCGCAATACACGCACGCCGAAGGCATGTCGACGGTCGACTTCCTGATGAATATCATCCCGAAGACCTTCGTCGACGCCTTCGCCAAGGGCGACATCCTGCAAGTGCTGCTCATCGCCATCCTGTTCGGCTTCTCGCTGTCCCTGCTGGGCGAGCGCGGCCGTCCCGTCACGAAGCTGATCGACGAGCTGTCGCATGCCATCTTCGGCATGGTCAACATCATCATGAAAGTCGCTCCGATCGGCGCCTTCGGTGCAATGGCTTTTACCATCGGTAAATACGGCCTGGCTTCGCTGATCCCGCTGGCCAAGCTGATGGGTTCGTTCTACCTGACCTGCTTCCTGTTCGTCTTCGTCGTGCTGGGCGCCATCGCCAAGTACACGGGCTTCTCCATCGGCCGCTTCCTGTTGTACATCAAGGAAGAGCTGCTGATCGTGCTCGGCACCAGCTCGTCGGAATCGGCCCTGCCGGCCCTGATGAAAAAACTCGAGCGCCTGGGCTGCTCGAAACCGGTGGTCGGCCTGGTCGTGCCTACCGGCTACTCGTTCAACCTGGACGGCACCAACATCTACATGACCATGGCGGCCCTGTTCGTGGCACAGGCCACCAACACGGACCTGACGATCTGGCAGGAACTGACCATTCTGGGCGTGGCGATGCTGACCTCGAAAGGCGCGTCCGGCATCACGGGCGCCGGCTTCATCACCCTGGCCGCCACCCTGGCCGTGGTGCCGACGATTCCCGTGGCCGGCATGGCGCTGATCCTGGGCATCGACCGCTTCATGAGCGAATGCCGCGCGCTGACCAATTTTGTGGGCAACGGCGTGGCCACCATCGTCGTGTCGAAATGGGAAAAAGAACTGGACATGGACAAGCTGCACAGCGAGCTGGCCCATCCCACCCACCCGGCCGACGACGCCTACGTTGCACCGACCGTGAATATCGTCAAGTAAGCCTTACCTGCCATTGATACTCAGCATTGAAAAGCCCCGCGGAGCGATCCGCGGGGCTTTTTTCATGCGCGCGCAGCATATGCCATCATCAACAAACAGTAAATCATCCATCAATATTTATCACGATGATCAATGAATGCAAAACCATTACAGTACTGACTGACTGTTCGCCACCAGGCTCGCGCATAATGACACGGCGTTAATGCCAGTCTGACAGCGAACCATCCACCTTTTGAATGGAGTACCTCATGACCCTCACGCCCGCCTTCTACGCCACCTGGTCCCCACGTTTGCTGGGCCTGCTTCGCATCATCCTCGGCTTCCTCTTCCTGCAGCACGGCACGGCAAAACTGTTCGGCGCGCCGCACGTGGCCATGTTCGACGGCCTGCAACTGTTTTCCCTGATGGGCGCGGCCGGCGTCATCGAACTGGCGGGCGGCACCCTGCTGCTGCTGGGCCTGTTCACGCGGCCCGTCGCTTTCATCCTGTCGGGCCAGATGGCGGCCGCCTATTTCATCGCGCATGCGCCGGCCGGCTTTTTGCCCATCCTGAACGGCGGTGAAATGGCCGTGATGTACTGCTTCACCTTCCTGTACTTCGCGGCGGCGGGCGGCGGCGCCTACAGCCTCGACGGCTTGCGCGGCAAGGCGGGCGCATAAAAAAGGGCGGACATCGCTGTCCGCCCTTCTTCGATACGAGCATCCGCCTGCTTACACGGCGGAAACGTCCAGTTCCGCGCCCGTGGCCGCCTGCACCTGCTCCTTGGTCACGCCCGGCGCCAGTTCCACCAGCTTCAAACCGTTTTCCGTCACGTCGATCACGCCCAGGTCGCTGATGATGACGTCGACCACGCCCACGCCCGTCAGCGGCAAATCACACTGCTTGAGCAGCTTGTGCGACGTCGTGCCATCCTTGGCCGTGGCCACGTGCTCCATCAGCACGACGACGCGCTTGACGCCGGCAACGAGGTCCATCGCGCCGCCCATGCCCTTGACCATCTTGCCTGGAATCATCCAGTTCGCCAGGTCGCCCTTTTCCGACACCTGCATGGCGCCCAGGATGGCCAGGTTGATCTTGCCGCCGCGAATCATGCCAAATGAATCGGCCGAGCTGAAGTAGGCGGCGCCGGGCAAGGCCGTCACCGTCTGCTTGCCCGCGTTGATCAGGTCGGCGTCGACCTCATCCTCGGTGGGAAACGGGCCGATGCCCAGCAAGCCGTTTTCCGACTGCAGGAATACTTCCATGTTGTCCGGCACATAGTTGGCCACCAGGGTCGGCAAGCCGATGCCCAGGTTCACATAAAAGCCGTCCTGCAGCTCTTGCGCCGCGCGCGCGGCCATTTCATCTCTCGTCCAAGCCATGATCATCTCCCTCAATTTTCGTGAAACGCCTGTCCAAACCTACTGTGCGGCGCGCTTTGCGGCCTGCGATGCTCACCGTACTCAAGTACGGTTGCGCTTCTTAACCACAAATCACTGCCACTCGCTACGGTTTTGCCATGCGTAAATCTTCTATTTATTAGTCAGTGCGCACTGTGCGCTGCTCGATGCGTTTTTCCGGGTTCGCGTTGACCACGATGCGGTGCACGAAGATGCTCGGCGTATGCACCTGGTCCGGGTCGATCTCGCCCACTTCGACCAGTTTTTCCACTTCGACGATGGTGATCTTGCCCGCCATGGCCACGTTCGGGTTGAAATTGCGCGCCGTCTTGCGATAGATCAGGTTGCCGGCGCGGTCGGCCATGTAGGCTTTGACCAGCGCCACGTCGGCCACGAGGCTGCGTTCCATCACGTATTGTTCGCCGTCGAATTCGCGCAGTTCCTTGCCGTCGGCAACGATGGTGCCCACGCCCGTCTTGGTGAAGAAGGCGGGGATGCCGGCGCCGCCGGCGCGCAGTTTCTCGGCCAGGGTGCCTTGCGGCGTGAATTCCAGTTCCAATTCGCCCGCCAGGTACTGGCGCGCGAACTCCTTGTTTTCGCCCACGTAGGAGGCGATCATTTTCTTGATCTGGCGCGTGGTGAGCAGCTGGCCCAGGCCGAAGCCGTCCACGCCGGCGTTGTTGGAAATGGCCGTCAGGCCCGTCACGCCCGAATCGCGCAAGGCGCCGATCAGGGCTTCGGGAATGCCGCACAGGCCGAAGCCGCCGACGGCGATGGTCTGGCCATCTTGGACGATACCGGCCAGCGCCGAGGCGGCGTCAGGATAAACTTTATTCATGGGTGTCCCTCTATCTTTTGTTAAGCTTTGGTCTTGAGTCCATGACTCAGGCAGCGACTCAGCATAAAATACGCGAGTGGAAAGTACAATACCGTAGAACTACCGGCGCCGTGCCGGCCATCCCCCTGTGAGAGTGATACGTATCAGATGAACGCCGCGTCAGCCATCGATTATGAAAGCATCTTCCTGCACGCGCCCGTGGGCATGTGCATGTCGGAAAACCGCATCATGCGCAGCTGCAACGAGGCGCTGGCGGCCATGTTCGGCTACGCGCGCGCCCAGCTCGACGACCAGTCCTTCGAGGTACTCTACCCCACGCACGACGAATTCCTGCGCACGGGTGACCGCATCATCCCCATCATGAACGCCAGGGGCCGCTATTCGGACGAGCGCATCATGCGCCGCAGCAATGGAGAATTGTTCTGGTGCCACGTCACGGGCCACGCCATGCTGCCGAACCAACCGCTGGGAGCGGGCATCTGGACGTTCGAGGATGTCAGCGAGAAACGTCCCGTGACGGCGGAGCTGACCCCGCGCGAGCGCGAAATCGCCGCCCTGCTGGTGGAAGGCAAGACCAGCAAGGTGATCGCCCGCCAGATCGACCTCAGCCCCCGCACGGTGGAAATGCACCGCGCCAAGCTGATGCGCAAGTTCGCCGCCGCCACATCTTCGGAACTGGTGCACAAGCTGGTGGGACTGCAGCTGCAGCGCTGAGGCCGACGTTTACGGCGTGCCGGCCTGCTCCCGCATCGCTTTTTCGTACTTGATGATTTTCAGCACCCTGGAGTTGGCAAAATACTGGATGCAATTGAGCGGCGAATAGAAAATATCGGTCTTCCACTCGCCCGACACCAGTTCCTTGCCCGTCGGGTCGTCCGCCGGCTGGAAAATCGTATCGGCCAGAATGCGGTGAACGCCAGACACGTTCGGTCCCGACTCATGCCACGTCGAGCTGTTCATGACCACGAAATCACCGGGGTTCAGGACCGGCGTGACCCTGGCGAACTTGATGCTGAAACTGTCGGGATTGATTTCGCCGGCATCGCCGAGATAACCGAGTTTATGCGAACCGACATAAAAACTCATCGCACCGTTATCCTCGTCGACGCGGCTCAAGGCGGTAAAAATGCTGCATTTATTCAGATTGCCAAGGTGATAACAGCTATCCTGATGCAGGAATACCTTGTTCGGACTGAATGCATCCTTGATGACGAAGCGGTGATTGTACAGCGCCACGTCGGGACCAAATATCCGCGTCAGCGTAGCGGCATATACCGGCGCGCGGTACATTTCCAGCAGTTTTGCAGGCAGTTCTTCGGTCAGGGAAACGGGATTGGCCTGGCTGACATTGCGGCCGGCACGTAGCTTGGCGTCATAAAAGCTATCCCACTCATGCTGCCATTGCGCCAGCAGATCCGGCGCAATGGCATTGCGCACGACAAAAACGCCCGTCTCCCGGAATACCTCCGGCAGGAACTGGTCCCCGCTGATGCGCTGCAAGACGTCCGCGGCCTGCTCATTCGATACAGCCAATGCCATCGCCACTCCTAGATAAAACGGAACGTCAGTTCATTATCTTGCGTGTTTTTGAACTTATTGCATTTCGCCAGCACGTTATATTTGATAGGAAACAACTCGCGGTCAGGCGTTTCGAGAATATCAATTTCAATGATGTCGAAATCACGCAGCAAGGCGCTCCAGCCATGCTCGGTAATGCGCCAGCAGTCCGGAATCGGGCCATGTATGCGCCAGTTCAAGGGGGCGGAAATGAGCAGATAGCCTTCATGCTTGAGGATGCGGCGGATTTCCTTGACGGTGTCGAACGGATTGAGCGTATGTTCAATCACTTCCAGGCAGACGACGCAGTCATAGGCGCTGTCGGCGATCGCCGAGTTGACCTTGGTGATGTCGCCCACCAGGGTGGGGCTGTAAGTGTCGACGATGTCAAAGGTATCGACGCTGAAATTGCTGAAGTTTTCGCGCACGGTGGAGCGGTCCTGCGGCCCCACTTCCAGCAGCTTGCCCGTCTCACCGGCAAGCTTGGCGGCGGTTCTTGCCACAAAAGCGTTCAAGTGATCGCGGGCCAGCTGAAACGTGTCATTGTCAAACTTCGAAGGAGTTGCCATCGTAAAAATTCTCGTATAGTGGTTATGCCCGGACGCTATGCCGCAAGCAAAAACATCATAGCCGCTAATTTTCCCTGTGGCAACAATACCTTCCCTATGCCGCTTACATGCTGGCCATGCCGCCATCGGCAGAGATAATCGCGCCGTTGATGAAGTGCGAATCCTCGCCCGCCAGCAACAGCAGCAGGCCGTCGAGGTCTTCCGGCTTGCCCGGACGTTTATTGGGCAGCATCTCGATCAGTTTCTTGCCCTGCTCGGTGGCGAAATAATCTTCGTTAATTTCCGTGGAAATGTAGCCGGGGCAGATGGCGTTCGTGTTGATGCCATATTTGCCCCACTCCACGGCCATGGCGCGCGTCATGTGCACCATGCCCGCCTTGCTCATGCAGTACACGCCGATCTGCGGCAGCACCTGCAAGCCCGCCATCGAGGCGATATTGATGATGCGGTGCTGTTTCTTCGGGTCGCCCTTGGCGCGCGCAATCATGCGCTTGGCCGTCTGCTGGGCCACGAAGAACGATCCGCGCAGATTGGTGTCCATCACGAACGAGTAATCTTCGGGCGTGACGTCGACCAGGCGTTGCGTGGTGGACACACCTGAGTTATTGACGAGGATATCGATGGGACCGGCCTCCGTTTCCGCGTGCGCGATGGCCGACTTGATGCTGGCAAAGTCGGTCACGTCAAGCGAGACCACGTGCGCGGCGCCGCCGTCCGCTTCGATTTCGGCGCGCAACTCCTTCAGGCGCTCGGTACGGCGCGAGGCCAGCACGACCTGGGCGCCGGCCTGGGCCAGCACTTTCGCAAAGCGCGCGCCGAGGCCGCTCGATGCGCCGGTAATCAGGGCAATCTTGCCCTCGAAATTGACTTCTATGCCCACGAGCTACTCCTGTTTTGTTTTAAACAACACTTTACGCCATGCCCATGGCAATCGGGCAAATTCCCCCGCAGCGCACTTGAGCAAAAGTAAACGCCATCATTACACAAAATGGCCGGATTTAGATTGCGGCGAGGGGCAATGTCACGCAAAATGGCGCCAAAGTTGCAATCCTCGCCAAAAACAAGCACACTCGTGCTTAAATTTATTCGAAGATTCCTCACCCACCCATTTAGTGAATAACAATCGAGACCATGACACAGCCTAATAACTTAGTTGAACAGTACGGACCGCGCGAGACCATGGAGTATGACGTGGTCATCGTGGGCGGCGGCCCCGCAGGCCTGGCGGCCGCGATCCGCCTGAAGCAGCTGGCGGCGGAAAAAAGCCAGGAAGTGTCCGTCTGCGTGCTGGAAAAAGGCGGCGAGCTGGGCGCGCACATCCTGTCGGGCGCCATCATGGACCCGAAAGCCTTGACCGAACTGATCCCGAACTGGAAGGAACTGGGCGCGCCCCTGAACACGGCCGTGACGGAAGACCGCATCCTGTTCCTGACCGAAACGAAGGCCTACAAGACGCCGAACTTCGCCGTGCCGGCCTGTTTTGAAAACCACGGCAACTACATCGTCTCGCTGGGCAATGTGGTGCGCTGGATGGGCCAGCAGGCGGAAAACCTGGGCGTGGAAATCTTCCCGGGCTTCCCTGCCGCGGAAATCCTCTACAACGACGACGGCTCCGTGAAAGGCGTAGCAACCGGCAACATGGGCGTCAAGCGCGATGGCCAGCCCGGCCCCGACTTCCAGCTGGGCATGGAACTGCACGCCAAGTACACCCTGTTCGCCGAGGGCGCGCGCGGCCACCTGGGCAAGCAATTGATGGCCAAATATGACTTGAACGCCGGCAAGGACCCGCAATCGTACGGCATCGGCATCAAGGAACTGTGGGAAATCGACCCCGCCCTGCACCAGCCGGGCCTGGTGATCCACTCGACGGGCTGGCCGCTGGACGCGAAAACCTACGGCGGCTCCTTCCTGTATCACCTGGAAAACAACCAGGTGATGGTCGGCTACGTCGTCGGCCTGGCCTACGAAAACCCGTACCTGTCGCCGTACGAGGAATTCCAGCGCTACAAGACGCATCCGGAAATCCGCAAGTTCTTCGAAGGCGGCAAGCGCATCTCCTACGGCGCGCGCGCGATCACGGCCGGCGGCCTGCAATCGTTGCCGAAACTGGTATTCGCGGGCGGCGCGCTGATCGGCTGCGACGCGGGCTTTTTGAACATGAGCCGCATCAAGGGCAGCCATGCGGCGATCAAGAGCGGCATGCTGGCGGCCGAGGCGGCCTTCGGCGCGCTGGGCGAACAGCGCCAGCACGACGAGCTGGCCAGCTACCCGCTTGCGTTTGAGCAATCCTGGCTGCACGACGAGCTGCACGTGGCGCGCAACGTCAAGCCATGGCTGTCGAAGGGCCTGTACCTGGGCAGCCTGATGACGGGCATCGACCAGATCATCTTCCGCGGCAAGGCGCCATGGACCCTGCACCACACGCACGGCGACCACGAATGCCTGAAGCCGGCCGCCCAGTCGAAAAAGATCGTGTATCCGAAACCGGATGGCAAGTTGACCTTCGACAAGATGTCCTCCGTCTTCATCTCGAACACCAACCATGCGGAAGACCAGCCGATCCACCTGACCCTGAAAAACGCCAGCGTGCCCGTCGACGTCAACCTGGCCACGTATGCCGGTCCGGAAGCCCGTTACTGTCCGGCCGGCGTGTACGAGTTCGTGAAGAACGACGACGGCGCCGAACGCCTGCAGATCAATGCGCAAAACTGCGTGCACTGCAAGACCTGCGACATCAAGGACCCGACGCAGAATATCGTGTGGGTGACGCCGGAAGGCGGCGGCGGACCGAATTATCCGAACATGTAGTCGTTCTCGCGCGTAACAGGCGACAACAGCGCGGCACCCTCGGGTCGCCGCGCTTTTTTTATTTTTATCGCAATCTTTCCGTCCCCTGTGGCGTGCCAGGAACAGGGAAATTTGCTCAATGATGCTCTGGAGCAAAATTCCATGGGGAAATTTTCTATTCGCCACTCCCAGCAGTTACAATTGCCGCTGGTACATTTTCCTTCCCTCTCATGAACGCTGACGCCACCCCGGAAACGCAACTCGACACCCAACTGGCGCTGGCACTTGAAGCGCACCAGGCTGGCCGCCTGGAAGAGGCGGAAGACCTGTATGTCGGCATCCTGCAAGAACAGCCCTACCATGCCATCGCCAACCACAATATGGGTTTGCTGGCCGGCCAGGTCGGCCAGTTCCGGGCAGGACTGCCGTATCTGCGCAAGGCGCTGTCGGTCAATCCCGACGAAGGCCAGTTCTGGCTGTCGCTTGCCGAGGGCCTGCTCAAGGCCGGCGAACGGGACGAAGCGCTCGACATCATCGACACGGCCATCGGCCGCGGCCTCGATAACGACCAGGCGCACGCCTTGCGCGCGCGCATAGCCGCGGCGATTGCCGCCGCGCCGACGGCCGACGAATGCCAGCACGTGGTGGCGCTGTACCAGGCGGCACGGTACGCGGAAATGGAAACGGCCACCCGGGCGCTGATCGCCCGCTACCCCACCTCCGATTTTGCCTGGAGCGTGCTCGGCACCGTCCTGCAGGCGCAGGGCAAGGACGCCCTCGACGCGCTGCAAACCACGGTGCAGCTCACCCCGTATGACGCCGAAGCCCATTGCAACCTGGCCAATGCGTGGCAGGCGCGCGGGGAACACGCGCAGGCGGTCCAGTCCTACCAGCAGGCGCTGCAGTTCAATCCGGCGTTCGCCGAGGCGCACAGCAACCTGGGCGGCGCCCTGCAGGCGCTCGGCGCCCTGGCGGAAGCGGAAGCATCCTACCTGCGGGCCATTGCCCTGCGGCCCGACTATGGCATGGCGCACTTTAACCTGGGCAACACACGCAAGGCGCGTGGCGATCTCGACGGCGCCGTCAGCGCCTACCACGCCGCCCTGGCAAGCATGCCCGGCGACGCCGAAGTGCTCTGCAATCTGGGCAACGCCCTGCAGGGGCTGGAGCGCAATGAAGAAGCGGCCGACAGCTATCGCCGCGCGCTGGCGCTCGATCCCCGGCTGGTGATGGCGCACAGCAACCTCGGCGCCGCGCTACAGAATCTGGAACAGTACCCGCAGGCGGAAGCGAGCTACCGCAGCGCCTTGTCGCTGGCGCCGCGCCATGCGGACCTGTGGAATGGCCTGGGCAACAGCCTGCAGTCGCAGCAGCGCCTCGACGAGGCCGCCGATGCCTATCGCCAGGCGCTGGCCGTGCAGCCCGACTATTCCCAGGCCCAGTCCAACCTGGGCGGCGTGCTGGTGAGCCTGGGCGAATTCGATGCGGCGATCGCCAGCTATCGCCGGGCCCTGCAGCTGCAGCCGGACAGCGCCGACGCGCACACCCAGCTGGGCCTGGGCCTGCAATCGGTCGGCGAACTCGACGAAGCACTGGCCCTGCACCAGCGCGCGGTACAGCTGGCGCCCGACAAGCTGCAGGCGCACACCTGCCTCGGACATTGCCTCAAGCAAATGCGCCGCTTTGAGGAAGCGCAAGTCGCTTACCGGCAAGCGCTCGCGCTGGCGCCCGATGTCGCCAACCTGCACAATGACCTGGCCATCGCCGTGCAGGACGCCGGCGATTATCCCGAGGCGATCCGCATCTACCAGCACGCGCTGGAACTGGACCCGCGCTCATCGCTGATCCATTGCAACCTGAGCGTGGCGTTCGAGGATAGCGGCCAGTCGGAGCGGGCGCTCGAGTATCTGCAGCGCGCGCGCGAAATCGCGCCCGACTCCAGCCGCGTGCACTTTACGATGGGCAATTGCCTGCGCTCGCTGAAGCGCTACGACGAAGCGCTGGCCAGCTATGCGCGCTCGCTGGAAATCCAGGACGACTTCATCGGCTCCCATTTGAACACGTGCGCGACCTACAGCGAGATGGGCCGCACCGACGACGCCGTCCAGGCCTGCCGCACGGCCCTGGCCAGGTATCCGCAGTACGATGAGGTCTACAGCAACATGCTGTTCGGCCTGTCACACATGCATGCCGACGACCCCGCCGCCATGGTGGCCGACCATTTCGGCTTCGGTGAACGCTACGAAACGCCGCTGCGCGCCGCATGGCAGCCGCATGCGAACGAGCGCGACCCGCAGCGCCAGTTGAAGATCGGCCTGGTCTCGGGCGACTTCTGCAACCACGCCGTGGCGCATTTCATTACGCCCCTGCTTGAAGAACTGGTGACGATGCCGCAGTTTGCGCTGTATGCGTACTACAACAATAGCCGCGTCGACAACGTCACCATGCGCATCGCGCAACTGCTGCCCAACTGGCTGCCAGTGACCCACCTGAGCCAGGAAAAGCTGGCCGAGCGCATCCGCGCCGACGGCATCGACATCCTGATCGACCTGTCCGGGCACACGGCCAAGAATTGCCTGCTGGCCTTTGCCCGCAAGCCGGCGCCCATACAGATGAGCTGGATCGGCTATCCGCTGACCACGGGCCTGCAGGCCATGGATTATTATCTGGGCGACCGCCATTTCTCGCCGCCGGAGACATTCGCCAGCCATTTCACGGAAAAACTGATACTGCTGCCGACCATCGCCCCGTTCCTGCCATCGGAGCATGCGGACGGCATCCTGCCGGCGCCGGTGCTGAAGAACAAATACCTGACGTTCGGCAGCTTCAACCGCCCTAACAAGCTCAACCGCCAAACCATCGCGCGCTGGGCCAAGGTCTTGCGCGCCATCCCGGACGCCAGGATGCTGCTGGCGGCCATGCCGGCGCCCGGTCCCCACCCCGGCCTGACGGCGTGGTTCGCCGAAGAAGGCATCAGCGCCGACCGCCTGATCTTCGAGCCGCGCGCCAACATGGCCAACTTCCTGGCCATGCATCACCGCGTCGACATCTGCCTCGATACGGCGCCGTACGGCGGCGGCACCACCACCTTCCACGGCTTGTGGATGGGCGTGCCCACCCTTACCGTTGCCGGACCGACAGTACCAAGCCGCGCCGGCACCTCGATACTGCGCCATGTGCAGCTGGAGGAATTCATCGCCCGCGACGACGAGGAATTTGTCAGCAAGGCCCTGTACATGGCGGCCAACCCCATGCTGCTGGGCGCCTACCGCTTCAGCACCCGGCACCGCCTGGCGCAAACGGCGCTGGGCCAGCCGAAGTTGATTGCGGAAGGCGTGGCCAACAGCCTGCGCCTGGCCTGGCAGCGCTGGTGCGCGGGCCTGCCGCCAGCGAGCTTCGATGCGCCGCTCGACAGCCAGTTGCCCGGGGAGCTGGCAGCATGAGCGACTCCAAACCCATCTACGTCACCCAGCCGCTGCTGCCGGACCTGCAGGATTTCCTGCCATACCTGGAAAGCATCTGGCAAAACAAGATCCTCACCAATGGCGGCCCCTTCCACCAGCAGCTGGAAAAAGCGCTGTGCGACTACCTGGGCGTGCGGCATATCTGCCTGTTTACCAATGGAACGCTGGCATTGATGACGGCCTTGCAAGCCTTGCGCGTGAAGGGCGAAGTCATCACGACGCCGTATTCCTTCGTTGCCACGGCCCATTCGCTGCTGTGGAACGACATCAAGCCCGTCTTCGCCGACATCGATGCGCGCACGCTGAACCTCGATCCGGCGCGCATCGAGGCGGCCATCACGGCGCAGACCACGGCCATCATGCCCGTGCACTGCTATGGCCAGCCCTGCGATGTCGACGCCATCCAGAAGATTGCCGACAATTATGATCTGAAGGTCATCTATGACGCCGCGCATGCGTTCGGCGTGCGCCATCAGGGCACAAGCGTGCTCAATTACGGCGACCTGTCCGTGATCAGCTTTCACGCGACAAAGATCTTCAACACCTTCGAAGGCGGCGCCATCGTCTGCCCGGACGCCAAGACCAAGCAGCGCATCGACCATCTGAAAAATTTCGGCTTTGTCGACGAAGTCACGGTCGTCGCCGCCGGCATCAATGGCAAGATGAGCGAAATCAATGCCGCCTTCGGCCTGCTGCAGCTGAAGGGCATCGACCAGGCGCGCCAGCAGCGGCGCGGCATCGACGCCCACTACCGCCAGCGCCTGGCCGGCATCGCCGGCATCACCTGCCTGGAAGCGGCCGATGCGGAAGCGGCCAATCACGCCTACTTCCCCATCCTCGTCGGCCCCGAGTATCCGCTGGCGCGCGACGCCCTGTTCCAGCGGCTGCGCGATCACCAGATCTATGCGCGCCGCTATTTCTACCCGCTCATCAGCGATTTCCCCATGTACCGCGGCATGCCGTCCGCCGTGCACGCCAATCTGCCGGTGGCGCGCCTGGCCGCGTCCCAGGTGATCTGCCTGCCGATCTACCCTGCCCTCGAGCTGTCGAGCGTGGATGCGATCACCGCCCTGATCGCCGGGCCTGCCTGAGCGCCGCGCCCATCCCTATTGACCCAGAACAAACGGCCACCGCATGTCCCACTACGCCCACCTTACCGCGATCGCCTGCCACCTGCCGCAGGCGATCCTGACGAATGCCGCGCTGGAACAGGAATTCATCGACTGGCCGGCGCAAAAAATCCTCGACAAGACAGGCATTGCACAGCGTCATATCGCCGCGGCACATGAAACGGCCAGCGACCTGGCGTTCCATGCCGCGGAAAAACTGTTCGCCACGCATGACATCGCGCGCGGCGACATCGATTTCCTGATCCTGTGCACGCAGGCGCCCGACTACCTGCTGCCCAGCAGCGCCTGCGTGCTGCAGCAGCGGCTCGGCTTGCCGACCTCGTGCGGCGCGCTCGACATCAACCTCGGCTGTTCCGGCTACGTCTACGCGCTGGCCATGGCCAAGGGCCTGATCGAGAGCGGCATCCGCAAGAAGGTGCTGCTGCTGACGGCCGACACCTATTCCAAGTACATCAACGCGCGCGACCGCAGCGTACGCACGCTGTTCGGCGACGGCGCCGCCGCCAGCGTGATCGCCGGCGGCGCGCCCGAACTGGCGCTGGGACCGTTCGTCCTGGGCACGGACGGCAGCGGCGCGAACAACCTGATCGTGCCGGCCGGCGGCATGCGCACGGCCCGCAGCGCGGCCACGGCCGTCCCCGTCGAGGACGCGTCCGGCAACTGGCGCAGCCAGGACGACCTGTTCATGGATGGCGCGCAGATCGTCCAGTTCACCTTGGGCGCCGTGCCGCGTACAATGCAGGAGCTGCTGGAGACGGCCGGCAAGACCCTCGATGACATCGATCACGTGATTTTCCATCAGGCAAACAAATTCATGCTGGACGCCTTGCGCCGCAAAATCCGTATTCCGGAAGACAAATTTGTGATTGAAATCGATACTGTCGGCAATACCGTCTCCTCGACCATTCCCATCGCCATCGCCCGCGCGCGCGCCTCGGGGCGCATCCGGCCGGGCGACACGGCCCTGCTGCTGGGCTTTGGCGTCGGCTATTCCTGGGCCGGCACGCTGGCGCGACTGTAGGCGTCCGCGCGCCTGCGCACTGAACTTCTCTGAAAGGAAACACAATGCAAGAATTTTTCAACGGCATGGCCGACATTCTGGAAATCGACGCCGACAAGGTCGTGCCGGGCCTGAAACTGGGCGATTACGCCTGGGATTCGCTGGCCATCATTTCCACCATCGCCCTGGCCGACGAACTGTTCGATCAGATGCTCGAAGGCCAGGCCCTGGCCAATTGCGAAACCCTGGCCGACGTGCTGGCATTGATCGCCGTCAAGGTCTGACCATGTCCAGCCAGCGCCTGGAATCGGGACTGCCGTTCAGCACCGCCCATCTGGCCATGCGCGGCGTGGTGTGCGCGCTGCCGCGCACGCAGGTCCACAATGCCGACCTGGCCGAGCGCTTCGGCGCCGAGGCCGTGGCCGACGTGAGCAAGATGATCGGCGTGCAGTCGCGCCGCCGCGCCGCCGACGGCCAGACGACGGCCGACCTGTGCCAGGCGGCGGCGCAAACCCTGCTCGACGACCTGGGCTGGGAGCGCGACAGCATCGACGCCCTGATCTTCATTTCGCAAACCCCCGATTACGTGCTGCCGGCCACCGCCTGCGCCCTGCATGGACGGCTGGGCCTGCACAAGGCCTGCGCCGCCTTCGACATCAACCTCGGCTGCTCTGCCTACGCGTATGGCCTGTGGCTGGCGGCGAAGATGCTCGATGGCCAGGCCATGTGCCGCATCCTGCTGCTGGTGGGCGACACCATCAGCAAGACCGTCGACGAGACCGACCGCGCCACCGCGCTGCTGTTCGGCGACGCCGGCACGGCCACGGCGCTGGAATTCGATGCGGCGGCGGCGCCCGCCCATTTCATCGTCGGCAGCGACGGCGGCGGCGAACGCCACCTGATGATGGCCGCCAGCGCCTGCCGCCCCTACGCGGGCGACGATGCGCGGCTGGCGCAGCGCGATCCGGCCAAGCTGTACATGGACGGCGGCGAAATCTTCAATTTCACGCTGAAAAGCATTCCGCCGCTGGTAGCGGACCTGCTGCGCCTGGCTGGCCGCACGAGCGACGAGGTCGATGCCTTCCTGTTTCACCAGGCAAATACCTTCATGCTCAAGCACATTATCAAAAAAGCCAAATTGCCGGCCGGGCGCGCGCCGATCAACATGGACCGCTATGGCAACACGTCCAGCGCCTCCATCCCCCTGTTGATCGCCGACAGCCTGGGGGCGGCGGCACAGGGCCAGACCATCGCCATGTTCGGCTTTGGCGTCGGCTACTCCTGGTCGGCGGCCGTGCTGGGCCTGCAATCGCTGACCGTCAACCGCCTTATCGAAGTCTGAACCATGATCTTTCAACCCGACATGCTGGCCGGCCAGCGCATCCTCGTCACCGGCGCCTCGTCCGGCATCGGCCGCGACACGGCCCTGCTGCTGGCGCGCTGCGGCGCGCAACTGCTGATCAGCGGACGCGACCCGGCTCGCCTGGAGCAAACCCTGCAGGCGCTTGACGGCAGCGGCCACCGCGCCGAAGTGCTCGAACTCGACGGCGGCGACCACATCGTCGACTTCCTCAGGCAGGCCACGCAGGAGGCGCCCCTGAGCGGCATCTTCCATGCGGCCGGCATCGAGTTATTGCGCCCGGTCAAATTGTCCAAGGCCCAGCAGTTTGACGAGGTCTTCGCCTCCAGCGTCAAGACGGCGCTGGCGCTGGCGCGCGGCGCCGCCCTGCGCGGCGTGCTCAGCGATGGCGCGGCCCTGCTCTTCATGTCTTCCGTGGCGGGCCAGAGCGGCCAGTCCGGCATGAGCGTGTATTCGGCCGCCAAGGCCGCCATCGACGGCCTGGTGCGCGCCCTGGCCGTGGAACTGGCGCCGCGCGGCATGCGCGTCAACAGCATTGCCGCCGGCGCCGTCGAAACGGAAATGCACGCGCGCCTGAGCCGCGGCTTGCCGGACGAGGCCATGCGCGCCTACGCGGAACGCCATCCGCTCGGCTTCGGCCGCAGCAGCGACATCGCGCAGACGGCGGCCTTTTTGCTGTCGCCGGCGGCCCGCTGGGTCAGCGGCGCCACCTGGGCCGTCGACGGCGGCTACCTGGCCCGTTAGGAGTGCCCATGCAAACCATCCTCATCGTCGGCGCCGGACGCTTCGCCCGAGAATTGCTGTGCTGGCTGGAAGACAGCCTCGACCCTGCTACCGCCCGCATCGGCGGCCTGCTCGACGACACGCTGCCGCCCTCGGCCGTGCTCGACGCCGACTACCCGTATCCCGTGCTGGGCAGCATCGGCGGCTACCAGCCGGCGCCCGGCGAAGCGCTGCTGCTGGCCATCGGCGCGCCGAAAGCCCGGCTGGAAGTGGCGCAGATGCTGGCCGCGCGCGGCGCCCGCTTCCATACCCTGATCCACCCCAGCGCCATTGTCGCGCGCACGGCCCGCATCGGCCAGGGCGCCGTCGTCTGCCCGTTCGCCCTCGTCTCGGCAGGCAGCGAACTGGGCGACTATGTCACCATCAACAGCTACGCCAGCGTCGGCCATGATGCAGTGCTGGAACCGGGCTGCACGCTCAGTTCGCACGTCGACATCACGGGCGGCGTGCATCTGGGCCAGGCCGTCATGGTCGGCTCGGGCGCATCCATCCTGCCGCGCGTGCGCATCGGCGCCGGCGCCACCGTGGGCGCCGGCGCCGTCGTCATGCGCCGCGTGGCCGCCGGCGCCACCGTTTACGCTCCACCCGCAAAGACATTATGACCATCCACTCCGAAACGCGGCAGCTGCGCGACCAGTTCTGGCACCTGCTGTGCCACCGCAGCGAATTGCCCTCCAGCGGCGACTATCTGAAGCTCGACTGGCTGGGCGAGGAAGTGGTCGTCTACAACGACCAGGGCGAGCTGATCGCCTTCGACAACCTGTGTCCGCACCGCGGCACGCGCTTCTTCACTGCAAAACGCGGCAATGCGCCGCTGGCCTGCCCCTACCATGGCTGGGCCTACCGGGCCGGCGCCATGCACATCCCCTGCCGCGAACGCTACGCCCCGGCCGAGCTGGACAACGCCCGCCTGCAGGTGCTGCAGCTGGACTGGTGCGCCGATTTCCTGTTCGCCTCGCCACGGCCGCGCCTGTCGCTCGGCGCGCAGCTGGGCGAGACGCAGGCCCTGCTGGAAAACATGTCCTTCAACGTCGACGGCCTGGGCGATTTCAACGCCTATGACTTCGAGTGCGACTGGCGCATCGCGCTGGAAAATGCGCTCGAACCGCTGCACGTGCCGTTCGTGCACCCGGAATCGCTGGCGCAACTGCAACTGGGCGACGGCGAGAACCGCTTCACGGAGTGGACTTCCGTGTGGCAAGCCCCGCTGGGCAATGCGGGCATGGCCAGGAAGCTGCGCTCCGTCAAACGCCTGTTCCAGCTCGACAGCCAGTTCGAGGGTTACCAGAGCCTGTACCTGTTCCCGTTTACCATGCTCTCGTCGACATTTTCGTATTCGTATTCGCTGCAGCATTTCTTTCCGTCAACGCAAGCGCAGCGCACGCATTTCTCCAGCCGCCTGCTCAAGGCCGCGACCAAACCCGCCGCCAGCGCCACGCTGCAGGGCTTTTTCGACTCGAGCGCGCAGATGAACCGCCAGGTGTTCGAGGAAGACCATGCCATCTGCAAGCGCATCGCCGTCCAGGCGGCCGACAGTGCGCGCTTCAAGGTCCTTTCCAGCGACGAGGCAAAGATCGCGCATTTCCGGGCCTGCATCGTGGCGGCAAGCCGGTCCTAGGGGGCTGGCGGCGAGTCCGCCGGCCGATGTGAAACTTTTTTAAAAATAATTTTAAAAAATTTCCACAAAGCATTTAATAAGCTTATGCGTACGGTCGTCTTGTACTTGGGAGAGCACAAAGAACCGTTGCTCCGGACTGAACCCAACAAACCAGGAGTTACACCATGCTGAGCCTTCACACTAACAACGCTGCACTGTCCGCACAAAATTCGATCACCCGCACCCAAAACCAACTGTCGACCTCGATGACCCGCCTGAGCACCGGCTTCCGCATCAACTCGGCAATGGATGACGCAGCAGGCTTGCAAATCGCAACCCGCCTGAAAGCACAAACCAGCGGCATGACCGTTGCAATGTCGAACACCCAGAACAGCACCTCGATGCTGCAAACGGCCGAAGGCGCGTTTGACGAAGTCACCAACATGCTGATCCGCATGAAGGATCTGGCAACCCAGGCAGCCGATGCTTCGTCGGGCGCCAAAGACAAGACCGCCATGCAATCGGAATACGATGCACTGGGCCTGGAACTGTCGAACGTGATGAAAAACACCACCTTCGGCGGCAACAAGCTGCTGGTAGGCGGCACCTTGGCTTCGTCGATGACCTTCCAGATCGGTGCAAGCTCGACCGAAACGATGGCATTTGACGTTTCCGCCAAAATGACCAGCCTGACCGCATCGCTGGGTTCGGCTACCGCCAACTACGCTTCGGCCGCCACCGGCACCGAGCTGACCAGCGCCGCCAACGCCACCATCGCCCTGCTGGAAACGGCCATCGGCGACGTCGGCACCGTTCGCTCGGCACTGGGTGCTGCTGCCAACCGTCTGGACCACGTCAACACCAACTTGTCCAACATCGCCACCAACACCAAAGCCGCTACCGGCCGCATCATGGACGTCGACTTCGCTACCGAAAGCTCGAACATGACGTCGTCGCAAATGCTGCTGCAAGCTGGCACCGCAATGTTGAAACAAAGCAACAGCATGTCCTCGATGGTCATGTCCCTGCTGCAATAATTTTTACCTGCATGGCCGCTCGCGGCCTGCCAGCAAAAACCAGGCCGCGGCCTGGTTTTTTTTCGTTCCGCGCAGCGGCAGGCGCGCCCGGAAAACTATTTCCCCGCAATCTTTAACGATGTGCTCCATGCGGTCGCCTGTTTGCTGGGTAGCCCCGTAAACTGCCGTCATCCACAGGAATCGCCGAGTGCTGAGCCTTCACACCAATATCGCCGCACTATCCGCACAGAATGCCGCCGCGCGGGCGCAAACGCGGCTGTCGACGTCGATGACGCGCCTGTCCACCGGCTTTCGCATCAATTCGGCCATGGACGACGCGGCCGGCCTGCAAATCGCCACGCGGCTGCGGGCCCAGGCAAGCGGCATGGCCGTCGCCATGCGCAACACGCAAAACAGCACTTCGATGCTGCAAACGGCCGAAGGCGCGTTTGATGAAGTGACCACCATGCTGATCCGCATGAAGGATCTGGCCACGCAGGCCGCCGATGCATCGTCGGGCGCCAAGGACAAGGTCGCCATGCAGGCCGAATACGACGCCCTGGGCCTGGAACTGGCCAACGTGATGAAAAACACTAGTTTCGGCGGCAACAAACTGCTGGCCGGCGGCACGCTGGCATCGGCCATGACGTTCCAGATCGGCGCCAGCCAAAGCGAGACGATGGCGTTCGACGTCTCGGGCAAGATGGGCAGCGTGCTGGCCTCGCTCGGCGCGGCCAGCGCCAACTTCGGCGCACCCGCCGCCGGCACCGAACTGACGGGCAGCGCCAACGCCACCATCGCCCTGCTGGAAACGGCCATCGATGATGTGGGCGGCGTGCGCTCGGCCCTGGGCGCCGCGGGCAACCGCCTCGACCACGTCAACAATAACCTGGCCAATATGGTCACCAACACCCGGGCCGCCATCGGCCGTATCATGGATGTCGACTACGCGGCGGAAAGCGCGAACATGACGTCGGCGCAAATGCTGCTGCAAGCGAGCACGGCGATGCTCAAGCAAAGCCAGAGCATGCAGAAAATGATACTGTCCCTGTTACAGCCATGATGGCTGACGCAGCCTGATTCTCCGGCTTTTATAGACTTTCATCTGGACATAGTGGCATGGCGATAGACCGCATTTCATCGGGTAACCCTGTTCCCCTGATTACCCAGCGCCTCGACGTCAGTCCCGCCACGCCGATGACGCCTGGCGTGGTGCAGCCGCTGGTGCCCATCGGCCCCTACATGGCGCCCGCGCCCGACGCCGGCACCCTGCCAGCGCAACTGCAGCAGCAAGGCCAGGACAGCCTGGCGTCGCTGATCAAGCCGAACGCCGATGGCGCCGCCGGCGCCATGCCGCGCGACAGCAGCGCCATGCAGGTCAATCAGCTGTTCTTCACGCGCCAGCTGGTCTGGCAGCCGCCCGACGCGGCGCAGCTGGCCGCCTCCTGGCGCGTGATGGTGCGCACCTATGGCGAGCAATATGCGGCCCTGCAGGAGCAGGCGCGCGGCCAGCACGTGCCGGGCAACCTCTTCATGGCCGAGCAGCAGCCCGCCCTGCTGCGCGAAGGCCCGCGCCCGCCCTTGAGCATCGACAGCGAAGCATGGCGCTTTGCCGTCTACGGCTGGGGCGGACAGCGCCTGCTGCTGCGCGTGCTGGCCAGCGATGCCGACGAGGAAGAAGGCCCGCCCCGGCGCCGCGGCAAGGTGGCGCTGCGCGTCGAACTGGTCATCCTCGGCATCGGCCGGGTGGTGATCCAAATGGAGCCGGCCGGCGACGGCGTGCTGCTGGAACTGGCCGCCGATGCAGAGAGCGCCCTGCGCCATTTGCGCCTGGTCCTGCCCGGGATCGCCGGCGCCGTGCACCGCGCCGGCCTGCGCGTCATGCGCTGCCGCCTGAACCGCCAGCTGCACGCGCAGCGCGTGCATGGCAATTTTCCCATGCAGGCGGGCGCCGCCTCGCTGTCGCCGGCCCTGTTCCGCGCCATGGCCGAAGTGGCGCTGCTGCTGACGCAGCCGGAAGCGGAGGCGGCGGCCGATCCCGATGCGCCCGCGACGCCCCCGGCTGAAGCGGAAAAGGAAGTCCTCTTCATCTCGAAGGAAGTGCCGGCCCCGCTCGGCTACGACTATGGCGACGCGACGGCGGACGGACGGGAAGAGGAAGTGCTGCTGCTGGCCGGACCGGCAGAGCCAACGCAGGATTTGCTGCCGCCAATCGACGAACAGGATTGATACAGCGCAATAAAAACGGCGCCCGAAGCGCCGTTTTTGTTGTTTACCCCACCATTTACCCCACCGTGCCGATGATGCTCACTTCGCGGTTTTCCGGGATTTCGTTATACGACAGCACGTGCAGGCCGGGCGCGAACAGGCGCGCGTAGCGGGCCAGCAGCGGACGGATCTGCGGCAGCACCAGCAGCAGCGGCGGCGTGGCCTGCTGCTTCATCTGCTCGCGCGCCACCGGCATGTTCACCTGCAGCTGCGACAGCAGGTGCGGGTCGATCGGATAATTATCCAGAGTCACCTTGCCCGACTGGCGCGCCTGGTTCAGTGAACCGAGCAGCATGTTTTCCAGCTCGCCGCCCAGGTTGAACGCCTGCATTTCCATCTTTTGGCCGAACAGGCCGCTGACGATCTGGCGCCGCAGCGCGCAGCGCACTTCGGCCGCCAGCAGGATCGGGTCCTTGGTCGTCTCCGAGCTGTCGAGCAAGGTGGTGGCGATGGGCACGATGTCCTTCAGGGACACGTTCTCTGCCAGCAAGACGCGGAACACGCGCAGCATCTGCGTGTGCGTCAACGCCTTGTCCAGCGCGCCGGCCAGCTTCGGCGACAGGGCCGTCAGGCGCTCCATCAGGTTCGAGACGTCTTCGTGGCGGAACAGTTCCGGCAGGTATTCGCGCACCATCTTCGACAAGTGCGTGGCGATCACGCTGGGCGCCTCGATGACCTGGTAGCCGAGACCCAGCGCATGCGCCTTTTCGCCCGGTTCGATCCATGTGACAGGCATGCCGTAGGCCGGCTCGATGCCGGGTATGCCGTCCAGCTGGCCATACACGTTCGGCGACGGGATCGCCATCAGGCGGTCGGCCTGCACTTCCGCCTGCGCCACCACGGTGCCCGACAGCACGATCGCGTATTGCGACGGCTTCAGGGCCAGGTCATCGCGCACGCCGATGTTCGGCAGCAGCAAGCCCATGGCTTCGGACAGGCTCTGGCGCACGCCCTTGACGCGCTTGTTCAATGGCTCGCCTTGCGTTTTATCAACCATGCCCACCAGTTTATAGCCCAGCATCACCATCAATGGCTGCACCGCCGGCAGTTGCTGCCACTCCAGCTCGGCCGGGCGTTCCTCGCGCAGGGCCGCCTCGATGGCCGCCATGCCGGCCGCGTCCGGCCCTTTCACGCGCTTGGTGAGGCGCCAGGCGACAAAGGCCAGCACGGCGGCGAAGGTCATGAACATGAACCACGGCATGCCCGGAATCAGGGCCAGCGCCACCATCATGCCGGCCGCGCTGAAGATCACCGTTGGCGACGTCAGCACCTGGCCGGCAACTTGCTGCTCGAAATCGCCCGAATCGCTGATGCGGGTGACCAGGATGGCGGCGGCGGCCGACAGCAGCAGCGCCGGGATCTGCGCCACCAGGCCGTCACCGATGGTCAGCAGCGCATATTGACGGAAGGCGTCGCCGAACGACAGGTCGTGCATCAGCGAGCCGATGGCCACGCCGCCCACCATATTGATGATCAAAATCAGGATACTGGCGACGGCGTCGCCGCGCACGAACTTCGAAGCACCGTCCATGGCGCCGTAGAAATCCGCTTCGGCGGCCACGTCCTTGCGGCGGATCTGGGCTTTTTCCTGGTTGATCAGGCCGGCGTTCAGGTCGGCGTCGATGGCCATCTGCTTGCCCGGCAAGGCGTCCAGCGTAAAGCGCGCGGACACTTCGGAAATACGCTCGGCGCCCTTGGTGACGACGGCGAAGTTGATAATCATCAAGATTACGAAGACAACGATACCGACGACGAAGTTGCCGCCGATCACCACGTTACCGAAGGCCTCGATCACCTTACCGGCCGCATCCGCGCCCGTATGGCCGTGCAGCAATACCACGCGCGTGGACGCCACGTTCAGGGTCAGCCTGAGCATGGTGGTGGCCAGGATCACCGTCGGGAAGACGGAGAAATCGAGCGGCCGCTTGGCCGAGACGCTGACGAGGATGACGATCAGTGCCAGCACGATATTGAATGTGAACAAGATATCGAGCAGCACGGGCGGCAGCGGCAGGATGATCATCGCCAGGATCACCAGCAGGAACAGCGGCGTGGCGAACTTGTGGCGGCGCATTTCAGCAACCACGCGGTTCAGGAAATTCATGAAGGTACTACCTCGCTCAAATGAGATGGCACGACCACCTCGGTGGGAAATGGGGGCTGGGCGGCACGCTGCCCAGTACGGAATGCTTTCAGCTGCAGTATGTAGTTGAGCACCTGCGACACGGCCTGGTACAGCTGCACGGGTATCTGCTGCTGCACCTGGCTGGTGTTGTAGATGGCGCGCGCCAGCGGCGGCAGTTCCAGCGTTTCAATATCGTGCTCCTTCGCCACCTGCCGGATGTACAACGCCATCTCGTCGACGCCCTTGGCGACGACAAACGGCGCCTCGGCGCGGTCCTGGTCATATTTCAGGGCCACGGCGTAATGCTCGGGGTTGACGATCACCACGTCGGCGTCGGGCACGGTCTTGCGCACGCTGCGCCGGCCGATCTGCTGCTGCAGCTGGCGGATGCGCTGGCGCACCTCGGGCCGGCCTTCGCTGCTTTTATGCTCTTCCTTGACGTCCTGCTTGCTCATGCGCTGGTTGCGGGCAAAGAAAAACGCCTGCGCCGGCACGTCGATGATGGCGAACAGGATGAACACGGAAATGAGGGCCATCAGGCCGTCGAGCATCAGCGCCGAGCCATCGAGCATGGCCTGCTGCAGGGGGCGGTGCTGCAAGTCCACGTATTGCACCAGGCTGGAACGGCTGACGTGCACCAGCACCATGCCCAGCACGGCGGCCTTGGCGATGGACAAGCCGAATTCAAAACCATGCTTGGGCGACACCAGGCGGCCCAGATTCTTGGCCGGGCTCAGGCGTTCCATCTTCGGCATCCAGTTCTTCGTGCTGATGACCCAGCCGCCTGGCACCAGCGAGCCCAGCACGACAAACAGGGGCACGCAGAACAGCGGCACGATCATCTTGATCAGCAAGCCCACCGAGGTGGTAAACGCCATCGACATGGCATTGTCGAGCGCGCCCTTGCTGTCGAGCGGCATGAAGGCCATGGCGAACAGCTCGCGGAACGTGTCCAGATAGCCGGGCAGCAGGAACACGAACAGCTTCATGCTGATCAGGATGCCCAGGGCCGTCGACAGGTCGCGCGAGCGCACCACCTGCCCTTCCTGGCGCGACTTCTTCAGCTTTTGCTGTGACGCCTTTTCTGTCTTGTCGCCCGTGCTGCTATCGGCCATGCTTCACACCTTTCCGCGCGCTAGCCATGGGCCACCCGCATCTGTTCGGCGATCATGTCGAGCACCCGGTTGGTCATGGCGATGTAGTGCTCGGGGATAAAGCGCACGATCTGCACCAGCATCAGCAGGCCGAACATGGTGATCATGGAAAAGCCCAGCGAAAACAGGTTCAGCGACGGCGCCACGCGGTTCAGGAAGCCGAAACCCAGCTGCACCACCATGGTGGAAAACACGATCGGCATGGCCAGCAGCATGGCCGCGGCGAAAATCCACGCCACGTTGTAGGCCACCGTCTGCAGCAGCAGCGGGCCGTAGCCCTGCCCCACGGGCCAGGCCTTGAAACTGGCGCCGATGACGCCCGTCAGCACCAGGTGCCCGTCGATGGCAAAGAAGACAATCATGCACATGATCGTCAGCAAGCCGGTGATGACGTCCGATGAGGTGCCGTTCAGCGGGTCATTCATGACGGCCATGGAAAAGCCCACCTGGCTCGACACCAGATAGCCAAGCACCGACATCACCGACATGGCGAAGTGGAAGGCCAGGCCCAGCACGAAGCCGACGACGGCCTGCTCCAGGGTGGCGACGACGGCGTGCAGGGAAAACGGATCAATCTTCAGCAAGTCCTGCGAGATGCCCGACGCCTGCATCACGGGCAGCATGAGGATCGCCAGCACCAGCGACAGCAGCACCCGCACGGGCACGGGCACCATGGCGTCGCCGATCACGGGCGAGGCGCTGAGCATGGCCAGGATGCGGCAGAACGGCCACCATACGGCCAGCAGAAACGGCAGCACCTGATTGAAGATCTGATCCATGGGGCGCGCAGCGCTATCCGACCAGGGTGGCCGCGCGCTGAAAAATGGACACGCAATAATCCATCAGGTAACCGGCCATCCAGCGCCCGGCCAGTATCAGGGCCAGCAAGGTGACCAGCAGGCGCGGCAGGAAACTCATGGTCTGCTCATTGATCGACGTGGCCGCCTGCACCAGCGCAACCAGCAGGCCCATCAGCAAACCTGGCACGACGAGGATGACCACCAGCAGCATCACGACATGCAGCGCTTCGATGATCAGGTCGACGGCGACTTCAGGGGTAAACATGGGTCAATACGCCTGTATGCTGGTAACTAAGGTGTTGACGGTCAGCGTCCAGCCGTCGACCAGCACGAACAGCAGCAGCTTGAACGGCAGCGAGATGACGAGCGGCGACAGCATCATCATGCCCATCGCCATCAGCACGGACGCCACCACCAGATCGATGATCAGGAACGGTATGAACAGCATGCAGCCGATCTGGAACGCCGTCTTGAGTTCGGACAAGACAAACGCGGCCAGCTTGACCGTGAAGCTGTGGTCCTGCGGGCGCATGGTCGACGGCTCGCCGGCCAGGTGCGCGATCTGCGCCAGGGCCGCCTTGCTCGTCTGCGCCAGCATGAAGCGCGAAATCGGCACTTCGGCAATCTTCAACGCTTCCTGCATGCCGATCTGGTCGCGGTCGTACGGCACGAACGCTTCCTTCCACACCTGGTCGCCGATGGGGCGCATGACGAGCAGGGTCAGGATCAGGGCGATGCCGGTGACGATACGGTTGGGCAAGCCCTGCTGCAGGCCCAGGGCCTGGCGCAGCAGGGAAAGCACGATGACGAAGCGGGTAAAGCTGGTCATCATCATGACCATCACGGGCAGCAGCCCGAGCAGGGTCATGACGACGAGGATCTGCATCTTCACCGACAGGTCGGTCTTCGCGCCCGGCACCACGCCGGACAATAGATCCTGGGCGCCGGCGGCGCTGCAGCACAGCATCAGAACGGGAACGGCGAGCGCCGCCGCCAGCGTGCCGCGGCGCCGGCTCAAACCGGGTACCGCCAGCTTCATGCTGTCATCATGTCGAGATTGAGACCGTCGAGGTCGATGACTTTGAGGCCATAGTTTTCGCCGGCCACCACCACTTCGGCGCGGCCGATCGGCGTGCCGTTGACCTTGATCACCAGCGGTTCGCCGGCCAGCATATCGAGTTCGATCACGCTTTCAGGGCCGATGGCCATCAGCTCCTCGAGCGAAATGCGGGCCGAGCCCACTTCCAGGGTCAGGGTGACGGGAATCTTGCGCATCATCTGCGGAATGTCGCGTCGCGCGCGGCCGCTGGGCACGTCGGCAACGTCGCCCTGGTCGATGATCATATCGTCGCCCAGGTCTTCCAGCAGGGTTTCGCTCTGGTTGGTATCGGTCATATTCATATTATTCGACATCTTCAAATGAGGTTAAACAGAGCTTGCCCTTGTGTTCGGAAACGGCGGCCGTAAACAAGCGGGAATCGTCGAGCATGACGTCGGTACGACTCAGGCTGACGGGAATCACGTCCCCCACGCGCAGGTCGAACAAGGCGCCCAGCTGCATTTGCTTGCTGACCAGCCGGCCCTCCAGGGTCACCTGCAGGCGCGACGCCAGCGGGCGCACGCTGCGCAGGGCTTTCTTGGCCTGCGCCCGTTCGGGCAGCAAGCCGCGCAGCACGTCGGCCATCAGGCGCTTGTCCAGCGAGAACCAGAAGTAACCGCTCTGCCCCGCCTCGACATCGCTGAGCGCCACGGTGACGACCCAGGCGCCGCGCGCCGGATGCACACCCGACTGTACGCCGATTTCGGCGGCGGTGTCGATGGCGCTGGCTTTGCCCAGCGCTTGCAGGTTTTTATGGATGCGCGCGAACAGGCTGGTAACCAACTGTTGTCCCAGCACCACAGCCAGACGCTCTTCGGTGGCAGTCACGCGCACCAAGGAGGGATCGGGCAATACGCCCTTCGCGCCGGCACTACCATAGCGATAGTTCAGGACACTGAGCAGTATCTGGCGTTCGAGCGTGAAGCCGGCCTGACCGGCCGGCGTGGAAAAACTCAGCCAGCGGTTCACGCTGTCCTCGTCCTCGGCGCGCGCCAGGGTGACGGCGTCGATCTGGAAATTACCCCAGTAGCGGCGGCTCATGGGCTGGCGCAGCGCCGCCGCCAGGTCGTCGCGCAGCTGGGCGCCGAATACATGCAGCAAATGGACAGGACGTCCAAGCAGACAGGAATCCAGGGCTTGATGGCGTACGGTTTGATCTGTCTTGGTAATGGTTGTCATGTAGTGGTCATGTCGGTATTGCGGTGGCAGAACAAATTATACGGATCGCCCGAAATTAAATACAGCTTCATCTTGGCATTGCTGACTCTGACGCAAGCAAACGGTTGCGCATCGTATCGCATGCTAGATGACTACGGTGCTGAACAATACATGAAAATCATAAATATTGCCATGTATCAATATTCCTTGAGCCAAAGCTCTCTTTACTTTATAGTTGCCGCGAGGTAAGCTTATAGCGACAAAAAGCAGATTTGCAGTGCGCCATTCCGCTTACCTGATTCCGGTTTTTATGGCAGTTTTCAGCCCCTCTTGATTGCCGCCTGTAGAAACTTTTATCAGTTATTTATTGTTTATCATGGCCATGTGAATCGATGCGCAGGTTTGCTGGGTTTGTTTCAATCTGCTTGCGGCGGATGGTGTGGCAACTGATAAAACTGATGGGCCCTGGGAATCGGGCTGGAGCGAAAGGCGTGCAGCGCCGATTTCGCTGGAATGGCAACACCAGTATTTCTGATTGATACGTCACCGCATATTGAAAGTAGAGGGCAAGATGAGCAACGAACTCGCAGGTTTGATCAAGGCCGATCTGGCAGCACTGAGCAACGACGCGCGCGCCCTGGGTGCCAGCATCGCGCCGGCGGCCCACTTCGGCGGGCCGGAACAATCCGGCTTTTCCTTTGCACAAAGCATGAAAGACGCCGTCGGCAAGGTCAACAACGATGACCGCATGGCCGCGCAAAAAATGAGCGACGTCGACAGCGGCAAGAGCGATGACCTGGTCGGCGCCATGCTGGCCAGCCAGGAAGCGGGCCTGTCCTTCTCCATGTTGATGCAGGTACGCAACAAGGTCATGGGCGCCGTCGATGAACTCATCAAACTGCCTCTGTAATCTTCACGTCCTGATCCACGCCCAGCCTCCCAGCGAAAGTTACCCCAAGTGATTACCCCCATGAAGTCCGCATTTGCGCGCTGGCGCCTTGGCGCCCAGCCCGCCATCCCGCCCGCCCTGCTGAAAAACCTGGTTCCCATCGTCGTGCTGGCCATCGGCATCACCGCCATGGTGACCATGTATGCCTGGCGCGACCAGGCCAACTACAAGCCGGTCTTCGGCGCGCGCGAAAAAGTGGCCGTGACGGACATGATGGCCACCCTGGACGCCGAGCACATTCCCTACCGTTTGCATCCGGACAGCGGCCAGGTGCTGGTGCCCGACGCCATGCTGGGCAAGGTGCGCATGCTGCTGGCCTCGAAGGGCGTGACGGCGCAGCTGCCGGCCGGCCTGGAGCTGATGGACAAGAATGACCCGCTGGGCGTGTCGCAATTCGTGCAGGATGTGCGCTTCCGCCGCGGCCTCGAAGGCGAATTGTCGCAAAGCATCATGACGATGGACGCGATCGCTTCGGCGCGCGTCCATTTGTCGATTGCCAAGTCGACCTCGTTCGTCGCCAGCGACGGCGACAAATCGTCCGCCTCCGTGGTCGTGGCCCTGAAACCGGGCCGTACCCTGGCGCCGGAACAGATCGCCGCCGTCATCAACATGGTAGCCGGCAGCGTGGCCAGCTTGGCGCCCACGCGCGTGAGCCTGGTCGACCAGGGCGGCAACCTGCTGTCCTCGCACATCGACCTGGCCGACGGCTTCGACGCCTCGGCGGCCGGTAATGAAGGTGCGAAACGTTTCCAGGATGAAATCCGCCGCAACGTCACGGGCCTGCTCGGCCCCGTCATCGGCGAAGACAACTTCAAGCTCAGCGTCACGGCCGCCGTCAACAACGACCGCGTGGATGAAACGCTGGAAAAATACGGCGAAGCCCCGAAAGTGACCAGCGAAGCGATGCGCGAAGAGCAGGAGCGCAACCGCACCGTGGCCGGCGTCCCCGGCAGCCTGTCGAACCGTCCGCCGGCCGCCGCCGTGCCTGCGCCCACCGATGCGGCGGGCAATCCGCCAGCCGATGGCGCACCGAAGCCGGCCGATGACGGTACGGCGCGCAAGAACGCCACCACGCGCCAGTACGCGTACGACCGCAGCATCACGCAGATCAAGCGCAGCCGTGGCCGCCTGGAAAAACTCAGCGTCGCCGTCGTCCTCAACAGCGCCGCCGCACCGAATCCGAAGACCGGCTGGACCCCCGCCGAACTGGGTAATATTGAAAAAATGCTCAGCAGCGGCCTGGGCATCAACGCCCAGCGCGGCGACAGCCTGAGCCTGACGGCCCTGGCCTTCCCCGCCAAGCCGCCCGTGGCGCAATGGTGGGAAGAGCGCGATACCGTCGTCGACTTCAGCAGCTGGCTGCTGTACGCGCTCGGCGCCGTGCTTGGCTACTTCCTGATCCTGCGTCCGCTGATGCGCCTGCTGACCTCGCGCCTGGCGCCGCCCGTACTGAAGCAGCTCGATCCCGCCCTGGCCCTGAACGGCGCCGGCGCCGGCGCCGCCGCTGCAAACGGCGCGGCCGTGGCCGGTGCGCCAGCCCTGGGCCTGAGCGGCTTGCCGGCCCTCGAAGGCGAAGCGGCCGCCGGCGGCGGCATGCCTGTCGTGCCGCTGCTGGAAAACTATGACTTGCCGCCGCCCGGCTCGGCGGTCGACGTGATGGTCGACCACCTGAAAGTGCTGGCGGAAAAAGAACCCGAGCGTGTCGCCGAAGTCGTCAAACAATGGATGCAGAAAAATGGCCGAACTCAACAACAATAATTTCCCGGACGACGCAGAAGTCGAAAACGTCAGCCTGAGCCCCGTGGAACAGGCCGCCATCGTGCTGCTGAGCATGGGAGAAGAACAGGCCGCCAATGTGCTGCGCTGCCTGTCGCGCGAAGAATTGCTCGAAGTCACGCAAGTGATGTCGCGCATGAGCGGCATCAAGGTCGAAGCCGTGAAAACGGCCATGCAGACCTTTTTCGACGACTACCGCCAGCAAAGCGGCGTGCACGGCGCCTCGCGCAGCTACCTGAAGCGCTCGCTGGACATGGCGCTGGGCAGCGATATCGCAAATAGCGTGCTCAACAACATTTACGGCGATGCCATCCGTCCCAAAATGGCGCGCCTGCAGTGGGCTTCGCCAAAATGGCTGGCCGAATACATCGTCAACGAACACGTGCAGATGCAGGCCGTCTTCCTGGCCTTTTTGCCGCCCGCGCTGGCCGGCCAGATCCTCGACGCCCTGCCCGCCGAAGGCCGCGACCTGGTGCTGCTGAACCTGGCGCGCCTGGACGAGATCGACCGCGACCTGCTGGTCGAGCTCGACGAGCTGGTGGGCCGCTGCCTGGGCACGCTCGACACGCAAAGCACCAGCGTCGAAGGCATCCGCCAGGCGGCCGAGATCCTCAACCGCATGCCGGGCAACCGCGCCGCGCTGGTCGAGCTGCTGCGCGCGCACGACCCGGACGTGGTGTCGGAAATCGAACTGAGCATGTACGACTTCCTGATCCTGGCCACGCAGAGCGACGTCACGCTCACGCGCATCCTGGAAGACGTGCCGATGGAACAGTGGGCCATCGCGCTCAAGGGCGCCGAGCCGTCGATCCGCGAAGCCGTGCTGAAAACCATGCCGCGCCGCCAGGCGCAAAGCTTCGAAGACATGATGCGCCGGTCCGGCCCCGTGCCGCTGTCGCGCATCGAACAGACGCGCCAGGAAATCATGGCCACCGTCAAGGGCCTCGCCGATGCGGGCGAGATCGAAGTGCAACTGTTTGCCGAAGCGGTGATTGAATGAAGCACTTCCGCTCGTATCGTTTCCCGCCCCTGTCGCAATTCATCGCCGCCGGCCAGCGCGCCGCCAGCGAGGACACGGACGGCCAGTGGCAGGCATCCATCTCGGAAGGCTTCGAACAGGGCCAGCGCGACGGCTACGAAGTGGGCCTGGTGCAGGGCCAGCAGGATGGCTACGACGCCGGCCGCAGCGACGGCGTGGCGCAGGGACGTGAAGAGGGCCGCAATGAAACCCTGGTGGCGCTGGACCGCCTGGCGCGCCCCGTCGACGCGATTTTGCGCGACCTGAAGAAAGTGCGCGCCGATTACCGCGAAGCGCAGCGCAAGGAAGTGGTCGACCTGGTGGCCAAGGTGGCGCGCCAGGTGATCCGCGCGGAACTGGCCTTGCAGCCGGTGCAATTGCTGGCCCTGGTCGACGAGACCCTGGCCTCGATGCCGCCCACGCGCGAGGAAATCGACGTCTTCCTCAATCCGGAAGAACTCAAACGCATCAGCGAACTCGATCCGAAGCGCGCCAAGCGCTGGAACCTGATCGCCGACGCCCGCCTCGACGCGGGCGAATGCCGCATCAAGGCCGGCGACAATGAAGTCGACGCGGGCTGCCATCAGCGCCTGTCGGCCTGCATGGAGCAGGTCAGCAGCCACCTGGCGCTGGCCGCCGAACACGCGGACCAGGGCGCGCCTGCATGATCGCCGACACGCTGCGCAGTTTCGAGATCGGCGATATCCCGGTCGCGACACCCACCGGCCGCCTGGTCGGCGCCTCCGGCCTGCTGCTGGAAAGCGCCGGCTGCCGGCTGCACACGGGCCAGCGTTGTCAAATTGAAACAGTCAATGGCGAATGGCTCGATGCGCAAGTCGTCGGCTTCCGCGAAAAACTCTCTTACCTGATGCCGTTCAAGAAGGCCACGGGCCTGACCACCGGCGCGCGCGTGCTGCCCCTGCCCGACAAGGCCAGCCTGCAGATCGGCCAGTCCTGGCTGGGCCGCATGGTCAATGGCCTGGGCGAGCCCATCGACGACCTGGGCCGCCTCGGCGGCGAACACATCCTGGAAGTGACGCCGCCGAAGATCAATCCCCTGAAGAAACAACCGGTGGTCGAGCCGCTGGACGTGGGCGTGCGGGCGATTAACAGCATGCTGACCCTGGGCAAGGGCCAGCGCGTGGGCCTGATGGCCGGCTCCGGCGTCGGCAAGAGCGTGCTGCTGGGGCTGATCACGCGCCAGACGGTGGCCGATGTCGTCGTCGTCGGCCTGATCGGCGAACGGGGGCGCGAAGTGCGCGAATTCGTCGAAAAATCGCTGGGCGCCGATGGCTTGAAGAAAGCCGTGCTGGTGATCGCGCCGGCCGACGAGTCGCCCTTGATGCGCATCATGGCCACCGAACTGTGCCATTCCATCGCCGCGCATTTCCGCGACCAGGGCAAGCACGTGCTGCTGCTGGTCGATTCGCTCACGCGCTACGCGATGGCGCTGCGCGAAGTGGCGCTGGCCCTGGGCGAGCCGCCGGCCACGCGCGGCTATCCGCCGTCCGTGTTTTCGAACCTGCCGCAGCTGGTGGAAAGCGCCGGCAACGGCGCCCACCCCGACGGCAGCATGAGCGCCATTTATACCGTGCTGGCCGAAGGCGACGACCAGCAGGATCCCGTGGTCGACACGGCGCGCGCGATTCTCGACGGCCATATCGTGCTCACGCGCGAACTGGCCGAGCGGGGCCACTACCCCGCCATCGACATCGCCGCCTCGATCAGCCGCTGCATGGCGCAGGTGATCACGCCCGAACACATGCAGGCGGCGCGCGCGCTGAAGGCGTCGATGGCGCGCCACGCGCGCGTGCGCGACCTGATCCCGCTGGGCGCCTACGTGCCCGGCGCCGACCCCGTCACCGACCGCGCCGTGCAACTGCACGCGCCGATCGAGGCCTTCCTGTGCCAGGGCACCAAGGAAGAGGCGCCGATGGGGCCGTGCATCGAACAACTTGAACAGATCATGGCCTAGGAGCAAACGTGAGCGACGCGCATACCATACGCAACCTGACCACCCTGGTCGGCCTGCGCAGCACCGAGGTGGAACGCCTGCAAGGGGAAATGGCGGCGCAGACGGCCGTGCGCGAGCGCTACCAGAAAAACCTGGAACGCCTGACGGGCCTGTACACGGATAGCGGCCCAAGCGGCGCCCTGCCCCTGGCCCTGTCCGTCAATTGCGGCAACTTCAAGCAGGCCGTCATGCAGATGGCCGACCAGCACCGCACCGATTTGCACCTGCACGAGGCCAACATGGCCATTTCGCAGCGCGCCCTGAACACGGCCTGGGCCAAGCGCGAGGTGCTGGACCAGGTGCTGACGCAAAAACAGAAACATGTTGCGAATGAGCAACAACGCGTTGATGCCAAGCGGCAAGATGAGCTGGCAACCCAATTCTGGTTCCGCGGGCAGGTAAAATAATGTTTGTGTAAGTTTCTTTCAGGAAAACTTCACAAAACGGGAATGGGGGTCGCCTTGTACCGGTATATCCCTTTATTCAGGAGTCTGGCATGGCAAACGTAATTACTGCACCGCAATACGATCCGCTCGTCACTGCAAAAAACCTGGCAACCAAATCGGTCGCGGCGCAGCAGGACAAATTGACTAAGCAAACCGCACTGGCCAATAACACGGCCGCGGCGCTGAACAACCTGAAGCTGGCCATGAGCGCCTTCCAGAGCACGATGACGACCATGAGCAGCAGCAACAAGTCGCTGCTGAGCCAGTCCGCCACCTTCAGCAATACCGCCTATGGCAGCGGCACGGCCGATGCCACGGCAGTCGCCGGCAGCTATTCCTTTTTCGTGCAGCAACTGGCCACAGCCAGCCAGACTTCGTACAGCGGCCTCGCCAGCAGCCCCGCCGCCGGCAGCGGCACGCTGGCCGTGCGGATCGGCGATCCGCTGGCCCCCGTCACCGCCGACAACAGCTTTGACATCGACCTGAGCGCCGCCGACAAGGATGCCGACGGCAACCTGACGCCGCAGGAAATCGCCGCCGCCATCAATGGCAACAGCAAGAACAACTCGCGCGTGACGGCTTCCATCGTCACCATCGGCAACCAGGCGCAGCTGGTATTGACATCGAACCTGACGGGCAAGGAAAACGCCGTCACGCTGGACGCGTCGAGCGTGACGAATACCGCGCTGACCAAGGCCCTGGTGACGGACGCGGCCACCAACATCAAGGAAGTCGTCAAGGCGCAGGACGCCATCGTCTGGCTGGGCGCAAAGGATACCGGCACACAAATCACGCAGGCGTCGAATACCTTTACCAACGTGACGGGCGTGAAGATGACCTTCACCAAGGCCATGAACACGGGCGACGCACCCGTGACGGTCACGGTGGCAACGGACAGCGGCGGCACGGCAACCAATGTGCAGGCATTCGTCGATGCCTACAACAAACTGAAAAGCGTGCTGGACGGCCTGGCCAGCTCCGGCGATCCGGACAAGAACGTCGCGGCAGGCATCTTTGCCCACGATTCCGGCCTCAATGCCCTGCGCAGCAATTTGAACAATCTGCTGCGCCAGAGCGTCGGCGGCGTATCGCTGGTCTCCTACGGCGTGACCGCCAACCGCGACGGCACGCTGAGCCTGAATACGGCCAAGCTGACGGCCAAGCTGGCGTCGAATCCGGGCGACCTGGATAAATTGTTCGGCAACAATAGTCTGTCGGCCCCATCAGGCGTATTAGGCAGCTTGGACAAGGCACTGGGCCAATGGAGCAACATCACCAAGGGCCAGCTGGTGCAGCGTCTCGATGCGAACACCAGCTTGCAGAAGTCGCTGAGCAAAAGCACCGACCTGCTGACGACCCAGTACAACACGGCCTACAAGCGTTTCCTGGATCAATATACGCGCCTGCAAGTGATGCAGGAACAGATGTACAAGACGGTCGACATGTTCGACGCCATGTTTGGCAACAACAAATCCTAAGGCGAGCGTGCCTGCCGCGCCGCCGCAAGTTTACACAGTGAGAAATAAGACATGTTAAACAATGAAGCTTACGGCAACTACCATGCAGTCAACCTGGATGCCCAGACCTCGCGCGCCTCGCCGGTGGAGCTGGTGCTGGTCCTGACGGACGGCCTGCTGGAAGAACTGGCGCGCGCGCGCGGGCATATCGTAGGCAAGCGCTACGAACAGAAGGCCATCAGCCTGGATAAATGCACGCAGATCATCAATGGCCTGTCGAGTTCGCTCGATTTCGACAATGGCGGCGAGGTGGTGGTCAACCTGGCGCGCCTGTACGACTATTGCGTGGCGCGCCTGTACACGGCCGGCATCAAGCTCGACCCCGCCCTGATCGACGAAGTGACGACCTTGATGACCACCATCAAGCGCGGCTGGGTGGGCGTCCAGGCCAACAATGCCTAGGCGCGCCGTACTGCAGCAGTTGAACCGGCAATTGAGCGCCGCCATCGCGCAAGCGGATTGGGAAGCAATGGGAAAACTGTCTGCCAGCCTGGCGAAAAACATCCCGCTGCTGGCCGAACGGGGCGCCTGGAATGCGCTGGAACAAACAGAATTGTTGCAATTGCGCAAAAATCACGCGCAAGCGGTTAAAATTTGCTCTGAGGAAAAAGAACGCCTGGGTTTGCACCTGGGTGCATTACAGGCAAATAAGGAAGGTTGGGTCGCCTACGCCGCGCTCGGCGAATACGACCCGGACGGGAATCAAGCATGATCATGAGTTTCAATACAACGCCGGCAGCGCCGGCATCGACAGGCAACGCGGCGCAGCCGCAAGCGGCATTGCTGCCTGGCCTGCCTGGCAATGCGGCGCCCGCGGGCAACGCGGCCGCGCCATCGGCCCTGCCGCTGTTTGCCCAGGTGCTCGACATCGCCGGCGCCGTCACCCCGGATACGGCCGCGCCCCCCGGCGACAGCCTCCCGCAGGGCACGGCCGGCAACGACAGCGACAGCAAGGCCGACAGCGACCTGCCTGCCATGGCCGCGCCCGTCATCGGCTTGCCGCTCGCCGCGATGCCCGTTCCCGTGCCCCCACAGACGGACGCGGCAGCTGCCGAAGCGCGCAGCGCCGCGGCGCAAACGCAGGTGCAGGCCAGCGCGGCGCAAGCCAATCCCGCACTCAATATCAGCCTGCATCCGGCAGCCATCACCCTCGCCGCCCAAGCTACGCCGCAGCCGGCGGGACGCGATACGCGCGAACCGGTGGCCGCCGCCAACCCGGTGCCCGCGGCCAAGGGTGGCGCGGCCAGTGCGCCGGCGCAACCGTTCGAATCGCTGCTGCAGCAAAGCGCTCCGGCAGCCGTGGCCGCCGTCCCGGCCGCCCGCGATGGCGAGCGTGCCGCGTCACCGGCACCGAACAACCTGGGCCTGACGGCTGCGGGCGCGAACACCGCCCCCGCAACGAACGGCGCCGACACCATCAAGCTCAACGGCCCGGCCCAGCAGTGGCAAGAACCGCTGCGCGAAGCACTGGGCGAACGCCTGCAGACGCAGATCGGACGCAACAGCGAACATGCGGTGATCCGCCTCGATCCGCCGATGCTGGGCCGCATAGAAATTTCCATCCGCCACACGGCCGGCGCGCTGCAGGTCAACGTCTCGGCGTCGAATTCGGAAGTATTGCGCCAGTTGCAAGGCATCGGCGAGAACATGCGCAGCGACCTGGCGCAGCGCCAGTACACGGAGGTAGCCGTGAATATCAGCGCCACCCCGCGCAGCCCGGCCGCCCAGGCGTTCGCCGAGGGCGACGCGCGCGGCCAGCGTCAGCCTGGCCGCCAGAATGACGACGCCGAGCCGGGGCGCGCCCTGTCCGACGGCAGCACCGCCGCTACCACTTACGCCATGCATGAGCGAGAGATTGCCTGATGAATATGAAAATGAAACTGTTAGCCGGCTTCGTCGCGGTAGCCGTGCTGGCCGCCGGCGCGGCCGGTGGCGCCATGTGGTACCTGGCCAAGCCCGTTGCCGCGCCAGGCGCTGTTGCCGAAGTGAAAGCCCCACCGCCACCGGCCACGGGCAAGAAGGCGCGCAAGTTCATCACGCTCGACAAGGTCATCGTGATGCTGCGGCGCGGCCCCGGCGAAGGTGAAACGCATTACCTGTCGGCCGACCTGGTGATCGCCACCACCGAGGAAAAGGAAAAGCTGACCAAGGACCACTTGCCGCTGATGCGCTCGATCGCCGTCAGCACCCTGTCGAGTTTCCCGCTGGACAAGGCGCAAACCATGACTGTGGAGCAATACGCCGAGCAGATCAACAAGGCATTCAATGTCAGCTATGAACGCGAACAGATGGAAAAGCCGTTCACGGAAGTCATGGTCGGTAAGCTGATCATTGAGTAAGCCAACACGCCAGCCGACCTAGTGGGAGATCCCTTGGCCTATGTAGAGCAATACCAGGAAGCGTATGGCGCCGGCGAATACGCCGCCGCCAGCGCTTGCGCGGCCGTGCTCAGCATTGCTGAAGAGCAACAACATCTGGTGGCGTATGCCCCCTTGGTGAAACGCATCGTGCGCCAGCTCAATTCGCAAGTATCGGGCGCCATCGACCGTGATGACATGGAACAGATTGGCCTGATGGGCTTGCTGGAAGCGCTGCGCCGCTACGGCGTGCCCGACCAGTCTTTCGGCAGCTATGCCAGCCTGCGCATCCGCGGCGCCATCCTCGATGAACTGCGGCGCCAGGACTGGCGCCCGCGCGCCGTGCGCCAGGAAAGCCACCGCCTGCGCGACAGCGTGCGCGCCCTCACCCGGCGCCTGGGCCGCGAACCGCTGGAAGCGGAAATCATGGCGGCCCTGAAACTGACGCCGGAAGCGTATCAGGAGTACCAGCTGGCGGAAAACGCCGAACTGATCGCCAGTTTTGACGAAGTGCTGCAGGAAAGCCTGGGGCAGGCTGACAGCGCGCCCAGTCCGGAAGAGCAATTGATGGTGCGGCGCAGCCTGGAACAGGCCCTGCGCGCGCTCGACGAACGCGAGCAGCGCGTGGTGCAGATGTATTACGAATTCGAACTGAGCTACAAGGAAATTGCCGCCGTGCTGGACCTGAGCGACGCCCGCGTCTGCCAATTGAACAAGGCGGCACTGGGCAAGATGAAAGCCATGCTGCAGGACGCATAAAGTTAAGCAACATCCATAAATTGACGCAGCACAATGACGCAGAAAGGCAGTTGACATGGTAATTATCGGTATCTTAATCGTGATGGGGTGTGTATTCGGAGGCTTCGCCCTGATGGGCGGCACCGTCCACGCGATCTGGCAACCGGTCGAGTTGATCATCATCATCGGCGCCGCCGTCGGCGCCCTGGTGCTGGGCAATCCGAAGCATGTACTCGGTGAAATGCTGCACCAGATGCGCAAGATCGTCACGCACAAGAAGCAGGGCTCGGAATTCCAGCGCCAGTTGCTGCTGCTCATGTATGAACTGCTGCAAACGGCCGCCGGCGGCCTGAAGGCGCTCGACGCCCACGTCGAGGCGCCGCGCGAAAGCGCCCTGTTCCAGCGCTATCCGCTGGTGCTGGAAGAGCCGAAGCTGCTTGCTTTCATTGTCGACAACTTCCGCCTGATGGCCATGGGAAAGATCAACGCGCACGAGCTCGAAGGCGTGCTGGAGCAGGAACTGGAAGCCATCCACGACGAATTGCTGCAACCGTCGAAGTCGCTGCACAAGATCGCCGAAGCCATGCCCGGTTTCGGTATTCTGGCGGCCGTGCTCGGCATCGTGATGGCCATGAATTCCGTGGCCGACGGCGCCGATGCGGCGGAAATTTCGGAAAAAGTGGGCGCCGCCATGGTCGGCACCTTCATCGGCATCTTCTTTTGCTACGGCGTGCTCGATCCGATGTGCAACATGATGAAACAGCTGGTGGGCGAGGAAGGCTCGACCATGGAATGCGTGAAGGTCGTGCTGGTCACGCACGTGGCGGGCAAGCCGCCCCTGCTGGCCATCGATGCGGGCCGCCGCCTGGTGCAGCTGAACATCAAGCCGAGCTTCGCCCAGCTGGAAAGCTGGATCAATGCGCTGGAAGATGGCGGCGCGGAACAAGAGCAAGGCCAAGGCCGGGGAGGCCGCCGTGCTAAAGCCGCATGAGAAACATGAACAGGCCATCATCAAGCGGGCCGGCCGCAAGCATGACGACGACGGCCACGGCGGCGCCTGGAAGGTAGCATTCGCCGACTTTTGCCTGGCCCTGCTGTCGCTGTTCCTCGTGCTGTGGCTGATGGCCGCGCGCGAGCAGCAGGCGATGAAGGAAATCATGATGGATGCGTCGGCAGGCAGCCGCCAGGGCGAAGGCCAGGGCGTCATGCCGGAACAGAAAGGCGGTCCGCGCGGCAGCCTGATCGAGCGCTTCCCCATGCCCCGCAAGGGTACGGGCGACACGCGCACGGAAGGCAAGCAGACGCAGGACGGCAAGGCCGGCGCGGCGCCGCAAAACCAGACCAAGGTCAGCTACCAGTCGCCGGAAGACCTGCTGGCCCTGTCGCGTGCGCTCGACAAGCTCAGCGACGAAGCTGGACTGAAGAGCAATCTGCAATCGGTGATCACGCCGTACGGCTTGCGCGTCATGCTGCACGATACGGACAAGCAAGGCATGTTCGTGCGCGGCAGCGCCGTGCCGACCGACCGTTTCCGCAAGCTGCTGCGCCAGATGGGCCCCGTTTTCGCCCAGATGGACAACCAGATGCTGATCGTCGGCCACACCGATTCGATGCAATACGCCAATACCGGCTATGAAGGCTATTCGAACTGGACCCTGTCGGCCAACCGCGCCATGTCGGCGCGCGCGCAATTGTTGATCGGCAGCATGAGTCCGGACAGCGTGCTGCAAGTGGTGGGCATGGCCGACCGCGCGCCGCTGGACGTAAAAAACGCCAGTGCCGGCATCAACCGCCGCATCGAGCTGTTAATATTGACGCGCGGCCAGGCCGACAGCATCGCCGCCATGTTCGGCATGGCGGGGCAACACGCGCAAGGCGAAGAACTGCAGGTGGGCGAGCCTGACTCCGGCACCTTGCAACGCCTGCGTGAAAAACTGGGCTTGCCCGCAAAGAAGGAACGGGATGAGCATGCAAATTAAAGGCAAGGGACAACGTATGAAAATCTCCTCCGGCAATACCGGCGCCACCGTGCGCAGCGGCGCCGTGGCGCCTGCCGAGGCGATCGCCGAGAACGCGGCCGCCGGCGCGGTGTCGCCCGGCTCCGCGGCAGGCGAGCAGATGCAGTCGGCCGTGCTGCAACCGGCCATGGCCGCCCTGCGCGCCATGCCCGAGATCGACCATGAACGCGTGGCCATGCTGCGCGACGCGCTGGCCAAGGGCGAGCTGCCGTTCGACCCGTCGAAACTGGCCGGCCTGATCCAGCGTTTCCATGGCAGTGAATCGTGACCGCGCCGCGCAAAGGCATCACGCGCCAGGAAGCCGTGCAGCGTGTCCTGCTGGGTATTGCGGATGATCAACAGGGCTATACTGCCCTGCTGGCCTTGCTGGAAGAACAATTCCAGGCCACCTTGCACCACCAGAGCGCGCAACTGACGGCGCTGGCCGACCGGGTCATCGCCGCCGTCGAGCAGCTCGATGCGCGCCGCCGCCAACGCGTCAGCCTCGTTACGGCCCTGCTGGGCCCAAAGGCGGAGATGGCGCAATTGTTTGCGCTGCTGCAAGACGATGCGCGCAGCAAGGCCGAGACCGACTGGGCCGCGCTGGAACAGATGGTGCTTGAATGCAAGCGCCTGAACAGCCGCAACAGCGAATTATTAACAGAGCAGTACAGCATCATGCAGCGCGTGCTGCATGGCGAGGAAGATACCTATGCGCCAGGCTGATTTCCTGACCACCCGCGCCACCGCGGCCACCCCGTCTACGGCGGCCACGTCCGCTGTGCAGAGCAATATGCGCGCCACCAGCGCCGCCACCTCCGCCGGCGGCAGCTTTGGCAGCGTGTTCCAGCAGGTACAGGGCGAAGTGGCCCGCTTCATCGAACAGGGCGGCGGCAGCGCCACGGCGCTCAGCCCGCAGGGCCGCGCCTACCTGGAGCAGAGCCAGCCCGTGAATGTATTGGGCAGCATCAGCCAGGGCGGCGAGATCGGCGAAGTGCAGCAGCAATTCCTCGCCTCGATCAAGCCGTGGACGCAAGAAGCCGGCGCCCGCCTGGGCGTGGCGCCGGAGATCGTCGCCGCCCACGCGGCGCTCGAATCGGGCTGGGGCCAGCGTCCCCTGCGCCAGGGCACGGGCGCGGACACGCATAATTTGTTCGGCATCAAGGCCGGCGGCAAATGGCAGGGCGACGTGGCCAGCAACCTGACCACCGAATACGAAGCGGGCAGCGGCACGGCCCTGAAGAAAACCGAGCGTTTCCGCAGCTACCCGGACCAGGCCAGCGCCTTCCGCGACTATGCGCAAGTACTGCTGGAAAACCCGCGCTACCGCGCCGCCCTGAACACGGGCGCCGATGCGGGCGCGTTCGCGCAGGGGCTGGCGCGCGGCGGCTATGCCACCGACCCGAATTACGCCGCCAAGCTGACGCAGCTGGCCACGCGCCTGCAGCGCACGGCCGCCGCCGACTAAGCCTGCCTCAACGGCCGGGAATCTCGGCCGGTTCCACCACGCCCGCATCGACCACCCTGGCACGTATCACCGTGCCGCTGGTGGCGTTGCGCACCCTGATCACCTCCCCTTGCGCGCCCGCGTCCAGCGCTTCGCCGGCCATGCTCACCTCCACCTGCTCCTTGCGCGCGACGATGCTGACCGCACTGCCCCGTTTGATCAGCACGGGCGACGCCAGCTGGCCTTGCCGCAGGACTTCCCCGGCGCGCAGGCTGCGCCGGCTTGACAGGCCGACAACACCAGGCAGCGAAGAGATACTGTCCGGCACCATCGTCACGTCGCGCCGCGCCAGCGCCAGGTCGCCCGCCTGCAGCGGTGTATTCGCCGTCACGGCGCTGCCGGTCACGGCGACCTGGGCCGTGATGGCGCCCCGCACCAGCAGCTCGTAACGCCAACCGTTGCTTCCAGGACACACTGCAACAAAACGCATGCGCTGCGCCGAGCGGCTGTCGGCCGCTTCCAGCGCCACCGGCGCCGCGCATGCAGGAATGGGGCGCGTGCTTTTCACGACGGTCACCTGGAACTGCGGTTCCAGCAGTCCAGCCGAGGCCGCCTGCTGTGCCAACTGCTCCCGCGCCAACTGTTCCACACGTGAAAATATATTGTCGGCTGGCAATTCTGCCCATCCTGCACTACTATATAGGCTGGTCAGTAAAAATAGGCCCGGAAGCAGCATGTGACGACGCGGCGCCTTGTTTCGGATCACGGTAATACTGTCGAAATGAATCATTGCTAACCTTAATCAAAGATACTGAAGCGGCATGACCTTACCATGCGTCAACATGACCAGGCTGGGATTTTACCTCTGCACTAACTATTTTCTGGCCTGAACTGCAAAAAGCACGATCGAATTCAACACAAAGGATGACCATGGGGATTAATTTCAAGGATGCGCTGGGCGTACATGCCGATGCACTCGCACTGCGTGCCGACCGTACCCGCGTACTGGCGGCCAACATCGCCAATGAAAACACGCCCGGCTTCCAGGCCATGGACATGGATTTCGGCAGCGCCCTGCAGCAATTGCAGGACAACGAAGCGGGCCTGCTGTCCACCGATGACGATGCCAGCGCCCTGTACCGCGTACCCTACCACCCCAGCCGCGACGGCAACACCGTCGAAATCGGCGTCGAACAGGCGGCCTTCTCGCAGAATGCCACCGAATTCCAGACCAGCCTCACTTTCGTCAACATGAAACTGAAGGGGCTGTCCAAGGCCATTTCCGGACAATAAGGAACAGCATGAGCTTCCAGGACATTTCCAAAATCGCCGGTTCGGCGATGGCGGCGCAAACCGTGCGCCTCAATACCATCGCCAGCAACCTGGCCAATGCCGATTCCGTCGCCGGTTCCGAAGGCGAGACCTATCGCGCGCGCAAGCCCGTGTTTGCGGCCGTCATGGATGGCAGCGGCGCCAGCGGTGCGGGCGGCAGGGTGCAGGTGCTTGACGTGGTGCAAAGCGACGAGCCGCTGCGCAAGGTCTACGAGCCGGGCCACCCGATGGCCAATGCCGATGGCATGGTGTACTACCCCAACGTCAATCAGGTGGCCGAGATGACCGACATGATGTCGGCCTCGCGCGCGTTTGAAACGAATGTCGAAGTTCTGGGTCGCATCAAGTCGATGCAGCAATCGCTCCTCAAATTAGGTGAAGCATAAGCCATGGAAACGAATCTCTTTACAAACAATACCAGCAACGGCGGCAACAGCAGCAATGCCGTCAAGTCGCAAAGCAACGCCACCCAGGACATGTTCACCAAGCTGCTGGTGGCGCAGATCAAGAACCAGGATCCGCTGGCGCCTACCGATCCGAGCCAGTTCGTCAATCAATTGACGCAGCAGGCGCAAACGGAAGCGATGCAGAACCTGTCGGCGCTGACCAGCGCCAATGCCAGCGTCTTGCAATCGATGCAAGTACTGGCCCTGGGTGCGCAAGTGGGCTCCGAAGTCATGGTCAACAGCGAAACGGTCCAGCTCGACAAGAGCAAGGTCAGCGGCAGCATCGCGCTGGCCGCCGGCACCACCAAGACCACCGTGACCCTGAAAGGGATCGACGACAAGGAATACAAGATCGAACTGGGCGCCAGGGCCGCCGGCACCGTGCCCTTCACCATCGACCCCGTGGCCTTGGGCTTGCCTGCTGGCACCTACAGCATGAAAGTCACCACCAACGGCGCCGAAAAGCCATCGGTCGACATCGCGGGCAAGCTCAACAGCGTGCGCCTGTCGTCCGGCGGCAGCATGATTCTGAGCGTATCGAACCTGGGCGAAGTCAACCCTGGCGCGATCACCGGCTTTAACGGCAAGACGGCCTGATCCGCTCGCCCCTTCGTTCCTGAACACTAATCTCGTCCTTCACTAAAGGAAGTCAACATGAGTTTCGACATCGCCCTGTCCGGTATCCAGTCCATCAACCAACAGTTGAACAGCACCAGTAACAATATCGCCAACGCCGGCACCTATGGCTTCAAGAGCAGCCGCGCCAACTTCTCGGCCATGTACGCCGGTTCGCGCGCCACGGGCACGGAAATCGGCTCACTGACGCAAAGCATGTCCCTCACTGGCGGCGTGCTCAACACGGGCCGCGCGCTCGACGCGGCCATCGATGGCCGCGGCTATTTCGTCACCCGCGATTCGCAAAACACCATGACCTACAGCCGCGTCGGCATCTTCTCGGCCAGCAATGAAGGCAAGCTGATCGATGCGAACGGCCGCCTGGTGCAGGGCTATGCCGCCGTCAAAGGCAGCACCACCCTGGGCGCCATGGGCGACATGCTCATTCCAACGGGCCAGATTCCCGCCGTCGCATCGACCAAGCTGGCGTATGCCGCCAACCTGTCGTCCGAATGGACCATCAAGACCGTTCCCTTCAACAAGGGCAGTGAATTGAGCTACAACAGCGCCAAGTCCTCGATCGTCTACGATTCGCTGGGCGGCAAACATGCGCTGGGCCAGTACTTCGTCAAGACGGCGGCGGGCGTGGACGTGCACTACACCTTGGACAACGTCGATCTGGCGCCTGTGACGAGCATGACGTTCGACACGTCCGGCAAGCTGTTGACCGGCACGCCGGTCACGCTGGCGCTGGGCACGCCGCCCGGCGCCGCGGCGCTCTCGATCGCCATCGACTACACGGGCACCACCCAGTTCGCCGGCGAAGCGACCACCTCGACCGACCGCGCCGACGGCTATGCCTCGGGCACCTACACGGGCGTGGAACTGGCCGATGACGGCTCCGTCGTGGCAAAATACACGAACGGCCAAAAGCAGAGCATCGGCGTGATCGCCCTGGCCACCTTCCCCGACGAAGGCGCATTGACTGCAGTCAACGATACGAGCTGGGTCTCCTCGACCACCTCCGGCACCGCCATGTACGACCGTCCGGGCGTGGGCATGGCCGGCAAACTGGTGACAAGCTCGCTGGAACAGTCGAACGTCGACATCACCTCCGAACTGGTGGGCCTGATGACGTCGCAGCGCAACTACCAGGCCAACTCGAAGGTCATCTCGACCGAGAACGCGATGCTGCAATCGCTGATGCAAGCGCTGTAATCGCCGATACGCAAGGGTAAAGCTAATGGATGCGCTGATTTATACCGCCATGAGCGGGGCCGACCGTGCCCTGCGGGCACAGCAGGTACACGCCAACAATCTGGCCAACATCGAGACGGGCGGCTTCCGCGCCAATCTCGAGGTGTCGACGGCCCAGCCGTTGCAGAACGGCTACGGCTACGACGACCGCCACATGACGCAGACGCAGTCGAGCGCCGTCGGCACGCGCACGGGCGCCATCAAGGAAACCGGACGCGAACTCGACGTGGCCGTCACCGGCAACGGTTTTCTCGCGGTGCAGTGGCAAAACGGCGAAGCCTACACGCGCGCCGGCGCCATGGACCTCGATGAAACGGGCGCGCTGACCATCAACGGCCGGCCCGTGCTGGGCGAAGGCGGTCCGATCACGATTCCCGAGCACACCAGCCTGGCTATCGGCGCCGATGGCACGATTTCCATCCAGGTGCCCGGTACGGCGCAGATGCAGACCGTCGACAAGCTCAAGCTGGTGAATGCGGAATCGGGCGAGCTGACGAAGAACGAGGCTGGCCTGATCGTGGCGCGCAGCGGCGAAGACCTGCAGGCCGACCCGACGGTGCGCCTGCGCGACCGCCACCTGGAAGGCAGCAACGTCTCGGCCGTCGAGGAAATGGTCGCCACCATGAGCCTGAACCGCAGTTTCGAGATGCAGATGAAAGTGTTCAAGGCCAGCGATTCCATGACGGAATCGGGCAACCGCCTGCTCGGCAGCTAAAAGCAAGCAGTCCTACGCGACGAAATATTCAAGGAGCAATACATGAATCCAGCAATGTGGATCAGCAAGACCGGCGTGCAGGCGCAAGACGCCAAACTGCAAGCCATCGCCAACAACCTGGCCAACGTCAACACGGTCGGTTTCAAGCGCGACCGCGTCGTCTTCGAAGACCTGTTTTACCAGGTCGAGCAGCAGCCGGGCACGCAGCGCGCCGACAACACCCTGTCGCCATCGGGCGTACAGCTGGGTAACGGCACGCACATGGTGGGCACGCAGAAAGTGTTTACCACCGGCAGCCTGCAAACGACGAGCCGCGAATTCGACGTGGCCATCACCGGCAACGGCTTCCTGCAGGTGCTGCGCCCGAACGGCGAAGCGGCCTACACGCGCGCCGGCCAGCTGGGCATCAATGAAAATGGCGTGATGGTCAACGCCCAGGGCCTGCCCCTGGTGCCGCAGATTACCGTGCCGAACAACGCCACGGCCATCACCATCGGCGAAAACGGCATGGTCACGGCCACCGTGCCGGGCAATGTCAACGGCACCCAGCTGGGCCAGCTGAACCTGACCAGCTTCGTCAACCCGACGGGCCTGCTGGCACTCGGTGAAAACCTGTTCCAGGAAACGGCATCGAGCGGCACGCCGACGGAAGGCCGTCCCGGCGAAGGCGCACTGGGCAAGCTGAAACAGTTCGCGCTGGAAGGCTCGAACGTGCAGGTGGTGGAAGAAATGGTCGACATGATCGCTGCCCAGCGCACCTATGAAATGAATACCAAGGTGCTGTCGGCCGCCGACAATATGCTGCAATACCTGGCGCAAGCGGCACGCTGATGACTGCCGCCATGAAAGCCACGGCGGCCCTGCTGCTGGTGTTGACGACCGGATGCGCCAGCCGTCCGACCACACCGGTGGCGCCCAGCTTTTCCGACACGCCGCTGCCCGTGGCGCCGCGCAGCGCTGCGCGCGGCGGCGTGGGCGGCGGCGTTTTCAATCCCGATGCGGGCCTGGACCTGATCTCGGACAGCCGCGCCTTCCGCGTGGGCGACGTCGTCACGGTAGCCCTGCAGGAAACCACGCAGGCCAGCAAGAAGGCCGGCACGTCGTTCAACAAGGGCTCCTCCGTCGGCGTGAAGGCGGCCAACATCCTCGGCAAGACTCTTCCCAAGACGGGCATCGACCTGTCGGCCGACCGCAACTTCGCCGGCGACGCGACCAGCACGCAGCAAAATGCGCTGTCCGGCGCCATCACCGTGATCGTGCAGGAAGTGCTGCCGAACGGCTTGCTGCGCGTGCAGGGCGAAAAGACGCTGACCCTGAACCAGGGCGAGGAATTCGTGCGCCTGCGCGGCTACCTGCGCGCCGCCGACATCGATTCAAACAACCAGGTGTCATCGTTGCGCATCGCCAATGCGCAGATCGCCTATTCCGGCCAGGGCACCCTGGCCGAAGCCAATACACCGGGCTGGCTGACGCGCTTCTTCGTCGGTCCGTGGATGCCGTTTTAAGGTCACATCATGAAATTTCGCTCCGCCCTGCCCCTCGCCGCCATGCTGGCCGTCCTGTCCGGCCTGTCCATGCCCGCCTCGGCCGCACAGGTGCTGCGCAACCTGGTCAGCATCGAGGGCGTGCGCGACAACCCGCTGGTCGGCTATGGCCTCGTCGTGGGCCTGAACGGCAGCGGCGACACCACCCAGGTAAAGTTTTCCAGCCAGTCCGTGGTCAACATGCTCAAGCAGTTCGGCGTGAAGATGCCGGACGGCGCCGAAGCGAAAAGCAAGAACGTGGCCACCGTCATGGTCAGCGCCGTATTTCCCCCCGGCTACCGCCGCGGCCAGGCCATCGATGTCACGGTATCGTCCCTGGGCGATGCGAAAAGCTTGCGTGGCGGCACCTTGCTGCTGACGCAGTTGCGCGCGGCCGACAATGAAATCTATGCGCTGGCGCAAGGCAACGTGGTTGTCGGCGGCCTCAACGCCACCGGCAAGAGCGGCTCGTCCGTGACCGTCAATACGCCCACCTCGGGCCGCATTCCCAACGGCGCCAACATCGAGCGCGAGATTCTCAGCGACTTTTCCACCAAGCCTTCCGTCACCCTGAACCTGCGCCACCCGCATTTCGAGACGGCCATCAATATCGTCGAAGCCGTCAACCGCCGCTTCGGCGCCGTCGCCACCACGCGCGACGCCACCAGCGTGGACGTGCTGGCGCCGGAAAACCCGACCCAGCGCGTGGCCTTCATGGCCAAGCTCGAAGCGCTGACCGTCGACGTCGGGGTCGACACGCCGAAAGTGGTGTTCAATTCGCGCACCGGCACCGTGGTCATCGCCGAAGGCTTGCGCGTGAAAGCGGCCGCCGTCACGCACGGCTCGCTGAAAGTGATCATTTCCGAAAGTTCCGCCGTCAGCCAGCCGGCGCCGTTCGGCCGCGGCCAGACCACTGTCACGCCGCAGTCGAAAGTGTCCGTCGACCAGGGCAACGGCAATATGTTCAAATGGCCTGCCGGCGCCAAGCTGCAGGCTATCATCGACGTGGTCAACAGCCTGGGCGCCTCGCCCGATGATATCATGGCAATTTTACAAGCCCTGGACCAGGCCGGCGCCATCGAAGGCGAACTGGTGGTGATCTAACGTGGCACTGAAAGCTGAATGAACATGCATATCAACGACAGCAGCGGCGCCCTGCCCTCGGCGCTGGACGACCGCTCGCCCGCGGCGGCCACCCCGGCCGATCCCCGCTACGCGGCCAAGGCCACCGAGGCGGCCGTCAAGTTTGAAGCCTTCTTCATCTCGCACATGCTGCGCCAGATGCGCTCGGGCACGCGCGAGATGGCGGGCGAGGACAGCGTCTTCAAGGACCCCGTCAACAGCGACATGCTGGAAATGGCCGACAACCTGGTGGCCGACAAGATGGCCGGCCAGCGCGCCTTCGGCATCGCCGACGCCATCCTGCGCCAGCTGCTGCCGGCGCCCAGCGCCCCCGTGTCCGCCCGCGGCGCTGTCAAAAGCGACAATATTGCGGCGCCGCTTAATAAATCCGTCTGAAGCGTCGCCTGTTGTAGCTAACAACGATACCAGGCCTGTCCTCCGGCACGCGCCCCACTCTTCACGAAAGAAACTTGCCCAATGAGCATCATCAGCAATGCATTGTCAGGCAGCATCGCCGCCCAGGCCGCCCTCACCGCCGCCAGCCAGAACATCGCCAACCTGCAAACGGCGGGCTATACGCGCCAGGGCGTGCTGCTGTCCTCGCTTGGCGCCGGCATAGGCGTGCGTTCGGCCGGCAATGGCGTGGAAGTGTCCGCCCTGCTGCGCTTTGCCGATGCCTACAAGAGCCAGCAAATGTGGCGGGCCGCGTCCGACCAGGGCGCCCGTTCGCAGACTCAGCCTTACCTGACGCAGCTCGAACGCGTGATGGGCGACGATGCGTCGAGCATCAGCAACGGCATCGACGGCTTTTTCGCCGCCCTCAACGCGGCCGCCGTCGATCCGACGTCGACACCGCTGCGCCAGCAGATCATCACCTCCGCCGACGCCATGTCGCAGCGCTTCAACAGCATCAGCACCGTCATGAGCAACCAGTTGCTGTCGGTGCAGCAGCAACGCGCAGCGATCGTGCCGCAAGCCAATACTACGCTGCAAAATATCGCCGCGCTGAACCAGCGCATCAGCACCTCCACGGCATCGGGCACGAATGTGTCGTCGCTGATGGATGCGCGTGACCAGCTGATCGACGGCCTGGCCTTGCAAATGGGCATCGAAGTCCTCGACCAGCCGGACGGCTCGCGCAATGTCGCGCTGAAATCGGGCCAGCCGCTGGTCATCGGCAGCATGGCCGGCACGCTGAGCAGCGCCATGACGAACACCGGTGAACAGACGCTGAGCCTGGATTTTGCCAAGTCGTCGTATACCCTCGATATGGTCGCCATCGGCGGCCAGATGGGCGGCCTGGGCGAATTCGAGAAAAATACCCTGAAACCGCTGCAGCAGTCGGTACAGGACATGGCCAGCCAGTTGGCTGCCAACGTCAACGCGCAACTGGCCCTGGGCAAGACCATGGCCGGCGCGGCGGGCGGCCCTCTGCTCGTCTACGCGAATAACAAGCTGAGCATCACCGCCGGCTTCAATGCCAAGGATCTGGCCCTGTCTCTGACGGGCGCGGCCGGCGACAGCGGCAACTTGCAGAAATTGATCGATATCAAGAATCAGCCGGTCACGGTGAACTGGGTCGGTTCAGTCCTGCTGAGCGACGCGGACACGCAGCTGGTCGGCAAGCTGGGCATCTACAGCCAGCAGAACCAGGCTTTGCTGAAGACGGCCAATACGGTGCGCGCGCAAGCGATCGACGACTGGAAATCCACCAGCGGCGTGAACAAGGACGAGGAAGCGATGAACCTGGTCGAATTCCAGAATATGTACCAGGCAAACATGAAGGTCATTTCCGTCGCGAACACCTTGTTTGATGCCACTTTGGCAATGATGGGTTAAGGAGAAGATCATGCGTGTCGCCACCAGCCAGTACCAATCGCTGATCAATATTTCGCTTCAGCAAAATCAGGAGCGCATCAATTACGTGACCCAGCAGATGGCGTCGGGCTTGCGCATCCAGTTGCCGTCGGACGACCCGATCGGCAATGTGCGCATTTCGCGCCTGACGCGCGAGCAAGCCATGGTCAAGCAGTACCAGGACAATATCGCCACCGTGAAAGTGCGCCTGCTGAAGAACGAGAACTATCTGTCGAGCATGGTCACCGACATGGGCCAGGCGCGCGACCTGCTGGTCTGGGCCGCCGACGGCGGCAATGCGCCCGACGACCTGAATGCGATGACGCAATCGCTGACCGCCATGCGCGACAGCGTGCTGTACACGGCCAACCTGAAGGACCAGGAAGGCCGCTTCATGTTTTCAGGCACGGATACCGACAAGCCGGCCATCGCCTTCAATTCCGCTGCGCCCGCCGGCTCGCGCTACAGCTATAACGGCAACACGGCCACGCAGACCGTGGTCGTGGGCAATGGCGTGACGCAGGCCGCCAACGTCGATGTCAGCAAGCTGGAGGTCTGGCTGAACAAGATCGACCAGGCCATCGATACGCTGAGCAAGCCCGGCGTGAGCCCCAACGATCCGGCCGTGCGCACCGTGGTTGGCGCCGCGCTCGATGGCACCGATGATGGCATGGACTTGCTTTCTGGCAAGATCGCCATCTTCGGCGGCGCGCAGAACATCCTCAGCACGCTCTCCGGCAATCTGGGCAATGTGTCGCTGTCGAACGACATGGCCTTGTCCGATTTGAAGAAAACCGACATGGGCGCGGCCGCTCTTGAACTGACCGGCTACCAGACGGCCATGCAGGCCACGTACAAGGCCTATGCCAAGGTTGGCACCATTTCCCTGTTTGATCTTCTCTGACCATCATGCAAATCGCTCAGACCTCCTCCTCTTCCGGCGTCAATGCCAAAGGCGCCGGCACCGCCCGCGTCGTCGATGACGCGTCCCCCGCCGTCAGCGGCAGCGCCAGCGCGCGCAGCGAGGCGCCGGCAGCGAGGAGTTCGACGGCGAGCCTGAAGCGCGGCCTGAGCAACTGGGATCACCAGTTGCAGGGGGAAATTTCCAACGCGCAGCAAACACTCGATTACCTGGAGCGCAGCAGCAGCCAGCTGCAGGCGCTGAAAAGCGAGCTGGCGGCCAAGCTGGCCGCGCGCCAAGGCCGCGAGGGACAGGTCGAAGCCAGGGTGCGCCAGTTCAGCAATACCTGGCGCCAGCGCGCCAGCGCCTCGGGCGGCACGCTGGACTCGCAGCTGAGCTACACCAGCCCGCGGCCGGCACAGCAGAACTTCAGCATCCGCGGCCTGACCATGGCCAGCCTGCAGGAAGGACCGCAGGAAGTGCTGGCCTTCTCCGTGGGCGGCGCGAACCAGGCCTTGCGTTCGGTCAATATCGAACCGGGTCTGAGCGAGAGCGAAATCGTGTCCCGCTTCGACCGTGCACTGATGCCATCCGGTATCGGCGTCAAGCTGGGCGAGAATGGCGAGCTGGTGTTCAGCACGTCGGAAGCGTCGTGGGCCAATGTGCGCGACAGCCTGTCCGTGCGCGGCAGCGGCATCCGCTATCCGACCGGCCAGATGAGCCGCGTGCGCACCGATGCGGAACCGGCCGCCATCGCGCCGGAAGAATGGAATACCGGCGACGTGGAAGCCCTGCGCGCCACCTTGCAGCAAGTGGTGCAGGCGCTGGCGCAGCTGCAGGCGGCGCGCAGCTCCGTCAGCCTGGCCCTGGCGCAAGCCACGGGCCGCGTGGCCCGCGCGCAACCGGTGCAAGTGAGCGTCAGCATGGATACGCTGGCGGAAAACTTCACAGAAAAGGCCAGCCAGCCCGGCTATGAATCGTTGCTGGCGATCAGTTCGGCATTGGTCGGCATCAGCCGCGAGCGCGTCGTCGCCCTGCTGGGCCTGGACTGACTCCCTGCCGCCGCGTGCGCCGCCTTGGCCACGCGGCAATAAATTGACACGCCCCCTAGCCCAGGACCGTGGAAATCCGTAAGATGCAGCGGTCGCTGACGCTTTCACCAGGACGCCAGCGCATTCCGTCATCCACCTCCGGAGTTCCCTTGATAAAAACCGCCGCCCGGCTGATCAGCTACGCCCTGCTGGGCAAATCCGACAAGCAGCCCCTCGATATCGCCAAGGTGCGCAAGGTATTGATTTTGCGCAATGATAAGATCGGCGACATGATCGTCACCACGCCGTTGCTGCGCGAGCTGAAGAAAAACTACCCGCACTGGCAAATCGACGTGGCCGCCAGCAGCGCCAACCGCGCCGTGCTGGCCGACAATCCGCATGTCAACGACATCATCATCTGGGACAAGCAGCCGCTGCTGCGCGACTTGCGCAGCACCATCGCCGACCTGCGCCGGCGCCGCTACGACGTCATCTTCAACCCCTACAACCGCTTTTCGATTCCCTTGCTGTTGCGCATCAAATGGCTGGGCGCGCGCTATCTGACGGGCTTCGCCATTCCCAAGTACGGCAGCTCGACGGCCAAACTGGGCATGTTCGACCACACGGTGCCGTGCGACCGCAGCCGCCATATCCTGCACAGCTTCTTCGCCACGTTCGCGCAGTTCGGCTTGCGCGATATCGACATGCGCTACGAACTGTTCGGCGTGGACGCCCACGCGGCGCGGGTTGACGCGGCCTGCGACGCCCTGCTGCGCGACTATGCGGGATTGTTTTGCCTCAATTTTCAAGGCAGCAATGCGCAGCGCACGGTCAGCGTGGCCGATGCCCGGCGCTGCTGCGCCGCCCTGGCGGCGCGCTATCCGCGCCATGCGCTGCTGGTGATCGCCGCGCCGGGCACCGAGGCGCGCGCGGCCGAGATCGTGGACGGCGCCGGCCACGCCAATGTGATGCTGGCGCCGCCCACCGGCCACGTCCTGGAGCTGGCGGCCCTGATACGGCGCTGCGAACTGGTGCTCTCGCCCGACACGTCGGTGATCCACCTGGCGTCCGTGTATGACAAGAAAATCGTCGGCTACTACATCCGTACCGACAACTACCGCTGGTTTTATCCGGCCAGCCGCCACTACCGCGTCATGGTGGCGCCCGGCCTGACCCTGGAAACGGTCAGCGCGGACGCCACCCTGGCTGCCGTCGACGAGCTGATGGCCGGCGATACGCCGCTGCAAGCGACCGTTCAAGCAGCGGGCTGAGCGGCTACCAGGGCCGCGAACTGCCCTGCCGGCAAGGCCCGGGAAAACACATGGCCCTGCGCATAATCGCAGCCGGCGGCCCGCAGCAAGTCGCGCTGCGTGGCCGTCTCCACGCCCTCCGCCACCACCTTCAGGCCCAGGCCCTGCGCCAGCGTGATGATGGCCACGCACATGGCCAGGTCCGCTTCGCCATGGCCCAGTTCCCGCACCAGCGAGGGATCGAGCTTGAGCACGTCGATATCGCCCCGCTTCAGGCATGCCAGCGAGGCGTTGCCGGCGCCAAAGTCGTCGAGCGCCAGCGCCAGGCCCATGCCGCGCAGCTGCCGCAGCCGCTCGCCCACCTGGCGGGCATCGTCGAGCAGCACGCCTTCGGCCATCTCGATGGCGATGGCGCCCGGCGCCAGGCCCGCCCGCGCCAGGGTCTCGCCCCAGCCCTCGTAGCAGGCGGCGTCGCAGTGAAATTCCAGCGCCGACTTGTTGATGCTGATCTGGAAGGCGGCGCCATACTCGGCTTGCCACTGCTGCGCCTGGCGCACGGCCTGGCGAAACACCCAGTCGCCGATATCGGTGATCAAGCCGTTGGCTTCCGCAAAGGCGATGAAATCGGCGGGACACAGCAGGCCGCGCTGCGGATGGCGCCAGCGCAGCAGCGCTTCGGCCCGCTCGATGCCGCCGCCCTGCAGCCCGATGATGGGCTGGTAATGCAATTCGAACTGATTTTGTTCCAGCGCAAGGCGCATTTCGCGCACCGTGCTGCGGCGCAGTTCTGCCGCCTGCTGCATGGCCGGCGTGAAGTAGCTGTAGCGGTTGCGCCCCGCGCTCTTGGCCGCATACATGGCCTGGTCGGCGTGGCGCAGCAAGGTGGCCGTCGCCTCGGCATCGGCCGGATACAGGGCCACGCCCACGCTGGCCGAGATCTGCGCGCTGTCGCCGTCAAGCGTGAATGGCGCGGCCAGCGCCGCCACCAGCTCCTGCAGCACCCGTTCGATGCCGCCCGGCTGCGCCACGCCGGCCAGGATGACGGTGAATTCATCGCCGCCCAGGCGCGCCACCGTGTCGGTCACGCGCACGCGCTCGCTGATGCGCCGCGCCGCCTGGCGCAGCAGCATGTCGCCCTTGGCGTGACCGAGGCGGTCGTTGACTTGCTTGAAATGGTCGAGATCGATGAACAGCAGGGCCAGGCTTTTGCCGTCGCGCCTGGCGCGCCGCGCCTCGTTGTGCAGGCGGTCGAGAAACATGTGGCGGTTCGGCAAGCCCGTCAGCTGGTCGACGTTGGCTTGCCGCCAGATGCGCTCGGACGCGATGCGCTGCGCCGTGATGTCGCTCACCAGCGCCAGCGCGCCCAGGTAGCCGCCGCTGGCATCGAAGATGGGATTGGTGGCCAGGGTGGCCCATAGGGCGCTGCCGTCGCGGCGCAGGAATTTGAATTCATGGCGTTCGGCGATGCCTTCCTCGCGCCGCGCGATATTGCGCTCGAGGATGGCGCGCCCCTCCTCGTCCATGAAGGAGGCCAGCGGCTGGCCCAGCATCTCCTCGATCTGGAAACCCAGCATGTGCGCCATCTTCGGGTTGACAAAGCTGGTCAGCGCCTGCGCATCGATTTCCCAGATGCCCTCTTCGGCACTGTGCACGATGCGCCGGAAGCGCTCCTCGCTGCGTTCGAGCGCGGCCAGCCTGCCTTCGGCCTGCTCGAGCACCAGGCGCAGCGCCTGGCCGCCGGGATCGGCGCTGCCAAGCAGACTCATCGGTAAACAGGGTTCCGGCGCACCCGGACGCAGCCTGATCTGCAGCTGGATGCGTTCCGGTTCGCTGCTGTTGAGCACGCCCTGCACGAACTGCTCGTAATCGTGGCCGAAGGCTTCGTGCACGTAGGCGCGGAACAGCACGTGGCCGGGCCGCTCGCGCTGCAGGCCGAACAGCTCGGCGGCCACGAGGTTCATTTGCAGGATCACGCCGTCGAGGCCCAGCACGAAATAGGCGACGGGCGCCAGCAGGTACAAATCGTTGAAATACGCCTGTTCGCGCTCGGCCTTCACCCGCTCCGGGCTGAAGACGCCATCGTCGAGCAAGGGCGCGGCCGGCCACGCCACGGGGTCGTAGCCACGCAGGGAAGAGGAATCCGGAGCAGAGACCGCATGCGGCGTAATGTCCATGGCTATCCTTTGCACCACCGCCCAGACAGTCTGGCGGATGCTGTCCCGAGACTAGCATGCGCAAGGCGCAGTGTCGAGCCACGCACGCCCGCCCGCACGTTTTACAACAGGGCCGGCCTCAGCGTCCCATGCCGCGCCGGCGCAGGCCGAAATCGTGTCCCACCACCAGCAGGGTGCTGGCGACCAGGCTGGACAGGCCCACTATGAGCTGGATCAATTTATCGTCAGGCAAGATCCACAGCGATGACGCCGGCGTCTCGCAGCCCGTGGCCGCGCTGATCAGGGGCGACACCCAGGCCGCGTCCGGCGTCACGTCGAGCACGACGGCGCCGTCGGCGCTCGTCTGCATATAGATGTCGCCCCCTTCGGCCAGGGTAAAGCAGATGCCCACGCCCGTTTCCGTGGCGCGGATATTGTCCTGCATGCTGCGGTTATGTTCCTCGATCCACACTTCCACGTCGTATGGCGTTTCCAGGTGCTCCCACGGGCGGGGGCGGAAACGCGGACGTTCGTCCGCGCTGGCGGGAGAATCCGCGATATCGGGATTGTTGCTGTCTGCTGCGCCTTGCATGCTCGTTGACCTTTTCTGCGGTGATGTTCTGCGGTGATGCGCGGGAGCGTTCGCCCGCCAGCCGCCATTATCCCCCGTTCGCGGCGCGCAGGGTATTCCCACAGCGAATCCATCAGAAAAACTGACAGCTATCAACTTTTAACATCAACATGTCTGACTTAAAATACGCGCCATCTCTTCTTTACAGGTTTTACATGCAAGGCATCAAACGCAAAATCGTCTACGTCACGGCCTTTGAAATCATCGGCATGGCCATTTCCACACTCTGGCTGACCCTGCTTTCGGGTGAATCGCCCACCAGCACGGGCCCGCTGGCGATCATGATCACCACCATCGCCGTGATCTGGAACCTGCTCTACAACACGGCCTTCGAATACTGGGAAATCCGCCAGGTGTCGCGCACGCGCACCGTCTGGCGCCGCATCCTGCATGCGATCGGCTTCCAGATCACGCTCGTCATCTACCTGATTCCGCTGATCGCCTGGTGGCTCAACATCAGCCTGTGGGAGGCCTTCGTGCTCGATTTCGCGCTGATGCTGATCATCCCGTGCTACAGCTTCATCTTCAATTACTTCTTCGACGGCCTGTTCGGCGTGCCCCTGTCGGCGCAGCAGCCGAAGGAAGCAGCGCCCGCTACTCAGGGCGCGAGAGTTTCCGACGCGGTCAGCAACTGAAGAAAGGACCGCGCCGCCATGCCCAGCGGCCGGTCCTTCATCCACACGAGGTGGATGGGCACGACCAGGCCATTGCCCGTGTTCTTGAAGGCCACGCAGCGCACCCTGCCCGCCGCCAGAGAATGGGCGATGGCCGAGGCGGCGAAATTGCCCCAGCCCAGCCCCGCCTCGACCATGGACAGCGCCATCGGCAGGCTGTCCGTGCGCCAGTAGGACAGTCCCACGACGGGACGCGCATCGGCCAGGTCGAGTTCCCGGCTGGCAACGATGATCTGGCGCAAATTGACCAGTTCCTCGATGTACACGGGCTGTCCCGCCGCGCTCGGTGGATGCTGCGTGGAAATAATCGCCAGCAAGGCGTCGCTGCCCACCAGCTGGAACTGTTCCTCGTGATTGATGCGCCCGCCGGCAAACGCCATGCAGGCGCTGATGCGGCCCCGGTGCAGCATGTCGAGCACGTCATCCTGCGGCGCCGTCAGCACTTCGATGTCGAGCAGCGGATGGCGCTGCGACAGGGCCTGCACGGCGGCAAGAAAAGGCGCATGGTCGAGTTCGGCCGCAATGCCCAGAGAAATGCGGCTTTCCAGCCCCTGCGACAATTGCTGCGCATGCAGGTGCAGCTGCTTGAGCTGCTCGGCAATCAGGCGCGCGTGGGGAATCAGGGCCGTGGCGGCCGGCGTGGGCACGGCTTCGCGCGCGCCGCGGTCGAACAGCACGATGCCCAGTTCCGCCTCGATGCTGGCAATGGCCATGCTGACGGCCGACGGCGCCCGCCGCAGGGCGCGCGCGGCGGCCGAGAACGAGCCGCCGTCGACGACGGCCAGGAACAGTTCGATGTTATGGCTGGACAGTTTCATGGGAAACGGAAAGAGGAAGCTGAAAGCGGGAAATGGGCGGCACGTTTCTGCCGCCAGCGATAAAATGGCAGAAATCTCGATAGCAGGAGGGGCCATGACTCATCCACTTCCCTACCGCCGCGGCGGCTATGTCTCGGAGTTTACCCGCTTTATCGACGGCTATCTGCGCAACCATCCCGAAGCGCAAACCAGCCAGCGCCGCGGCTGGCGCATCTGGTGGGAACGCCCCGTGAATTTCGACGAGTGGCGGCGCGCCGGCAGCGATAGCGTGCCGGAGCCGCCTTACCACTACGACTGATCAAACAAAGGCCCGGACAAACGGATTTATCCGGCGTTTGTCCTGTCGTTCAGCCTTTCCAGGTGCGCTGCAGACCGGTATCGGCATGGATCCAGCCGCCGCGCGGGCCGGAGCGGTAATAAAATCCCACGCCGCCCTGCTTGAAGCTGCGCACGAGCGAGCCGAGCACTTCCGCGTTCAGATTCGCCACGCGGATGTCGGCGGCGCGCCCCGAAATGTGCAGCGACTGGCGCGCGGCCGGCACGCCCGCTTCGCGCAGCTTGCCGTTCGATTCGGCCGTGCGGTAGCCCGACAAAATCTCCAGCGGCTGCTCGATGCCGTAGCGGGCCACGAACGCTTGCGTGCCCCACAGGGTTTCCAGCAGTTTCGGGTCGATGGGCGCCGTCTTCTTGCCGTTCACGTCGCGCAGCAAGTGGCACAGTTCCTGGTAGGCCGAATCGATGACTTCGCCATCTTTCCAGTACAGCAGCTTGGCCTTTTCATTGCTGGCCGGACGCACCACTTCCAGGGTGCGGGGCTTGAGCCAGAATTCCAGGTCCAGCGCCTGCGCGTCGAAGATGTCGGGCGGCGGTTCGAGTTCCGTGATCGGCTGGCGCGACTGCGAGGTGAGCGAGCGGTCCACGCTGGCCAGCTGCGTCGGCTGGGGCGGCACGCCCGTGCGCGGGGCGCGCGGCCTGGCGCTGGCCGAAGCCGCGGCGGGAGCGGCCGTGCGCGAGGCGCAGCCGATGAGAGGGGTAGCTACCAGGCCCAGCGCGGCCAGGCCCCTACCGTGGTGTAGAAAATTTCTGNGGCTGGGGCGGCACGCCCGTGCGCGGGGCGCGCGGCCTGGCGCTGGCCGAAGCCGCGGCGGGAGCGGCCGTGCGCGAGGCGCAGCCGATGAGAGGGGTAGCTACCAGGCCCAGCGCGGCCAGGCCCATACCGTGGTGTAGAAAATTTCTGCGCGATGCCATAGTCAGTCCAATGTAACGATGGGAATACTATAGCGTATTGTGCTGCGAAGAAAAACCCTCCATGCCTATCGTACGGGCCTGATTGCCCGCTTTTTGCGTCAGGCGGCGGCAGCGACGGGCGCGGCGCCCTCTTTCGCCTGCGCCAGCACCGTCAATGGCTTGTCAAGCAGATAACCCTGGGCTGCGATGGGCAAGCCCGTGGCGGCGGCGATGCGCTGCAGCGCGGCCAGCGCGGCCGGCGTGTCGAGGCGCTTGAAGACGACGCGGATTTTCGCCGCATGGCACACGGTGACGAAGCTGGCGACGGCCTGCTCGTCGCTGAGGTTGCCCGCGTCGAGCTTGAACGCGTGCGGGTGCAGCCGCTCCAGCATGCCTGTCGCTTCCTGCACGCTGGCCACGTTGATGGCCAGGCGAAAACCGTTGCGGCGGTAATTGTCGGCCACGTAATTGAGCAGCCAGCCCTGGTTTGGCGTGACGGCCGGCAATTGCAGCACGATGCGCTCGATGGGCAAGCCCAGCGCGTCGAGGATGCGCTGGAAGGCGTGGCCGTGATTGCTGCTGACGGCGCTGAGCAGGCGGTCGTGCACGTTCAGGTACAGGTCGGACTGCTCCGCCTCGCTCTGGCGGAAAAAATTAATCGCATGCAACATGCGGCACAGCCGGTCCAGCTCCACGGATTCGTCGTCGCTGGCCGCGTGGTCGAGCAAGCGCCACAGCGACAGGCCCTCGTCCGCCTTCGACACGCTGCGCGCCAGGCCCTCGAACGCCAGCAGCTTGCCGCTGCCCAGTTCGCGCAGCGGCTGGAAGGCGCTGGTCATGGTGCAATTGAAAAAGCGTCCCAGCGCCCTGCCCTCGTCATCGAGCCAGACGCTGGTGCCGGCCTGGGTCTGATGCGACAGGCGGGCCAGATAATTCTTCAGGACGGGAAATGGCATGGATGCTCCTTCGTAAGGCTGCGCCAGGCTGTCCTCGCGGGAAAAGCGGCGCCAAAGCGTGCAGACTAAGGCAAGGCGAACCAAAGGAGAACGAATGGTTTCGCCATTTGATATGCGCCCAGCATATAAAGAATGCGGCGGCCGGCGCATAACGATAGTCGGAAACATTCGTTCCAGCGGTCCGCCCCGGCCTTTACTGTGGGCGTGTACCGATATCGTCAGGAAGGGCCGCCATGTGCCAGTTACTCGCAATGAACAGCAGCAAGCCCGCCGCGCTGGGGTTTTCCTTTGCCGGCTTCGCCGAACGGGGCGGACGCACGGACGAGCACCGCGACGGCTGGGGCATCGCCTATCATTCCAGTAGCGGCTGCACCCTGCTGACGGACCACCTGGCCGCCGTCGACTCGCCGCTGGCCGCCACGGTGCAGCGGCACCCCGTGAAGGCAAGGAACATCGTCGCGCACATCCGCAAGGCCACGCAGGGCCGCATCGCCCAGGAAAACACGCACCCGTTCGCCCGCGAACTGTGGGGCAAGACCTGGTCCTTCGCCCACAATGGCGACCTGAAAACGTGGCGCGCGCCCGTCAACGCCCACTACCGCGCCAGCGGCGACACCGACAGCGAACAGGCGTTCTGCCACCTGCTGGCCAGCCTGCGCGCACGCTTTCCCCTGGGGGAACCCACGCGCGCCGCGCTGCGCGCCGCCATCGCCGACGTGGCCCGCGAAATCGCCGCGCACGGCAGCTTCAACTTCATCCTGTCCGACGGCGAACTGCTGTTTGCCCACTGTTCCACGCATCTGCACTATGTGATCCGCGAATATCCATTTTCCGTGGCGCACCTGATCGACTGCGAGCGCAGCATCGATTTCCGCCAGCACAACCACCTCGACGACCGCATCGCCGTCATCGCCACGCATCCGCTGACGCAGAACGAGGACTGGCTGGCGTTCGCGCCAGGCGAACTGAAGCTGTTTGCCCGCGGCGCCTTGCTGCCGCCGAACGAGACGGCGCCGCAAGGCGTGTACATCCAGATCAGTTACTGAGCGGATACTGAGCTGATACCGAGTCGTTACGAGGGAACATGTTCAAACGGAGGGAAGGGCCCGCCGCCGGATGGGCGGGCTGAAATGCAGGATAGCCGTCAGGCCGAATTGCAGTTGCAAAAGCGCTTGCGCTTGGGGTCGCCGCTAGCGATACCCGCGGGGTCAATCTGTTTCCAGCAAAAAATCGTTTCCACGCCATACGGCGAGCGCACATTGCCCGCCTCGACATAGCCCTGCTTGACGAAGAATTCCTGGCTCGTTGCCGTGCTGTGCAGCTGCAAGGCCTTGATGCCCCACTCCCTGGCCTGCACTTCGAGCCGCTCGACGAGGGCCTTGCCCGCGCCGCGGCCTTGCGCCTCCGGCAACAGGTAGCACAGGGCCAGCTTGCCGGCGCGCGTCAGCAGGCCCACGCCGACGACGGCGCCCGCCTCGACGGCGACGAGCGAAAAATTGGTGGGCGACGCGAACCAGCACGCCACCATCTGCGGTGTTTTATTGCCCAGCCAGGCTTCCAGGATGGCCGGATCGTCCCGATGATCGAGGCTGCAGCATTCGACGATGGAGCGTCGTAATACATTGCACGCCTCGAAAGCGTCGGTCGATGTTGCAATACGAATTTCAAGACTCATGTACGCTCACAAAATATTCCAGTTGCCGATGCAGGCGGTTTCACCGTGTATCGCGCGATTCGACTATACACCAAGCAGCGCGATCGGGTTTTTTCGCGCCACGCCACGGGACGGATTTGCCCATGACGGAAGCATTGCAGGCTAAGCCTTGACTGTCGTCTTGCCCACGAATCATTTCAAAAATCGATATCTGTTTTTTAGTGCAAACGGGAATGCGATCTAAGCATATTACGAAAAATTCGTTTCTTTTCCGGCCGGAATTTTAGACTATGTCTATCTGTTTTCACAACAAGAGAAGAATATGTCCCGACACAACGCCGCACCGACCGCCGTCCTGACGCTCACCCAACGCTCGCGCCGCTGGTTCCTGGCCGGCGCCCTGGCCGCCTCGGCCGCCGCCATGAGCCTGCCCATGGCCGCCAGCGCGGCCGAACCGGTGGTCTTGCTGAACGTTTCCTACGACGTCATGCGCGAACTGTTCAAGGACGTGAATCCCGCATTTATTGCAGAATGGCAAAAGAAAACGGGCGAAACCATTACCATCAAACAATCGCACGGCGGCTCCAGCAAGCAGGCGCGCTCCGTCGCCGATGGCCTGGAAGCGTCCGTCGTGACCATGAACCAGGCCAACGACATCGATTTGCTGGCCGACCGGGGCCTCGTGGTGGCCGACTGGGCCAAGAAATTCCCGAACAATGCGGCGCCGTTCTATTCCACCATGGTGTATCTGGTGCGCAAAGGCAACCCGAAACAGATCAAGGATTGGGATGACCTGGCCAAGCCCGGTATCAAGGTCATCGTGCCGAACCCGAAAACCTCGGGCAACGGCCGCTACACCTACCTGGCGGCCTGGGGCTATGCCGTGAAAAAAGGCGGCAGCGAAGCGCAGGCGCGCGACCTGGTGACCCGCCTGTTCAAGAACGTGCCCGTGCTCGACGGCGGCGGCCGCGGCGCCACCACCACCTTCACCCAGCGGGAAATCGGCGACGTGCTGGTGACGTTCGAAAACGAAGTGCAGCTGGTGCGCAAGGAATTCGGCGACAACTTCGAAGTCGTCTACCCGAGCATCTCCATCCTGGCCGAGTCGCCCGTGGCCGTCGTCGACAAGGTGGTCGACCGCCGCGGCATCCGCAAGGAAGCCACGGCCTACCTGCAATACCTGTACTCGGAGCCGGGCCAGGAAATTGCCGCCAAGCACTTCCTGCGTCCCCGTTCGGCCGCCGTGGCGAAGAAATACGCGGCCAGCTTCAAGCCGATCAAGCTGTTCACCGTCGACGACGTGTTTGGCGGCTGGAAACAGGCGCAAAAGAAACATTTTGACGATGGCGGCGAGTTCGACAAGATTTATCAACAGTGATCTGACCTGCATCAACAAAAAAACCGGGACTTGTCCCGGTTTTTTTATGGCCGTGCGCCAGCGTCCCACTCCAGCGCGCTGAACAGGCTGGCAATGGCAAGGCCGTCCGCCTCATGCGGGCCAGCGCCTGCCGTCCTGCCAAGGAAACGCAAGCCGCAGGGCGACACGGCGTCTTCCTCCGGCAGCGCGCCGGCGGGGGAACAAGCATGGCCGGCACATCCTTACTGTTTCGTCAGCACCAGCCTGAATTGCGGCAGCCAGCGCCCGTCCACCAGCATCTCGCTGGCCGCCTCATAGGCATCGGCCGATGGCGTCCAGCGCACGCGGTAGGTCAGCGCCTTGCCGCTGGCGTCCACGTACTGCGTGGCAGGAAAGTCGAGGGCGCCGTCGGCCGGCAACATCGTGCCGCGGCTGTAGGCGCCGCTGTTTTCCAGATACAGGAACGCTACCTTGCCTGCGGCGGGATCGTGGTAATACGTGGTTTCGCCCACGTAATCGGGCTTGCCGGGACTGCGCACCGTATGCACGTCGCGCAGCACCTTGCCGCCGTACAGCCACTGGAAACAGTGCTCGTCCGTTTGCTTGCCACCAGGAAATTCGCCCTTCCAGCAATGCCCGGCCAGGAAGGCCATCGGCTGCAGCGCCGCGATGGGGTGCGCCGGCACGGCAAACGAGGGCAACAGCAGCAGCAAGGGCAATGGGCGCATGGCAAACCTCCAGGGAGTTGCAGCCAAGTATAGGCGAATACCATGCTGGCGCAGCGCCGGCGCGCGCTTTGCGCATATCGATATGCGCATCGATTCGTGGTCAAAAGACCGCGCGCGCCGTACTCTGGCCTTGTCGCGCCGCACGGCGTATTACGGGCACAAAGGAAACAGCATGGCTATCTCGGAAGTGAATGTACGCAACCAGTTTCGCGGCAAGATCAAGGAAATCATCTTTGGCCCCGTGGTCTCGGAAGTGGACGTGGAAACGCCGCACGGCATCGTCACCTCGGTGATCACCTCGCGCTCGATCAAGGACCTGGACCTGAAAGTGGGCAGCGAAGTCATCGCGCTGGTGAAATCGACGGAAGTGTCGATCGCCAAGATCCAGTAACCCTTGCCACCCTTGACGCCGCGCCCCTTGCCATCCGGCAGCGGCGCGGCGTTTGCTTCAGGGCTTCAGATACACATAGCCTTCCTGCGCCTGCAACCGGCTCACCTCGGCCACGCCCGACGGCACGATGACGGCTTCGGGCAGCACGCGCTGACGGTCGATGTTGCGTCCTTGCAAGGTGTTATTACAGACGCGAAAGCTCACGCCTCGCTTGACCAGCTCGCGCACCACCGCGTCATACGGCGTGCCATTCCTGTCGCTGGCGCCGTCGAGCAGAAAGTCGATGCCGGGGCCGTGCGCGACGAGCACGATGGTGGCCTGCGGGCTGGCGTTCAGGTGATTGCGGATATTGTTCAGCGCAGCCATGGGATTGCTGCCGTCATTGAGGTGATACACCACCTTCTCCGCCTGCTGCGCCGCCGTGGCGGCGGTGCAGGCGAACAAGGCGAGAAGGATGGCGGCGAAGCAGCGGCGCAAGATAGTCATGAGAGGTCCGTTTCAGTGGCAGATTAAAAACATTGCCATCATATCAATTCCCGAACGAAGACGTAAACGTGCGGCTGACGGGCAGCTTTTCCGTGCTGCCCCCGCAGCAGCACCTGCATGCGCCCGGCGTCGATGCGTTCGGCCGCCTCGATGGCTTTCACGTTGACCATGGTGCCGCGGTGGATTTGCCAGAATTGATCAGGATCATGCCCGCCGAGCAAATCCTTCAGCGGCGCGCGCAGCAGCCGCCCGAAGGCCATGGCCATGGAACCGGTATCGATCGGCGTCAGCCGGACCAGCTTCATGGCGGCGTAGCGGCGCCCCCGTCCCTGGACCCGTTCCGCCATTTCGGGGCGTTTCAGCAGCAGCGATTCCTCGTCGAGGCTGCGGCACCAGACCGTATATTTCTTAACACGATGCGTGCTCCGTGGTCTGTGATTAGGCATGAACGCAGTCGACAGCGCCCCGCCTGCAGGCCATAGCGGGGGGCGACGAGGCACGAAGCGGCAGGCGTCAACGACGGAGCGCGCGGCGCCTGCCCGCCCCTCGCTGCCAATATTGCCGAAATAACATGAAGTTTCCATAGTGAAATCAATAATGGCGTAACAATTTTCACTACGGCAAGAATAGCCCCATTTATTTGCCAAATTGGCCGCAACGCCGCCTGCCGCGGGGCGATGCCGTAGACATCGCCTGATCTTTAATGGTATTGTCTATACTTGGCAAATATTGCCTCCAAGACACACGCCGCGTGCCCGCGGCACTGTCGCGGATTTGCGCGCAGCGCCCCTGATGGCGCCCCAAAACCTGCTTTCCCACATACTCCCATGCTCAAAAAAATGTTCGCCGCGGTGCTGATGACGCTTTCGACAGCGGCCATCGCCGTGCCCTTCGGTTCCCAGTCCATCCTGGTGGTCGAAGACGGCACAGGCAAAGTCTTGCTTGAAAAAAACTCCAACGTGGTGGTGCCCATCGCCTCGCTGACCAAACTCATGACAGCCATGGTCGTGCTCGACTCCAAGGCGAATATGCAGGAAGAGATCAGCATCGACCGCGAGGATGTCGACACCTTGAAACACAGCACCTCGCGCCTGCCCGTGGGCGCCACCCTGAGCCGCCACGACGTGCTGCAACTGGCGCTGATGTCGTCCGACAACCGCGCCGCCGCCTCGCTGGCGCGCACCTTCCCCGGCGGCCCCACGGCGTTTGCCGTGGCCGTCAACGCCAAGATCAAGGCCCTGGGCATGCGCCAGACCGTCATCGAAGAGCCGACGGGTTTGTCGCCGAACAACCAGTCGACGGCGGCCGACCTCGTCAAGATGGCCGTGGCCGCCTCGCGCTACCCGGAAATCAGCCGCATCACCACCGATTCGAAGGACGTGATCCAGATCAAGGGCCGCGACGTGGAATACCACAACACGAACCGCCTGGTGGGCGCCAAGGGCTGGGACATCGGCCTGTCGAAGACGGGCTACACGAATGAAGCGGGGCGTTGCCTGATCATGCGCATCAAGTCGGCCGGCAAGTTCGCCACCATGATTTTGCTCAACGCGCGCGCCAATTCCGTGCGCGCCATGGACGCCGTCAACATCCGCCGCATGCTGGCGGCCGAGAACGGCATCGAAGAGCCGAAGGTGATGCGCGCTTCCGTCAGCCGGCACAAGAAGGCGCCGGCCAAGCCATCCAAACGCCGCCGCGCCCGTTGAGCTATAAGTTAACCCTTGAAATGCCGGGGTCGGACCCTCAGGGTCCGACCCCAGTCCTTGCTTAGGGTTAAGCCTTGATTTGCCGGTTGGTCATCACCACGCCGGCAATCGTCACCGCGCCGCCCACCAGCATCGAGGCCAGCACCGGCTCGCCCAGCAGCGCCGCCGCCAGCACGATGCCGAACACGGGCACGAGGTTGTTGAACACGGCCGTGCGCGACGGACCCAGCGCCTTGACGCCCTCGTAATACCAGACAAAGCCGATCACCGTGCCGAACACGCCCAGGTAGCCGATGGCGGCCCACACCTGCCAGCCAAAGCTGTGCCACGGCACGGCCGGAAATTCCACGGCCGCCCCCACCAGCAGGAAGGCCAGGCCCCACATCGCCGCATACGTGGTGGCGGCGATGGGCGAGAGGCCCTTCAGCGCCACTCTGCCGATCAGGGTGTAGGCGGCCCAGCTGGAAATGCCGCAGAACATGAACACTTCGCCCATGCCGATGCCGCCGCCCTTGCCGTGCAGCACGCCGGCCAGGTCGCCACGCGTGATGACGATGGCCGTGCCGCAAAACGCCAGCAGGATGCCCAGCCACTTGAACGATCCCAGACGTTCGCGGAACAGCATGGCCGAGGCCAGCGCCGTGACGATGGGATTCAGCGCCACGAACAGGGCCGTGCGCCCCGCCGGCATGCGCGACAGGGCCGCCAGGAAGCACAGGTTATATAAAAAGATGCCCGTCAGGCCCAGCGCGGCCGTCGTTGCCAGCTGCTTGCGGTCCAGGCGCGGCAAGCCCCCTTCCAGCTTCCACGCCAGCGCGACGAGCAGCAGCACGGCCACGCCGAAGCGCCCGCTGGCGGCCGTCATGGGCGGCATCTGCTGGGCCAGCACCCTGCCCGCGATAAAGGTGCCGCCCCAGAACAGGGCGACGAAAATCAGTTTCAGGTAGACGAGCGGCGACTGCGCGGCAGGCAGGGCGGCTAAAGGCAAGGCGGATGAAGACATGGAAGTTCCTGTGAAGCCGCTTGCGCGGCGGGTGGCGTACATGCTGTACACTTATATACTAATACTAATATCAACTCATGAAATAATGAGCAAATACTCATAGCACAGGAAAACCACAGATGACCTTCACGCAACTGGAAATCTTTACCCTGGTGGCCGAGCTGCACGGCTTTTCCGCCGCCGCCGCGCAGCTGGGCATCAGCCAGTCGGCCGTCTCGCACGCGTTAAAAGCACTGGAAAAGGAGATGGGCGTGGACCTCATCGTGCGCCACCAGGCCTCGGCCGAGCTGACTGACGTGGGCCGCCAGCTGCTGGTGCGGGCGCGCGAAATCCTCGGGCTGTCCGAAGCCATGCGCCAGGAAGCGGCCGACGTGCTGGGCCAGCGCCAGGGCAGTTTGCGCATCGGCTCCTTCGGCCCTACTTCGTCCTTGAACCTGCTGCCGGCCATCACGGCGCAGTTCCGCCTGCGCTATCCGGGCATCGCCCTGCGCATCGACGAAGGCGCCGACCATGAAGTGGTGCAGTGGATACGCGAGCGCAGGGTCGATGTGGGCTTCGTCGTGCTGCCCGACGAGCGTTTCGATACGGCGCCGCTGGTGGAAGACCAGATGATGGCGCTGGTGCCGCGCAGCCACCGGCTGGCCGGCGAAACGGCCGTCACCCTGGCGCAGCTGTGCGAAGGGCCGTTCATCATGTCCGAGGCGGGCTGCGCCTGCCTGATCGAGCCGCTGTTCGCCAACGCGGGGCTGCAGCCCAATGTCCCCTACCGCATCAGCCAGGTGATTACCATCCTCGACATGGTCAGCCGCGGCGACGGTGTCTCCATCGTCGCCGAACTGGCCCTGCCGCAGCGGCTGCGGGAGCAGTATCCGGAGCTGGTGGCCCTGCCGTTAAATCCGCCCGTCAGCCGCAAGGTGGGCCTGGCCGTGCGCGACCGGCGCCAGAACACGCCGGCCACCAACGCTTTTTTCGACGTGGCGAAGCAGATGGCGCCGACCCTGGCGCCCCGGCGCGCCTGAAGGCCGGCTTAAAAGGTTTCCCACTCCTCGCTCGCTTCCGGCTTGCGCTGCGCCGCGGGCCTGGAGGCCGGCGCCTGCGCGATGCGCACCGGAGCCGGCGCGCGCGCCACGGGCCTGGCGG